>PKXA01000019.1 GCA_003133325.1 Acidimicrobiaceae bacterium | reverse complement strand
AAAGGCCTTGACAGGTTCCGCCTCTCCTCGGTCGTCAGCGGCCCCGAGGTTCAACCCGTTCGACGGTCCCGATCGGGTCGATGGTCTTGTCGAACGAAGCGATCTTGCTCACTCCGGTGCTTTCCGCGCATGCCACGAGGTACGCCTCAGCGAAGTCCAACCGATCGGTCTCGTACACCTCGACGGCGCGCAGCAGAAGCGCCGTGTCGACGCTTACCACCGACGCCAGCGCGAGGAGAGACCGGATCGCTTCGGCGCCCTGCTTGGGCCAACGGCTGTGCCCTAACGTTGGACGCGGACCGCACGCAGGGAAGTCATCGGGGCCCGCCCGTCACCTACGACCACAACTGATCGGTGTAGGTATCGGTACCCGGGATGGTTCCGATGAACGGTGACGCCCACAGCAGTCGGCCCAACCCCGACGAGGCCAGCGCCTCCCCCTGCCCGGCGAAGACCGCCTCCCACGAGTCGGCCGGTGGGTCATCGAGGAACCACAGCAGCAGCAGACGCCGATCGGCCGCGGCGTCGCGGGGGACGTCGCCGGGGGCATCGGCCAGTAGCGGCAGCGGAGAGAAGGCCAGCACGGTGGCCACCGGCGAGCCGGGGAGCACCGAGGGGAGATAGACGTCGCGGTACCAGGCCTCCACCTGGGCCGACTCCACTCCGTCGACCGGCTCGGTGAACACCGAGACCATGCCGGCAAACCGGTGGTCGAGGGTCAACTCGGCGGGAACCCCGTCGTCGTCACGACGGTGTTCCCATTCGAACCGGTAGAGGCCTGTGTGGATGTGATCGCGCTGATCGAACATCCGCCCGGCGGCGTGGAGCACGTTGACCTGGTCCACCGCCCACCGGTTCCACTCGGCGTGATGGCCGTCGAGGACGTAGTAGACGCCCAGATAGGTACCGACCTGGGGATCGGCCGAGATCGCAGACGGGCCCTCGGGAAGTCGCAACTCCTTCAGGTCGGAGGTGGCCACGAAGCGGGCACCGGAGAAGTTGTAGGCGCCGATTTGGCAACCGGCATAGAAATGGTCCCGCTCGTACCAACGGTTGTAGGCCACCTCATGGCCCCTGTGCGGCTCCACCAGGGTGTAGAGCATGGTGCCCAGCCGGATCGGGTCGTCGGTGACCCCTCCGGTGGCAGGTATGGATCGTTCGGTCATAGGTTCCTCACTGTCTTCGCACTTGAACTGCGGGCCGTGCCTGGCCGACCCGGTCGGCCAGGGCTCGCTTGTCCACCTTCATCATCGAGGTGAGCGGCAGGGACTCGACCACCGCCAGCCGGTCGGGCGCCTTGTAGTCGGCCAGCGACCCGGTGGCCCAGGATCGGAGGTCGGCGAGGGAAACACCGCCACCGTCGGCCGGCACCACGAAGGCCACCCCGATCTCGCCGAGCACCGGGTCGGGAGCGCCCACCACCGCCACCTGGGCGACCCCCGGATGGGCGGAGAGCACCGACTCCACCTCGGCCGGGTAGACGTTGTACCCCCCGCGGATGTACATCTCGTTGGCCCGCCCGACCAGGTGGAGATTGCCTCCGCTGTCGACGAAGCCGAAGTCGCCGGTGGTCAGCCAACCGTCGTCGTCGAGCACCGAACCGGTGGCCGCCACATCGAACACCACTCCTTCGATACCCGGCCCGGTGGGGGGTCCACCCCAGTAGCCGAGCATCACCGCCCCGGAATGGATCCGTACCCGACCGACTTCCCCGCCACCCAGTTCCGATCCGCTCTCGTCGACGATGGTCAGAGACACGCCGGGCACCGGGCGACCGACGGTGGTGGCCACCACCTCGTCGATGTCCCCGGGGACGGTGCCGGTGCCGAGGGAGGCCTCGGTGGAGGTATAGCGAACGATGACCGGTACCCCGAACCGTTCACGCATGGCCGCCACTAGTTCGGCCGGCACCCGCGAGGCGCCGGTGCCCACCACCCGTAGCGACGACAGGTCGGCCGAATCGAGATCGGGATGGGCCATCACCAGGGCCCACTGGGTGGGGACGCCCTGGGCCACGGTGATCCGTTCGTCGACCATCACCGAGATGGCCGAGGCGGCCTTCCAAGGGGTGGGGGTGATCACCGTGGTCACGGCATGGACGACCTCATCCCAGGTGCGGGTCATCGATCCGACGTGGGCGAACGGCAGTGGGGAGAGACGACGGTCACCCGGTTCCGACAGGGTGTCGGTGCCGGCCGCCACCGCGGCCAGGCGGCGATGGTCGAAGACCGCGCCTTTCGGGAGCCCGGTGGTCCCGCTGGTCCACACCACAGCCACCGGATCGGTCGGCTCCAGATCCGGCCATGCCCCGGGAGGATCGTCGTCGAAGGCACCGACAACTTCCGCCCGTCTCATCACCGTGCCCGCCGGTCCATCGGGGAGAGTCACTCCGTCGTCGATCACCGTCACCACCGGTCGGGTGCGCTCGAGAATGGAACGGACCTCGTGGCTACCGAGCCGAGGGTTGATCCCCGAGGTGATCGCTCCCAAGCGGGCGGCGGCGGCGTAGGCGACCATGTAATCGATGGAGGACGGCAGCATCAGGCAGACCACCGTGCCCCGGGTCACCCCATGATCGGCAAACAGACCGGCCACGCCATCGGCAGCCCGGTCCCACTGACTGAAGGTCATCGCCCGCCGTGGGGACATCCCAACCGCCGGTTCCACGTATGCCTCGACGTCAGCATTGACCGAGGCGGCGGCCCGCAACACCTCCACCACCGTCTCGAACTCGCCCTCAATCTGACGCACCGTCATATCGACGCTGACTGTAACAGGGGTGCTCGGAACTGAGTTCAGATCAGCAATCTGACAAAGATCCTGTGGCTCGATTCTCGTCAAGAGCATCTGCCGGGATCGGTGTGACTCCGTCGACCCATCGTCGGCATTTCGATCCGGCGGGATGATTCAGGGGCTCGGAGCAGTTCAGTTGGCGCCGGCACCTCCCTGATCCTCACATTGCCGGTCACGGATCAAGGCGACAGATCACGTTGCGTAACGGAGACTACGGACGTGAGATGGGCCGGTCGCAAGCGACCGGCCCATCTCTCAAACCTTCGGTCTTCCCAAGCAGACCGCGACGCTTACAGCGACGCCGCCATTCCCACCATCGGCATGTTCAGGTGCGATCCACCCATGGAGCCGAAGAAGGGTGAGAGGAAGGAGAAGATGCCTCCGTCGGAGGCCACCGTCCAGTAACCGGTGCCAACGTACGGATCTTCGGCCATGCCCACCATCGGCTTGTTGAGGAACGTGCCGCCCATGGAGCCAAAGAACGGAGCGTTGAAGGAGAAGATGCCTCCGTCAGAAGCTACCAACCAGTAGCCGTCCGTCTCGAGGGCAGCGGCCATGCCCACAACCGGCTTGTTGAGGTGCGTGCCACCCATGGAGCCATGGAAAGGAGCGTTGAAGGAGAAGATGCCTCCGTCGGAGGCTACGAACCAATAGCCACCCGTGCTCGGATCGCCAGCCATGCCCACGATCGGCATGTTCAGGTGCGATCCACCCATGGAGCCGTAGAACTGGGCATCACCAAAGGAGAAGATGCCACCGTCGGAGGCCACCGTCCAGTAGCCCCTGCCGTCAGGGGTTGAGGCCATGCCCACCATCGGCTGGTTCAGGTGCGAGGCACCCATGGAGCCGTAGAAGTGGGCATCACCGAAGGAGAAGATGCCGCCATCGGAGGCCACCTCCCAGTAGCCCTGGGCGTCGGGGGTTGCGGCCATGCCCACCATCGGCTTGTTGAGATGCGTGCCGCCCATGGAGCCGAAGAAGCCAGCGTCACCGAAGGCGAAGATGCCGCCATCGGAGGCGTCCGTCCAGTAGCCACCATTCACCGACGGGCCCGGGGGCGTGGGCACGGTAGTCGTGGTGGTGGTCGGTGTAGTCGTGGTGGTGGTCGGTGTAGTAGTCGACGTCGTTGTGGTTGAGGTTGAGGTGGTCGTCGTAGTGCCACCGCCAGGGGGGCAGGTGCCGTAGCCAGCAGTGGAACCCGTCGTGTAGCCATAACCGGAGACGTAACCCGTGGTGTAGCCATAGCCACATCCGGTATAAATGCCGCTGTCTACATTCGATCCAGAAAACAAAGCGGTTGCGCCTCCACCCATCAGCACCAGGAGGACGACAACAGACTGGACAAGGTGCCCTCTGAAGAACCGAACTACCCGCCAAACTTCACTCTTAGCTGCAGACATCGCACTCTCTTTTCTGTATCTCGTGACTCGCCATCTCCACGGGACATGACATCTAGTGTCATCTCCTTCTTCGAAGCTAACCCTGATCGGAGGGAGAGTCAAGCCATTACGCAGGCGATGAGTTTGGCGGTTCGGATTCTCTAACCCCTTGTTTTCTTCGATTTCTTCGGGCGTTGCCGATTGCCAAGGCCAGGGCCAGGGCCAGCACTAAACCAAGGGAGATCACGTCACCCGCCCAGGCGAAGGTCCAGGGGCGGTAACGCAACACGCCACCCGAGGCGCCAGCCCATACCGACACAACGCCATCGGGTGTGGAGCGGGCTGGATGACCATTGAGGGACCAACCCGGTTGATAGGGCACGGCCACACTCACCCACCCCGGCTGACCTGGAGGAATGCGATATGCCACCGGTGACAGACGAACGACCGATTCTCCCCCACGATGTCCCAGGCCGAGGTATGCAGTGTTCTCCCACAACTCCAAACTGGGCGTGTCGAGCACGAGATGCAGGTCTGATTGTCGCGAGAGCCACTGATAACTCTGCCAATCGACGGTCTTGGCCAGCGCCACGTACTGCACCCCAAGCGGTGCTACCTGTTGTCCAAACTTTCCTCCGGCTCCGCCCTCGGCAATCAAGCGTTGGATAAAGGCTGAACGTGACGACGTACTTTCCGAGTAGAGAGCCGGGAGCTCGAGGTCGTCTCCCGAAATGACCTCACCGGTGAACGATGACGGGGCCGGATTGGCGATCACCCGGCCCCCTGCGAAGGGAAAGGCCAGATAGAGGTGCCATGGAAAGAACAACAGATCACCCGTTCTCGAGCCGGTGATCTGTTCCGCTTGGGTCCACGACGCCGGTAGGTGGCTAGTGACGATCTGGCCGTCGAGCCCGTCGAAGATGGTCGGCGTATAGGCAAGCGGAAGACCGAGCGCCACGAAAAACACGGCCACCACACCGATGATCCGCCGGCCCGGAGCGAAACTGTTCGCCCACCGCTCGATCCCCCAGCCGAAACAGGCGGCATAGCCAAGGGCGAGCAGCACCGAGAACTTTTCAGGCTCCCGCATAACGTTGAAGAATGGAACGTGCACATAGGCCCAGCGGAAAAGCGGCCCGGTTGGCCCTTGGGAGCCAAGGGCGAGGAAGAAACCGACAACGGCACTGATGACGACCACCGAGGCAACCATTCGGCGGTCGAGCCGGACGCCGCCCCGACGACGAGTGTCACCGCCAGACTCGGTCGTACCGGTGGTTTGGACATCCCTCAGCGCAGTCACTGCACCTATCGCCACCACCACGAGCACCGCCAGCAGCAGAAGAAACCATCCCGAAACGTAATATTTCGGAAGGGTAGGCCCAGGCCCTGCCCGCCAAAACCCGTAGAGGCCGGCAACATTGCCGAACAACCCGACTTGAGGATCTCCCATCGTCTGGAAGGCTGACAAATCGTAACTTCCAACCGTGGCCGGAAGCGATGCGGCGCTTTGGGGAAGGAACACGTACGCCAGGGTGGGAACAAAGCACAGACCGACGATCGCCGCCCAGCCCAGGGCCGCCAAGCGGCGTCGGTGAGCGAGGACCACCGCGAGGAGCAGTACCCCGCACACCCAGGCAAAGTGAGGGCTCATGCCGGTCAGAAGTGCCATCCACAGGACCGGGGTCAGCCTGGCGACTCCCCGGTTGTCCACAGCTCGCACCATGGAACGGACGACCAGGGGCAACAGCGCATACCCGAGCAACAAAGGGATATGCCCGACGTAGAGCCGTTGGAAGACAAACGGGTTGACGGCGAACAGGGTGGCGGCACCCAGGCGGGCCCACTGACGGCCGCCCACCAACCTGCCCATCGACACGGTGGCGATGGGGAAGAAAACGGCGATCGGTAACCAGGTGGCGGCGGACCCGACCAGATGGGTGAGGAGCCCAACAACAAGCGCAACGGGCAGGCCAGACGCCAGGCCGCCATTGAGACCGTAAAAGCCAGGCGAGAGGATGGCGGAATGGGGGCCGATCACCCAGTCGAGAAGAAATACCTGGCCTCCTCCCACAAGCGGCCAACAGATCCCCAAGGCAAGGACCAGACCAAGAATCAGTACAGGGAGGTCGGGGTGGGCCACCCACAGCGATATCTCTTCTGATCCCTTCTCTTGTGGCTGCAGTGCGGTACTCACCACGGGCAGGTCGCCAGAAGAGCTATCGATCCCACGTGCGCCCGATCAGAACATTTCTATTGATGGCTGGCTCCACGGTCGACTACTCTATGTGGCCTATGCATTACCTCGATGGCGGAAGGTGTGGCATGCGAACCTGGCGGATCGAAACAGAGTCGTGCTGTAGATACTCTCCACAAACGGGCTCGATCAGCGTTTTCGTGTGAGCATCCGAGACAAACTGAGCCGCCTACCCCTGCGCGAACTCACCAAGGGTGGTGGGCTGTCGTTTCTCCTCGCCACCGGAACGGTCGGGCTCTCCAACTTCATCTTCCACGTCGTCATCAGTCGCCTGCTTGGGCCCGATCAGTATGGCGCCCTCGGGGCGTTGCTGAACGTTGTGCTTGTTCTCGGGGTACCACTGGGAGCCGTGCAAGCTGCGGTTACCCGCACGGTGGCGCTACGAGGGGAGGCGCCCCTCCACCTCCGCACCATCGCCAACCGGGCAATCGTGGCGGGCATCATCGGCACGGTGGTGCTGGCGGGCCTCAGTCCGGTCATCGCCGGGTTTCTTCATCTCGGTTCGGTGACACCTGTATTGATGTTGGCTGTGTTGCTGGTCCCCTCGGTGATCGGCGCCGTACTGCAAGGGGTGCTGGTCGGGAAGCTGCAGTTCACGCCGTTCGCCATCGCCATGGTGGTAGGCCTGGGTGTCAGCCGACTGCTCTTCGGCGTGGTGCTCGTCGAGGCCGGTTTGGGAGTCACGGGCGCCATGCTGGCTACGGTGGCCTCCGCTGTGGTGACAGTGGGCATCGTGGCGTGGCCATTGCGCCGCGAACTGCGGACTCACCCAGCGGGACCGGCGGAACACATCAGACTCGAGCACGGAATGGCCATGCTCTTTGGGCTAGGCGGTTATTGGGTGTTTGTCGGCATCGACACGTTCCTCGCTCGCCACCTGATGGCTCCGCATGCGGCAGGGCTCTACGCGGCGGCGGCAACAGGTAGCCGCATCGCACTGTTCGGACCCGGGGCATTGGTAATCTTGGCCTTTCCGAGGTTCGCCGCCAACCACGGCCAGGGACCCGAAGCGAAACGTCTACTGGTGCAGACAATGATCGCAGTCAGCTGTTTGGGGGTGGTGATAGCAGGCCTGATCGTCGCACTGCCCGGCCCGTTGGTGCAGACCCTGTTCGGAAAGAGCTTCACCGGGTCAGCGGGGACGGTAGGAACCCTGGCGGTGGAGGCGGCCATCCTCGGTTTGATAAGCCTGCTGGTGTACTACCACCTCGCTCGCAACTCTCTCTTCGCACAAGTGGGTTGGGTGGGAGCAGGTGTAGCTGCTGTCGGAATCTCACTGTTCCATCAGGACCTAGGGCAAGTGGCGTACGTGATGCTGGGGACCAGCGCACTCGTGCTTGTCCTTTCCATGGTGGACGTCTTCCGACCGGATCGGAACCCGCCCAAGCCGGTGGAGGTGAGCGGGAAACTCGCCGCGGACACCTGCGACTTCAGTATCGTCGTTCCCTTCTACAACCCCGGTCCGCGTTTTGGACCCCACCTGTCCAACATCGTCGAGGTCCTCGAAGCCTCGGGATCGACCTTTGAGGTGATCGCTGTCTCAGACGGCTCGACCGACGGGAGTGAACACGCCATAAGCGAACTCGACCGTCAGCGAGTCCGATTGATCACGATGCCACACGGAGGCAAAGGCTCTGCGCTTCACGCGGGGATGACAGAAGCACGGGGGAGGTACGTGGGGTTCATCGACGCCGACGGCGACCTGCCGGCCCTTCTGATCTCGAACTTCATCGAACTCACCCGCGTTGACAATGCACCCGACATTGTGCTCGGGAGCAAGCGCCATCCCGACTCCGACGTTGACTATCCCTGGCTGAGACGCTTGTACTCCTTGGGCTACCAAACACTGATCGGAATCCTCTTCCGCCTTCCGGTGCGGGACACCCAAACGGGTCTCAAATTCGTCCGACGCGAAGTGCTGTCCGCGGTTGTGCCGAGGATGGTCGAGAAGCGCTTCGCCTTCGACTTGGAATTGCTGGTCGTGGCACGGCACCTGGGGTACCAGAACTTTGTCGAAGCTCCCGTGCAGATCGTCGAACGGTTTTCTAGCACCATCTCCATGCGGGCGGTGTGGAACATGACCGTCGACACGTTGGCCATTTTCTATCGGCTCCACATCCTCAGGTATTACGACCGGACTCCTTCTGATCCCCCGGCACCCAGCTACTCGAAGCCAACGAGTCAACAATTGTCGACGGCAACTGCCTCCGCGCCGCTGAACCTCGAAGAGGGTGCGATAGAGGTTTCCCACTGATGCGGATCCTCATTTACAACTGGCGGGATCTGGCCCACCCCAAGGCGGGAGGAGCAGAGGTCTACACGGACCAGATCGCTCGCCATTGGGTGGCAGCCGGCCACGACGTCACGCTCTTCTGCAGTGCAGTCGACGGCAAATCCGAACGAGAGACTGTGGATGGTGGGTACCAGGTAGTCCGACGAGGCGGCCCTCACGGCGTGTACGGAGAGGCCCGCAAATACTGGGAACGTGAAGCCCGGGGACATTTCGACCTGGTCATCGACGAGGTCAACACACGACCGTTCGGGTGCCCCCGGTGGGTGACCGAGGTACCGGTCATAGCTCTGATCCACCAGGTGGCCCGTGAGATCTGGTTCCACGAAACCCTTTGGCCGATCGCCATGGTCGGTCGCTACTGGCTAGAACCGCACTGGCTGGCCCCCTACCGCGACATCCCGACGGTGACATTGTCTGAATCGAGTCGACAGTCGTTGCGCAACTATGGACTCCGTAATGTTGCGGTCGTCCCCGTAGGGTTCGATCCGCTGGCCATCACCGAACCACTCCCAACGAAGGAGCCGACCCCCACATTCGTCTTCGTCGGGCGCCTCGCATGGAACAAACGCCCACACGATGCCATCGAGGCGTTCAGTTTCGCCCGCAACGAGATGCCCAATGCCCGCCTGTGGGTAATCGGTACTGGTCCGATGGAACAGAAACTTCGTGAACGCGCAACGCCCGGGGTGGAGTTTCTGGGTTGGGTGGATGAGAAGGACAAACTCAATCGGATTGCCCGTTCTCACGCCCTGTTGGTCACATCTGTTCGGGAAGGATGGGGACTGGTCGTCACCGAAGCGGCCTCGGCTGGCACTCTGAGCATCGGTTACAACGTCCCCGGGTTGCGCGATTCCATCGCAGCTTCAGGAGGAATACTCGTCAATCCGCAACCGAATGACCTGGGGTCCACTTTGATCGCAAAACTCCCTGCACTCCTCGCGGGAGCACATCGGGTCGCCCCCGGAGGCGTTACTTCGTGGGCACAGGTCGCGACGAGTGTGCTCGCCAATGCGCCTGCTTTCGACCCGACCGAAGGACAGATCAGATCCGCGACATAGCCAAATGCCGATACGCCGGGAGTGACCCTCGATGACATCCGCACCCTCCCCAAACATTCCACGAGAGATAACACTCACCAAATCAGACTCAACCGTGCCCGCCACCCCGTTGAGTCGAGGAGACATCGCTGTTGTCGTCCCAACTCACAATTCCGCAACCACCCTCAGAGCGTGTCTGGAATCGATTCGGGCTCAGGTGGTTCCGTGCACTCTGATCGTCGTGGATAGCGGTTCAGCCGATGCGACTACCGAGATCGCACGTGAGCTCGCAGACGTATTCATTGAAATTGGGCCCGAGCGATCAGCAAAACGCAATGCAGGTGCTATGGCCACTGATGCGGCCATCGTTGGCTTCATTGACTCCGACATGGTGCTGCCTCCTGAAGTGGTCGCCGAGGTTGTAACAGCAATTCAGGCTGGCGCAACGAGCGTCATTGTCCCTGAGCGCACTGTCGGGGAAGGCTTTTGGGCCGATGTACGTGCGTACGAACGTACGTTTTATCAAGGGAGCGACGCTATCGAAGCCCCTCGATTCTTTCTTCGAGCGGTATTCGACGCGGTCGGCGGCTTTGATGAAACGTTGACCGGCGGTGAAGACTGGGACCTCGGAATACGTACAGCTTCGTGTGGTAGCCGGGTGCGTATCCATGCGACGATCCTCCACCACGAGGGCCGGGTTCGCTATTTCGACTCCTGTAGAAAGAAGGCGTACTACGCCCCGGGAGTTGCGCGCTTCTTCGCGAAGCATGGCTCACAAGGGATCTCTATGTTTACTCGGCGTCCATGGTTGAAACAACCACGAGCGCTGGCCCGACCCCTCGGGATTGGGCTTCTCGTGCTGAAGGCCGGAGAAGCAAGTGCTGTTTTGGTGGCAATAGCTGGCGATAAACTCGGTTGGCATCAGCACCTGCCCCTTCCCCCAGGCCACACACGTTGAGCCGCAGGAGCACGGCCAGCCATAATCTGGTCCCGGTGCCAGGGCAAGCGGCCAACGCTTGGAAGGCGACGACAGTGCGGTCCTCCATCCCGGCGTCGTTGTCGAGGCGGCACGTGGTCTTCCGGCTCTTCAAGAATTGACAGCGACGCCGAAAGCCCTGTCGAAGACCCTCTCCCAGGTAATCTCCTCGGCATAGGCGAGGCACTCGATGCGCCGTTGTTCCAAATCATGTTGGTCACTGAGGAGATCAGCGACGTGCTCGGCCACCGACCCAGCGGTCGGCTCTACCACCACCGCGCACCTGCGCTGCTCGAGATCCCGAGCGATTGCCGGCACGCTCGTCACGCATACCGGCAAGCCGGCTGCCAAATAGAGCTTGATCTTACCCGGGTCGGCGTAGAAGGTGAAGGTATCCGGCGTCGGCAAGTAGGTAGCCAGCCCGATGCTGGCCGTCACCAGGTAGGCCTCAACATCGTGTTGACTCTCCACGAAGCCGGTGAACGTCACAGCGGCGTCGATACCCAGGTCGTCAACCAGGCGGCGGATTTCGTCAAGATAGGGGCCATCGCCGATGACAACCAGTTCGATGTCTGGGAATCGTTCGACCAAACTTGACATCGCCTCTATCGCCAGCTGCAGCCCCTGCTTCTCGAGCACGTGCCCGATGAACACCAGGCGTCGAGGATGTCGATTCGCTGCCGGTAGGTTGATGGGGTCAACCCCGATGGGGACGATTGTCTGGACGTTGGTCCGTCGCCGCACCAAGGGGGCGTAACGCTTGGAAAGGTGCGCCTCTTCCATGCGGGGCGCGAGGTTCCACGTCTCGTCGCAACGGAGGGCAGCGACGGAGTCGACCAGATGGAACACCGCGTCGAGGACACGACCGTCGAATCGTCGCGGCGAGTAGTCGATCACCCAAAACGCGCACCGTCGCGCCAACCCGAGCGCACGCAGCAACAACCCGACGAAGGCGTTGAGCGCGCCCACCCCGATAAACAAGTCCGGGTCGCGCTGCATGCGATGTGTCCACACCACGGTGAGGACGGCATCACTGGCAAACCGCATCACCTCGGGAAGCCGCACGGCCCGCTCCCCCGACTTCCGCAGAACGCCGTCCTCGTAGAAGCGGTATCTCGAGTACGCCGGGACCATGTGGACCAACTGGTGCTCGATTACCAGGACGCTTTCCGCTCGGGGCACGACATAGCGTTCGAGAGCATGAAGGAGGCCCGTCGTTCGCACATGTGAAACGACTGTCACTCGTTTGGTCGGAAACGGGGCACTTGACGATCCGGCACTGTCCGCACTACCTGCACTACCTGGACTCATGGCCGGTCCATCCAAGGGTAAGGAGTCAAATGCGCATCCCGATGAACTTGCTTACCAACTCTGCCAGGCAGTCCAGTAACTCCGGATCCTCGACAGGCATCTGCCCAGACTACTCCGTTGTTACGTCATCCTCGATCCTTCGTCCACGCGGGCAATGGGACGCCGACTGCTACCGTGAGGTCACCGTTCCGCGTATCGTTTGAACTCGCAAGGTTGACTCATAGGTGCCCGTTTCCGCAGACAAGTCAAACAACGTGGCGTTCGTTTCGAGCGCGCACAAGGACTAACAATATGAAAGCCTTCCCAGACAATGGCAAGACCTTACCCGACGGTGGGAAGGCGAATCGCCGTATGCGCGAGCGGTCAAAGTTCTATCAGATGATGTGGGGAGGACTCAGCCTTTTTGGTATTGACCTGTATCCGAACCGCACGCGCAGTGCATTTCGGAATCTACCGCAGTTCATCTCCGAATGGCGCTCGTACAACCGACTGGTCCGTGATTCAAGCCAGCGAGCAAGCCTGCGCTATTTCTACCCAGTACTTGCCGATCGCGATGAGCCCGCCGGCAATCTCGATATTCATTATTGGCTACAGGACCTCTGGGCAGCGCGCCTCGTCTGTGCTTCCGGAACCGAGCATCACGTGGATGTGGGATCTCGTTTCGACGGCTTCGTCGCGCACGTCCTCAGTTGTGTTCCCGTAACCTTGATCGATCTTCGCCCAGCGCCAATCGCGGTCTCGGGATTATCCTTTATTCAGGCCGACGCCACAACACTGAAGGGCGTGGACTCCAACTCCATCGACTCACTTTCGTCGCTCCATGCCGCTGAACATTTTGGCCTCGGACGCTACGGCGATCCAATCGATCCCGATGCACATCTACGCTTTATGTCCTCTCTGGCGCGCGTCCTGCGTCCTGGCGGTAAGCTATATTTTTCCGTACCCACCGGTCTCGAGCGCGTTTATTTCAATGCCTATCGCGTCCTTTCCACAGAGACAGTGCTCTGCGCAATGCCGGAGCTAACCCTCCTCTCGTTCTGTGCAATCACAGACGACGGTGACTTCATTGAGAACTGCGATCCCAGCATCCTCGCCGAGGCACAGTATGGCTGCGGACTTTACGAGTTTACGAAGCTCTCATCGTGAGGGAGGCTTACATCGTTCCGGAGCTACAGGATTCGGTCATTGCTCTACGCCGGAAAGCCCAACTGGGACCTACTGGCTACGGTCAGTCGAGTGGCCGGGGGGAATCGCACCCCCCGGCTCTCACATAACCGGTTCGGAGGGCGGGCCAGGGAAACGGACCGGCTGAAAGGCCGACACCGCGCCCTGGTCCGACCCAACTACTACTGCCTCGAAGGGTTGTTCGACGAGCTGTGGCTCTGCAACGCCCGCCACATGCGCAACGTGCCGGGCCGCAAGACCGACCAGTTAACCGAACTACGGGAAGGGTTTGCCTGCTTAGCACTTGATTGTCGATTGGAGCCGCTACGTTCCGGCTCGTGATCAACGAGAGCGACATCCCATGTGACTTGAGCCAGCTGGTGGTGCCCCAGGACGGAGCACTCGAGGCGATAGGGGACTTGTTCGAGCCCTACCGCCTGGTCGATGCCGGCGGGGCGGTGATCGCCTCGGCAATGGCGTACTTCGCCGAGCTGGCCGCCTGCGGACGGCCGGCCACGACCCAACGCTCCTACGGCACCGACCTTTTGCGCTGGTTCCGGTTCTTGTGGGCGGTCCAGACCGACTGGGATCAGGCGACGCGCGCTGAAGCCCGAGACTTCTGCCGGTGGCTCGGGGCCGCCTCCAAGCCGATGCGCCCGCACTGGCGATACCCCGAGCGTGGTGTGCCGGCGTCGCCAACCGTGAGCACTGCGCCCGGGAGGCTGAACGCGCTGACCGGCAAGCGGTCGGTCGGACCCGGGTATGCGGCGGCGACGGTGGCGCATTGCGAGAGCGTGCTGCGGGCCTTCTACGACTTCCACCTCGAGGCCGGTACCGGCCCGATGGTCAACCCGTTCCCACTCTCACGCAGCCGTTGTGGCGGTCGGGAAAATGCCCACCACAACCCGCTCGAGCCGTTCGACCGCACCCGCCGTGGTCGCTATCGGCCCAAGGTGGTGCCGCGGGCACCCCGGAGTATCCCCGATGCCCGCTTCGATGAGCTGTTCGCTCTGCTCGGCTCTCACCGCGACCGGGCACTCGTCGCCTTCTGGGTGTCGACGGGCGTGCGAGCCTCCGAGCTCTTGGGCGCGACCGTCGGTGATGCCGACCCCGGCCAGCAGCTGCTCACGGTGATCCGCAAGGGGACCCGGGCCTTGCAAACGGTGCCGGCGTCCCCGGACGCATTCGTGTGGCTGCGGCTCTATCAGGCCCAAATCCAAGACCGGGTGCCGGCCGGTCGGGACCAACCCCTGTGGTGGACGCTGCGACGACCACTGCGGCCCTTGGGCTATGACGCGGCCCGGGCCATGTTCAACCGGGCCAACGCCGCCCTGGGCTCGAATTGGTCCCTCCATGACCTCCGCCACACCGCGGCCTATCGGATGGCCCGTGATCCAGAGGTCCCGTTGGTCGACGTGCAGTGGGTCATGGGCCACGCCCACCTCTCCACCACCGAGCGTTATCTCAACCCGTTGACCACCGACGTGATCGAGACGGTGCTCGCCTTCCACGCCCGAGGGCCCGACCGCCACTCAGCACCAACACCCGCGGGGCGATACCGTGCCGAGAGCCTCGATGTCCTCTTCGGCAAGGGCGCGCCGTGAGTGCCGGCAGCGACCAGCAAGTCGGGGTACAGACGGCCGAGGCCATGCCGGGACCGACGGGACCGACCCAGGACGGGTCCGAACTGCTGACCCGGTTCCCACCGCGGCCGGTGGCATCGTCGTGGTCCACAACCGAGACCGGGCGGTCCCAAATGGTGGGTCGGGTGCTGGCACCACCATTCGCGTTGGCGCATTCGATCAGCCAGCAAAGCCGGCGGCAAGGTGTGCTGGCCGTCGTGAGCTGGCTCCAAGCCCGCCCCGGTGACACCTGGCAGGCCCGGTGGTTGGCCAGCGGTGCCGAGCAGCAGACAGACTGGCGGAGTCTGGTCGACACCCCGGCCGGCCCCCCTACGGGGGCTTCGATGCGGCCCAAAAAACCGCTGTCACACCTCAGCCCGGGCTTGCTGGTGCTGATCTGCGCCGATGTGATCAGACCGAGCCTGGGTTGGCTGCTGGCGTGTGCACCAGCCTGGCGAGGCCTCGCCGCCGAGATGGCCCGCACCCGAGACGCCGTCGTCTTCAACAAGCTCGCCCAATCGTGCCAGTCCGGTGCCGTGGGCTTGCAGGCTGGACAACAGGCACTCACCCGGATCGCGCTCATCATGGCCGCCAAGGGCGGCCTGGTGGGCGACGTAGCCGTCGGCGACTGCGCTGAACTTTTGGACCTCGCTGGCCAAATGCGCGGCGAGGCGGAGGCTCACGCCCACAGCCCGCTGTTCTACCAACTGTTACGCGCTGACGGCGGACTCAGCGAGGATGCACCAGCGGCGCTCCGGGTCTTCTCCGGACGCGGGCAGCTGACCCCAGAGCAGCTGATCGACCGCTACAAGATCCAGTGTGGCCCCATGAGCGACGTGCTGGTCGACTACCTACGCGAACGACAGCCGTCGGTGGACTTCTCCTCGCTACAGCATTTCGCCTACCTGCTCGGCAAACTCTTCTGGGCCGACCTCGAGACTCATCACCCCGGCATCGACTCGCTGAAGCTGCCCCGCGATATCGCGGCGGCCTGGAAGCAGCGGGTCATGACCAGAACCACGACCACCGTCAGCGCCGACGGTGAGAGCGTGAGCGCCAAGACGGTCCGCTTGGATGGCCGCAGCGTGTTGAGCGCAGTGCGAGCCTTCTACCTCGACCTCGCCGAATGGGCCGACGACGACCCGGCTCGGTGGGGGCCGTGGGCCGTGCGTTGCCCGGTCAGTGCCAGCGACGTGTCCCATAAAAAGGACCGATCACAACGCAAATCCCGCATGGACCAACGGACCCGTGAACGCCTTCCGGTATTGCCCATCCTGACCGGCTGGGTGGACGCCGAGCGCCACCGGGCAGCCGAGCTACTGGCAGCAGCCGAAAGCACGATTGCCGGTGCGCTCTTCAGCGCGGGAGGACAGAGTCTGCGTCGGTGGGTGATGAAGACGAAGACCACGGGCCGGGTCTGGGCCGAAGACCCTGAAGGTGGTCCGCGTCGTGATCTCAGCTTCGAAGAGCACCGAGCGTTCTGGACCTGGGCCATGGTCGAGGTCCTGCGTCACACCGGCATCCGAATCGAGGAACTGACCGAACTCTCGCACCACAGCCTCATCCAATACCGGCTGCCGAGCACCGGAGAACTGATCCCACTGCTCCAGATCACCCCGTCGAAGACGGACCAGGAGAGGCTGCTGGTCATCTCCCCCGAACTCGCAGACGTGCTCAGCGCCGTCATCGGCCGGATCCGCGATGTCGAACGGGACGTGCCGCTCGTGGTGTCCTACGACAAGAACGAACGGCTCTACAACCCACCCATGCCCTTGCTGTTCCAGTGCCGCCGCCAGCTCGAGAACCGACCTGTCTCCGAGACAGTGCTCCGGCAATACCTCGACCATGCACTGGCTGCCATCGGTTTCATCGACCCGAGTGGCCGGTTGTTGCGTTACACCTTCCACGACTTCCGCCATATTATCGCTGCTTAGTTACTGTGTAGCGATTAGAGGTTATGGGGTTATCACCAGGGTATTTGTGGGTTGCAACAGCCAGTGTGGTGTTTCTATAGTCCCCGCATGATCTTGAGCTACTTCTCGTCTCGGGGCTGGGAGTCCTGGGATGTCACGCACCGACCGTTGATCCCGGAGCGGATGCCCGTATTGATCGATGAGGATCTGGCCTTCGAGGTCAGCATCGCCCCAGCTGCTGCATAGCGCTATCCCGGATGTCACTCGTCGGCGCCGCCGATAGGCACCTCGTCCGAGCGCGCCCTACGGCACGAAGGAACAGGATGCATTTCACCCCAGCCGTTTTGGCGACACCGCACACGACGGGAGGCGTTCCGAGATCCAAGAACGGCTCCGGCCACGTAATAGTTATGGAAACTGTCCAATGGACCGGGGCCGCAACAGGAGTGGACCTCAATCACGAACGCGACGAGTGCCGTTACCGCTCATTTTGGGAAGAGCCCTTCTGTTCTGAGAGTCTGTGGCTTCGACTCCATCAGTTTCCCTACTGGAATGGCAATTCTGCGGACGCGGCCATATCAGCCCAAATGGACGGGTAAATAGCTGGGGTTAAGCTGGGGTTAAGCTCGTTACGAGCCCGCAGACGAGAAAATAAAAGGCGTTGACGGCAAAATGATTGCCAATAGCCGGCTTTTGCAAAATGAGCCATAATGGCAGCGATGCGAGTGTAATAAGAGCCAAGACAAAGCTCCATTGAGCCTCGATGTTTACTATTAGCGCAACCACGACATAGGCCCCCATTATTATAGTTACCAGATCCGGATGACCAATGACCAACAGAGTTGCCACCAGTATTGCCAAAATCGGCCGCGGCCTAGCATACCGGCGCCAATGCTTAAAAGTATTAAGGTCTATCTCAAATTCGATTTTCACGCCTACCACACATCATTCGGGAGGCTTCCTGCACTGTTAAATAGAATTCTACCATGTTGATGGTGTGTGCTCTCACCGAACACTCGCGACGGTCAGACCCACTGAGATGCGAAGAGTCCCCAACGCACGCGGCGCGTATCGAATTTGATCTATCCAACCTCTCAGGCGCGCGAGCCCCCAGCGCCACGCCTAACCTGCCCTCGCCGACGCCAGTCATAGGCAAAATAACCCATACAACCCATAAGAGTTGCACCCGATAAGCCCATTCCAGTGTAGAAATAGGACTGCGGCCGATAGTAGATATCCATATTGATGTCGATACTGCCATCTGGATTCTCGCGGTAATACTGCTTGGAATAATGCGCCTTAATGTAGGCCGGATCGATCCTCCAGCCGTTAGCATAACCACCGAGCTCCACGTGGGAGTTATCAAATGCTGGCTCCGATGCCAGCGCAGTCAGATCGGATGGATCCATCAAGTGTAAATTCGATGGGCACTCCACCACGTCTCCGAACCAGGTGCTTGGTGCAATAACAGTCAGCGCCGCGACTCGTGCCTCCGGAGTCTCATAGATAGAAGCGGGCTTGCACGACGAGGCCTGTGCCACCGGACGAAGATAGAGCTTCCAACCAGAATTGAAACTCTCGGCAAAGCTTAGGATAAACGGGCTCATTGCACCTATTATCTGCACTGATTGTTTAGTCGAATTTTCCGCGGTGACAGTTAAGCTTGCCGGCAGCTTCATCAGAGACCAGTTCAACTCTGGATTCGTTAACTTGGTTAGCATCGTGCCCTCAGCAAGTGCGGATATATGCGGCTGCAAACTCTGGTTCTCAAACACCGCAAGATTACCGAAACCCATGATACGCTTCAGCCAAGGAACCGCGTCAAGTGTGCTCACATAAAAGCTACGCGGTACTCCAAACGGACTAATTGGATCATCCTCTGGAAGTACTTCGGTCTCTGGAACGATAATATATTTAAACGAAGAGTAGGATGCCGCCGCTTCGGAGTATTGGGATGTAATCAACGATGTATAGTTTGCGCCACTTGATAGCTGCGGATTATATGCAACTAAATCAGACCAGGCTCCGGCGGAAAGTGACTGAGCCGTTACTATTGGATGCGTAACCGAGAAGGCGCTCCAATGTGAATCGGTAGGCAACCACAGAGTCCGGAAGAACTGAGGTTGCTTTTCAACAAAATTGTCGAATTTCACATAATCAGGACTCTCCTTGGCTGAAATAAACAACTCTTCAATCGTACCGGTGTACGCGGGATAGTAGCTGATCCCGCCGAGGATGAGTATGAACAGACATCCCAATACGGGAACCCACTTCTTGATTCTGGCACTGTTTTTCAACCATTGACCGTCAAACGTACCCGCCAATAGCCCGGCATACCCTACGGCAGTAATTAGGTAGAATTTCGACGCCTCTCTGAATACCCCAAAGCCGGGCATATGTAGGTAAAGCCACTGGTACGCTCCCGGGAGCGGCATGCCGCTCTCTTTTGTCAAAAACACTCCTAATAACGCGACTGACAAATAGAACATTAGCAGACGACGCCGCTTGTCGACATCCTGCCTCATCTTTGTCAGAGAGAAGAACGCTATGAGTGGGACTAGAAGGTAAAACCAACGTACTGGCTGCTTAACAAACACAATATTCAGGACGCCTCCCGTCCAGTACCACGGAAATATGGCAAATGCACTAGTAGTATCAAACAGCCAGGTACCAAACAGCCCCCTCGCGGTCACTGTCGACACGGCGCCCACACCGCCCCCTAATAAAGTCGGGAGTATCCAAAAGGAGTTCAGAGCGACGATTACGGCGCCCGTGAGTGCAACCTGCCGATACTGCCTGACTAAATCTCTATGATGAAACCAGACCGCCGCAAATACCAATATGATGCTGACTACGTACATGATCCGCGCCTCATAGCCGATGCCGACGGAGTAAGCAACGGCAAACACCAACCATTTGCCCGCGGAACGCTGCTCGGACGTTAGGGCCCGAAGCAGAAGAAATAGCAGGAGCGGTGCCAATGCATAAACAAATTCAATAGTCGGAATATTTGAGACAGCATACAAATTTGAGCCATAGAATACCGCTCCGATAAAAGAGGATGGAGCAGAGAACCTTTGGTAGCGCAGCAGGACAAAGGGGGACACAAATAACATCAAAGAGATGGGAACGAAGAACGTTATCTTAGTGGCTGAATCATAATCTCCGCCTAGATGAGCGACCAACGACCACATCCAGATGAAAACATTGAAGGGGATCTGTATATTGATTCCACCTAGCCCTGATAAGTCGTCCCATGCCCCATAAGTCTTCCATAAGTCAGCGACGGTACCCGGTTCATAATGGGTCCAGTCACCAGCGGTTAATACACTCCCAGGCTCATACCATAAAATATGCGTGGCCACCGCGACGCAGACTAAGAGTAGTAGCCAATATCGGCTCCCAATTAGGAATCTCTTCATCTTTTTAAGGAATCAGCGTACTTATTAATGGCCGGGTGCAAATCATTGGTTGAGCCCGAACAGTCCTCGTAATCCGAGTCTACCTCGGTAAATGTCTTTCCCTTAAGGTCATGGCCTATCCCCTGACTTCCAGCTCCAACCTCGAAGACGTTATAGCCTAGGTGTAATTTCCAAATAGTTTGCAATCGGTTTGCATCGCGCTTTTGGCTCGTCATTTATACTTGTGCACTAAATGCACCGCCTTGCCTGAACCAATATACATTCTGCTCATTATGGCCTTATCGTCTTTTGCCCTATCTCGCTGTATGGGCCTTCTTCTTTTAAGGATACCTGGAAGGTTTGAGAGGCAAAATCCCCATCCCATGACATAGGTGAACGCTATTTTCACCTTACATTGTGTCAAGAAAAATAACATTTCAATGCCGTTCTGGGCGAAATAGAGCGGCAATACCCATGCTAATGACCATAACGAATAATTCTTCAAGAGCATCTGAAGCGTATTCTGATTCCGCCACAAGAACATCTTGGTATTAAGCATCTCACCATTGCTACCACCACCGGCATGATAGACGAATAACTTATGGCTGTAATCAAATGTCTTCCCTAATAGATTCAGTCTCCAAAACCAATCAACTTCTTCGCAATACATGAAGAAGTTTGAGTCAAAACCACCGGTTGCCTCGTAAAGTGATTTATCAAACAGTAGACAAACTCCCGTTAGATAAAGGCTCGGCCGCGTTGGATGTGGGGGAGTTAGAAAAACAGGGTGACCGAGAAGGTCGATGTGCGTCGAGTACGGTTCACGTTTTTCTTTCGACCAATAGTCCGCTTCAAGTGGGCCAATGACATCCAGATTACGGAGATTCTTTTCTTTTACTAACTCTTCTGCAAGTTCAGGGTCCACCCATGCGTCGCTATTAAGCAGCAACACTAGCTTACCCTCTGCTTTTGATATACCAGAATTATTCCCCCCCCCGAAGCCCATATTTTTGTTGTTTAGCACTTGCTTTACGCTTGGATATTGAGAGCGTATGAAATCGACACTGCCATCTAGCGAGCCATTGTCAACTACGATAATCTCTATATGTTTGTATGTCTGCTGAATTAACGAATCAAGACATTTTTTTAGCCACTGCTGACCGTTCCAATTCACGATGATAACAGATATTAATGGAGTATCGTTACCCGTATGGCAGGTGTCAACCAAGTTGGTCATCGCTGTTTTGGAACTTCATTAAGATATTTGAGAAGCCATATTCCGACAGCCTTTCTTATCGCAGCAGTCAATACATTTACGCTCGCGGTTAGGTTGGCGTTAAGAGTGTCTGCTGGACCGTGCTTTAAAATATCCTTCATCTATTCATTCTTCCCATTTCCAATTTAGCAACCAAGAGACCCGCCCCACCGCCGGCATACTCGTTTGTTTTCATTGCAAGCATACCTACGATTTCGCTAAGGGTACACCGATAGTTAGTCCGCGCAATGTAGTCTTGCCTGGTGGAGGTCAGTCGTGAGGAACTCGCGCGATTCTTCACGACCGTTCTGCCCCACCTGAACGAGATGCAGCGCCGGGTGGTGGTCGGGGCCATGGCCGCAGGTCTTGGACGCGGTGGGAAGTCGGCCGTGGCCGAGGCATCGGGCATGAGCCGCAACACGGTGATCAAGGCCGAGCGTGAGGTGAGCGTCGGGATCGAACCGTCTGACCGTCAGCGTGCCGTCGGTGGTGGTGACATCAAGTCAGAGGTGAAACAACCTGGCCTCATGTCGGCCCTCGACGAACTGGTCCATCCCGAGACCCGAGGCAACCCGATGTCCTTTCTGCGCTGGACGTCGAAGTCCACGGCCAAGCTGGCCGAAGAGCTGGTGCGCCAAGGATTCAAGATCACCGACGACACCGTCGGGCGCATCCTGAAAGACCTCGGCTACTCGCTCCAGGCCCCGGCCAAGGAGAAGGAGGGAACCGCCCATCCCGACCGAGACGCCCAGTTCCGCCACCTGAACAAGCAGGTGGGTGTGTCCATGAAGGCAGGCCAACCGGTGATCAGCGTGGACACGAAGAAAAAGGAACTGGTGGGCGAGTTCTCCAATGGTGGCAGGGAGTTCCACCCAGTGGGTGAGCCCACCAGGACCAAGACCCACGACTTCGTGGACAAGGAGTTGGGCCGTGCTGTTCCCTACGGCGTCTACGACCTGGCCAACGACGAGGGCTGGGTCTCGGTGGGTGACACGGCCGACACCTCTTCATTTGCCGTCGAGGCCATCCGCCGCTGGTGGTATTCCATGGGCCAACCGCGCTTCCCCGATGCCACCACGCTTCTCATCACCGCCGACGCCGGAGGATCCAACGGTCACCGGGTGAAGCTGTGGAAGATCGAGCTGGCCAAGTTGGCTGCAGAGACCGGGCTTGCCGTCACCGTCTGCCACTACCCGCCGGGGACCTCCAAGTGGAACAGGATCGAGCACAAGATGTTCAGCTTCATCTCGATGAACTGGCGAGGGAGGCCGCTCGTCTCCTACCGGACCATCATCGAGTTGATCTCGGCGACGACCACCGCCAAGGGACTCACCATCCGGGCCGAGGAAGACCTCAACTACTACGAGACGGGCACGAAGGTCAGCGACGAAGAACTTGCCGTCGTGCCACTCCTTCGACACAAGTTCCACGGCGACTGGAACTACACGATTGCCCAATCAGACTCTCGGTGAGCCCTTAGGATAACCCCACTTACCCATGTCGACCTCGCAATGTCCCGTATTGCCGGTAGTCGTTACTCCATTGGACACCGTTTATTTGATAGTTCTGCCATATCGCTGACCCGTTCTCGCTCCATTGTGCAATTCAGAACATCCACTGAGCGGTGCACTGCCACTGACCGGGTCACCGTGTGCCGGAGCTACGAGCAATCAGCGCCACCAATGATCCCGACTGTTGACGACTAGCCGGAATAGCACCCGACATGCGATGGTTCAATGCCAACAACAAAGGGGCCACAGTTGATGACAACAGCCACTCGCGCACGCGGTTACAGGGATTGATCGGTTGCAGATCTGCCGCCAAAAGCGATGACATAACACGACTCGGCCTCGACTCATTTTCCGTACTACGCGCCCACCGGTTGTATCGGCTGAAATCGATGAATTCGATGCTGCAATTAGCACGGAAGGCCGCGGCAGCAAGTCCCGCTTCGCTGATCCAGTGGAGGTGCACCGGGGGAAGATCGGACTGCCAAACGGCTGCGGAAGGGAATACCGTGCGGTTCGGAGTCGACAGCACCAATTGGCCGTGGGCGGGCAACTTGGCAGTCAGCTTTTCGATCAGCGCCACGGGGTCGGCAACGTGTTCGATGAGCTCAAGGGCGACGATCACATCAGGTTCGACAACCTGCCACTCGTCCGGCGAAAACGCGTCCGCCACCGAGTACCATGGCCCGAAGGTGTCGGTGGCACGTTTCACGGCAACGCCCGAGATATCGACCCCATATGCCTCCATTCCGGCAATGCGCAAGGCAGCGGTCAAGTACCCGAGCCCGCTGGCCACCTCAACCACTCGGAGCGGCGTGCGGGCTGCTTGTCTCCTTATCACCTCCGAAACTGCCCAGTACACGTCTTCGCATCGGCTGAGACGCGCCAACGGCTGGCGGGACGTCTTTACCAAATGAGCAAACCTGTAGTACCGGCTGTAGCCCTCCAACCGTTGACCGCAGGCATAGATCGCATCATAGAGATTGGCGAAAGGTGGCAACCCCACAGCCGATTGCGACTGACAGCTTGGGCACTCCCATACTTTGTAGTTCGAACCCTGTAGGTACCCGCGCACATCCCCTCGGAGAGTCAGCCCAGGCATCCCACAAAGTGCACACGGTACGCTTGCCTGATCGGTCGCAGCATCCGTCACTTCTGCATCGTCAGCGAGTTTCACAGCAAAAGCAAGTCGGTGACCCCAACTGCACCGATGCACAACTCCTCGACCCCGTCATTCAGTTCACTGATCATCACCTCCAGCCGCTCCAACACCTCGGCAATCAGCGATACCTCCCGGGCCCGGCCGGACAGAGGGGTGATGGTCGATGAATCAGCCGACAACTCGGCCCGCCGTTGGGCCCGCAGGTCGGCGGCGGCGCTGCTCACCCCGGCCACCGCCTCGGCCAGGGCCTCCTTCCCGACCTGTGATGGGTCAGCTGCCCGATGCTGGCGCAAGGCTTTGGACAACTTCGCCAGAGCCTGATCGGCGGCCTGGCGAGCCGGGCCCAGTCGCGGACGCGGTGAGCTATCGCTCGGTTTGCTCAAGAGACCTTCAAGCGAACTGGTGGCCAGGAACGTCCGTCGGGCGGCATCGGTCAGGCACCACAACGCCTCCGACTGGAGTCGGCTCCTGGCCGGTTCGCCCAGTAGCCGCTAAAAGGCGGTCTGGGCGTTGGCTACTGCCAGCCCCGCCTTCTCGTGCAATGCGCGAATGGAGGGGGCATCCGGGGCATCGGAAAGATGAGCCGAACCTTCCATGACGGCCCTCAGTAACCCCGGTCGGCTTCCAGAGCAGTGACCAACTCATCCACCAACTCGCGGCAATCAACTCTCGGCCACAGCAGATAACCACCGAGCAGGGCCAGGCCGGCGCCGATCAGCGTATTGAGCATTCGGTGGCCGGCCAGGCCCCAGTCACCGGGTTGGCCGGTAGAGATCAACACGATGACCATCGGAGTAAGGAAGACCACGCCCAATCCGTAGTTGAGCGACATCAACGAAAAGGTGAGCATGGCCAGCACGAACATGATGACGATCAGGTCCGCCGATCGGTCTGTCGCCACCAAAACGCCGGCGCCGATCACCGCCCCCAACATGGTCCCTCCGCACCGCAACACGGTTCGCCGCAAGGTGATCATCGGGTACGGGCGCAGCACCACCGCAATGGTGATCAGCACCCAGTAGCCTTTCACCAGATGTAGCGACATCACCAGGGCCACCCCGACCGTGGAGGTAGCTCCTTACCCGATTTCGTGCCGCATCATTGCCGACTGCAAGGTCAGGTTGGACACCAGGGCCCGGTACACCTCCCGGACCCGGTTACGGGCGCGGACCTCGTCCTTCGGGGCCAGCCGAGGGCTTTCCTTGGTGGGAGGGTTGGCACCGTCCCTCCACTCCGAGGCGAGCATGGTGGTAGTGGTGGCCAGATGACGCTGCGCCTCGCCCATCGGACGGAGCGTGGCCAGGGCGTCATAAGACTCGACCCGGCGGATGGACCCCACCATGTCGTCGAGGGTGGCCATCTGTATCTCGAGGGCTTCGACGGTGCTCCAATCCAAGGTGGCATTGGGGTGATCGATGGCTTCGGACATCGCCACCAACGCCGCCTCCACCCCGTCGAGGGATTGTGCAATGGATGACATGATCCCCTCGGCGTCGGCCACTGTCGAACCGGTCTCGTCGAGGGTGACCGTGCTCTCGCCCCGTTCCACCAGCGCCCCTGCCCCAACGAATAGCTGGAGCAATTTGGAGCCGAACGCGCTGTGCCCACGCTGCCGGGACCGGGTCAGGGCGAGTACCGAGCGAGCGGCGGCGATCTTCTGTCGGGCGGCATCAGCCGAGGCAGTCACCCCTCCAGGATCAGGCTGCCCTCAGCTTCATCGAACTGCCGCGACAGGCCGGTAGCGGAGCCCTTTCATCTCCGCACGGTTCCATGGCGCCTCGTGACGCGCGCCGATCTCCCAGTGCTCCCGTACGATTTGTCCTCTTCGATCGTCAGTTACCTTTGCCATCACCCGTCATCACTGTGCATCTCAACCGCCTGAACCCACCTCGGCTCGCACGGGCGCTGGGCTTGCTCATCGCGGAGATCAACCACGAATCACCTCGGCTTCCCAGCGACGGCCGATCCATCACCTGCGTCCTCAGGAGGCAGACGACTTGATCTGGGCTGCAGGCACTACTTCCGGAGATCTGGGACCTGCTCGCCGCGGCCGCAACCCTCTGAAATCCTAAACGGCGGTAAAGGCCGCCTTCCCGCGACGGTGAGAAACGCTGCGTGTCGCGGGTCGGTGTGGGCCACTGACGAGGACAATGGATAGTACCCCGCTCCACGGATATGCACGTCGACGAAACCGTGAGCTGCCATAAGCTCCAAGAGGCCGCGATACGAGAACACCCGGCGGTGCTGCATCCACGGCTCGCCTGGTTCCTCCGTACCGCGCCAGATCGCGATGGGATTGCCGACGGACGGTGCTTGCGTACTCACATTGGTCAACGAAAATGCCTGCCAACCGAGCACAAGAGCAGCGATGTTGTGCCAGCTCGAAAGGTTCTCGGTGGAATGGACAACGATGCCGCCCGGACGGACCAGGCGAAACGACTCAGAGACGAACGCGTCGGTGTCTGCGAGGTGCTCGAGAACCTGATTCGACGTCACCGCGTCGAATGTCTCGTCGGGGAGCGGAACAGGCCCGTCGAGATTTGCGACTGTGATATCGATCCCGTTTTTGCGAGCCACTTCAGCCAGCTCTTCCGATACTTCAACCCCGTAGCAGGTCGAACCATTCGGCGCGTAGCGCAGAACATTCTCGCCGCTGCCGCACCCCAGATCCAGCAGACAATATTGGCTGGTGTCCTGTCGAACACCCTCGAGGAGTTCACGGATCTGGGTTAGATTGTCGTGCATAGCGGAAGCAAACATCCTGGTCCCGAAGCGCTTCCAGGTTCCCTCTCGCCGACCCGTCATGCCTTAACGATAGACGCAAACCAACGGGCCAGGGGGATGACACGGCGACCGTGTTCGGCGCGCCACCATCGATGCCGACGACCACCATCGCCCCGGTGAACCGCGAAACGCCTTGAAGGCTACGGGTCCTCCGACTCATCAAGTCAGTGAACAATCTGTCTCAATAGGCTTGACACGCACCGATCGGCTGGCTGAACTGAGGCTTCGAGAACAGTGGCGCTGACCTGATCCCCCTGCAACCCTTTCTGTCAGCATGACCT
>PKXA01000004.1 GCA_003133325.1 Acidimicrobiaceae bacterium | reverse complement strand
AGCCGACGGGTCCCTCCGGATGGTCGATCAGACCCGGCCGGTATCGGTACGCGACGCCCTGACCCACATGACCGGCCTGGCCGGTGGGGTGACGCCCGGCCACCCCACCGACGATCGCTTCGCCGCCGCGTTGCGGGAGGCCCGGCACGGGATGACGCTGGAGGGGGTGTGCTCGCTGCTGGCCGAGTTCCCCCTCAAGTTCCAACCGGGCTCACGCTGGAACTACGGACTGTCCACCGATATCTGCGCCCGGCTGGTGGAGATCCTCTCGGGGGAGCGGTTCGACCGGTACCTCCAGGCCCATGTGTTCGCACCCCTGGGCATGGTCGACACCGGCTTCGCGGTCGCCGACGACTCGGTGTCCCGATTGTCCGCCTGCTACAACTACCGGCCCGGAGGGTCGCCCGCCCTGCAGGACGATCCGGAGCAGAGCCCCTACCGTCGGCTCCGCTCGTACCAGTCGGGCGCCGGGGGATTGGTCTCGACCTCGGGTGACTACCTCCGCTTTTGCCAGATGCTGCTCAACGGGGGCGAACTGGACGGCCGCCGCCTCATCGGGCGCAAGACCCTCGATCTCATGACCTGCAACCACCTCCCGGGCCAGGCCGAGCTGGCTGACCTGGCCGCGGGCGGCTTCGGCGAGGCGGACTTCGATGGGGTCGCTTTCGGCCTGGGGTTCGCCATCGGCAACGGGCCGGGAGCGACAGGTACCGCAGGGTCTGTCGGCGAGTACTTCTGGGGCGGAGCGGCCAGCACTGCCTTCTGGGTCGATCCGGTGGAGGACCTGACCGTCGTGTTCATGACCCAGCTCCTGCCGTCGGCCTCGTATCCGTTCCGGGCCCAGCTTCGGGCCCTGGTGTACCAGGCGCTGGTCGACTGACGATGCCCAGAATCGGTTCGCCGCGGCGCGATGGCCCTCGGATGCAGCCATGAGCACCGTTGGGGCCAACGGCGTCGACCTGTACTACGAGAGGCACGGCACCGGTCCCCGGCTTCTCTTCCTCAACGGATCAGGTACGACCATTGAGACGACGAGGGCGATGTTCTCGGTGTTCGACCCATCGTTCGACTTTCTCACTCTCGACGCACGGGGCTTGGGCCTGAGCGGTCCCGTTACGCGTCCGTACGCCATGGCCGATTGTGCCGCCGATGCGCTGGCGGTGATGGATGCTGAGGGTTGGGACAGCGCCTGCGTGCTGGGCGTCAGCTTCGGGGGCATGGTGGCCCAAGAACTGGTGGTGACCGCACCCGACCGGGTCGAACGCTTGGCCCTGCTGTGCACCTCTCCGGGGGGACCGGACCGGTCCTCCTACCCACTGCACGAGCTGGAGGCGCTCCCGGCGGAGCAGCGTTCCCAGCTACTGCGCCAGTTGATCGACACCCGATTCGACGACGCCTGGTTGGCCGCACACCCGGGTGACGCGGCCCTGGCCGCCATGCTCGAGCGCCGGGAACCACAGCCTGATCCTCAACGCAGGCAGGGCGAGCTGGAGCAGCTCGATGCCCGTCGCACCCNNCTCTCGATCATCACCAGTCCCACCTTTATCGGGTGCGGTCGCTATGACGGGATCGCGCCGCCGGCCAACAGCGCGGCGATGGCTTCAGTCATCGCCGGTGCAGAACTGCACGAGTACGAGGGTGGTCACATCTTCTTCGTCCAGGACCCCCGCAGCATGCCCGACGTCATCGAGTTCTTGTTGCGCACCGGTTGATCGCTCAGGGCTGCATCATCACCTTGATGCACTCGGCTGTCCGGGCCGCTACTGCCGCGTAGGCCTCCGCAGCCTCGGCCAGCGGGAAGCGGTGGGTGAAGATGCCGTCGGTCCGTATCCGGCCNNGCTCCGGAACAGGCCCACTAGGATGGGCAACGGGTACGGATCGAGATTGTGCACGCCGATGACCGATACCGTGCCCCCGGCTCGGACACAGGTCAGGGCGTCGGTGAGCGTGGTGTCGAGGGCAACCGCGTCGATGACGGCATCGGCCCCCCGACCGCCGGTGGCCCCTCGCACCGCCTCTACCGTCGATCCCTCAATGGGGATCGCCCCGGAGTCGGCAGCCAAGGCGCGGCGCCCGGCCACGGGGTCGGCAGCCAGTACCCGTCCCGCACCCAGGGCAAAGGCGGCCCGCACCGCACAGAGCCCGACCGCGCCAAGGCCCATGACCACGACCGTGCCGCCCGCGGGGATGTCGGCGCGCTTGGCCCCGATCCACCCGGTGTTGAGGTTGTCGGTGAGCAGCAGCGCCGCTTCGTCGTTCAACCCTTCGGGGATGGCCAGCAGCTGAAAGTCGGCCGAAGGCACGGCCACCGCCGATGCCTGTCCACCGGGCAAGGCTCCCGATCCGAACACCTTGGGCCCTTCGACACAGGTGACCGGGTCACCAGTGGCACAACCGTCGCACCGCCCGCAGCCGGCCACCGAGGCCGTGAGCACCCGGTCCCCGGTACGGAACCGGCGCACCTGGGACCCCACCTCGACCACGGTGCCCAGGAACTCGTGGCCCACCGAGAAGCCATG
>PKXA01000097.1 GCA_003133325.1 Acidimicrobiaceae bacterium | reverse complement strand
AGATAGTGCGACGCGTAACCGGCGGTAGGTCACCCTCGGACCTGCTCGGTATCGGCACGTCCCGGATCGCCAATTGGCGGTTGGGAGAATGGCTGATGTCGTGGTTTGGCGAAGGACCCGAGCCGCTCGCCATTGGTGGATAGCTGCATGGACCCGGACAAGCCGGCGGCGGGGCCGCGTCCCGGTAGGTTCTGAGCATGGCCCCCCTAAGCGAAGGTCCCGTCGCCGTGCTCCTCGACGCGGGCGGTGTGTTCGTCCTCCCCGACCCTGACCGGATCCTGGGAGCCTTCACCCGGGCCGAGTGCTCCGTTCCTCGAGAGGTGCTGGCGGACGCGCACTACCGGGCCGCAGCAAGGTTCGGCATCCACCTCGACGTCGAGGCGTGCTGGACCGAGGCGTGGCTCGAGTACCTCCAGATCTATGTCGACGAGTGCGGCGTACCGCAGGACCGGCGTGACGAGGCCCATCGCCACCTCGACAGCGAGTTCGCCGATGCGGCGCTGTGGGTCGAACCGGTTCCCGGTAGCCGCGAAGGCTTGCAGGCCCTCGCCGACACCGGAGTTCGCCTCGGTATCGTCTCGAACGCCGACGGCATGATGGGCCCTCGGCTCGCGCAACTCGAACTGTGCCAGGTGGGCCCCGGGATCGGTGTGGACATCGAGTGCGTCGTCGACTCCGGCAACGTCGGCGTCATGAAGCCCGATCCCCGGATCTTCCAAGCTGCCATCGACCTCCTTGGGCTCGAACCCGATCAGGTCTGGTACGTCGGTGATATGCCTGCCATTGACGTCGTCGGCGCCCGCCGGGCTGGGATCCGGCCGTATCTCATGGATCCACTCGGCCTTCACCTCGACGCCGGTTACGAACGGATCTCATCCTTGGAGGCGCTGGCCGAGCTGATCGCGACGGCGTCTGGGTGACCGACGACGAAAAGTTCTCACTCGCCTCGGCCACGCGCGCCGCTGACGAGGGCCGGCTGGCAGAGTGGGTGGTCGACTTCCTCGCCAGCCCGGGCAGTAGCAATGCCGAGCTGGCCGCCGCCTTGGCGATGAGAGGCACAACCTACCTGGGCCCGATCCGATTTGCGCTCGACCGACTCACGCCGATGGCCGGTCCCGACGGGGACGACGTGATCGTCCCCGTCGCCAAGGAGGATTGGGAGTCCGACGTCGAGGCCATGGTGAACAGCATCGAGCAGGGGTGGCACCCCCCGCCACTGCTTGTATCACATCACGACGGTAAATACTTCCTCGAGGACGGGAACCACCGTTGCGAGACGCTGCGCCGAGCGGGCATCACCCACGCCTGGACGATCCTCCTCTTCGCCGACGAGGTGGAGCGAGATCGGTTCCTGAATGAGCATTGAGGCCTGGTGACCCCGGAGCCGCTGACGATGAGTTGGCGTCGATCCGACTCGACAGTGAGACTGACCCGGTCGTGGCCAAGATCGAGTAGTTGGCCGACATGATGCGGGACTCCGAGGCACCCGACCAACATCCCGAGCTTGCCGACCTCCTCACTCGACTTGCTCGCGAGGTCGGGGAAGAACCAGTCCCCACCGCCTGATCAGGTTTCCGACCTCTGCATCCATCGTCATACGCTCAGAGGAGTACATCCGCAGGCCGATGCGATGTGCGGCCTTGTCGGACTCGGGTGGTACCGCGTGAACTGCAGGGTGCGCCGAATGGCCTGACGCCGTTAGTCCATCGGACACCGGACGTGATCCACTACGACCCGCGTAGCGGACACCCGCTCGGGAAATCGGGTATCACCATTTCGATGAGGATCGCCCTCAAGATCGGCGTCGACACATGGTTTGAACCTGATGGGACCACGACCGATGCTACGCCTCTTGCAGTTTGCTCCAAGGTTCAATGTGTTGCACGCAATCTGTGGCTTTAGCAGGCTGATCGGGGTGAACAATGAGGCGGTGGCGGTCAGCGATCTCATCCGGACAATTCTGAAAAGAGGCGCCCACAGGCTTCGCTGTAGGTGGGAAATAAGTGAACCACCTGAGCCAACGCTGACAGTGGAATCTCGGCATGGACTGCCAGAACAGCTTCACCGATCCACTCATCAGCATGGGGTCCGATGGCGGCGGCTCCGATCAATACGCGGCGCGACCTGTCGGCAGTGAGCACGAGACGCCCGCAATCGCCGTCACTGCCGGAGCGAGCCAACTCTTCGAGATCCAGTACAGCGGTGACAGTGTCGATGCCCTTCTTCTTGGCGGTCACCTCATCCATTCCGACCGACGCCACCGCGGGGTCGGTGTACACAGCCCGGGGGATAGCCCTATAGTCAGCAGTCTCCTGCTCGTCATCTCGTGATCCCGTTCGTTCCACGACGGCCAAAATGTTTGTCGCGATGATCTCCGCTTGGTAGTTGGCGGTGTGAGTGTACGGAGCCACAGCAGTGACATCACCAGCCGCCCAAACATTGGTCTGGGCCATTTCAAACTGTGATAACTCCAATATCTGCTATCAGGTCACTTGGCAAGTAGGCGAGGCCATACATACGTCGATGGTGTCCCGAGGTACTCAGTAGAGCCCGTCGAAAAGTAAACGCCACCACCGCGGTGCCGTAATGCCCACCGACCCGGCGGTAGGGGCACGGGTGCACCGACCGTCAATACGGCAGGAGCATCAGTGCGGCAAGGCCTCCGATGGCAGTGCCCACGTATCCAATCAGGGCAACTCGACTTCGCCGGGACATCCCGGTTCCGAGGAGGTCGAACCAGATGAGTGAGACAGCTAGCGGGTCCACTATGCCGACCACGACGAAGTAGGCGGTGCTCCATCGTCTCCTCTTCGACGACAGTCCCGTGGTGCTCAGGTAGTGCGAGACGCCAGCTGCGCCACCTATGAGTTCGAGCACGACGAGTAGGGCGGCGATCGGAGCCAGCACGAGGTCCACGGTGGCCACCCACCCATGCAGCGCACGCGGAGGGGGCTGTCCTGGGTTCGACTCCGTCACCAACCCCTGTGGCTGCTCCACGGCGCCAGGGGTAGGCGTCTGGCACGGTCCAGCGAGCGCCGACCCGGCATGAAGGTGATCAGGGGCACCCCTCCTCCTGCGACGGCCACCGGGTCGACCTGGATGCGGTGCAGCGGAGCCGCTATATCGCTATGGGCTGTTCACGAATACGTCAGGCTCAGTTGTCACATTGGATTCAGCCAGGCCACCGCTCTCGGACCCGGCCGTAGAGGGGGGGACCCTAGAAATGGAACTCGTGCTGACCCCCGAGCAGGCGTCACAAGCATCCGTCTATCTCCTAGCTATGGCGGGGGCCGTTGAGGTTGCGAATCTCGCTGATGATGCCGAGATCAGGCGTTCGTGGTCCGCCGCCTACTTCGGCAACCAAGCGAAGTTGCAAAGACTGATCCCCAGCGTCGGGTCCGCCTAGTGGATGCATGACCGTCCGTACCGGCCGCGGACCCGTTAGAAGGCTGGGACTCGGCCCAGGATCGCCCCTGTGCCCCTGAATCGGTGACCGTGGGGGTCAAAAACATAAGGTGCGGGCGAACAGTGCCGGGCGTCGAACGTGAGAGGCGGATCCCTGCTCGGCACCTGGCAATCGGAACGTAACCCGAGCGAATCATCAAGCCCGACTGATCCCTGCGAGGTTCAGAATGGCGACGGACCCCAGCTTCGGCTGGGGCTTTTCGCTGCCCCGCGTGTCGTTCAGTGACGGTAGGGCAAGATAGGGCTATGGACAGAGAGCCCTCCACCGATGCCCTACCGGATCCTGAGGCTGTTTCCAGTCGCGCCGAGGGCCGGCCGCCCGAAGAGACGTCAAGCGATGATCCTGAGAGGCAAGCGCAGGTGATCCTCGAGGAATCGGAGGAGCGCATCTTGAACGGGGCAGCAAAGTCGGAAGGTGACGAGGAGGAGGAGGCGTCAGGCTCCACGACTACTGACGGCGACCAATCCCAGGCACCAGTGGGCGTCCCCTGCGGTGGTTCACTAACCCGTGAGGACGGAAGCGAGGGTCATTGCTCATTGCCTGCCAAGCACTCAGGGCTTCATCTCGAAGCATGTCCATCACCGCCTACCCCCGCAGCCTGACTCTCCCGCAGCTCAAAGCATGACTGCCCCCCGGCTTCGGCTGGGGGCATTTCGCGTCAGTCCTTCGCTGCGATTCGGGCGTGATTGTGTTGCCCTTGCTGGTCGTATCTGCGTTCGTCTTGATCCGGCGACGAGTTCTCATCCAGCGCGAAGGCCGTCGGCCCCTTCAACGCGTCCCCGAGGTGCCGTACTGCCCCACCCACCCGGCCGTCGGGGGCACACACACGTGGCATTCGGGAGCGCATCTTCCGGGACGCTTTCGTGCGCCTGGCTCACCCGTCATGGACTCATCTTGCGGCAAGCCCATGGCCGGGCCGGATTCGGCGATCGGCGCCCAGGTACCCGGCCCATGGCGCTAAGCGAGGTACATCACCGCAGCGGACAGGAACGCCAGTCCGGCGCAGATCAACGTCGCCCATAGGGTCTTGTCCCTCAAGGTGATGATCCCGGCGATGATGAACAGGATCACCGCGATCAGGGCGAACACCTGAACTGCGTTGGTGCTGGCGGTGACGAGTGTGGCAAGCATCTGGGGCTCCTTATTGGTCATGGGGATTATTGGTCGACAGTCAGGGGG
>PKXA01000015.1 GCA_003133325.1 Acidimicrobiaceae bacterium | reverse complement strand
GACCACGTCTTTGAGCCGTTCTTCACGACCAAGCCCCGCGGCGAGGGCACCGGTCTCGGATTGCCGATGGTGTTCGGAATCGTTGCTCAAGCTGGTGGGGAGATCCAGTTCTACTCCGAACCCGGTATCGGGACGACCTGTCGAGTATTGCTCCCGGCCACCGACCGGACTCCGGCAATCGGTCCTTCCCCCACTGAAGCTCGCGATCTCCACGGGACCGAGACGGTTCTTGTCGTTGAAGACGAGGACGCTTTGCGAGACGTGGTGTGGAGGATCCTTTCTCGCAATGGCTACGTCGTACTGATGTGCGCGAACGGCCCTGAGGCGATTGCCTTGGTCGAAAGTCACACGGGAGTGATCGACCTGCTGTTGACCGATGCGATCATGCCGCTGATGCTCGGTACAGAAGTTGCAACCAGGATCCAAGAGTTGCTCCCCGGACTGCTGGTGCTCTATATGTCGGGCTACGCGCGGCCGGTGCTCGGTCCGACCTTGGGCGAGGTGGTCGCGCTTGTGGAAAAGCCGTTCTCGGAGCAACTCCTTCTCATCAAGGTTCGTGGCGTCCTTGACAATGTTCAGTAAGACGGCCGCCGAACAGCGTGACCAGGCCGCCGAGCAGTCCGAGGCGTCGGTAAGTGCAGGGATCACGACCGACGCCCTCAACCGCTCAGCGCTGGTCCGGCGAGAGGCTGCCTCCGACCGGAGGCGAGCCTCGCAAGATCGCGGGGCAGCGGCCAGGGNNCTAGCGAACGCACGTATGCCGAGCGCGATCACAATACCTCTCTGGCCGATCGCGGGGCGTCAGCGAGGGAGCGAGACGGGCAGCGCGAACAGTCGCACCGGTTGGAGAGCCTCGCTCAGCTCCCGAAGGCGGTGGCCTTCCCGTCCATCTCTACTACCGAGTACCCGTGGCCGTCGGCGGCGGGGAACATCCCGATCACGTCGTCGACGCCCGAACTCCCCAGTGATCCGTAGAACCCGGCATCTCCGAAGTTGAACACCCCACCGTCTTGGGCTACCAACCAGTAGCCCTTTCCGTCGGGCGCAGGTGTCATACCGACGACGGGCTGGTTGAGGGTGAGGTTTCCCGTCGAGCCGTAGAACGAGGCGTCGCCGAAGGCGAAGATGCCACCGTCGGTTGCCACCAGCCAGTAGCCGTGGCCATCGGGGGTGGATGCCATACCGACGACGGGCTGGTTGAGGATGAGGCTCCCGGTGGAGCCGTAGAACGGGGCGTCGCCGTAGGCGAAGATGCCACCGTCACTGGCCACCAACCAGTAGCCCTTTCCGTCAGGGGTGCTTTCGATGCCCACGATGGGGGCGTTGAGTGCTTGGCCACCCATCGAACCGTAGAAGGCAGCGTCACCGAAGCTGAAGACCCCGCCGTCCTCGCCTACCTCCCAGTAACCCTTGGAGTCAGGAGTGCCGTCGATCCCGTCGATCGGGGCGGCCAGCGGCTGGTTCGCCATCGAGCCGAAGTCCTCGGCGGTGCCGTAGTTGGTGACCGCACCATCGCCGGGATCGGCCACCCAGTAGCCGGTGCCCTGGTCATCGGCGGCCAGGAGTACACCCCGGGCCGTCGGAGGGCACAGGTTGCCATGGTTACGGGTGCCGTCGGGCCAGGTGACGGAGCGGCAGTTGGCGCCGATCAGGTTGGCGTAGGTCAGGTCGGCGTACTCCAGGTCGGTGCCGGTCAGGTTGGCGCTCCTCAGGTTGGCAAGGTACAGGTTGGCGCTCCTCAGGTTGGCGTTGGTCAGGTCGGTGCCGGTCAGGTTGGCGCTCCTCAGGTAGGCGCCGTACAGGGTGGCGCTGGTCAGGTTGGCGTTGGCCAGGTTGGCGTTGGCCAGGTTGGCGCTGATCAGGATGGCGTTGGTCAGGTCGGCGCTGGTCAGGATGGCGTTGGTCAGGGTGGCCTTGGTCAGGTTGGCGTTGGTCAGGTTGGCGTTGGTCAGGTTGGCGTTGGTCAGGTTGGCGTTGGTCAGTTTGCACCCCGACCAGTCCACACCAGGACTCGGAGGTGCTGAGCAGTTCCCCGTTGCAGCCGCTCCTGCCTGGTCAGCAGATGCTCCGATGACCCCGACCGCCGAAACAGCCAGAGCCAGAGCAGCCACTGCCGATGCCACGATCCGTAGTCTCATCGTCGATCCCTTCGTAGCGGGCGACCGTTCCGGCGACAGGACGGATCGCAAGCGTGAGCACTGCATGGTAACCCGGTGGACCTGAAACCAGGTGGGGGGAGGTCCGTCCCAGAAACGACCGATTATGACTTGCCGAGTGGTGACATCGGGCCTACGGCCACCTTTGCCCATTTCTTCGTCGATGTGTTCGCCGGACTCCTTGCTGGAGGACTCATCATCGTCGGCTCGGGCATCCACAGTCAGACGGCAGAGGACTGGATCATCTGGTCCTTCGGTGCGGGCGTGCCGTTTCTCGCGTGGTGGGGTAGAAGGGCGGCAGCCAAACGCCGGTGAGTGCCCTCACGAGCGTGAGCGACACACTCATCGTGGGGGATCAATGGCTCGTCCTCCATGGGGTATTCCCTGCGATGAGGTCGCCAAGACCAAGCAGAACCTGCTTGTGAGTTCGTTACGAAGGAAAGAATCCCGCTTCCACAAAGTGGGCCGTGTGTCGCCGATGATATCGGCGGCAGACCGCTCCGGTCAACGGGCGGGACCTGAGGGGCCCCGGTGGGTATAAGTGTTCTTGCAAGTTGTGGGTAGAACACTTATACTAGGAGTATGACGGTGATGGAGGTGCAGCCCAGGGTGCGGCGATGGGGTCCAGCTACCTCCCAACTCGTACGCCGTCTGGCGGTACATACCGAGCCCATCAACCAAGTTGCCCTGGCACGGGACCTCCAGGTGAGTCAGCCCCGGATCTCCCAGATTCTCCGGCTCCTAGCTAACCACGACATCGACATCGAGCATCTCGATGACCCCGAACAGCGCCGTCGCTTGGTCGATCTCTATGTGCAGTACCACCGTCCCTATGTGGTGTCGGAGTCGCTCTTCTACGGCCTCGACCCGGCTTACGAGCAGGTTCGCCAGGTGGTCGAAGCCGCTCGGCGACAAGATGTCCGCATGACCGTGAGCGCCGACCTGGCGCCTGACCTCATCGCTCCGTGGCGAACACCGACGCTCACAGTCGTCTATTCCGAGGCATCACTCGACCTCGAACCCAGCCTGTTCGTACCAGCGATGGCCCGGGGCGAGGCCACGCTTCTCATCCGCGACATCTCGGATGATTCGCTGCTCGACCCTTGGCCGACCAGTCGGCCAGACATCCCAATTGTTCATCCGGTCCAGCAAGTGTGGGATCTCTACGACCTCGGCGGTGAGGACCGGCTCGAAGCAGCAGAGCGGCTCATCGGCGTAACGCTGCGCTAGTTGTAATGACCATGAAC
>PKXA01000101.1 GCA_003133325.1 Acidimicrobiaceae bacterium | reverse complement strand
AGGGGTCCAGCAGGGGCCGGGCAGGGGAAGGTACAAGAAGGTCGGCGCCAACCACGTTTGGGGTCGATACAACTAGTCGGTGGACAAGAAGCCCTGTCGACAAAAGGCGATGGCGGCTTCGGCAACCCGGTCGGCATCTTCGCCCCGTTCGAGCACGAAGACTCTGGCCAGATGCGAGGTCACCCCCAGAATGGCTGTCGTCAGCACTACGGGGTCTTCACGCCGAAGCAGCCCGGCGGTGATTCCGGCGGAGACGTGAGGTAGCGCATCGGCCACCAGCTGTTGTTCGCCCAGACGGATCATCCGGGCGAAGGGCTCTTCGGTGCGGGCGAACTCCATAATGGCAAACAGATGCCGATTGTCGCTGAGCCAGCGGATCGACGAGCGGATGCCTTGCTCAATCCGCCGGGCCGGGTCGTGTTCTCCGGCAATGGCATCTCGTTGGGTGAGTCGCATGCCTTGTTGGGCGTCCAGGAGGATCTGGGTGAGGAGCTCGTCCTTGGAATCGAAATACCAGTAGAAGACCCCCTTGCCCACGCCGAGCCCATCCACGATGCCGGCCACCGAAGTGGTGTGATAGCCCTCGGTGGCAAAGGTGAGGGCGGCGTAGTCCATCAGATCACGCCGGCGCTTGGCGCCCTTGGGCGTGAGGCGACGGGTCATCTGGATCGCCGCAGCGGGGGCGTCCAGGGCCGGGTCATGTACGGGCATCATCACTTCCTTCGCCGACGGGTACACCACCAACACCACCAGCCTCGACCACAGTGGCCCGGTCGAACGAAGCCCGCATGGAGACGGCGGACGATGAGAACAGGGAGCGCTTGGGCAGGTCCAGCGAGCGCAGTTCCTCGGCCATGGGGTGGTTGCCGAGCACGAGGATGGCCCCACCGAATCTGCCGGACACCCCTTCCGAAGATGTCGTCCAGGTGGTCCGGCGCAATACCCCGTCTCGGAAGGAGTAGGTAGGGGGAGCCTGGGATGGAAGTCTCAACCGCCCGCCGCCGGCGATCGTCAGCGAAAGCACATGGTCACCCTGGTCGACGAGTCGCGCGGTGGTACCCGATCCGGCCGATCCGCCACCCCGGTTTTGGCCACGGGATTCGTCGATGTCGATGGACGCCACCCACTTGGGAAATCCCCAGATGTCCCTCCCGGCGGCACAGGAGAATTCTTGGTCGACCGGGAGCCGGTGGATATAGACGCCGATGGCCCCGGCCCGGAGCTCTTTCAGCCGGTCGATGGCCGACAGAGGACGAGGAGGGGCGTCGTGGGTGCGGACCACGAAACTCATGGCCACCTCGTGGTAGGGGCCGAGGTCGGTATCGTCATAGCGACAGACGGCCAATGCCATCAGCGCCTTGCCCGGCACCGGACCAGTCACGGTGAGCCCGCTGGGACCCACCAGGCGTTGCGCGGCGGCAGCGGGAACCAGGTACTGGACCGACCACTGGCCGGCCTGGCGGACCTCGACGGGGACGCTCACCGTGCGCCCGAGCACCTCCCACGACGAGGGTCCCACGTGGTCTTCGGCGATGGCAGGTGGACGTTCGGCGACGGGTCCAGAGTCCATGGAGTGCAGTACAGCACAGGCAGCGATACCGTGGCCCGTGGCTTACTGGATACTCAAGGGGATCTTGTCCCCGATCTTGTTCTTGTTCTGGCGGGTCGAGGTCGTAGGACGAGAGCACGTTCCGACCCACGGGCCCGCAGTACTTGCCGCCAATCACCAGTCCTTTTGCGACTCGTTCTTCCTTCCTCTGGTAGTGCGGCGCCGGGTGACCTATGTGGCCAAATCCGAGTACTTCGACGACTGGAAGACTGCCTGGTTCTTTCGGGCTGCCGGCCAGATCCCATTGCACCGCGGGGGAGGGGACAAGTCGCAGCGGGCACTGGACACGGCCAAACAGGTGCTGGACGGGGGTGGCGTGCTTGGCATCTACCCCGAGGGGACCCGGTCGCCCGATGTCCGGCTGCACCGGGGCCATACCGGGGTGGCCCGCCTGGCCATCGGCTGTGACGTGCCTATCATCCCGGTGGGTATCGTCGGGACCCGGTCAATTCAGCCTCCTGGACGCCGCCTGATGCGTCCCTTCCATCGGGTGACCATCCGGTTCGGTCCGCCCTTGACCTATGTCCACGGCGACGCCGAGGTGACAACCGGACAACGGTCAGCGCCGGCGAATACCAGCGCCGACGAAGCTCATCCGGACCCCGATCAAGATGAGCTTCGGAAGGTGACCGACACGCTGATGACCGCCATCGCCAGCCTGTCGGGACAGGAGTATGTGGACCACTACGCCAGCCGAGACAAGGCGTCGGCACCTTCGGTACCCAATGGGCACAGTCCCAATGGTGGGAACGACGCCCCCGGCGGTGCTGTTGACGTGGCGTCGTAGCCAACTTGTCATCGAGAGGAAATCAGGCATTCACGTGAATCTCCTAACCTGCTGACATGGCCACCTATCTGATCCGGTTACGGCTTCCCGACCGCCCCGGTGCCCTCGGAGCGGTTGCCAGTCGGATCGGCTCGGTGGGGGGTGACGTGGTGTCGATCGATATCCTTCAGCGCGGGGATGGAGAAGTGGTCGACGAGTTCGGGGTGGTACTGCCCGGCGACGATCTGACCGAGCTCCTCAAGGGAGAGATTCTCGAAGTCGACGGGGTGGAGCTGGAGGCGTTGCGGCTTGTCGAGGGAGCGCTGCCCGATCGTCACGCCGAGATCCTCGAGCTGGCCACCGCCTTGTTTCAACAGACCTCGCCAACCGGGGTCCTCGAGTATCTGACATCACAGGTCAGGCAGAGCCTGGATGCGAAGTTCGCGGCCACCCTCGACCCGGAGGCCCGGAGGCCGGTGGCGGTGGATGGCGATGCTCCATCGGATATCGACTTTGCCAGCCTGGCCCGTCGGGTTGCCGCACCCTACGACAGCAACGACCACATGGCGATGGCGAGCCTCACCCGGGCCGGGGTGGTTCTGGTGGTGAACCGCACCGATCTGGTGTTCCGTCCCCGTGAGCGCCTCCGTATGTCCACCATGGCCGAACTGGCCGATCACCGATGGGGTGAGTTGACGTCCCGGTCGACCATCCAGGGACCCGATCTCCCGTAGGGGCGGGCTAGAGATCGACCGCCCAGCCCCGCGACTTGTCAAGTGCTCGCCGCCAGGCCTGGTGGGCGAGGTCGGCCTGCTCGGCCGACACTGCCGGAACGAACGAGGCATCCTCGGCCCAGAGGGCCGAGAGCTCGTCGAGCGAGCCCCACAACCCCTCGGCCAGGCCGGCCAGCATGGCTGCACCCAGCCCGGTGGACTCGACCGAGCGGGGTCGCGCCACCTCGATGCCGGTTTGATCCGCTTGCAGCTGGAGGAGCAGGTTCATCACCGATGCCCCACCATCGACCCGCAGGACCGATGGTGGTGTATCGACAGCCGCCGACATGGCGTCGAGCACGTCGCGTACCTGGAAGCTCATCGCCTCCACCACCGCCCGGGCGAGATGGGCCCGATTGACGCCACGGCTGAGCCCGACGATGGTCCCGCGGGCGTAGGGGTCCCAGTGGGGGCTCCCGAGACCGGTAAACGCCGGGATGACGACCGCGCCTTCGCTGGTCTCGACCGAGTTGGCCAGAGACTCCAGGTCCGAGGATCTTTCGATGATGCCCATCCCGTCACGGAGCCACTGAACGGCCGCACCCGAGGCGAATACCGACCCTTCGAGTGCATAGGACACTGCCGTCTCGCCCACCGGGTGGGCGGCATCGGCGTCGAGATCCCAGGCGAGTGTGGTGATCAACCCGTCGACCGGTGGCGGGCAGACCGGCCCGGTGGTCATCAAGACGAAACTTCCGGTGCCGTAGGTGACCTTGGTCATGCCCGGCGTGAAGCAGGCTTGACCGAAGAGGGCCGCGTGCTGGTCGCCGGCGATGCCACTGATGGGGACCCCGGCCACGGCAGAGTCGGCGCCGAGAGCGCCGGGGGCTACCCGCCCGAACCGCCCACAGGAAGGATGGACCGCCGGAAGGGCTGCAGGTGGGACACCGAAGAGATCGCACAGTTCGTCGGACCACCGACGCACCACGATGTCGAACAGCATGGTGCGCGACGCGTTGGTGGCATCGGTGGCGAACACCCCGCCACCGGTCCCGCCGGTGAGATTCCACAAGATCCACGCGTCGACGGTGGCCAGGGCGAGATCGCCGGTATCGGTCACGCCACCTTCTGTCAGCAGCCACTGCATCTTGGTGGCCGAAAAGTACGGATCGAGCACCAACCCGGTCCGCTCCCGAACCAGGGGGAGATGGCCCGCCTCTACCAGGGTGTCACAGGCCCGGGCAGTTCGGCGGTCTTGCCAGACGATGGCCCGGTGAAGGGGGCGACCGGTGCGGCGATCCCACGCCACCACAGTTTCCCGCTGGTTGGTGATCCCGATGGCGACAGGGTTTCGCCCGGCCTCTTCGATCCGACCGGCCACCTCGGCCAGGGTGGCTCGCACCGTCGACCAGATCTCCCCGGGATCGTGCTCCACCCATCCCGGACGCGGAAAGTACTGGGTGAGCTCGCGATGGGCACTGTCGACCACAACACCCCGGGCATCGAACACCTGGGCCCGGACCCCGGTGGTACCGGCATCGATGGCGATGGCGACGGGGGAGGAGCGCGAGGTCATCTTGGGACGATAGCTATCGATCGGGGCCTCCAGGGGTGCTCGCGGGCCGCAATGTTCTGCGAACCTTCGCGAACGGCCTCCGAACAGGAGATTTGATGGCCCTGACCCCTATAAATTTCGCACGAATGCGTTGACAGGAGTGTAACTACGCTGCTGTAATGAACCCACTATCTCGTGCTTGGGGAAAGCTCGACCACTATATATTGTGAGTGTACGGTGATATCGGCCAGGTATACCTCGTGTCGGATCCACGAAATCCAGCAATAGCGGCAGGTTGGGAGTTGCTCTCGACAGCGACAGTTCGTTCCAGCCATTCCGCATCCATAACAGCAGAAACAACAACAAAAACGCAGAAAGAGGTACCCCCAAATGGCCATCGCCCCGCATCGGCTCGGTATCAGTATCCGTCGCCATTTCACCAACCCCGATGTCCATCCTTACGACGAGGTCGTGTGGGAGCGGCGTGACGCCCGGATCACCAATTACCGCGACGGCGTGGTGGCGTTCGAGCAGTTGGATGTCGAGGTCCCCGAGACGTGGAGCCTGAACGCCACCAACATCCTGTCGCAGAAGTATTTCCGGGGAACTCCGGGGACCAGCGAGCGCGAGTGGTCGCTGAAGCAGGTGGCCGACCGGGTGGTGGACACCATCACCGCCTGGGGCATGAAGGACGGCTACTTCGTCGACGAAGAAGAAGCGGAGACCTTCCGGGCCGAACTGAAGCACCTGGTGATCCACCAGAAGGCGGCATTCAACTCTCCGGTGTGGTTCAACATCGGGGTGGCCGGCGTCCCCCAGCAGGGCTCGGCCTGCTTCATCCTGGCGGTCGAAGACACCATCGACTCCATCCTCAACTGGTACACGGAAGAAGGCGTCATCTTCAAGGGCGGCTCGGGCGCCGGTGTGAATCTGTCCCGCATCCGCTCCTCCCACGAGCTCTTGAAGGGTGGCGGGACGGCGTCGGGCCCGGTGAGTTTCATGCGGGGTGCCGATTCGTCGGCCGGCACCATCAAGTCGGGTGGGAAGACCCGTCGAGCCGCCAAAATGGTCATCCTCGACATTGACCATCCGGACATCGAGGACTTCGTGTGGTGCAAGGCTACCGAGGAGCGTAAGGCACGCGTGTTGCGCGATGCCGGCTTCGACATGGATCTCGATGGCAAGGATGCGATCAGCCTCCAGTACCAGAACGCCAACAACTCGGTGCGGGTGACCGATGAATTTATGCAGGCAGTGGTGGACGGGGCGGAATGGCCGCTGACCGCCCGAGGTGGGCATGAGGTCATCCGTTCGGTGCCGGCCCGCGATCTCTTCCGCCAGATCGCCCATGCCGCATGGGAGTGCGCCGACCCGGGCATGCAGTTCGACACCACCATCAACAAATGGCACACCGCATCCAATACGGGCCGCATCAATGGATCCAACCCGTGCTCGGAGTACATGCATCTCGACAATTCGGCCTGCAACCTGGCCAGCCTCAACCTGATGAAGTTCCTCCACGCGGACTCGTCATTCGATGTGGACGGTTACAAGTCCGCCATCGAAGTGATCTTCACCGCTCAGGAGATCATCGTCGGCAACGCCGACTATCCGACCGAGAAGATCACCGAGAACTCCCGGCGCTTCCGCCAGCTGGGCATCGGGTACGCCAACCTGGGCGCGTTGCTGATGGCCCAGGGCCTTCCCTACGATTCCGATGAGGGCCGGGCCTGGGCCGCGGCCATCACCGCGCTGATGACCGGGCACGCCTATTCGACGTCAGCCCGCATTGCCGCCCGGATGGGTCCGTTCGCCGGCTATCACGAGAACATCGAGCCCATGCAAGGGGTGCTGCGCATGCACCGCGATGCGGTGGCGGTGATCGATGAGGAGAGGGTGCCGACCGAGTTGCTGTGCGCCGCTCAGGAGGCATGGGACCTGGCGGTGGAGTTGGGCGAGGAGTACGGGGTGCGCAATTCGCAGGCCAGCGTGTTGGCTCCCACCGGAACCATCGGGTTGCTGATGGATTGCGACACCACCGGCGTCGAACCCGATCTCGGCCTGGTCAAGACCAAGAAGCTGGTCGGCGGGGGCACCATGTCCATCGTCAATCAGACGGTGCCGCGGGCTCTTGTCCGGTTGGGGTACTCGCCCGACCAGGTGGTCGAGATCACCGCCTACATCGATGAGCACAAGACCATCGTGGGGGCGCCCTACCTGTCGGCCGAGCATCTGGCCGTCTTCGCCTGTTCCATGGGCGACAACACCATCCACCACCTCGGCCATGTGCGGATGATGGGGGCGGTCCAGCCGTTCATTTCCGGAGCCATCTCGAAGACCGTCAACCTGCCCGAAGACGTCACCGTCGAAGATGTCGAACAACTGCATATCGATGCGTGGCGGTTGGGGATCAAAGCCGTGGCCATCTATCGCGACAACTGCAAGGTGGGCCAGCCGCTGTCGACCACCAAAAAGGAAGGGTCCGGCATCGCCGAGGGAGTCGCCACCGGAATCGTCGAGGGTGGCGATAGCGCACCGGCGGGCTCGGAGGCGGAGGCCCACGCCCGCGAGTTGGCCGAGAGGATCGCCGGGCTCGAGACGGCGCTGGCTCACGAACAGGCGCGAGCGGCAGACACGGTGTTGGTCGGAGCCGTGAGGGAGCGCCTGCCCCGCCGGCGCAAGTCGTCCACCTTTGCCTTCCGGGTGGCGGACTGTGAGGGATATGTCACGGTTGGAGAGTATGAGGACGGACGCCCAGGTGAGGTCTTCATGAAGGTGTCGAAGCAGGGGTCGACCCTGGCCGGCATTATGGATGCGTTCTCCATCTCGGTGAGTCTCGGCCTGCAGCATGGCGTGCCCCTGGCCACCTATGTCCGCAAGTACACCAACATGCGGTTTGAGCCGGCAGGGATCACCGATGACGCGGACCTCCGCATTGCCACCAGCCTCGTCGACTACATCTTCCGACGGTTGGCGGTGGATTACCTTCCGATGGCCGAGCGGGCCGAACTGGGCGTGTTGTCCACGGCTGAACGGATGCAACCGACGCTTCCCGGTGTGGAGGAGACCGCCACCGAGTCGAAGGGAATCAGCGGGATGGACGTCGAGGACCCGCTGACGTCCTTCGTGGTCGAAGGCAGTGCTCCGGACCCCATCGGGGCCCCGGGGGGCGCGGGTTCCCCGACATCTGCGGGCTCGGGCGTCTCCGCCGGCCAGCCGATCGCCCGGTCCGAGCCCAGGGACGCGCCGTACTGCTACCAGTGTGGCAATGCCATGCAGCGGGCCGGCTCTTGTTATGTATGTGGGAGCTGCGGCACCACCAGCGGTTGCTCGTAACGTCGGACCAGTCTGATGTGAGGGAGAACTGTTCGTCGGACTCGGCACGAATGCTCTTCGGCACGGCACGGGATACTTGTTTCGACACGACATAGGCACTTTTGTGGTGCCTTCGGGTTGCTGAAGGCATCGGTGGCCAATGGGCTACCTGCACCATGGCCCGGGGACCACCGAGATTCGATACGTTCGGGTCTGGCAGCAGCACTCCTGACTCGGGTTTGCCGGCGGATTGCCGCACCAGACGCGCTGGTCATCAACTTTCTCGAGACAGATGCCCTGGCCAGCGATATCGCGGTTCGTCCTAAAGGATCGGCTGCGAACTGCCGAAAGTCCGGGGTAGTGGTCATGCGACCACGACAAAGGAGACCAGGTGCGATGTCCGTCCAAATGGGCAACGCTGAGTTCGCTCTGTACAATCGCCGCCGTGCGAACCCGCCCTCGCCTCTGGAGCTTCTCCGCGCTGTTTGCCTCCGTATCCATTGTCGGAGTGTTGGCCATTGTCCCATCGAGCGGCGCTCTACCCACGAATTCAAAGGCAGCTGCCGGAACCGTTCACGCCTCGAGGTCACATTCCAATCAGCCGAACCCGACCACGACAACCCCGAACCCAACAACCACGACGTCAACTGCGACAACTCCCATGGCAACAACCACGACTGCGACGTCCCTGCAGGCGCCAGCTTCCACGGCGAGGACCGCCCCAGCGGCGCCGTCGAACACCCCGTCCTGTGGAAGACAACAGACGCTGGTGGCGGACGGGACCACTTGGGTGTGCACATTCGACTCTG
>PKXA01000040.1 GCA_003133325.1 Acidimicrobiaceae bacterium | reverse complement strand
CGCACTGCAGAAAAGCCGGCAATCTGACCCGGGATCCCGAGATCAGGTACACCCGAGAAGGCCAGGCCACCACGGCTCTGTCGCTCGCGGTCAATCGCCGGTGGCAGAACCGGGACACCAAGGAATGGGAGGTGTCCACCTCGTTCCTGGACGTCATCTGCTGGCGGGACCTGGCCGAGAACGTCGCCCTCAGTCTCACCAAGGGAGCGCGAGTTGTGGTCACCGGCCGGCTGGAGCAGCGGAGCTGGGAGACCGACGAGGGAGACCGACGGTCCAAGGTCGAGATCGTGGCCGATGAGATCGGCGCCAGTCTCCGGTTCGCCACCGCCGACATCCACAAGGTCCAGCGCCACACCGCTGACGACGAGACCGTAGACGAGGTGACCCCCGTCTGACCGCGTGGCGTGGTGGTCCCGGGCGTCACTGTCCCGGGGCCACCACCTTCGCGTGACAACCCAGAGTGAGCGACGCGGCTCCATCCGATCGGACCGCCCCGCACGAAGGCCCCTTCCATCGAGGAAGGGGCCTTCGTCGTGCCTGCCCATCGGCTCCGCCAGAGCGGTACAAATAGTCCACACACCTGCATCATGGGATGCGGTTCGCCCTCCGGGCGGCCGTATGGTCGTTTCCGAGTCACGTTCTCCCTGGTAGATGGCCAGTTTCGGTGAGGGTGACGTTCAAGGTGACGTACATCCGGACCATTGAGTCATGGACCGACCCCCGAACGCACCTCGGAGAGCGCCGCGATGCTGTCGATAGGGCGACTCGGCACCGCCGGTGGCGCCGACTACTACCTGGACAAGGTCGCCAACAACGTCGACGACTACTACCTCGGCCGAGGCGAGGCGCCGGGCCAGTGGATCGGAGCGACGGCCGAACGCCTCGGGCTTGCCGGCCAGGTCGATGCCGACATGCTCCGTAACCTGCTCGCTGGCACCTCTGCCACCGGTGAGAGCCTTGGCATGCAGCTCCGCCCCGAGCGACGTCCCGGCTACGACCTGACGTTCTCTGCCCCGAAGGGCGTCTCACTTCTCTGGGCGCTCGGACCCGGTGACATGCGGGACACGATCTCCGCCGCCCACGACCGGGCCATCGGCGCCGTGCTCGACCAGCTGTCGGCCGAGGCTTGCTACGCCCGCCGCGGACGCGACGGAACACGGCTCGTCGAAGCCGACGGCTTTGTCGGCGCGGCGTTCCGTCACCGCACGAGCAGAGCCGGCGACCCCCAGCTCCACACCCACGTCGTCGTCCCCAACCTGGTCCAAGGATCAGACGGTCGGTGGTCTGCTCCCGACGGCCGCCACCTCTACGCCTGGCAGAAGGCTGCCGGAACGTTGTACCAGTCCGCACTCCGGGCCGAGCTCGCACCCCTCGGTCTCGCCTGGCAGGTGCGGCGAAACGGCCTGGGCGAGCTGTCCGACATCCCGAAGACGGTCCTTCGTGCATTTTCCAAACGACGGGTGGACATCGAAGCGGCGATGGACGAACGCGGGGTGACATCGTCCAAAGCCGCCGAGAAGGCCGCTCTCGCCACCCGGGAGCACAAACCTGCCGAGGTGGGGCACCCCGACGTGTTGCGCGAAGGTTGGTGCGAACAGCTCGCCGCCATTGAGCTCCCCGACGGGGAGGGTGGCCTCCGTCCGGCCGGTGTCGACGACCTCACCTGTGCCCTCGGCAACGACGTGGCCATCCCGCCCGGACCCGATCAGGTCGAGGCGGTCTTCCGGGTTCTCGCTGGAGAGGCCGGCGTGTCGCTCGATGACTGGGACATCGATGAGCACGGTTCTCTCGAGACACAGGCGGCTTCCAAGGCACAGGCAGCCCCCGACATCCGGGCACTGCCTGTCACCCTGCTTGGGTCGACCTTCACCCGTCGAGATGCCATCGTTGCTGTGGCCAGGGCTTTTGACGTCACCCCCGACCAAGCGTTGGCGCTCACCACCGAACTTCTCGATCGGGACAGCGTGCTCCGTGTCCTCGCTGATCCCGACGGCGGCCCCGACCAGATCCGGACCAAGAGCGGTCAACTCATATCCGCCACCAGCGGAGACCGGCGCTACACGACCACCGAGCTTCTGGCCGCTGAACAGCGGGTCATCCGGTCTGCCACTGCCCGCATCAATGAGGGAACCGGCCGGATCGCCCCTGGTGCGGTCGACCAGGTCCTCCAACTCCACTCCCACCTCGACGGCGAACAGGCCGATGGGGTCCGAGCGCTGCTCACCTCCGGCAACGGCTACGACCTGGTGATGGGCCAAGCCGGCACGGGCAAGTCGACCATGCTCGGAGCTGCCAGGGTCGGTTGGGAAGGGGCGGGCTACAAGGTCATCGGCACGGCCGTGGCAGCCAGGACGGCCGCCGACCTCGAAGCGGGCACCGGCATCCCCAGTTCGTCGCTCACCCAGCTCCTCGCCGATCTCCGGGAAGCGGGTGGGCTCACCACCCGGCACGTGATCGTCGTCGACGAAGCGTCGATGATCGGCAGCCGCCCCCTCGACCAGCTCCGCAGCTATGTCGACGCGGCAGGCGCCAAGCTGGTCCTTGTCGGCGACAACCGCCAGCTGTCCTCGATCGACGCGGGTGGAGCGCTCCGATCTCTGTCCAGTGAACTTGGACCCCACGTCGTCACCCTCACCACCAACCGCCGGCAGAGCACCTCCGGCCAGCAGTGGGAACGCGATGCCCTCGTCGCCCTGAGGGACGGCAACGTCTCCCCAGCCGTTCACGCCTATGCCGAACACGGTCGGGTCACGATCACCAACACCATCGACCAGGCAAGGCAACACATCGTCGAGGACTGGTGGGCTGTCCACCGGGACCACACGACCGCCATCCTGGCTGTCCGTCGGGTCGACGTCAGTGCCTTGAACGACATGGTCCGAGCCCGCCGCCAGGCCGGCGGTGAGCTCGGCGAGGAAGCCACGTTTGGTGCCAAAGCGTTCAGCGTCGGCGACCGGGTCATCTTCGAGAAGAACCAGCGGGTTGCAGACGCCGCCCAGTCGGACCGTGCCGGTCGGCCTTCACGGGTCCAGATCCGAAACGGCACCTTCGGCACCGTCGTCGGCATCATCGACCCTGCCGGCGACCCTGTGACCAGGGAGGGTGACGTTGTCCGAACCCAGGGTGACGTTGTTGTCACCGACGAATTGGAGCCACGAGGCGCAGTGTCCGCCGCGCTGGTTGTCGAGCTCGATGACGGACGGCGTGCGGTGCTCCCCCGCAGTTACGCCGAGACATCCACCAGCCTGGGATATGCCCTCACCGTGTTCCGATCCCAGGGGATCACCGTCGACCACACCTTCGGCCTCGGTGGGGACAGCCTCTACCAAGAAGCCGGCTACACCCAACTGTCCCGTGGCCGACTGTCCAACAATCTGTATGTCGCCTCCCCGGAGAACCCGAGGTGGGAGATCGGCCACGTTGCCGAGGACATCACACAACGAGATGCCCTCAAGTCCCTCGTCGACGCCCTCTCCCAGAACCGGGAACAGACCATGGCTCAGGACCGCCTCCCAAACTGGCCGGCCCTGTCATCGAAGGACCTTGCTGCCTCCTACCGCCAGCACGCCAACCTTGCTCGATGGCTCTGCGAACATGCGCCGCCAGACGTCACCGATCAGCTCGCGGCTGCCTCTGATCGGGCGCACCACGCCCGAGTTGCCGGTCGGGACGCGCTGAGCGCCCAGGCCGACGTGTCAGCTCTCGTCACAGTGCAACGCCGCCGCAACGAATGGGTTGCCCGCCACCAAGACGAGATTGCCACCTGGTCCCGACTGGAGAGAGATGTGCGGAGGTATGAGTACCGGCTCGGCCAGGCCGCGGGCTACACCCAACCCGACCACCTGACGGATCTGCTCGGCCCACTTCCCGAACGCATCACGCAAGTAGAGCGGTGGCAGGCTGCCGCCGGAGCGATCGAGGCGTACCGCACCCGTTGGAATATCACCGAACCGGTGACCATGGGTCCCGAGCCGACCGAACCCGAACAGCGCGGCCATTGGGAAAAGACCGTCGCCATCGTGGGTGACGCCGGATTCCTTGCTCCCGGTGAAACGTGCGGAGACAGATCCGAACGGAACTCGCTGGCTACCCGATGGGAGAGCATCCATGCTGTCGCCAGACAGCGAGACGACGACCGTGGTGCGGCGCGGGCGCCCACTCCGTCATCGGAGTTGCTCTGGCCAGATGAACCGGACCTCGATCGCGGCGTCGATGACGGATTCGGCTTGTAGAGGTGTATACCACCGCACCCCGCGCCCACTAGCAAGGAGCTTGTCTCCCTCGGTCAGCTTCCTGATGATCTGCTCCGGTGTATGCCGGCGTTGTTTCATGTGTGCTGTCCTCCTCGTTCCAGTCTGGAGCATTGGACTCGCACAACGTGGATCAGTCTGAGGGGATCAGGTCACTCTCGAGAGAGCCCCATCGACAGGTCCTTGCGGTGCCCCGTTGAGGATCGTCAACTGACCAGTTCGGGCATGATCTGATGGTGCCGGTGCACGTTCGCCCTGCCGAGCCATCTGACGCAACTTTCCTCTCCGAAATGCTCGTAGCGGCGGCCTTCTGGCGACCCGACGGACCGACGGGAAGCGTCAGGGAGATCCTGGAACGACCTGAACTGGCGCACTACATTGCAGGCTGGCCTCGGCCTGGTGACCTCGGAGTGGTCGCCGAAGACGAAAACCTCGTCGGAGCCGCTTGGATCCGGCTTCTGCCTGAGTGCGATCCTGGTTTCGGTTTTGTAAATTCCTCAACGCCGGAGCTATCTATGGGTGTCGTGCAGAAGTGGCGGCGACGGGGAGTCGGCGCTCACCTACTCGAGGCGCTGATTTCCTCTGCCCGCGAACACAATCTCGTTGCGATGAGCTTGAGTGTGGAGATGGACAACGACGCCCGGCGCCTCTATGAGCGGTTCGGCTTCCAGCAGGTTGGCAAGATGGGCGAATCGCTCACCATGCTCTTGCATTTCTGACGTCTCGGCTGACCGAGCGATCACCGGGTGGATGGAACACCCTTTTCCTGGCGCCCGCAAGCCGAACGACCTACGGAGAAATCGAGACTCCCGTCGGACACCGTTGGATCATCACCGCAAGCGGATCGGCAACCGGGACAAATCGAGTTACCGGATTGCTTCGTGGCTGACTGCTTTGGCTCGGTGCAAAATGACCCGGTATCTCGAGGAATCGCAGCACGCAGCATTCATTCAGTTGATCGGAATGAATCTTCGGCAACGTCTCGCGTCACTGGTCTCCACCCTCGAAGAACCGGTCGTCCGGTTGAGTGGCCCACCATGACGAGAGGTGGGATGCCGCTGCGGCATAGAGATGTGCCTGTTCAGGGTCAGCTGCCGCGGCATCGAAACACGCAAGCGTGTACTTGACCAGGTGTGCGTCGAAGTGTCGTAACGCACTGGAGACAAGATCGACCTCAGGCGAAGGCGCGGCCTCCTGTGGCGATCGCCATGGATCCAGTGGACGCGTTCCCATCGAGGCACGGAAGCCAACGATCTGGGTACCGGCGACTGCGACGGCGACTGCCGGGTCGAGATCCAAGGACATGACTGCTTGGGGAATAGAGAGGGTGTGGGTCCAACCGTAGGGAACATGCTCTGCCGAATCCTGCAGCATTGACCACGCGGCCACGCGACTCAAGGCACGAGCGCCGGCAATCGGGTCGCTGGACACATTGCCGAGCAGGTCAATGGCTGCATCGGCACCATGCGCGACCATCGGGAAGATGGAGCTGCTCCCCGGCATACCTAACTCCGGGATCTCCAGAAGTGCATCCAGGAGCGGACGATCTCCCGTCGCCAGTCCGTCCGACTGGACCTTCCATTCAGGATGGCGACCGATCTCGCGTGCAATTCCTCGCAGAACCGATCCACCGATCGCCGGCGTCCGACCCATCAGGTGGAGGGCGATACTGCCATGGGCGGCGCCTGCGAGGGAGCACGCAAAGGATGTCCCGAGCAGTCGCTTGAGATCGTCAGCAGATGCGTTCTCTCCCAACCACGCCGCGTACCGATCCACCTCATCAAGATCTGACGTTTCAATCGCTTTGAGAAGCGAGGAGACCGCACCGGAGATGGACGGCGGTGACAGCGAACCAGGCAGGCTCACGCTCGCCCCTGCTTCCAGATAGGAGACGACCAACCAGACAATCCGGGCCCTGGCATGGTCCCGGTCACCGGAAGACAGCCTGGGTAACAGTGCAGCTCTCGCCATAAGCTCAAGAGGAGCGTGCAACACGAATGAATTGGCCGGTGTCTCCTTTGGGACTCCGATGATCTCGGTCGCCCAGGCCAGCAAGCGCGTATCGGTCCATGAGAGCTGCTCGGCAAACTGGTGTCTGATTTCTGAGTAGGTCATGTTGTTCACCATAAAAGCTGAAGCTGAGTTGAGGTCAAGCTATTGTTTCAGTATGGACTGGATCTCGATAGGACAGGTAGCTGAACGCACTGGTGTCGCCGTTTCCGCGCTGAGGTACTACGAGAAAGAGGGCCTGATTCGCGCCGATCGAACGGATGGCGGGCAGCGCAGATACCCACGCGAAGTCATACGCCGCATTTCCTTCGTCCGCATTGCCCAGCAAGTGGGTCTGAGCCTCGATGAGATTCGGGCTGCTTTGGAGACACTTCCCAACGATCGGACACCAACCAAAAGAGATTGGGCTCGGCTCTCTAGTGGCTGGCGCTCCAGATTGGACCATCAGATCGCCTCCCTGGTTCGCCTTCGAGACAATCTCACCTCCTGCATCGGATGTGGCTGCCTTTCTCTCGGGGCCTGTTCCCTGTACAACCCAGGCGACGCGGCCGCTTCCCTAGGCACCGGCGCCCGCTACTTGGTGAGCGACGATCGGCCCACCATCTGAACCCTGGTCGAACTGGTTCGAGACCTTTGGCGGGCTGGCGTGCGCCATACTTCAAACTGGTCTGGCGTCCGATAGCGCCACCTGCACCGCGCTGTCTCTTGCTGAATTCACACTCAGATACGAACCCGTCCGTTCGGCCAGAGTGTCGCAACAGACGATCGAATTACGGACGGGATGGCGCGAATTTCGCCAAGACCATCTCCGCTAGCGCGGTGACATCTACGGGGAGAGTTGTATCCACTCGTATGAGGCTTCCTAGCCCCATGGGCTGGTCGAACTCCGCGAGCAGTTCTGGGCCAAGCGTGGAGTCCACGTGAGCCGGGGCGAATCGTGGGGTGCTTGCAGGCGCGAACGTGGCCGACCGACACGTCGGGGATAGCCGAGCCGGTCCCTGTCCAGTCCTTGTCGCTGCCTGACAGGATTGGCCTATGCCAACGTTGAACCAAGTGCCCCGGTTGCTCCCGTGAGCACCGGCCGCTGGAAAGCCGTGGTGACAGACTTGGACGGCACCATCATCCGCCGGGACGGCACCCTCAGCGCATCAACAATTGCGGCCGCTGCCGAACTGGAACGACGTGGCATACCTTTGGTCGTTGCCACCGCAAGGACCCCTCATGGCGTCAGCACAGTCGCCGGACTGCAATCGGTGCTCGAAGCTGCGGTGTGTTGCAATGGCGCACTTGGCTGGTCGCCGAAGCCGCGCCGGACTCTCTGGCGACACGACTTGGCTCCTGCCGCAGTGAAGCAGATCGTCGAAGTGCTCAGCTCCAACTTCACGTCGATCGGACTTGCGGCCTACACGGGAGAGCAGTGGGTCATGAATCCGTCCTATGACGCGCTTCGTCCTTCGACGGCCCGCCGAGGCGATTTCGCAATCGTTAGCCCCGAAGAGTTGCTGCACGAACCAATTTGCGCCATGGCCGTTTGCAGTCCCGACCGATCGCCGATGGTGTTGGCCTCGATGATCCGGTCCCGAATCGATGGTTCGGATATCACGCTTACGATGAGCGACTACGAAGTCCTCGATATCGCCCCTGCACGAGTGGATAAAGCGACAGGCGTCCGAGAGGCTCTTGACGGGCTGGGTATCCTGGCGGCGGAGACGATCTCCTTTGGAGACATGCCCAACGATCTACCGATGCTTCGGGACGCAGGTCTGTCAGTTGCCATGGGCAATGGCCACCCGGATGTCATTGCTGCCGCTGACGTATTGACGACCAGCGTCGAGCATGATGGCTTCGCAGAATCGCTGCGCAATCTGGGAATCATCAGTTAGTTCTCAGGTGCCCGGCGGCCAATACGCCTGCCCGCGAACGCCGGTTTGCTTCGTGCCGCGTACTGGCCGACGCCGAGGGTGCTTGCGGAGCGCGAGCACTCCCGACGTGCCTGCGCTGCGCCCAGGGTGACGACGGCCGTCTGGCACGTTGTTCGGCGCCCGAGCGGGTGTGGGCGGCACTCCCAGAACCGGCTGCCGAGAGCGGTCCCGTGTGCCTTGCAGTCGCGGCTGGCGGCCTCCGTGCTTCCTCCCGTTGCCATGCGCCCCGAACAACACGAGTGGGGCAGCCATCGAATGAGCAACGCTCTCCTCCGGGATGAGGAATACTCGGCCGATGGACCGGCAGACCCGCCACTGGACCCTGGTGTGCATTTTGTGCGCAGCGTCTCTGGCCGCGTGTGGGTCGGCGACAACGACTTCCCCCTCTCGACCCGTCAGTGCTTGCTCCCTCATGTCAAAGGTTGAAGCCGTAGCAATCTTTCCCACCGGGAACTACGACTTGCAGCACTACCCCCCGACGAACGAGCAGAGTTATTGCGTATATCCCGGCTCGGCGGCGGGTGTGTCGCTCATCGCCAATCTGACGTGGTCCAAGAGCCAGAAGACCACCTTCGAGAAGGTCCATAGCGGCTCCTATGCGATGACTACGGGCACTTTGCCGTCAGGTCAGACCATCCCAATCCCGCATTTCACCAAGATCACAGTCGATGGAAACATTGCGTACTGGAGTGCACATCAGCCTCTGCCGATCACCGGAACCTCTACGTACCCGTCCTTGATGTCAGCCGAGAAGAATGGCTACGTCCTGTCACTCTCAGCCACCGGTCTCTCGGAGACGCAGAACGAACTGGTCATGACTACCATGCTCCGGAAACTCTGATGGCTCCCGACAACGCCGGTTGGGTGGGGCAGTACGACAAGCTGGGAGCAACCGGCATCCAATCGCTCGCCGGTTAGCGGTTGCGCAACCTGACCGGTGGCGGGTGCGAGATCAATGTTCAGACTGCGGCACCCGGTCAAGGTCGTGAATCAGTGGCCTGCTGTAGATGGAGTCGATCTCAGCCACGAGAATCTCGAGGGAAGGGTCGTATCCGTCGTCGGTGTCCACGATGAATACGGGGCACCCGAAATCCAGGGGCTCGGCCAGTTCCTCATTGAGACGATTCACGAGCGGGGTGAGTGTGTTCAGGCGGTTCTCACCACAGAGCGGGTCCTGTCGCATCCTCAGTTCCCACCGTCGAGAGGACTGAGTGCTTCGGCAGTGCACATGAACCAGCGTGGCGAACGGAGTCAGTCGTCTCGCGACATCGGGCTCGCTGACTCTGGGAAAGAATGTCCGCTCTGCAACGAAGCTGATGCCCGACTCTAGCCACAGCTCCATCGATCGGTAGAACGGCTCGACACTTGGCGGCCCCAGTTGCATGGCTCGTTCTCGAGTCCGCCAGATCCCATGACACAGGGCGTCGTTGTGGAGCACCGGCAGGTTCAGTGCTGGTGCGAGCACATTGGCGAGCGTGGTCTTGCCCGAGCCGGGTGCGCCATTGACAAGGACGGCCAGAGGCGGTCGATCCCGCATGGTGGCACGGTATCCGGAGAGGGAGCCGCCTGTCACCTATCGGTTCGCGGCGTGCCAAACGATGTCCGATCGAAAGGATGCTTGCTGGCCGCAAGCGCTCGGTAGTGGCCTTCGATCGATCTTGGGTCCTGACCGCACCAAAAGACGGAGCCTGCGGGTTTCCACGATCGACTGACGGGAGTCAACGCCACGTCCCGCAAGCCGATCCCCTTGCCGCCAGGTGACTCGCCCGGCGGCCGGATTAAGATTGGACTCATGCGATTAGCGGGATCGGAGTCATGGCGAGTAGCAGTCGGGGGAGGTCAAGCTGAGCACGCACTTCTCTACGTGCGGGATGCTTGCCAACTCACTCCATCAGGTCCTGAGGTGCCTCCCAAGCTTGCTGGTGGTGTCGAACGCATCGATCTCGGATTCAGTTCAAATGAGATGGCGGAGGCATCTGGCGGATGGACGGAATGGTGGCGCCAGTACGTTCAGGTTGAGGGCTTGAACCAGCTTGGCGATCGTGGCGTGGCGACGAGTACGGAGTTCCGGAGGAGTTGTCGGGCGGAGATCGCACGAGTATTCGATCCCCGCGACTTCGACCATCTTGCCGGCTGCCCTTCGCTGCAAGAGGCGGCCCGGCGGTCCTGTGAGCAGGCGCTTGTGTGGTGGCGGGATAACAGACAGAACGGCCGTCAAGCGCTCAGCGTGCCGTCAAGCCTTGAAACACTCGATTCGTGGAACCAGGGAATCCGCAGGTCGGGAGTCACGGCCCCAATAGATCAGAACTCTTCGGGTTGGCAGTCAATGAAGGACATCGCTGAGGCCATCATGGATGATTACCAGGTGGGGGCACAGCGGGTGCGTGCTGGCGTGATCGTGTTGGCCGTTGAAGGCATCTGGTCGAACATTCCGCAACCGGGCGTACTGCTCTGTTCTGAAGCGGCTATTGCTGACGGTCCTCTCTATGCCGCCGAACTTAGGCGTGCGATTGAGTCGGGATTGATCAAGGGCGCATAGTCCCTGGGGAAGCGACAGCGCTCCTCCGATGTGTAGGGCGCAACAACTGGAGCAAGCGCAAGGGCACATGGCCACATCGCCAAGCTCACAGAGTTGTCCACTGTGTTGTCCGAGAGACGCATTGGCTCCGTCTGGGCGTCCCGCACGAGGAACGGACTATGGGTCATGTCGGGAATCTCTTCATCGGCGCCAGCCGATCACCGAAAGGGGATCGATATATGGGGCGGTGAGGGTTCGCGATGGTGCTCTGTGCTCGCGAAAGTTGACTGCTGCGAAACGGCACCATGGGGACAGCTACCTGCGCACAATGGCACGCGCGTTATGGGTCACCCATCCAAACGCCGATTAGTTCACACGTCTGCCAACTTTGGACTGCGGTTCCGCTCACCAACGGATGGCTTACGGTCCTCGAAAGACTTCTGAGTAAAGATCGGCGAGTTCGGGCGCAGCTTCCCTTGCGTCCTCCGCAGAGCAGTACAGCCATTCCGCCACCGTATCCCAGGATATGAATCCCTCCTGCGCAGCTCGAACCGCGACTGCACTGAACCGGCCGGCACGGGAGGGACTGCTAGCAAGCGACCGAATCGGGTGGTACGTAAGCGTATATGCCTCCTGTGTCTCCCAGTCCGGTTGTGGTGGCCGATTCGGAGCGTGGATCTCGTCCAGTGCGATGGTGCGTTCGAGTCCGTTCCACACCTGATAGCGACCAGCGGTGAAGCTAATCCCAAAGTAGTCAAGCACTTCGGTGAACAGGTCGCCCGTTCGTCGATATCTGTCGACCGCGGCATCTTGTGGTGCCAACAGCTGGACCGAGAAAGCGTTCGCTCGCTGCTCAACGAAGTCGGTGCGAGTGTCAGCACGCTGATCGAGGTCCCGATACTCGTCCACGCGAAGGTCCCGCAGGCTCTGTGTCGGATCGTATAGAAGATGACACAACTCGTGTGCAAGGGTCGACCTGCGAACAAGGGCACTCTTGTTCAGCCCCTCGACGTTTAGAACGATTGCGCGCCTCTCGTCGGATTGGACCGTTGCGCCCGCGATGCTGTCATCCAGTTGCGCTTGGATGACGGGGATGTTCAGTGACTTTTCCACCAGGAGGCGCATTGATGAGATGGGCCTTACGCCGACCCCTAGCCTCTCACGCAAAGAATCGGCCAAGTCGTAGCCAACGCGGTATGCGGGATAGCCCTCATCACCGTAGTCAGAGCTCACGGAGATGCCCAAGTCATCTCTTGCAAATCCAAGCTGGTCTTCAAGCCTAATCTGGGTCATCGCGACCCACGCGGCTTCGGCAAGATTCGCGACGGAGGAAGGCGTCAAAGTGGGCTGCTCCTCGGCGAGATATCGGAGGCGAACGACGACCTTCTGGTTGCCTTCTGGCTGGGGCTTGAATGAAAGCACCCTCTCGTCCAGACCAAGCACCCGGGCAACACGCTCGTACTCCTGAATTGGCCTCCGAGCCGAATTCTCCAGCGCTTCGATGACGCTTGTCGCAAGGCCGCTCTTTCCGGCCACTGTCTGCAAAGGAAGACCGAGCTGCGCACGCCGCTCCATAAGAACTCGGCTGGCAGCGGCAGGGCTGTCGGAGATGATCGCCGAGCCTTCGGTAATCACCTCGCGGAGCTTGCGGATCCCATAGGCGTCAAGGGCCTCTGATGCAGTAAGCCGGCGGCCCGTGGCGCGCGGCGAATTGTCAACGGTAAGCAAATCAAGACCTCGTACAAAGATACGGGAGGATTCGCGCGCCCGAATGTCGGGATTGGTTGAATCACCTGGTCCAAAGATTTCATCGAGAAGCCGATTCCGGCGGGCCGATCGATCTTCGTTCATCTGAACACCCGCGCAGGACAATCATTTTCCTCGCTCCAGCCAGCTGAACGAATTCGAAACCCGTAACCTTCAAACACCTTAACGGCGTCTTCCAGTTGCTCGGGAGTCCGCGCTGGGTATCTTCCTGAGCCGCCCGTCAAATGCAGCTGTTCGGCGTCAGCCGGATCCAACCACACTTCTCCGCCGCAAGAGGCAGGATCGCCACCGGTCAGATTTGTGTGCTTCACAACGCCGAGCACCAGGGGTGGTGGCCGAACCTCCTCTCCGGCCTCCAGAATGACCGGGACACAATCGGGCAGGATTACCCAGAGATGCCGCGCCTCGCTCTCTCCAACGCGTGAAGTTGTCGGCATACTGGCGACACATACGGGCATAGGCCTCACTCCGTCCTCTGCCTGGAGAAGGCGATGAGCGTCAGGATTATCGCCTGGCCTGGTGACGGGGTCGACGGGCGCATATCGGCCCGCGAACTCACTCGGCAGCACAATTGCATGGTACTCCTGGGCCGTCGCAACGTTGGTCAGTGACCCGACAGGGCATTTCCCGCCTCGGAGGTTCGCTCCACTCAACTGCTCGAAATCGTTGTTGGCGAGCTGCTGGTCAACTTGCCTGAGTCCGTCGCCAAGGATGTCAAGTGACCTGGCATGAGGGCAGACCGCTCAGCCCAGTTCTCCCCGCTAGGGCCCTCCCGGCCGTCCTCCATACACAACATTGGCCCCGGAACATCGACCAGCCGAGCCCCGGGGGAACACCGAACGACTGATCTGGCGAGCTGCAGGTGCCCCGTAATGCGCGTCGTCAACTGAGCTGAAAGTGCCTCCGATCGCTCGGGGATCGATATCTGGTCCGGCGCTGGGCCTCCTGGTCACTCCAGCAAGTGGTTCAGATCGCTCCATGTGCCCGTAGGCCGATCCACTTTCGGCGACCATCCAACACCACCGACGGCGGTCCCGAAACGATCCGTAGCCCGTTCGGGATACGGGAACCACGCGCAGGCCAGTGGGCTGTTGAGACCTTGCGGAAAATGTGGCTGTACTGAGCCTCATTCCTTGACAGGGACTCCGGCATTCTCAACCTCGAGCTGCTACGGGGATCAACGAGGGTCGGCCGACAGCGGCTCGGTGACGAAGTCAATGAGCCGCTCAACCGCGCCGACCAGCGCGGGCTCCAGGTCGGCGTAGCTGTGCACCGATCCGAAAATCCGCCGCCAGCAGGTGGCCGGATCGGGCTCGCCCAGCGCTCGGCAAATGCCGGTCTTCCAGTCCTGGCCCTTGGGGACGGTCGGCCAGTGGGTCAGCCCCACCACCGCCGGCCTGACCGCCTGCCACACGTCAACAAAGGGGGTGCCGGTCACCAGTACATGGGGATGCGCCACTTCCTCGGCCAGCCTGCTCTCCTTGGTGCCGGGAACCAGGTGGTCGACCAGGACACCCAGGCGACGGCCTGGTGCCGGCCCGAAGGCCGCTATCTCGGCGGCCAGATGGTCGATCCCGTCCAGACGCTCGACCACAACCCCCTCCACCCGGAGGTCGTCGCCCCAGACCCGCTCGACCAGCAAGGCGTCGTGGATCCCCTCGACAAGGATTCGGCTGGTCCGAGCAACCCGGGCCCGATGGCTGGGGACAGCCACCGAACCGGATGTGGTGCGTGAAGCGGTGGTGGATACGACTCGGGGCCGGACCAGGGTTGCCACCCGCCCGCCAGCGGCGAAGGCCCCCGGCAGCAAGGAGAACATCCGCACCTGGCCGGACTTGGATTGCAGCGTCACTACGTTGGCGCGGAGCCCCACCACCCGGCCGGTGAATCCCGAGGCCCGGTGGACCACCCCCAGCCCCACCACTGCCTCCACCTCGGGGTGCCGGTTGGCCTCAGCACGGGCTCTCTCCCGAGGGTCAGCCAGGACGTCGGCCCAAGGATCGGGCGTGCGGCTCACGAGAACGACCGTACCCGACGACCTGTCGCGTTCAGCGGATGGGCCAGCCCTCCTGAACGAGCATTCGGGATCAGGTTCGCCTTCGACCGCCAGTGGGCGCTGATGGGACTGTTCCTGGCGTGCCTCCGAGGCGGGCGTCATCCAGTGCCGTTCGCGCAGTTGGTCCTAGTATCTCGTTGAAAGAACGAAAGATCACCCTGCTTCATCAATCGCACGTCTTGAACCAAGGTCTTCTTGCGGTTGGTCTCAGCCGTGATCGAACCGGTTCGCATCGGTACCGTGGGGCACCATTGATTTCCTATTGTCGGAAATCCTGTCTATCGCAAGCGGAACCACCGCTGACCTTGCCTGCGACGGTACAGCAAGCGATTCCCGCAAGCCGGTCCCACATCGGGATCGACGAAGGGTCGGCTGTTCAGCGCCGCGCATTCTGCTTGGACTGTCGGCGTCTGGTTACCCGTTGGGAACTGTCCTCGATCAGAACGCAATCTTGGAAGTCCACCTGTCCGCCACAGTACGATCACCGAAGACCTCGAGGTCGGTCGACGATAACCGGCCCACACACCAAAGGTAGATCGATGAAGCGGGCCCACGGAGGGCAGCGTCACCCTTGTCGTGAACGCGCTCGGTGGAGACCGTACCGGGGCCCAACCGAACCATCCATTCCCCGTCGCCATCCGTGCGATGGAGGTGAATCGATTGGCCGGTCCAGCCATTGGGGTGCTGCTGGATCTGGCGCGGCAGCATGACCGCGAGGAACTCGTCGATGCCATCGCTGGCGAGTTCAGGGTTTATGGGCTCGGCATCGCCGACCCCCCGCTGTCCGTCCCAAGCGTGAACAGCGGTCTCGAGTGCCTGGCGCCGGAACCAGAAGAGCCGGGACCGCGGTAGGCCGAACGTCCAGCAGTCGGAGTCGGGATCGGCGGCCCCCAACGCCTCAAATACTTGGTGGGCTTGCTCCTCGGCCCACCCGATGAGCTCGGCGCTGCTTAAGCCATCCGGGGCCACGGGGAGGTCAGCCCGAGCCCCCGTATTCACAATGGCTGCGGCCCAGCCCCACACCCCACCTATGTGGGCAATGAGATCTGCGACCGTCCAACCAGGACAGCTTGGCACCGGAGCCTCGAGGCTGGTCCGTGCCGAGACCAGGAGCGCTGTGGTGCGATCCCGGAGAGCGTCGAGGTATTCGGCGGCTTCCATCGAACGCAGGCTACCGACCCGCGGACAGCCCTGTCGCCCTTCATCACTTCGATGGCCATTGTCGACGGCCTGGAGGGCGTCTCCTGGAACCGGCGGCGCCAAAGCACCAATCACCCGATCTGGGCATCGCCGATCAAGAAGGCCGAGGGGCCGACCACAGGACCGATTGGCGGTTCTCGCGTCTCCCACCACCGACTGAAGTAGTCAAACGGGGCGTCCCGGAAGCGGAACCCCATGCGGGCATCGAGAGTCGATGATCGAGCAGGCTGTCGAACCGTCCGTAGCCCGTTCGATCGTCGGGCGCCCGCCGCGATCTCTTGTCGAGCGACAGATCTGCGATCCGGGGTCGAGCTGTCATCCGTTGCCGAGCACAGGCGCATCGGTCCTTTCGGCACCTGGTGAGTCGGATGAGATTTACGGATCCGGTCTCGACACT
>PKXA01000118.1 GCA_003133325.1 Acidimicrobiaceae bacterium | reverse complement strand
CAGCCACTCCCACCACGGCTCCCGCAGCTCCTCCCACCTGAGGCATCTTCGGCCTATGCGGAGCTTTCGGCCTGAGAGATGCCGGTATCGATGGCCCGTCGGAGGTCGCGGGCGTGCCGGCCCGGGTCGGGCGCGTCGGTGAGCCACCGGACAACCACGAAGTGCCGGGCCCCGGCCGCAATCATGTCGCCGACGGTCTCGGGGTCGACGCCTCCGGTGATCCACACCGGCCACGGAGAGACCGACACAGCTTCGCTGACGTAACTGAGCCCGGTCCCGGGCCGACCGGGTTTGGTCGGTGTGGCGTGCACCGGTCCAGCGGAGACGTAATTCACTGGTAGCTCTCCCTCGATCGCCGACATCAGCTCAGACCGGGCATGGGTCGACAGTCCGAGGAGGGCGTGGTCGCCGACCAACATCCGGGCTTCCCGGGGAGATGGGTCATCTTGGCCCACATGAACCCCATCGGCGCCGATGGTGCCGGCGAGATCGGGACGGTCGTTGAGGATGAAAGGCACGTCGTGGTCGGCGCAGACCCGCTGGACTACCCGGGCCCGAATGACCAGGTCGCGGTCGGCGAGGTGCTTGTCCCGAAGTTGCACGACGTCCACCCCACCGCCGATGCATTCCTCCACGAACCGGTCGAGATCGTTTCGATCCGGGGTACACAGGTAGAGCCGACGATCGGACAGAGCCCACCGCTTGGACGGGTCAGCCGTACCCGTCAACTGATCCCTGACGCCTTGGCTTTGGCCTCGGCTTTCATCTGTTGTTTGAACTGGCGCACCTTGGTCAGCGCAGCCGGCGAGTCGATGTCGGCCACCGACTGGAAGGTCCCCGGCCGGCTGAACGGGGTCGATACCTGTTGCCAACCGGGAGTGTGAAGGCCCATTTGCTTGCCCAGTAACGCGATGAAGATGCGGGCCTTCTGCACGCCGAACCCGGGGAGGGCTGTGACGTGGGCCAGCAGCTCCTTTCCGTTGGCGGCTGACGTCCAGATGGCGGCGGCATCACCGTCGTAGGTGTCCATGATCAGGCGACAGACATCTTGGACTCGCCTCGCCATCGAACTTGGGAAGCGGTGGAGTGCCGGCTTGGCCCCGAAGATCTCGGCCAGGGCATCAGGATCCATGGATGCGATGGCCCCGGCATCGAGGGAGCCGCCCAGGCGTTCCTTGAGTTCGAATGGCGATCTGAACGCCCGCTCCAACGGGATCTGCTGATCCAAGACCATTCCGATGACCAGGGCCAGGGGATCGGTTGCCAGAAGGGCGTCAGCCTCGTCGTTGCCCGTGAGGGCGAGGGAGGTCTTCGACGGCGCGGGCGGAGATTGCGTGCCTTTGGGCATACCTGGGATTCTGGCATGGGAATCGCAGAGTTAGCCCCGGTGGAGGCAATCTGGTCGGTTCAGCGGGACCAGGGGTCGCCGCTGGAGGCGTCAATCCCGTACTGGTGGATGGCTTTGGAGACCACGTCGGCCGGAACATCCCCGCTCGCCACGAGGCCGTCGAGGACGGCCACCACAATGTGGGTGGCGTCGACCTCGAAGAACCGGCGCAATGAATCCCGGGTATCCGACCGACCGAAACCGTCGGTGCCCAACGAGGTGAAACGGCTGGTTACAAATCGGGAGATCTGGTCTGGAACGGCCCGGACAAAGTCGGTCACCGCCACCACCGGGCCGCTTGACTCGGCCAGGGATTGAGTGATCAGGGGGACTTTCGGCTCCTCGTCGGGATGTAGCCGATTCCACCGCTCGACGGAAAGACAGTCCTCCCGCAGTGACTTGTACGACGTGACCGACCAGGCATCGGCCTCGACACCCCAGTCGGTGGCAAGGAGGTCCCGGGCCTGCATGGCCGCTTGCCACGCCGAGCCCGAGAAGAGCAGAGTCGCTTGCTTGGTGGCCTTGGTGGCCTTGGTGGCCTTGGTGGCCTTGGTGGCCTTGGTGGCCTTGGTGGCCTTGGTGGCCCCATTCGAGATCCCGTGACCCGCGAAGCGATACATGCCCTTGATGATCCCCGACCGGACCCGGTCCGCCTCGGTAGCATCGGTGGGCAGGCCGGGCATCGGGTAGTTCTCGTTATAGAGGGTGATGTACCAGTAACGGTCCTCGGGTTCAGGACCGGTGATACGGCGAATCCCGTCCTCGATGATGATGGCCACTTCATAGGCGAACGCCGGATCGTAGGCGGCCACGGTGGGGATGACCGATGCCAGTACCAGAGAGTGGCCGTCCTGGTGTTGGAGTCCCTCGCCATTGAGTGTGGTCCGCCCGGCCGTGCATCCAAACAGAAAGCCCCGGCCGCGAATGTCGCTGAGTGCCCACAGCAGATCACCCACCCGCTGAAAGCCGAACATCGAATAGAAGAGGTAGCAAGGGATGAGGGGCTCACCCCATGTGGCGTAGGCGTTGGCCGCAGCGGTGAACGTGGCGGTGGCCCCCGACTCGGTGATGCCCTCTTCGAGGACCTGTCCCGACTCGCTCTCGGCGTAGTGGAGGGCCAGGTCGGAGTCGACCGGTGTGTAGTGCTGACCGTCTGGGGAGTAGATCTGCACATTGGCGATCAACGGTTCGAGACCGAAGGTTCGGGCCTCATCGGACACGATGGGCACCATTCGCTTTCCGATGGACGGATCGCGGACCAGATTGCGGAGGAGTCGGGCAAACGCCATGGTGGTCGAGGCCGACAGCTTCCCCGATCCCCCCAGGAACTCAGCGAAGACGGACGCGGCAGGCTGCTCGAGTGTCTTCGGCCGAACAACCCGATGGGGGAGTGGGCCGCCCAGAGCGCGACGCCGTTCCGCTAGGTAGATGGCGGCCGGAGAATCGGGGGCCGGAGAGTAGTAGGGAGGCATGTCGGCATCGAGCGCGTCATCGGGAATCTCATGTTGCAAAAAGAGCCGGTCCCGCAGTGCTCGTAGCTGGGGCTTGGTCATCTTCTTGATCTGATGGGTGGCGTTGCGGGCCTCGATCTCGGGTCCGAGCGTCCACCCCTTGATCGTCTTGGCCAAGATGACGGTGGGAGCGCCGACGTATTCGGTGGCGGCGAGGTAGGCCGCATAGATCTTTCGGTAGTCGTGGCCTCCTCTGGGCAACGACTGGAGCGCCTGATCGGAGAGATCGGCCACCATGGCCCGGAGCCGAGGATCCGGCCCGAAGAAGTGCTCGCGAATGTAGGCCCCGGACTCGGTGGCGTACTTTTGGAAGTCGCCGTCGACCGTCGAGTTCATCTTGTTGAGGAGGACCCCGTCCACGTCCTTGGCCAACAGCTCATCCCAGTTGCGTCCCCACACCACTTTGATCACATTCCATCCCGCCCCACGGAACAGCGCTTCGAACTCCTGGATGACCTTGCCATTGCCTCGGACCGGCCCATCGAGTCGCTGGAGGTTGCAGTTCACGACGAACGTGAGGTTGTCGAGGTGCTCCCTCGCCGCCATGCCCAAGCCGCCGATGGTCTCCGGCTCATCCAGTTCGCCGTCGCCGACGAAGCACCACACCCGGCTGGCTGAGGTATCTGCCAAGCCCCGAGCATGCAGGTACCGGTTCATGTGAGCTTGGGAGATGGCGCTGAGCGGTCCCAGGCCCATCGACACAGTGGGAAACTCCCAGAAATCGGGCATAAGCCGCGGATGCGGATAGGAGGACAACCCATCGCCCGCCACCTCGAACCTGAAGTTGTCGAGCTGTTGCTCGGTGAGGCGGCCCTCCACGAACGCTCGGGCGTAGATACCGGGCGATCCGTGTCCCTGGAAGTACACCTGATCACCGGCAGATCCGTTGTCCTTGCCGTGGAAGAAGTGATTGAAGCCAACCTCGTAGAGGGAGGCCGAGCTGGCGTAAGTGGAGAGATGGCCGCCGATAGAGGCAGAACGGGCGTTGGCTCGCACCACCATGACGGCGGCGTTCCAACGGATGTATGCCCGGATGCGGCGCTCGATGTCCTCGTCGCCGGGAAACTCGGGCTCGCGGTCGGTGGGGATGGTATTGACATACGGCGTGGACACGCTGGCGGGAAAGTCGACATTCTTTGCCCGGGCCTGCTCGAGCAGCCGCATCAGCAGGTATCGGGCCCGGGTCCGGCCGTGAGCCTCCACCACGTCGTCGAAAGCGTCCATCCACTCGGCCGTCTCCCCTGCGTCAATGTCGTGGAGCTGTTGGCTGACACCGTCGAAGAGCATGCGCCCATGCTCTCACTGGTTCGGCGCTAAGGGAATACGGCCTGCAATGGTCCAGAATCCCGGATCCAGGTCCTTAGGTGGCCGGCCAGAACCGGAGGTGAGTGTGCAGACGATGCCGATAAGCGTGCATGCTGTGGCGATGAGAGCGACCCAGGGCATCACTGACGAGGTCACCGTCGTCTATACGGACGGGGCATGCCGGGGAAACCCCGGACCGGGCGGATGGGGTTGGGTTGTCGATGGTGAGCGCTCGGGAACCCGCAGTGACGCCTCGGGTAGCGGAGGGGAGCCCCACACCACCAATCAGCGCATGGAGATCATGGCGGTGGTGGAGGCCTTGCGGTCGATCGAGGGGACTATCCATGTGGTCAGCGACTCGACCTATGTCGTGAACTGTTTTCGCCAGAAGTGGTGGGTCGGGTGGAAGCGGAAGGGGTGGCGGAACTCCCAGGGAAAGCCTGTGGCCAATCGCGACCTGTGGGAGATGCTCTTCGCGTTGGCCCTCGATGGGGATCGTCGGGTGACCTTCGAGTGGGTCAAGGGCCACTCGGGTGATCGCATGAACGACCTGGTGGACCAGTTGGCCGCCGACGCGGCGGCACTTCAGAAATCGGATTGCTGATCCGTCAACTCCCTCAACGTTCTGCCTGGCGATTGAGGCCTGCCCGTGGTGGGTCTCGACGTCACCAAGAGCGCTGGCTCTCGATCGATCCCCACGCTGGACCACCACCATTGGCCCTGTTCACCTGGTGCCAACATGCAGGTCACCAAGCATCCCCAGACAGCTATTCGGCTCCAGTTTTGGGTACGGGCCCCGGGTCCCGTAATCTGCTGGCATGGAGATCAAAGGAAGCTCAGCAATCATCACCGGGGGCGCATCTGGCCTCGGTGAAGCCACTGCCCGCAAACTCGGCGCCGAAGGTGTACGGGTCACCATCTTCGATAAGAACGAAGAGCGGGCCAAAGAGGTCGCCGGCGAGATCGGCGCCAACGCCAACTACGTCGGTGGTGACGTCACCGACCCTGAAGACTGCCAAAAGGCAGTCGATCAGGCCGCCGACGGCGGGAACCTCCGCATCGCGGTGAACTGTGCTGGAACCGGATGGGTGGGTCGAGTCATCAACCGCGATGGCTCACCCCACGAGCTGGGCGTGTTCCAGTTCATCCAGAACCTGAACGTGATCGGCACGTTCAACGTGATGACCAAAGCCGCCTCTGCCATATCCACCGTTGAGCCTCAGGCAGACGGCGAACGTGGGGTGATCGTAAATACCTCCTCCGTGGCCGCATTTGACGGTCAGATCGGCCAGTTGGCCTACTCGGCATCCAAGGGCGCGATTGTGGGGATGACGCTTCCCGCCGCTCGCGATCTGGCGGTGGTCGGCATCCGGGTTTTGGCCATCGCTCCCGGATTGTTCGACACGCCATTGTTGGCCATGCTGCCCCAAGAGGCTCGAGAGACCCTCGGCCAGTCGGTCAACTTCCCCAAGCGGCTCGGAAACCCGAAGGAGTTCGGTGAGTTGGTGGCCCACATTGCCACAAACAGCTATCTCAACGCGGAGGTCATCCGACTCGACGGTGGCATCCGTATGCCTCCGAAATAGCCGGACAGCTCTTCGATACGAGATCGGGATGCCGGGGCGGCTGATTGGCCGTCCCGGCACCGACATCGTGCCTGGGCCGACGCTGCGCCTGTGCGCTACTGGACCGAAGACGAGGTGCGTGCCGAACTACCACGCATGCGAGTCCTGATCGATGCTCTGCGACGCGGTGAGCACCAGGGTGTAGTGGCCCAGACCAACGGTCCGGTGTTGTCTCTGACAGGAGGGATGCCACAGGTATGCCGGTCGAACGCCGCTTCCTTTGCCGCTGGGCCTATGAGCGTGGCCCTCTCCCCAGATGATGCTGATCAGGGCATCATTCGCACCGAAAGCCTGACCAAGGTGTACAAGGGTGCTGATTTCCGGCTTCTCACAATTGAGCGGGGTGAGTGGGGATCGTGACGGGGTTGGTTGGCCGGCCGATCGAATCCGAGGCTTGAGATAACCGTCTGACCTGGCGCAATGGCGGTGCCGGGGCGGGACGTGCCCATAAGCGCAGACAGGTGCGCGCGAGGGGTGCCCATCCCGCATCAGGGGCATGCAGCAGGTATACGCCGAAATGACAAGAGGCCCCATCGGCCTGACATTGCGAGAGTTCGGCTCAAAGGGAGCCAAGGCACTTTCCATCTACCGAGCAAAACTCACATTGCGGGCACAGGAGTGCTCCCCTGCCTCGGTTTGCCGATTGTTGAGAAGGGACCCATCCTCGTCGGTCATGGAGGCATCGTCAGGCCGGTCGCATCAGGACAGCACCCGCCTCCGGAAGTTTCGCAAACCGAGTCCGAGGAAGAGCACCACAAGACCGGTCAGCGCCGGATAGACCACGTAAAGGTGCATGTGGTGAGCGCTGGTCAAGGCCGCCCGCATCCCCTCATTGACGTAGATCAGCGGATTGACCAGAACCAGAATTTGGAGCCAGTGCCAGCCCCCGGCCTGAATCGGGGCCAGTCGGGTCCACTGGTAGTAGGTTCCGCCGAGGAATGTGACGGGCAAGATGATGAACCCGAACATCAGGCCGATGTTGCGCGGTTCGAAGCTGGTTCCGAGAAGCAGCCCGAGTGAGGCCATGGCGATACATGCCAGTGGAACCAAGGTCACGATGATCCACCAGTGAAGATTGAGGTGGGCCTCGACCCCCTTGGCGTGGACGACAGACGCGATGGGCAGCACGATGGCCGCCGAGATCAGCCCCTGCACCGCCCCCGAGAGGACCTTGGCCCCCGCCACCAACCAGATCGGGCACGGCGCCTGCACCCTGTCCTCGATCTCACGGGTGTAGCCGAATTCCTGGGACATGGTCAGTGCCACCGACTGCACCCCCTGGAACAGGATGGAAATTCCCACCACGCCGGGCACGAGCACCGTGGCGAAGGCGGATTCGGCCGCTGGGCCAGTTCCACCGCCGATGCCCTGTCCGATCTTCGGGAAGACATAGAGGAAGACGAAGCAAAGCAGAAACGGCTGCACCAGCGTTCTGACGACGAACTCGAACATGTGCTTGCGGAGCACTACCAGGTCGCGGAGGATGAGTGCCCACAGCGCGATTCGGCTGGCGCCCAGGGCTGAACGGGTCGGCGTCAACCTGACCGTGGCCGCCGAAGTGCTCACGTCGACGGTACTCATGACTCCCTCAGTTCCTTGCCGGTGAGATTGATGAACACCGTCTCGAGAGTGGGCTCGGTGACTGACAGGTCGATGACCGGAAAACCGGCGCCCTCGGCGGAAGAAACCACCTTGGGCAGCAGCCGGTCTTTACCCTTCACGTGGAGCTCCACCCCACCCTCGATCGCACGGGTCCGGGTCACCCCGGGTACGCCTTCGGTCAGGACGCGGGCCAACTCGTCCTGATTGCCGCCGGCCATGACCGTGACGATGGTGTCGGCGTCGATCTGCTGTTTCAGCGCCGAGGGCGTGTCGAGGGCCAGGATCTTTCCTCGGTCCATGATGGCCACCCGACCGCAGAGTTGGTCTGCCTCTTCCATGTAGTGGGTGGTGAGCAGAATGGTCTGACCTTGCGCGTTGAGCTCGCGCAAGGTGTCCCACAGTGCCAGGCGACTCTGCGGATCGAGCCCGGCGGTCGGCTCATCCAGGAACAGCACCGCTGGCCGGTGGAAGATGGCCCGGGCCACCATCAGGCGTTGGGCCATCCCGCCGGACAGGGCATAGACCGAGGCTTCGGACCACTTCTCCAACTGGAATTGCTGCAACAGGTCGGTGGCGGTTCGGCGGGAGTCCCGGGCCGAGATCCCAAAGAGGCGGCCGTGGAAGTAGAGGTTCTCCCACACCGTCAACTGTCGATCCAACGTGTTCTGCTGGCTCACGATTCCGAGGATCTGCTTGGCCAGGGCCGGATGGGCCACCACGTCGATGCCACCCACAAACGCCCGGCCTCCGGTCGGGATAACCCGGGTGGTCAACATGCCGGCCGTGGTTGTCTTACCGGCGCCGTTCGGACCGAGCAGCCCGAAGATCTCACCGGCAGCAACCCTGAGATTGAGCTCGTCAACCGCCCGAAAGTCCGCGCCCTCATAGACCTTCGTCAGGTTGATGGTGTGGATGATGTTGTCAGATGCGTCAGATGCGTCAGATCCGACAGATGCGTCAGATCCGACAGATGCGTCAGATCCGACAACAGTCGAAGGCGCAGTATCACGGGCATCGGTCGTCATCACTGATCCTGGCCAACGCTAGTCGGATGGGAACGACCGAGTTGGCAAGGGTGCCGGGTTCGTGCGGGGACCGGAGGACGAAGACAGAAGGACGGCGCTGACAACCCATGCGAAACACAAACCCTTGGTCTTGCAGACCGCAATTGCTGCTGAAGAACTCAGTGTGCAGTCGTTCGACCCATCCCCTTGCCGATCACTTCGATCGATGCCCTGTCAGGTCGTTCATCGGTGGTTGCAGGCTAAGGGCCGAGATGAGCAGTTCGGCATCACTCAATTTGAGTATGATACGCACCTCGGGCCGCCGGATCCGAGCGTTGGATCGGTCGCCAATTCGTCGTCGATCCTCACGTACGGTGCGGTCGCGAAGGTGTCCATATCGGTGTCCACGGTGACCTCCAAGGTCGTTCGTTGGTGTAAGCACCGCCGATCATGGACCCCTGCGCAGCGGGGACCCCTTGGAATCGGTCAACTAGCGCCTTCACGCCCCGCTGGGGTCCGAAGAGCCCGATTTCCGGGCGCTGATTCTGCGGGACTTGCTGGTGCTGAGAAAGCACTTCATCGAGTTCGTCATCCGAACTGTCGTCCAGCCCTTCCTCTTGTGCCTGGTCTTCCTGTATGTCTTTCCCAAGATCGGCCAGGGGATCGGTGGAGGCGGAGGCTCCGGCGCCGAATCGGCATTCGCCACCGTTCTCGTGCCGGGAGTGGTGGGAATTTCCATCCTGTTCCAGGGGGGTGCAATCGGTGGCCCTGACGATGGCACAGGAGTTTGGCTATACCCGCGAGATCGAGGACCGGGTGCAGGCTCCGTGCCCGATTTGGCTGGTGGCGTTGGCAAAGGTGCTTTCGGGGGCGGTGCAGGGTGCGATCTCGGCGGTCATCGTGCTGCCGATTGCGTCGGTCGTCCATGCCAGCCGGGCCGAGGCCCACTTGAATCTGCACTGGTGGATCATCCTCACCATGATTCCCCTCGCCTGTGTCGGCATGACCTCGCTGGGGTTGGGGTCGCGGGTTCGAATCCCGTCAGGTCCGCCACGTCGGTTCGCCGAGGCGGGGTCGGGTAGCTCAGTTGGTAGAGCGCGCGCCTGAAAAGCGTGAGGTCACCGGATCGACGCCGGT
>PKXA01000073.1 GCA_003133325.1 Acidimicrobiaceae bacterium | reverse complement strand
TAGAGCTCTGGAACCCGGACCGAACATCGAGTGTCCGGGTAGCCGGATTCACCTCGGCATGATCGGAGGGAGCCCAAGGTACCGACGAGTAGGCGCCAGTCGCGGTCGTTTGAGTTCCCCTGACTACGTGCAATCTCCATTGAGTCCCTGACTGCACTCAGTGGTGACTGACGAAGAACACGACCAGATACGACACCGCCGGGATCAGCACGAACACACCGAGGACAATCCATACCGCCAACTTGCCCCAGCGGCGCCGACTCAGACCGCGGGATAAATCCCCGAAGCGTTCGACTGTTCCGGCTGGGCTAAAGGGGTCGATCTCCGAATCCGCCATGATGAGAGCGTAGCCAGTCGCAAGCGCTCAGACCGTGGCAGACTGGCTCTCATCCCGATGACGGGACGCCAGGCGAAGCGTTTTGTATGGTTACAGCGCCATCCGATTCCGTTTCACGTTTTCGCTTGGTTCGACTGTTCGGTGCCGATTACTCGAGGGCGGCTCCCTCGGTGCATCGGAGTGGATCAGGCCGCGTGACCGGCCCGCGGACCACGAGCACCATGACGTCGAGGCAACGGAGGCACTAGCTCGCTGACCCAAATTCGCTACCCGCGAGAGGGTCGCTGTCCGACCGTCCCGCACCGGCACTTGTGCCACGATTCCGACTTCACCACGGACGGATCGTGGGGGCACTTCACCAAGGCCCGCAGTAGTCACCGAGGCATCCGTCGCCAGATGCTTTGCGGTACCAGACGCATGACTACCGCCGCCGGCCGTAGAAGATGTGGTACCCAGACCCGACTTACTCGGGTTTGCAGGCCCTTTATTACGGCAGAGGCGACCTGTTCAGGCGTGCTGGAAAGTAGTGGGACTGGCACCATGCCTTCAGTCATCCGGCCGACAACGAAGCCCGAGCGAACTAGCAAGAGGTGAACCCCAGAGCCTTGCAGAGCATCTGCAAGCCCGCTGGCGAACCCGTCCAATCCTGCCTTTGCGGATCCGTAGACGTAGTTAGCTCGTCGCACTCGAACGCCAGCGATCGAGCTGAACACCACGATCTGACCGCTGCCTTGAGTTCGCAACAAGTTCGCCAGAATCGTGAGGACGTTGATCTGCGCCACATAGTCGGTGTGCACGACTCCGATCGCATGGGCGGGATCCTGTTCAGCCAGAACTTGATCGCCCAGCACTCCGAAGGCAACCACAACAACCCCGATTGGACCGTGGTCGGCGGAAATCTTCTCCAACAGGGCTTGGTGAACGGACGTCTCGTCGGCGTCGAACTCAACGGCATGCACCGCCCTCGCCCCAGCGGCTGTGATTCTCGCTGTCTCCTCGGTCAAGTCATCGCTGCGCCGAGCGGCTAGGCAAACGACCCTGCCAGTTGCGAGGCGGATGACTGTTTCGAGCCCAATCTCACTTCGACCCCCCAGCAACAGGACAGACCCACTTGCTATGCCTCCCCGCTGGAAACCCATTCATTCATTGTGCCATTCACACACTACGGACGGCGGGTCGAGTGACTGATCGCCGGATCAGCGCGCAGTACGCATAGCTGCGATAGCTGGCGCTACTTCCCTGGCCGTAGCATGACGCTGTGAATCAAGAGACTCGGTGGTACTTGATCGAAACTCTGATGAATGCCCGCTCCCGAGGCGCTGCGGACTCATTTACACGCCGGCACATGTTGAGTCACTTTGCTGGCGTGCTGGCGGGGTTCAGATACCAGGGGCTGATGACTCAGGCCGAAGAGGAAGCGTGGAATCGCAAGATGACCATCGCCCTCGGCTGGACACTCCCTGACCCGCCCCCGGCGGGTATAGCGCAATTCGTACGCCTTGAAGGAGATGATCTGCCTTCAGAACCGGAACTCGATCTCACCAAGCCTGCGGTTCTTCGTCGGCTACCGGGATCACCGGATGTTGCAAGTGACTACCACGGGTCGAGTTTCCGGATTACGGGCGTGGATATCTGCGATTCGAGGACAGTCGTCGAATGGAGGGTGTCGCCCGAGCCAGACGTTCCATCCCTATTTCCAGAAGACTTTGCTGCTCTGGAAGCAGAGTTGGAGAGCGTCGATGACTGGGCTGCGGATGAACTGCGCAAGAAGGCCTGGGATGCCTTCATCGGAGAAAAGGTCTACGTATTCCAGTTAGCGGATGACATTGGCACTCAGTACCAACGAACGAGGCACATGGGACATTATCGTTCGGACGTGGCGACTGGGGCAGTGACATTTAAACCCACTGTGCCGGACACGGCTTCGGAGCTCGTGTTGACCTGGCATGAAGTCGAGCTGACTATCCCGGTTATCTGATTCACAAGGCTGCCGCCGTGACTGGTGGAGACGCCGGTTCGCGACGTGGACTGAGCGACTGGACCCCGTGCATGCTTGCGGAACGCAAGCGCCCCCCGATGCGGTGCCTTATCTGCTGGTCAACGAGTGAAGGAGCATGACGACTACCGTGAAGGCCGTGGACCCGTTGTTCCCGCCGAAGCTCCACCAGGGCGACATGGTCCGGGTTGTCGCTCCGGCACGGTCGCGGGCGTTGGTGTCCGAGCATGATCACACCGCGATCATCGACACCCGCTTCGCCGAGTTGGGGCTCACTCTGACCTTCGGCGAGCATGTCGACGAGCGGGACTCCCTCGACAGCTCTTCGATCATCTCTCGGGTGGAGGATCTCCACTCGGCATTCGCTGACCCAGAAGTTTCAGCCGTCCTCGCCGTCATCGGTGGCTTCAACAGCAATGAGCTGCTGCCCCACCTGGATTGGGAGCTGATCGGAGCGAACCCGAAGGTCTTTTGCGGCTTCTCCGACATCACCGCCCTTCAGAACGCGTTCTTCACCCGGACCGGGATGGTCACGTACTCAGGGCCGCACTGGTCAAGTTTCGGGATGCGGGACCATTTCGACCAGACCTTGCGTTGGTTCACGGCGGCCATGTTCGACACGGCCTCCTTCGCACTCAGCCCGTCGGCGACGTGGACTGACGACCTGTGGTTCCTTGATCAAGATGATCGGGAAGTCCTCGCGAACGAAGGTTGGTGGGAGATTCAGCCAGGTGAGGCCTCGGGGCGGGTCGTGGGCGGGAACCTCTGCACTTTGAACCTGCTGCAAGGCACCTCGTTCATGCCCACCCTGGCCGGCTCCATCCTCATGATCGAGGACGACTGCGAGAGCACTCCGGCGCATTTCGCGCGGGATCTGACCAGCCTGCTTCAGCTGCCAGACGCCACCGACGTCCAAGGCCTCGTGATCGGGCGCTTCCAGCGAGCAAGCGGGATGAGTCGAGCCCTGCTCGAACAGATCGTTCAAAGCCAGACCGTGCTTACGGGCGTGCCGGTGTTGGCCAATGCTGACTTCGGGCACACCTTCCCGGTGATGACGTTCCCGATCGGTGGTCGAGCTTCGATAAGCGTCGGCGAGACGAGCACATTCACCGTCGACGAGCACTGAAGGCGGGAGGGAGCCATCAGGCAATGAGGACGTCACGATAAATTGTTGACCGGAAACCAAGTGGAACCGCCGCTGTCGGTCAGATAGAGCTCTCCCAACCCCGGCGGCGGGTTAGGTAGGCCCAAGATGGAACGTGCGGCCGTGGCCGGTCCATGGATCAGTGCCCCATTGGCAGGATCCACGAATTCCAGGTCGGACAGTCCAGCGCCCTCGTCGGCAAAGAAGAGCGGCGTGGTCCACGCGCTGTCAGGTGAGGCAATCCGAAACACCGTGGTGCCCGCGGACGCGGTGGCTAACAACACCGTGGTGGGGGCCGGCATGGCTAGTTTGGCTCCGTCACCGCCCATCTGCGGGTCGGGGAGTGCCTGGAAGGTGTGTCCGCCGTCATGGGAGACAAGTACCTGTTTCATCTGACTACCGGCACCAGCACCTCCAAGGCATGCGACGGCGAGATCGCTGGGGTCACTGGCCGCCAAGCTCCCAGGCAAGAAGGCCTGGGGCTCGACCGCAGATGCCGGCGAGCAGGGGACGGCAAGTGACGAAAAATGGATGCCATCGGATGAGGTCAGTAACTGCGGACTCGGGAATGCGGCGAGCAGGAATACAGTCCGACCCTCTACAACCAGACTGTATTGGCCCTGGTCGAACCGACCCGAAACACCAGGCACCTGCGTCCAGGAATCCTGCCCGACAGGGCTGCGAAATAGGTGCCCTGAGCCACTGCATGGCGATGTGGACGCGCATGGCCCCACGAGCGCGTACGCCTCTCCCGCGCCCGAGGCCATCGCGACAACGATCCCACCAAGGTTCACCTGGTGCCAGTGCTGCGCTCCGTCGTGGGTGGCCCAGGACGTGTCTCCGAAGGCCCATCCATCCATGGCGTCGGCGAAGTGCATCTCATCAACACCCCCATTGTTGGCCTGGCCGAGCGGGATTGGGGGAGGTGCAAGCGAGGTCCAGCTCGTTCCACGGTCAACCGTATGACGGAGTGCGAGACACGCTCCGTTCGGACATGCGACCATACCCATGACGAATCCATCGTTGGCGGTGACGAAACTCACCGACTGGGCGAGAAAACCAGAAATCTTGAGCGGGATTGTGGTTGGGGAGGTGATCGGACCGGTGGAGGGCGTTACCGTGGTCCGTGAACCTCCCTCGGGCGGTTGCGTGGTTCGTGTGGCCGACAGCGGCGGTACCGTCGTTGAGGACGCCAGCGTCTTCGACGTGCCGCACCCGGCTAACAACACAAGGGCAACGACCACACCGGCAGTTACAAAGAGGCGAGGCGTATCCACGGCGGCAGTGCGGCATGCCCCTCGTGCTTTGTGTATAGCGCCACCGCTTCCGCCGTCCCGATTCACGTCGACACAATTCCCACAATCGGCTTGTTGATCGGATGGCTGCCCGTCGGACCAAAAAAGGCGGCGTCACCGAAGGCAAAGACGCCTCCGTCAGAAGCGGTCATTGGGCCGTAGTGGCCGCGCTGTCTCATATCGACGCCATACCGACGATCGGCTTGTTCAGATGGAGGCTCCCCGTCGATCCGAAGAAGCCGGCGTCGCCGAACGAGAAGATCCCGCCGTCGGAGGCCACCAGCCAGTAGCCATTCCCGTCCGGAGTGGACGCCATGCCGACGATCGGATTGTTCAGGTGGAGGCTCCCCGTCGATCCGAAGAAGCCGGCGTCGC
>PKXA01000120.1 GCA_003133325.1 Acidimicrobiaceae bacterium | reverse complement strand
GGCGACAACGGCGCCGGCAAGTCGGTGCTGATCAAGTGCATGGCGGGGATCTACGAACCGGACCAGGGCCAGATCTACTGGGAAGGGCGACCGGTGCGGGTCCGCAATGCCCATGACGCGGCCGCCTTGGGCATCGAGACCGTCTATCAGGACCTGGCCCTGGCCGACAACCTCGACATCGTCCAGAACATGTTCCTGGGGCGCGAGCGCCTACGGCACCGCTTGCTCGACGAGGACTCGATGGAGCGTGCCGCCGCCGAGACCCTCGCCACGCTGCAGGTGAGGTCGGTACGGTCGATCCGCCAGCCGGTCGGGTCGCTGTCCGGAGGCCAGCGTCAGTCGGTGGCGGTCTGCAAGGCCGTGATGTGGAACTCCAAGCTGGTCATGCTCGACGAGCCGACTGCCGCCCTGGGGGTGACCCAGACGACGATGGTGCTCGAGCTGGTGCGACGTCTGCGAGACCACGGACTGGCAGTCGCCATGATCTCCCACAACCTCAACGACGTCTTCGCCGTGGCCGACCGGATCGCGGTCCTGTACCTGGGAAGGATGGCGATACAGGACCGGGCCTCGGTGTTCGACCGCCAGAGCATCGTCGAGTGCATGACCACCGGGGGAGCCGGCGTGACCACCATCGGGGCGCGCCCTGGCAATGAAGGAGTCGTTCATGGCGAAGGCTGACCACGATCCCGTGGGCGGCGGTAGGGTACCGGAGGACGGGCCGCCGATCGAACCTTTCGTGGACCTGACCGCGGCCACCCCCGAGGCTGCCGCTTCCCTGGTGCCACCGGGGATCGTGGCGCAGTCGCTGGGGGAGTACCTGCACGGCCAGATAGTCCGCGTCAGAAGCGGAGACAGTGGCGCGCTCCCGGTCGTGCTGGCGTTGATCGCCACCATCATCGTCTTCCAGGCGATCAGCCCGCACCACGTCTTCCTCTCCGCCGGCAACATCGTGAACCTCTTCCTGCAGAGCGCTGTGTTCATGGTCCTGGCAATGGCCGAGATCTTCGCCCTGCTGCTCGGCGAGATCGACCTCTCCATCGGCTTCGTCGGCCCAGTCGGCGCGGTGATCGCCGTGCAGCTCGTGCAGCCGAGCACGACGAACTGGCCGTGGTGGGCGGCCATCATCGTCGCTCTTCTCGCCTGCGCCTTGATCGGCGCGGTGCAGGGCACCCTGGTCACCCGCCTCCGGCTTCCCTCCTTCATCGTGACCCTGGCAGGCCTGCTCATCTTCAACGGGGTCCTGCTCATCGTGCTCGGCTTCGGGCCGTTCTCCGGGTACCCCAGCCTGAGCGGTCGGCAACCGAACCTGCGGGCGCTCTACAACCTCATGTGGGGCCAAATCGACCCGGTGGCGAGCTGGATCGCCTTGGCACTCATCGTGGGCCTGCTGGGTCTGAACATGTTCCTTCGCGACGCGCATCGCCGGCGCAGCGGGCTGGTCGCTCCACCGGTCAGCCTCACGTTGATCAAGATCGGTCTCATGGCGGCAGTCGGCATCGCCGTCGTGGCCGTGTGCAACATCAACCGTGCCCACGTCGGCACGCTCGAAGGGGTCCCGTGGGCCATCTTCATCGTTCTCGGCGTGCTGGGCGCATGGACGTTCCTGCTCCAGCGCACCCGCTACGGGCGCTACGTGTACGCCATCGGTGGCAACGCGGAGGCCGCCCGGCGAGCGGGCATCAACGTCAATCGCGTCCGCACGCTGGCGTTCGTCCTATGCTCGTTCACCGCCGGGATTGCCGGCTTGCTCTATGCCTCGTACCTGGGAGGCATGTCCAACAACGTGAACGGTGGCCAGCTGGTCCTGTATGCGGTGGCCGCGGCCGTCATCGGGGGAACCTCGCTCTTCGGCGGGCGAGGGAAGATGTCCCACGGAGTGCTCGGCGGGCTCGTGATCGGAGGCATCTACAACGGCATGTACCTCCTCGGGCTTGCGGTGCAGTGGGAGTTCATCATCACTGGCATCGTGCTCATCTGCGCGGTGACCATCGACGCCCTGTCGCGGCGGAGCGCCACCTCCGGCGCCAGCCTTCACTGAGTAGGCGGTTCGAACCCGGTGCCGGTGCTTCGGGTCCGGTTGCTCGGCTACGGCCTCGCCGGCCGGGTGATCCACGCCCTTGGGTGGGGTCATCCGCTTGCGATGGAACTTCCGGTAGCCCCGGTCCCTCACGCTCGGCCCCACTTCGATCGTCAATCCAATACCCTCTGTCACGAGCCCAGATCAAACAGGTTGTGGAGGTCGGCACGCAGTAGGAGACCGTTGTGCAGCGCATGTCCGCCACCCTTGCGAACGGCGAGAATCTGGGCTGCCTGTAATACCCCTGCTTCGGAGCAGCCGCTGATAGCGCACTTCCCGCCATAGGCCCGCAGTTGTCCGGGACAATTCGAGTGACGCATTGGCCGTTCGGGCTCGTCGTGAAGCCCGGGAGGTGGACGACGGGGTGCTCGACGTTGCAAGACCTGGAGCTGGTGACGGAGCACGATACTTTGAGGTGTGGCTTCACCATTCACGATCACGTCATGTTGCAGAAGTCACAAGCGGCGGAATGGGAGCAGCAATGACGGTGACCCAGATGAGCACGGTCGAACGAACAGGCCGCCGTTGGAGGGGCTGCCTCCGGGTAGTGGCAGGCGCCTTGTTGCTCTCCATCGCCTTGCTGGCAGTGGGCATTCTGCACGAGTCGGTGGCCGCCGCCGCAAGTCGGGCACGCGTTCCGGCACTCGTTCAGTCCGCGGCTGGACAGGGCGGCAACCCCACCCTGGGGAGCACGGTTGCGGTAACCGCAGTTCTGCCGACGATCTGCAACCCGGGTGACACCCTCATCGCCATGGTCACCATCGGTCAGCAGTCGAGCGCAGGAGGGCTGGTCAGTGCGGTGCCCGCTGGGTGGCAACGGCTGTTCGAGCACTCGCCCACCGACACCTCCCCGTACCAGGGTTGGTTCGCGCTCTCCAACTGCTCGAGCACGCAGAGCGTCACGTTCTCCATCTCCTCGCCGGGGAACACGTAGGGAACCTCGGGAAGCGTCGTGCTCAACGAGTTCTCGGGGATCCCGAACCCGGTTGCCGTCGACTACAACGCCAACGACGGATCGGGTGCGGCATTCGGGAACTGGTCGCTCGCCGGGCAGACACCACAGAGCTCCGGCGAGCTCACGTTGACCGCACTGTCCTTCTACGGGGGATCGTCGTCGTCCGTGACCTCGACGGGGTGGAGCGTGGGCGGTGCCCAGTCCGCTTCGTTCCCTGCCTACACCTGCTGGAGCACCAGCAGCTCGTCGGCTCCGACCGCGTCGTTGTCATGGTCGCCCTCATCGTCGACCGAGGTGACGATGCTGGCGTTGAAGGCGGGCACGCCGGGGCCGCAGTTGAATGTGGTGCAGGAGAACCAGGGCACATTCGCCGGTCAATCGGTCGCGCAGGCGACGCTCCCGAACGGCGTGACCGCCGGTGACGCCGTTGTCGCGATGATCGGAACCGACGCCAATGGCTCGACGGGACCCGGGTACGACGCCACGCAGCTGACGGGAGGCGGCGTCACGTGGCAGCGAGTAGCCGGAATGATCCAAGCCTCGAACGGGACGGCCGAAGTCTGGGTGGGCATCAGCTCGGCCGGCTCATCGGGCCCGACAACGATCACCGCAGATCTCGCCGGGGCCGCAGACGGGCACATTGTGGCAGCCGAGGTCGCGGACATCTCGGGAGTCGATGGGAGCACTGTCAGCCTGGGCTCCAGCTCGATCCCGACTTCCTCATCGCCCACTCCTCGTTCGGGTGACTTCCTTGTCGCATTCCTCACGACCAATCCATCCGCCACCGTGACCTACCCCAGCCAGGCTGGTCGACGTTCTCACTTTCGTCGTCGTCCTACGCGGCGGAGTGACAGCCCAACGTACCGAGCGTCCCCGTTGCCGCACAGTGGACCACGAACCCGACTGCGAGCTGGGTTGTCGCACAGGCCGCATTCTCCAGCGTGCCCACCATGAGCGGCTTGAGCCCGTCCTCGGGTCCCGCCTCGGGGGGGACCTCAATGAATATCACCGGTGCCGACCTTACCGGGGCCACGGCCGTGCGGTTCGGGACTACGGCGGCCACCAGTTTCACGGTGAACAGCGTCACCTCCATCACCGTCACCGCCCCGGCGGGCTCCGGGGTTGTCGACGTGACAGTGACCGGGCCGGGGGGGACCACCGCCACCAGCTCTGCCGACCGCTTTGCCTATCTGGGGTACTGGATGCTTGGTTCCGACGGCGGCATCTTCACTTTCGGCGGAGCGCCCTACAAGGGCTCCGTGCCAGCACTCGGAGTCCATGCCACCCCCATCAGGGGATGGCCGCCACCCCTGATGGGGGTGGCTACTGGCTGGTGGCGTCCGAGGGCAGGGAGTTTGCCTTCGGCGGCGCCTCCTCCGACGGATCCGCTCCCGGTCTCGGGATCGACGTCAGAAACATCGTCGGCATGGTGCTTCAGAAGGGACCATCGTGACAGGGTCCAGGTGAATGAGGGGACGGGCATGCGCGTGCTCACTCTCACCGGAGGGCGGCACCGGGCCGCAGCCTGGCGGAGCAGCCGTTGCCTCGAGGTGCGGGCCGTCCGGTCCCTCGTGGCGAGAAGTGACAGAAGCCCCTAGTGCACCGGCAGGGAGTGCTTCATGATCGAATTGTGATCGTGGAGTCAGTGGTCCGGCAACTCGCCGCAGGATGGAGCAGTCAGATCATGGTCAGCTTCTATCTCGACATCGATGGGCGCCGGTACCCTCGGCCTTCGGACTATGCGCCGCATGTCGAGCAGCTTTTCCGCCTCGCCCGCAAGAGCGCCGAGGCGGAGGGGCAGCACGGCGTCGACGCGGTTGAGGCGGATCTCTCTCGCATCGCGGGTTGGCTGGACAGCGGTCTCGATCGCAAGACGACCAGGGGCGTTGCCGTGTTCTCTTGCCAGGCCCAGGATCTCTTCGACGTGTTCAGCCTGCCGATCTCCGTACGCGACCAGGTCGTGGTCGGCCGGGGCCCCGATGTCGCTCAGCTCTGTGCGATCCTGGCGACATCTGAGCAGAGCCTCGTTGTGGCGGTCGACAGGCAGAGGTCGCGCCTGCTTCGCCTCGAGTGCGGCGACGCCGACGTCGACGAGCGAGAAGCGCCGATCGACGAGACCGCACGTCAGGTTGACACCAACGTCGAACTCGGAAGCTTCGAACGTCGCCATGAGGAGCTCGCTCGCCAGCACTACCGCCACGTGGCGCGCGCCGTGGCCGACGAGCTCGAGGAGCGGCCGGCCGCGCGCATCGTGCTCTGCGGTCAACAAGAGTCTGTGGCTCGCCTCGAGGAATACCTCCCGGAACGCGTCGTGGCGCTCATCGTAGGGAGGATCGCCCTCCCTCTGAGCAGCGGGCGGGCGGAGCTGGCGCGAGCTGCGAGCGAGATCATCCGCGCCGTGAGGCGCCAGCACCAGATCGAGCTCATCGACGAGCTACGCGCACGCGCCAGCGAGGGAGCAGGTACGGTCACGGGGCTTGCTGCCACCCTCGACGCGCTCGGGGCGGGGCAAGTAGAGACCCTGGTGGTCGAAGAAGGCTTCGAGGCCCGCGGGGGCCGATGCCGTGACTGCGGACAGCTGGTATCCGATGGTGCACTGTGCGCGAGGTGTGGGGCGGCCCCGATTCCGATGGAGAACGTCGTCGATGCGGCCATCACCGAAGCGTTCACCCACCACGTGGCGCTCGAGTTCTGCGAGGAAGCCGACCTTGCTGGGCTCGGGCACATCGGGGCCTTCGAGCGCCGGTGATGGGACGGGTCCGAGTCGAGGGGTGTGGGGATGCCTGACGGGGTGATGAGGTGGTTCGACCCTCGAACGGGTGAGGCGGAGGTCGTGCGGGGCGGTCGCACGTTTCCGGCACGCGCAGGTGACATCGAGACGGAAGCCCGTCGTCCTGGCGCTCGAGTGCACTTCGACATCCACCGTGTGCAGGGCGTGGAGGAGGCCGTCGAGGTCCGGTTGCGACCGGGCGCCCGGGTGTCGCACCACCACCATCGTTTCGGTACGTTGACCGGTGCCAGGCGCATCGACACCAAGGGTCCCGCTCCCTATGCCCAGGTCCACCCGGAGCTGCGGCTGGCTGAGGTCCATCCTCTCGAGGTGGCACGTGCGTGGGCCACAAGCGTGGCTCACGGCGACATCCCCGGATCGATCGCCCTGTACTCGGCTGATGCAGTGTTGCACGTCGCTGACCAGCCCCTCGTGGGCCGATCGGCAATCGGTGGGTGGCTGACGGGTAGCCCACTCCTCGGCTCCGCGCACCACGCGCGGATACGGGGAGAGGAAGGCACGGTGGCAGTCTCATGGGGGGCAACCGGACCCGATGAGCCGGGCATGGTCGTGCACTGCCGGATCGCCCACGCCCAGATCGTCGAGCAGTGGGTGTCGCAACCCGAGCCGCCGGCGACGTCGGTGGCCGGCGGTCGGGCTCATCCGTTCCGCGTGGAGCTCTCGACCAGGGGTGACGTCGGCGACGACGCCAAGACGGGCGCCCAGGAGGCGATCCTCCGGGTGGTGGCGGAGCTCGACGAGCCGGTGCTCTTCGCCCGGGTGAAGCTCGCGTGGGAGCCGGACCCCGCTCGGCCTCGCCCGGCCGTTGCACAGGTCGCGCTCGACGTGAACGGTGACCTGGTTCGTGCACACGTGGCCGCGCACACGATGCCAGAGGCGATCGATCTGCTCGTCCGCCGGCTGCGTGACAGGCTCGCACACCGCGCCACGTACCGCGAGCAGGCCCATCGTCGGGAGGCCATCCCCAGGCCGGGGGAGTGGCGGCACGGCGACCTGCCGACGTCGCGGCCCGCGTACTTCGACCGGCCAGTGGAGGATCGCCAGCTCGTCCGCCACAAGACGTTCGCTCTCGGTGAGCTCATCCCCGATGAGGCCGTGTTCGACATGGAGCAGCTCGATGACGACTTCTACCTCTTCTGCGACGTCGCCAGTGGCTCCGACAGCATGATCGAGAGGCTTGAGGACGGCTCGTACCGGCTGACTCGGGTGAACCCCTCCGACGCCGATCTGGGGCTCATCGCGGCACGGGTGGAGGTGGCCACCACGCCCGCCCCCGTCCTCACCCTGGACGAGGCCATCGAGCACCTCGACACCGGCGGAGAACGGCACGTCTTCTTCGCCAACGCGACGACCGGCCGGGGCAATGTCCTCTACCGGCGCTATGACGGCCACTACGGCCTGATCACCTCGGACTGAGCGGATGGCTCCAACAACACGGTAGAGACCTGCGGGTGTCGAAAGCGTGAAGGGTCCAAAAATGCGAAGCGGCGCCATTTCTGTGGATGTGTGCAGCAGGGACGGCGGGTTCCGGGTCAAGGGGATGGCTTGCCCGGCGCGAGCGGTAGAGCCTGCTTGCTGCCCGAGAGCGGAGTTCTTGGTCTCAGAAGCGCCGTGGCGCTTCTGAGGATGCCGAGCGACGTGTGGTCAGGCCGCCCGGTCGTACTCGTGGATGATGCCGCCGATGACGTCGCGACGAGTGATGGCCTCGCCGCCGATCGCTGTCACCTGGCGCGCGATCGGCTGGGAGAGCTGAAGGCCGCGGTGTCGCCTCGCCTCGTTGTAGTGGCGGACGTACTCGGCGAGCACCTGGTCGAGGTGTCGTCGGGAGACGACGAGGAGATGGTCGAGGCACTCGTGGCGGATGGTGCGGACGAAGCGCTCGGCGTACGCGTGTCCACGAGGCGAGCGCACCGGCGTGCGGATGCTCTCGATGCCGATCGAGGTGAAGACTTCGTCGAAGCTCCCCGTGAACTTGGTGTCGCGGTCGCGGATGAGGAACCGGAAGCTTCGGCCGGCATCGTCCACGTCCGAGGCGAAGTTCCTGGCTACCTGGGTCACCCAGGCACCGTTCGGGTTGGTAGTGGCCCCGAGAACATGCACGACGCGGCTCTGGACCTCG
>PKXA01000053.1:230-13392 GCA_003133325.1 Acidimicrobiaceae bacterium | reverse complement strand
TTTCGGTGGATTGAGGCTAAACTACTGAGGAAGACAGCCACCGTTCCTGCGGGAAGTGCCGTGCCGACCGAATCCGCGAGGTTCCCGTTCAATCGGTCATGGAGTGCACTCCTGTCGTTGGGTGGTCCTGAATGATCGCACGGCTACCTGCCCCCCCGGCCCCTATCGCCGCGCACCCGGCGACAGGGGATGCGCTCCGGTCACTGCCGTCTCGACGGCTGGGGACTATTCGACGACCCTCAGGTGCTCGTCAAAGAACGCGACGATACGCTGCCGGGCGCCTCGCGCCGACGGTTCGTGGTACTCCGCTCCACTGAGCCGACCGAGCACCTTGAACAGCGTCGACACCTCGGCTGGGTCGTGATCATTCAGGAAGGAGTGCCCCGCGTCGGCGTAGACCTTGACGTCATGAACGACGCCATTGGAGCGCAGCGCCTGCTCCAACCTCGCAGGTGCCTTGCGCAGCGATCGGTCCTTGGCGCCGTAGCTCGCGACCACAGGGCAGGCACCGTGCAAGAACTCCTCAGCATCCTTGGGAACGCCGCCGTAGTTCACGCTCGCAGCCGAGTACCCGTGCCCAGGTGCAAGAAGGAGCGCGAAGCCGCCACCCATGCAGAAGCCGATGACCCCAACTCGACCGGTACAGTCGTCGCGAGCGGCGAGCCAGGCGCGGACCGCCTCGAGGTCATCAAAGGTTCGACCCTTGCGCGAGAGGGCGTCTCGAAGGACCGAGCGTATGCAGACGCCCTTCTTCCCGAAGTGGTAGAGGTCGGGCGCCACCGCGAGGTATCCCTCGGCCGCCAACCAGTCCGCTTGGTGACGTAAGTCCGTGCTCATGCCGAACACGTCGTGAATCACAACTACGCCAGGCCACGGTCCTTCGCCTTCGGGTATCGCAACGTAGGCCGGCAGGACCCCAGTTGTGGCGATCGCTACGTCCGGCATTCCTTCTTCCCCTCCCGCACGATGAGTGGACCGCCCTGGGTTCGGTGGAGGCTCTCGCGCTTTGACTTGCGCGGCACGGGTTGGTCCCGACTGAGAGAAGTATGCACGATCTGAGCGGCGTGGTGAAGCCCCTGGAGCCTGGAATCTCGGACGATCAGAGTGGAAGCGGGCGTTCGTGCCAGGCGACCCCGGTCTTGGGGTTGTAGCGGAGCCACCGGTAGCGGCGGTGGGCGGCCTGGGTACTGCAGCCGAGGGACTGGGCGACCTCCGCCCAAGTCGCACCATCGTCAAGTGACCTGGCGATGGCCAGTTCCCGTTCGGTGGTCAGCTTGTTGAGCCGTCCGGTGAGTTGTTCGATCCGTTGCAGTGGGGACGCCGGCACGTGCGACAAGATAGTGATCGGGCCCGATGCCGTCAACATGTGTTGATCGAACCTTACTGGTGGGCCTCCCAGTAGGCGGCTTCGAACTCGGCGGGCGTCATTCGATCGAGCGATCCGTGGAGGCGCATCTTGTTGTAGAACTCGACCCAGGTGGCCGTGGCGATCTCGAGGTCACTGGCGTTGCGCCACGGCCCCCGGGGGATGGTGCACTCGGTCTTGTAGAGCCCGTTGACGGTTTCCGCCAGAGCGTTGTCATAGGCTTTCTCCCACGCCCCCCACCGAGCGCGCCACACCGGCCTCTTCGAGCCGTTCGGAGTAGACGATGGCGAGGTACTGACCGGACTCAACCGGTCGGAGTGGTGAACCAGGTGGTCGAGAGACTGGCCCCTGCGGGACCAGATGGCCATCTCCAGGGCGGAGAGAGGAAGGTCGGTGACCAGCGAGGTGCCCACCCGCCAGCCGACGATCATCCGGGAGAACACGTCGGTGACGAAGGCGGTGTAGGCGAAGCCCTCCCACGTCCACACGTAGGTTATGTCCGCTACCCACAGCCGGTTGGGGGACGGGGCGGTGAAGTCCCGTTTCACCAGGTCCCGTGGCCGATCAGCCTCGGGGCCTGCTGTGGTGGTCACGGTCTTGTAGCCCCCTCGCCTCACCCCTTTGAGGCCCAGCTCACCCATGAGCCGGGCCACCCGGTCCCGGCCGACGTCGAACCTTTCACGCTCCAGCTGCCACCAGACCTTTTCGGCCCCATAGACGTCGTGGTGCTGCTTGTGCACCCGAGCGATCTCGACCTTCAGCACCGCGTCATCGCGTGAGCGCTGGGAGGGCGGACGGGACATGGAGGCGTAGTAGGTGGACGGGGCGAACTGCAGGACATCGCAGATCGGCTCGACCCCGAACCGGGACCGGTTCTCCTCGACGAAGGTGACTACTTCGTCCGTCGGCGGTCGAGCTCCGCCCCAAAGAACATCGCGGCCGCCTGGAGGATCTCGTTCGCCCTCCGGAGCTCTTTGATCTCCCGTTCTAACTCGGACAAACGAGCCTGCTCGTCGGTGGTCACGCCGGTACGGGCTCCGGCATCGATGTCCGCCTGATTGACCCAGGCCCGCAGGGATTCCTTGCCGACGCCCAGCTGACGAGCCACCCGGTTGATCACGCCCTGGTCGCCGGGATCCTCCCGGCGGAGTTGGTGGACCATCCAGACCGCTCGCTCCTTCAGCTCAGGCGGATATCTCCGCTGGGAACCAGCCTGCTGCGGCTTCTTCTCCTGCTGCGTGGGCTGCTTCTTCGGTGTGGACATTGCTCTTTCCCTTCCAAGCGAAAGAGTCTCCACAATTTCCAGGGCGGTTCAGTTCTCTGAGATCATCGGCCTCGCACAGCGGCGCGCAAGCGGGCAAAGTTGGTTCGGGCGGTTGGCGAGCGGTCAGTTATGACGACTCGCGCCAGTCGACCCAGGTCCAGCTTGCCAGTGCCGACTAGCTCAACAACCCGATCGACCAACGCGTCCCAGCCCCCGTCGACATGCCGGAGATCATCGCGGAGCACCTCAAGAAGAGCGATGTCGAAAAACGTCAGATCGCCACGGTTGGCATTGCTTCGTCGATGGAACGCCACGTCCTTCACCCGAGTCGGCACCGGACCCACGGTCGTCAGCTCCGGCACAGCAGGGACCTGCGTGGTCAGCCCAAGCACATGCGATGCGGTCCAGCCAGTGGGTCCGACACCCCGGTTGCCGGCAGCAGCATGCGCGACATCGAGCAGACTTGGGCGCCCCGGTCCGTACCGGGAGTCAACCCCCTTCCAGTAAATGCCCCGACTGACCCGGACCAGATCGGAACGAGCGGCGGTCAACCGTGACAAGGCTGTGTCCACAGCCGACCGCGACGAATCAAAATCGCCTGCCCGAATGAACGTCCCCGGACTGGCACTGTCAACTTTGGCGCGGATGGCAGCAGCGGCACTCATCGGAACCTCCTTGTAAGAAAACTATAGCAGTTATCTTTCATCACGGGCCAAACTTCCACCCCACCGGAGATCCACCGGCCAGGCGGAACCGGGTGTACCTCATCCGTGTGAAAGCGATACAGGGGGTCTGACGGGGTGTCACGGGACGACGTGACACGGCCTGACCAGGTGCGATGTAGGCGGCTCACAATTGCCGAAGACACCATTCTGCGCGATTTGTAGGGCAATTTGTAGGGCAACCGACCTCAGCCGTTTTGACGTGCAACGGCTGAGGTCAGTCTTGCCAATGGCCCAGGTCGTTGGGGGTGCCGGTCGCGACCTCAGCCGTTGCACAGGCAGGACTTGCCCTACATCGTTCGCCCGGTCCCCCAGCCAGAAGTGTCACGCTGCACCGGTACCTCCAAGGATGGCCCGAGCATCGGGCGACCTGCCAGGGTTGCGGCGTAGTGCTCGACGGACGGAAGCGCACTTGGTGCGGCGAAGCATGCCGGGATCGAGGAGGATCTGGTGTGCCGCACCTGTGGCGCCGACGATGACTTCGACACCCTTGTCTGTTGCCGTCGATGCTCGCTCCGGACCCGACTCGATCGGCTCTTCGATGACGGAACCGGAGTAATCACGCCGGCGTTGGTTCCCCTTGTCGATGCACTGGCATCTATGGAGGTCCCAAGTGGTGGACTGTCCTGGCTCGAGGATCGGCATGTGGTCGAACGCATCCACTCCATCGCCACCGGCCAGGTTCCACTCAGCCACGACGGCATCGACAGGCTCGGTTTCTCCAACGGCCGAGAACACCTGCGCGAGCTGCTTATCGGCCACGGAATCTTGCCTGCCCGCAACCGCTACCTCGCCGCCTTCGAGCGCTGGGCCACTACGCGACTCACCACCATCGACGATCCCGCCGACCGGCGACTCATTGCCGCGTATCTGCGTTGGCTGGAACCCAACGGATGGGTCCCGTTCCAAGCTCGTCGGTGGAGTCCTGCGGACCCATTGGTTCTCGAAGACCAACATGACCTGCTCGGCTGTTGGCCCAAGCAACTCATGCACCGTGACGGCAGAGCCGTCCAACCACCCAGCAACCTTCAGTTCGCTATCAGCGTTCGGTTGATACTCCCACATCGTCACGAGATAGCAGCCATCCCCCACTAGTTCGGCCAACTCGTCAACGGCTGAGAGTTCGTCAGACTCGGGAAGTCCGAGTGACGCTGCAAAGAACCTCGTCAGGGAGTTCGTCTCGTCCCTCGTGAAGTCCGTGGAGTATGTCACCTGCCGCCACTCTCGGAGATCAAAGGGCGACTCATCGATCTCCTGGATTGTGATGATGATCTCCTTATCGAGCGCGAACGCATAACCAAGCTCCCACATCACATTCGGATTCAGGCCGGTCACGTCAGCTACGACTACATCTGCGGTTCTGATGGCATCGATGATCTGCTCGGTGATCCGACCTGAGTGCTCGATCTCGTCGGCTCGATACACACGAGGTTTCGGGTCAACGTTTATCCGTTGCGCAGCCCGTTTGAACATTTGGAACGCCCCATCTGACCACTCTTCGACAAATGGCATGGCGAGCTTCGGCGCCTGGTGGTCCTCGCTGGCCGCGGCTGGTCCCGCGGCAAGAGACCCTGGGTAGCGGCGGCGGCGGCATCACCAACCCACCATCCACCGCCCTACTCGGCTACTCGGCTATGTTGGGGAAGGATCGTGGCCCCACGAGGAATTCCGACGGTCGTGCAAGGGCGAGGTCGTCGTGGCCGCAGACCACAAGACCGCAGACGACGTGATCGAGGAGGGACCGATGAGCGAAGGGTCGAGTGCCGATACCGGGGGAGCCGGCGACAGCACTCTCGCGCCCGCAGCCACCATCGCCGCTCGTAGCCGTTCGGCAGTACCCACGAGCGGCGGCGTGTGGAAGAACCTGACCGACCGTACCCTCGACCATTACCCGAGACCGGGGCCCCGCTTCGTCTACCTGGGCATGGTCGTCGTGGCCTCGATCGTGCTGTGGTACCAGTACTACACCCCGACTGCCGTGGCCACGCTGCTGCTTCCCTACTACCACCTGTCGTTCCACTTCTATGTGAACGTCATCGTGGCGGCCAACCTGGCCGGGGTGATCGCCGCATTGGTCGGAGGGATCACCGACCGTATCGGCCGGGTCAACGTGGTGATCTTCGGCCTCCTCATTGTGGGGCTCATCCAGTTCGCGGCCATCCCGAATACCACCTCCAAGGGACTTTTCGTCGCCGAGATCATCGCCATCGGGCTCTTCGAAGGCATCATCCTGGTGGCCACTCCGGCGTTGGTCCGCGACTTCACCCCCCAGTTGGGCCGGGCCGCGGCCATGGGCTTTTGGACCCTCGGACCGGTGGCCGGTGTGCTCGCCGCCAGCCTGGTGGGGAGCCACACGCTGAGCGCCACCTCGACGGATTGGCAGCGAGAGTTCCTCATCTCGGGTGCCGCCGGGCTGATCGTCTTCGTCCTGGCCCTGCTCTTCCTGCGCGAGCTGTCGCCTGGCATCCGCGACCAGCTGATGGTCAGCTCACGCGACCGCGAGCTCATCGAACTCCGAGCCAAGGGACTCGACGTGGAGGCGGCCACCAGGAATCCGTGGCGGCATATGCTCAAGCTGGACGTGATCCTCTCCGCCGTCGCCATCAGCGTGATGCTGATCATCTTCTTCACTGCGTCGGGCTTCTTCACCATCTTCATCGACACGGCGTTCCACCGGGGGAACTCGCACTTCAGCCTGTCCCAGGCCAACGGCATCGACACCTGGATCTGGGCGGTGGACTGCATCGCGCTCATCGTGTTCGGGCTGCTATCGGACCGGGTGCGGGTGCGCAAGCCGTTCATGATCGTGGGGGCGGTCGGCGGCATGGTGATGATGGTGGTGCTCATCGTGGCCACCGGACACCCAGGCACCAGCTACTACACGCTGGTGTGGATCACGTCGTTGCTCTTCATGTTCACCGCCATGGCCTATGCCACCTGGATGGCCAGCTTCACCGAGACGGTCGAGGCACGGAACCCGGCCCTGGTGGCCACCGGTCTGGCCGTGTGGGGAGGCATCCTCCGACTGGTGGTGGCCATCAGCATCTTCGTGCTGCCCTTCGTGGTCAACTCGGCCGGGGACTTGGTCAACAACCAAGCCTTCATCAACCAAAACGAGGCCAAGGCCCTGGCCATCGAGAACGGCCCGTACAAGGCACAGGTGGCCATCGTGGTGGCCAACCAGGCTCTGTTCGCCAAACTCGCGACCTACGCCAGTCCGTCCGACATCCCGCCGGCGCTACTGAACGAGGCGATCAAGGTCTCGGGAGGCGGCTCGGTCGCCATCCAGAACCTGACGATCATCAGCCAGCCCAAGGTCAAGACGGAGCTGACCTACCTGCAGGAGGTCGGACCCAAGCTCCTGAAGCTGCAAGCGGAGTCGAACAAGTCGGCAGCCGAGTGGCAGAACTGGTTCTGGGTGTGCTTCGGTGGCATCGCCGTGTTCCTTCCCCTCATCTTCGTGCTGAAGGGCCGCTGGAGCCCGAAGAGGGCCCGAGAGGACGAAGAGGAGCATGAGAGGCTGGTCGAAGAGGAGCTGGCCCGCCTCTACGAGGAGAGGGCCGCCGCCGCCGTCTGACCGGGCGTTCACGGCAACCGCCGGCAAAAGCCGGTGGAGCCGCATCCCTACGTGTCAGGATTGAGTGAGACGCCCGCCACCGCGGTTCATCCCTCGTAGGGCGAGAACGGAACACCTGATTGATGTCACTTCCTACTGCACCGCTGGACAGTCGCGCCCAGAATGGAGACGTGCCCGAGATCGACCCGGCCGCCCGGCCCCAACGGCGGAGATTCTCTGCCGAGTACAAGCAGACGATCCTCGCCGAGTACGAAGCTGCCCCCGACGGCGAGAAGGGCTCGGTCCTGCGCCGTGAGGGCCTCTATTCCTCGCAGATCACCGAGTGGAGACTGGCCAGAGACGCCGGTGCCCTGGGCGGCCTGGAGACCCGAAACCGCCAGGCGAAGCGCAACGCCACCGAGGTGGAGTTGGAGAAGCTCAAGCGCAAGCACCAGCGGACCGAGACCGAGCTGACCCGGACACGATTGGCCCTCGACATCATGGGAAAAGCTTCCGCGCTTTTGGAGTCGTTGGCCGAGAGCGCGGACACCGAGAAGAAGTCGACGAAGTGACGCTCGCCGCCTGCACCGAGCTCATCGAGGTGGTCGGCACCACCAGAGCCTGTGTCCTCACCGGCCGGTCCAAGGCCACCCACTACCGGGCGCTGGCCGGTCCGATGCACGGGCCCCCAGCTCCTCGGGGGACACCGTCCAATGCGCTCTCTCCAGAGGAGCGAGCAGAGATCCTGGCGGTGCTGCGATCCCCGGCCTATGCCGACCTCGCGGTCGCCCAGGTCTGGGCCATGTTGCTCGACGACGGGACCTATCTGGCCAGCCAGTCCACCATGCACCGGGTGCTCCGTGAGTGCGGCGAGAACCGGGACCGCAGGCGCCAACGCACCCATCCGGCCAAGAAGAAGCCACACCTCGTTGCCCACAAACCGCTGGAAGTTTGGAGCTGGGACATCACCAAACTGAACGGTCCCCTCCGCGGGGTCTATTTCGACTGTTACGTGATCATCGACATCTTCAGCCGCTACGTTGTCGGCTGGACGGTGGAGGCCTCGGAGGACTCCGAGATCGCCAAGGCCCTCATCGCAGACGCCATCGCCCGACAGGGAGTAGGACGGGACCAGCTCACCTTGCACGCCGACCGGGGCACGTCGATGACCCCGAAGACCGTGGCCCAGCTCTTGGAGGACCTCGGGGTCACCCGGACCCATTCCCGGCCCCACGTGAGCGATGACAACCCCTACATCGAGGCGCACTTCAAGACCCTGAAGTACTGCCCGGCGTGGCCGGGCCACTTTGACACCGTCGAGGACGCACGGGCCTGGTGCGAGCTGTTCTTCGACTACTACAACCATGTCCATCGTCACCGGGCGCTGGGACTTCATTCGCCCGCGAGCGTCCACTATGGGACGGCCACTGAGATTCGTGCTCACCGAGCCGTGACCCTCGACGCTGCCTATGCCGCCAACCCATCCCGGTTCGCCGGGCGACCCACGCCGCCGAAGCTCCCGACCGTGGCGTGGATCAACGAACCCCAGGAGGCGCTGATACAGAACGTCTGAAAGAAACTTGTCTCATTGGCCTTGACAGCTTCCGCTCCGACGCCAGCATCGCGCGTTCCACCTTCGATGATGGCGCATCGCGGAGGCCGGTTCGGGCGCTAATCCTGTTGATAAGACGAGAATGCCACAATTGCTCATCACTTCCCACACGGCAGCGGGACATAGGGAGTCTGAGATCGCATCTGGACTGTGCTGATGGGCATAGAATTATCGCGACTTCTTCCTTCCGTACGACCGTTCTGTGGCATGAACTCATGGGATCAGCTTCTGTTGGTACTAACCGTCATCATGCTGGTAGCAGCGCTCGTTGTGTGGCTGGGGTAGGCGTGCCTGCTTGTCGGTGGTGAGCCCGGCGGGCGCCCTGGTCTTGAGAGCTTCACTGGCTGCGGGGCGCGTCCCGTCATCGTGCGGCTCGCGAGACACATGCAGTCCGTTCGAGGCAAGGGAAAGAGCGCTCGCGAAAGGCAGCAAGTTCGGCGGTAAGACCGCCATTCCCCGGCCCCAGGCCGGCGTTTTGGGCGACCCTTAGACGCCGTGGTCGACGCACATATGGGGGCACTTACGGCGCTGCGAGAGATCGGGGCAGAACCCCGACGGCCTCAAGCTCCGCCCAGAGTTGGCGGGACGAGCGGAACTGAACGGTCTGAATCCCTAACTTGCTGGCCGTTTCGAGGTTCTCCTTTGTGTCGTCAATCATCAACGTCGAATTCGGCGTCAGGCCGAAACGGTCGAGCAAGCGTCTGAAGATGGCGGGCTCTGGCTTCGCCACTCCTTCCAGACCGGAGACAACGGTGCCGTTAAACCAACCGAGAAACGGAAATCGCTTGAGGCGGAGCGGATAGGTCTCCTCCTCGTGGTTGGTGAGGGCATAGCAGGGCAGCCCGGCTTCTCTTACCGCCCGAAGTACGTCCACTGATCCGGTGTCGACGCCACCGATCATCTCCTCGCTGCGTCTTGACCACGCCCAGATCAGTTCGGAGAGCTCGGGATGCCTGGAGGCGAGCTCGGCGCATGATGAAGCGGTCGAGACGCCCCGGTCATGGGGCGCATGCCACGCCGGCGAACAGACCTCGGCGAGGAACCATTCCATCTCCGCCTCGTCCGCGATCAGCTTGCGGTAGAGGTGCCGGGGGTTCCAATCGAGCAAGACGCCACCCACGTCGAACACCACCGCCTCGACCGGAGGGTGCCCGGCAACCGTGTGAGAACGCACATCAACTATGTTAGAATAAACATTGTGGATGTGCACACGCGCCACCAGATGATCCTGCAGGCGCTCCGCCAACGCAGTCCCGTGCTGGTCGGGGAGTTGGCCGCCGCACTGGATTGCTCTGAGATGACCGTCCGGCGTGACCTCGAGTCGCTGGAGCGCAGCGGGGGCCTGCGACGTGTGCATGGCGGAGCGGCGAGTGTCTTCCTCAGCGCCGAGGAAACCCCGTATGGCATCCGGGCCCTCGAGTTCAGCGACGCCAAGGCGACGATAGGCGCTGCCGCGGCCAGCCTCCTGGCCGACGGGGAGACGGTCATTCTCGACGGTGGTACCACCGTCATGGAGGTGGCACGAGCGCTCCGCAGCCGGCGGTTGACCGTCATGCCACTCGCTCTGAGGCCAGTCTTCGAGCTGCACGAGTGCCCGGGCATCAAACTCCTTCTCCCGGGTGGCGAGGTCCGTCCGGGAGAGCTGTCATTGATGGGGAGTCTTACCGAACCTTCTTTTTCTCAGCTCCGATTCGACACGTGTGTGATGGGCCCTTGCGGCATCGACGCCAAGGCGGGCATTACTACCCACCTTCTTGCCGAGACGGCGGTCAAGCGCGCCGCCGCCAGAGCCTCGCAGCGGGTCATCGCGGTGGCCGACTCCTCGAAGCTCGGGCGCGTGGCTTTCGGCCATGTCTGCGATCTCGACGAGATCGACATCGTCCTCACTGATGCCGGAGCCGACCAGCAGAGGGTGGAGGAGTTGCGGGCGGCGGGAGTCGACATCCGCTGCATCTGACCCTGATCCCGGGCCCGAACCCACGGACGACACCAGCCTCGGCGGACCGCTGGCCCCGCCTGGCCGTGATTGCCGTGTTCTTCGTGCACGGCTTCTTGTTCGCCTCTTGGACAGCCCACATACCGGAGTTGAAACAGCACCTCGGCCTCAGCGACGGCAGGCTTGGACTCGCCTTGCTCGGGGCTCCCATCGGCTCGGTCCTGGCCATGGTGGTAGCCGCCCGCATCCTGCCGAGAGTGGGAAGCCGGACGATGGTACGCCTGGCCCTGCTCGGCTATTGCGTCTCGGGACCGTTCATTGGGCTCACCGGTTCGTTCGGGACGTTCTTCGTCGCATTCCTCCTCTGGGGCTTCTTCCAGGGGATGCTTGACGTATCGATGAACACCCAAGCGATCACGGTCGAGCGGTTCTCCGGCCGAGTGCTGATGCCGGGCTTCCATGGGTCGTGGAGTTGCGGCGCCCTCGTAGGTGCAGTCACGGGAGCATCTGCAGTGGCGCTGGGCCTCTCTCTGAGTGGGCAGCTGCTCATCCTGGCGGTACCGTGCATGCTGGTCGTCGGCTGGCTTTCGACCCGGATGATCCCCGACCGTCAGGTGGGCGACGACCCCGAATCTTGGAAAGGCAGTCGCGAGGGGCGCCACGGCGTATTCCAAGGGGAGCTCATTGTCCTTGGGGGCATCGCCTTCGCCGACATGCTGTGCGAGGGTGCCGCTGCTGATTGGGCCGCCGTCTATCTCCGCAACTCGATGCACACCGTGCCCCTGGTCGCCGGAATGGGTTTTGCGATCTATGCCCTCGCCATGCTGGCCGTTCGGCTCTCCGGCAATCGGCTCTTCACCAGGTTTGCCGCCCACCGTTTGCTCCCGCTGCTCGCCGTCGTCGCCACGCTCGGATTTGCCGGCAGTCTCGTCATCGCCCGTCCGGTGAGCGTGCTGGTCGGATTCGCTTTGCTCGGCGCCGGACTCGGAAGCGTCGTCCCGATGACCCTCAGGGCGGCCGGAGCGGTGGGCAACGTGAACACCGGAAGGGCGGTCGCCTCGGTGGCCGGGTGTGGCTGGGCCGGCTACGTCGTGGGACCGGTCGTAATCGGCGCAATCGCATCATCGACGACACTGCACACGGCCCTGTTCCTGATCCCAGTGCTCACCGGCACCGTGGCGGTGGGTACGTGGACGGCGAAGGGGGTACGGCGCTCGGCGCTACTTGCCGGCGCGGCGCCGAGAGCACACACAAGAGAACCTGCGATCAGAGCGTCGAGAAGCGAACCTCAAGTCAACTGAGTTCGTCTGGGGCCCGGATCCCAACCCGAGGAGCAGACTGCACCGCGGCAGCCAGTTCGGAACGCCGACGAAGTGTCCCCGAAAGTTCACGCCGGATCGGCCCCGCCGCCATTTACCCTCATTTACCGCCACTACGCGCACGCATCGCGCACAAGCGGCTCGGCGGATGGTCAGCCCTCCGTCACGCCGTCCGACGGAGGTAGTCACGAACAGCCCGTCGGATGAGCTCGGCCCTCGTGATGCCTGCCTGCGTCGCCCTCTCGGTTGCCGCTTGTGTCAGCTCCGCTCCGAGCCGGACCGACTGGACCGGCGCCGCCTCGCGTTCGATCTCCGGTCGTCGCCCGGGACCAGACCGCACCTTCACCTCATCAAGGTCATACCCGTCTTCGGCTTCCGAGACAGCGTGGTCGAGGAACTCCTGGGTGATCTCGCGACCTGATGGGGTCTTTCCGTACGTCTCAGCCATCGTGGTCCTCCCATCTCTTCAAGTAACGCTGGTACTGGCTTCGCATCCGCATGGCATGGATCACGAGTGGTGGCCCTCCTCGTCGCTCTTGGACGATAACTTCGAGCAGATTGGCAGCGGAGTCTGGACCAAGGTGGAGCGTCCTCCCGTCCCCGAGGTCGGCCACCCCCAAGGCGTACTCGATGGCATGGAGCATCTCCTCGTCATCGATTCCATGCTTCCTGGCCGACTCGAAGATCTCCACACGGCTATAGCGTAATACGGAATGGGACAAGAGTGCGCGTCCGCCAATTCCCCGACCCGCTCCGCTACGTGGTTCCTGATGGTGCGCGCCACTAAGGGTCCATCAACACCTCAGTAGACAATAAATCGCGTATTTTGACCCTTCAGGCTCGCGAGACACATGCAGTCCGTTCGAGGCACGAGAATGAGCGCTCGCGAAAGGCAGCAAGTTCGGCGGTGAGACCGCCACAGCCCGACCCCAGGCCGGCGTTATACAGGTGATCCGCTGGTCCTGGGCTTTCCTCTATGAGAGCACACTCACTGGGCGTCGGCGACTCCTTCGATGAGGTCGCCGAAGAGCTGGCTCCGGTCGCTCTGACCGCGCCGGTCGGCGTGCTTGCGCTGGCGCTTCAAGATAGTGACGAACTGCGGACCGGTCTCGAAGAACCCACACCGTTCGCAGACGCTCTCGAAGACGCAGCCGAGTAGGGCGGGCCTCGTGCAGTGACCGTTGGCCAACAGTCGACGATGGTCGGGACGCGGCATTTGAGTGTCAGATACCGAAGTCGGTGCCAGGGTCGCGCTGGAGAGTCCGTAGTACTCGGCCTCGACCGCCTCGGTCACCTTGAAGTACTGCTCGGCGACGGTGCGGTCCGAGATGCGCGCGTAGATGAGCGTCATGTCCATAGAGCGGTGACCGAGCAAGGCGGCGATCGC
>PKXA01000053.1:0-188 GCA_003133325.1 Acidimicrobiaceae bacterium | reverse complement strand
GCCTTGTAGTCGACGATGAGGTCGACCAGCATCGGGAGCAGCGGCACGTGGCGGTCGTTGTGGAGCTTGCCGACGGGGATCCGGAGGCGATCGACCCCGTCATAACGCACCATGGCGTTGTCTTCGAGACCGCCGAGCTCACCGACACGCATGCCGGTGCGGGCCAGCAGTTCGACCATGAGGCGACG
>PKXA01000107.1 GCA_003133325.1 Acidimicrobiaceae bacterium | reverse complement strand
TCGGTCATGAACTCGGTGCGGAACCCGACCAGCCCTCGGGCTGGGACGCGGTAGTCCATGCGGACCCAACCGGTGCCGTGGTTGACCATCTCGATGAGCGTGGCCTTGCGGAGCGCCATCAACTGGGTCACCACACCGAGATAGTCATCGGGAACATCGATGGCCACCCGCTCCATGGGCTCGTTGAGTTTGCCGTCGATCTCCCTGGTAACCACCTGGGGTTTTCCCACCGTCATTTCAAAACCCTCGCGCCGCATGGTCTCGACCAGCACCGCCAACTGGAGCTCGCCCCGACCTTGGACCTCCCAGGTGTCGGGGCGTTCGGTCGTGTTGACCCGCAGGGCCACGTTCCCGACCAGTTCGGCATTGAGCCGGCTGAGGATCTGGCGGGCGGTGAGTTTCGAACCGTCGATGCCGGCCAATGGCGACGTGTTGATCCCGATGGTCATGGACAAGCTGGGCTCGTCCACGGTAATGACGGGCAGGGGCCTCGGATCGTCAGGATCGGCCAGGGTCTCACCGATGGTGATCTCCGCCATACCTGCCACCGCGGCGATCTCACCCGGGCCGGCTTCGGCGGCGTCGACCCGGTCCAATGCATCAGTGATGTAGAGCTCGGTGATTTTGGTGCGCTCGATGGTCCCGTCCAACTTGCACCAGGCCACCGTGGAGCCCTTGCGGAGAGTGCCGTTCCGGATTCGGCAAATAGCCAGTCGGCCCAGATAGGGGGAGGCGTCGAGGTTCGACACGATGGCCTGCAAGGGAACATCCGTGTCGTACTGCGGGGCCGGGATGCTGTCGAGAATGGCTTGGAACAATGGTTCGAGGTCAGTTCCTTCCACGCCCCGTTCGGTGGCGGCCCATCCGGCCCGGGCATTGGAATACAGAATGGGGAAGTCGATCTGATCCTCGTCGGCATCGAGATCCAAGAACAACTCCTCCACCTCGTTGACAACTTCTTCGATTCGGGCGTCGGGACGATCGACCTTGTTGACTACCAACACCACCGGCAGTCGTGCCTGAAGGGCTTTGCGGAGGACGAATCGGGTCTGGGGGAGGGGTCCTTCGGACGCGTCGACCAAGAGCAGTACCCCGTCGACCATTGTCAATCCGCGTTCCACTTCGCCGCCGAAGTCGGCGTGGCCCGGCGTGTCGATGATGTTGATCTTCACCCCGCCATGGAGCACCGCGGTGTTTTTGGCCAGGATCGTGATGCCCTTTTCGCGCTCGAGATCACCGGAGTCCATGACCCGTTCGTTGACCGACTGGTTGGCCCGGAAGGCACCGGACTGCCAGAGCATGGCGTCGACCAGCGTGGTCTTTCCATGGTCGACGTGAGCCACGATGGCTACGTTGCGGATGTCGTCTCGGGTCTGCATAGGCATAAGGAACCAAGGATACTCCCGCTGGTCGCCTTCTCAGACTGGACCGCCCATCATGACCGTGCGTCGGTCAAACCGGCTCTTCGGAAACCAGTGGGTGCCGGGGCACCCGAGGTCACGCCTGTTGGCCGTGCATCATCCCTGACAGCTGCGAAGAGCCGTCAGAACTGGTGCGGTCGACCTCGGCAGCGGCTAGTTGGCGCCGACGACCGCGAAGTTTTGGTTGACGAAGATGTGGTGCGGCCAGTTGACGCCGATCTTGTGGACCTCGTACTCGCCGTTACTCAGCTGGACAACACGGTCGACGACACCTCCCGGGTAGGCGGCGAGCGCAGCTTCCGTCGCCTACCCGGCTGTCGTTCCGCTGACGATCGTCCCCGAGCCCTGACTGTAGTTCGCCGGGATCTGACCGACCTGCTTTGACGCGCTCGGTGCACCTTGCTGGAAGGGGACCACCGCGGAGGAAGCCCCAGATCCGCCGCCGGTCGTTTGCACCATGACCTGCGTGGCCGTGATGGTCGTTCCGCTTGTCGTCCCGAGTACGAGGACAGGCACGCCGGTGGTAATGGCACTCGCCGAGGTCGAGCTCGTCCCGTTCTCGTAGGTCGTGGAGGACGCCTCGTTGACCGTCACTTTCTGACCCGCTGATGTCGACAATGTGAAACTCGAGGTGGACACGCTGCTGACCGTGCCGACGGCTCCTCCTGCGGCGGGTCCGGAGCGAGCGTTGGATCCCGCGCCGCCGGATCCGAGCGGGCCACGAGGGCCAGCAGTGCCGGTCGAGGCGGCAGAGCTGCTGTTGGGCGTCACGTGCCCGGTGGTTGCCGAGGAGGACGTGGAGAGACTGACGGTCAGGCCGATCGCCGCACACATCAGCGCCACGGCTGTGATCCATCCAATTCTTCGGTTTCTCCGGTTCGACAGCAATCGCCGTACCCGTGGCAGGCGTTGGTCCTTGGCCGTGGCCACCGAGGCCGACCCGTCCGGCGGAGACGCGGGCGGGGGAGGCGGTGTGGCGGCGGCGCTTGAACTTCCAGCGACCGGCGGCTCCGACGTCGCGCCCGATGCGGGGCCAGCGGGAAGGGTCTCGTGGGGGCTTGTTGGGTCGTAATCGTTCATGATGGCGCTCCTCTTTACTCGTGCAACTCCGCAGAGAATGCCAGCCGTTCATGTGAGATCGCTGTAGGCGGCCTGTGATGCGACTGTGAATGCACGGAACCCTCCTTTCCTTTCCCCGATTGCCCGAATGCCATGTCCGGGCTTGTGCCCGGCCGCTAGGTTCGGGAAGTGGATGCGGTGACGACCGTGCTGTTCTGGGCGACGATCGGGGTCTGGGGACTATTTGAGTTGGTCCTGGTGCTGCTGGATCTTGTCCGCGGCAAGGGCGGCCCGACCACGATGGTGGCACCCGGATGGCGATCCGGGTCGCCGTCTACGTGGCGGTCGCAATCGGCGTGGTGGTGCCGCGGGCGGTCCCGTCGCTGCGGATACCCGGTGACGGCTGGATCACTGGAGCCGGGCTGATCATCATGTGGCTGGGGCTGGCCGTCCGGGTCTGGGCTGTCGCCACGCTCGGCCAGGCATTCCGCACCAGCGTCGAAGTCGACACTGGCCAGGCCGTCGTCACTGCCGGACCGTACCGGTGGATCCGGCATCCCTCCTATACCGGCCTCCCGGTCTTCTTTGCCGGATTTGGGCTCGGCGGCGCCAACTGGTTGTCGCTGGCCATCTGCGCGGTGGCACCCACGACGGCGTTGATGTGGCGCATCCGGGTGGAGGAGGACGAGTTGACCCGGGTGCTGGGCGATCGGTACGACGCTTATCGGATGCGGACGAAACGCCTCATCCCCGGCCTGTGGTGACCGTCAGCCGCGTGGCGGATTTCATGGGTCCGGCCTTCCGGTTGGCTCGAGCCGGGGATATGGGCGGATCAGGCCCAGATTTCTATGGAACGCCGGGAGCCGTCGATCCAACAGTCAAGTTGCATGCGGATTTCGTCTGAGTAATCGGGGGGGTGGCCACGTTGAGTGGCCACTGGAGCACACACTGCCCGACGGTCACACTGACGCCGGCGAGGTTCCAAGAGGGAGTTCCCGGGGCCAGGAAGCTCGGGGGAGAGAGGATGCCGAGCCTGGGATCCCATTGGTAGTTCTTGCTGAAGCCAGTGCTGACGTTTCCGTTGCTCCCGGTGCCGACTGGACCTCGGTACTTCTGGGCGATGGATCCGAAGACACTTAAACTGCCTAGAGGAGACCCACTGTCATAGTTGTTTACGATGAAGGAGTGATTGAGCGCAAGGATGGCCGCGTCGATGGTCAAGTTGTGCGGTGTGCATTGGATATCTGGGGTGCCGGCTGTGCAGGTCGATCCGTCGGCTCCCGTTGACACGCTGTGCGAGTCCGGATTGTTTACTTCCACGTCGTTCTGGGCAATGAGCCCCATGACGTCATTCGTTGAGCCCGTCGAGTAGGCGCACAGGGCTGCGAAGTTGTTCAAGTTGACGGACGACGGGGGCGCAGAGTTTGCGGCACAGTCCGTATACGTAAGGTGGTTGTCGACGACGACATTGTTGTCCGCTACAACGGTCAGTTGTCCCGACAGGTTTCCTTGGACGATGGCATCCCCTTCGCATTCCGGGCTGGAAGTTGCCCCGTAGTAGTCGTGGTTGGGATATGGCACGTCGAGTGGGTTCCCACTGGTGGCGGTACAAGGCGTCTGGCTCTGCACATAGATGACCCCGTTCTTCGGGAGCGGGATCCCTGTCTCCGGAGTGGCTGGCCCTGAGGACTTGGTCTTGTCCAGGCACGTGCTCCCGTCCGGGGTCAAGCCATGACCGGTGTTGTTGGCGTCAGTGTAGTTTCCAGCAGTGCCCGTAACCGGCGTCTCGGGACTGGTCACGCTGTAGGTCGCCCCAATAACCGTGATGGTGGTGGGGCCGGTGTAGAGGCAACCCTGCTGCGCCGCAGTTGTCTGGAGGTTCGAGAACGTCGCCGTAGATGGCAATGTTTGGGGTGTTACCCCCTTGGCACTCCCTGTCCCTGTGCTCGCTCCGTTGCTGCAGCCAGGCGCAGCTGCGGTCAGTTGATCGTTGTCTTGAACGAGCAGCGGACCGGCGAACGTGGGAGATCCGCAGGCGAACACCGTGTCATTCGAGTACACGGGGCCAGCCAACTGGTCGGCAGTTATGAATTGGATGAGATCTTGGGTGCCATAGTCCCCGTAGCCGCCGCTCACTGTGCACGTCGCCTTGGTGCTATTTATGGGCTGGGCGGTGCAGATGCTCGTGGAAGTTGCGTCGTTGCCGGAGTACGAGACGATGGGATTGCCACCATCGGTGAAGGCGACGGTACCGGTCGCCCCGGCAGGAAGGGTGGCGGTGTAGGTGATGGAAGGGCTGCTTGGGAGCACATTGCTGACGGGGTTGGTCGACGAGGCGATGGTCATCGATGGAACCTGAGTCGGGACCTGGACCGTTTCGACCTTCGATGCAGCAGAGTCGCCTCTGGCACTCAAGAGGGAAGGTGTGTTGATGTACGTGGCCGTGATCACATGAATGCCGCCGGTCGCGTAGCCGGTCGGCAGTGTGCAGGTCGCCGTGTTGTGGGAGACGATGGTTTGAGCATCGCAACCGAATGACGCTCCATTGTCGGTGAACTTGACCGTACCGGAGTTCACGTTGGGGCTGACGCTGGCGGTGTAGGTAATGCTGGCTCCCGTACCCGTCGGGGTCAGCGACGTCGCCAGACTCGTGGTCGAGGTCGGGTACAGCACACCCAGCAGGCCGAGAGGTTGGGCGAACGAACCTGCAGACGGCGCGTAGATCGGATCCCCGGTGCCGAGATAGGTGGCGGTGATGACGTGAAAGCCGGACAAGGTCAAGCCGGTATTGATTTGGCAGGTGGCCACCCCGGCGGTGATAGGCCGTGCGGTACAGCCGGCGATGGCGGTTCCGTTGTCGGTGAATCCGATGCCGGTCGTGCTCGTCGCCCCGGCCGGGCTGACGGTGGCGGTGAAGATAACGGGTCCGCCGAGCAAGAGGGACAGGCCGGCGGAACTGGTAACGGTGGTCGTGGTCGCGGTGGTCCCGTAGGCGACAGCTGAACTCACGACTTCTGTCTGGGAGGCCGCCGAGGTGGATGATGTCTTGTTCCCTGAGTAGGTCGCGGTGATCACATGACTGGTCTGGGCCGAATAGCCACCGGAAACGATGCACGTGGCGGCGCCTCCGCTCACCACCTGGCTGGTACATCCAGCAATCGAGCTGCCGCCATCAGCGAAAGCGAATGTGCCGGTGGCACTCGAGGGAGTCACTGTGGCCGTATACGTCACCGATGTGCCCGGGGCGACGGGCGAGGCCGGCGATGCCGTCACCGTAGAGGTCGACGGCGCGGTTGTGGATGCGATCTGTTGGGTAAGCGACGAGGCGGCACTCGTATAGGTGAAATTGTTTGAGGTGTACGTCGCCGTGATCGGGTGATCACCGGCGGCTCCGCCACTATTTTGAATCGGAGCCCCTGCGCAGGCGTCAGCGTTGGTGGTTCCGGGGTTCGAGGGGGTGACTGGTGGATTTACCGTCCAGAAGTAGGGGCAAGTGGTGGTTCCTTGCGGGACCACTGCGCTGCTCAGCGACGGTGTTTGGAAAGGATCGATGACCTCGAAATCTGTCCACCAGGTGTTGAGCAGGAATCCGTTGGCCGGCGAGAGGGCAATATTTGCGGACTGATACTGCACGGTCCCGTTGGTGGTCGTACTTCCAGAGCCTCGTGGGTAACCGGCAGCTCCAACCACACTGATCCGAATGGATGCCGTGTTGGTGGTCTGGCTGGTGTTCGGGATTGCCATCGGGTTCCCAAAGAGGAACCATTCCGGTGCCACGTTGGGTCCGGTATGAGTGTTTATCTGGTTCCACTGACCGAACTTGATGCCTGCCGTGGCGAATTCGGAACACACACTTCCCCCAGTGCCCGCAACGTAATTGGCATACTGGGTTGAATTGCAAGTGACTGCGGCTGGGTCGGAATTGACGGCAAAGACGTACTCGTTCAGCCCCGCTTCCAGCGCCCGGTAGGCGTTGTGCTCAACTGCCACTTGGCTGATCAGAGGGATGTGGCTCACCGTCGTGGTCACCAGGGCTGCGGTGATCGTCGCCATGAGCAGAACGATCCCGAGTACCAGGACGATGGCCTGTTGACCTACTTCATTTAGTGCCCGTCCCTGGAGCAGGCGCCGTTGCCAGCAACGGTGGCTCTTGCGGAGCTGGAGCGGAACGGCCCGCTTCGTAGCGATCTGCATTGGGGTCATCCCACAATCGCCGAATATGTCGGGACCAACAGAAACAACGATGAGGAGATCGTTGACTTAGGCGCTCCACGTATTTGTGCTTGAAGTGTGACCGTCACATAGTTGATCTGGTCCGCCAGGCATGTGGTACTGCCGATACCGCAATTGGTTGAGGTGGTGATGAATGGGGTCGAATCCTGGGGCAGCGAGGTTCCGATGCCCGTGTTGGGAGTGCTGTAGGTGAATATCGGTGTACCGGAACCTGGGCCGTTCACGAGGTTGTTGACTGTCGCCAAGAGCTTGAGTGGCGTTGCGCTGTAGGTACACGTCGTTGCCGGAGGAGGATTCACGCCCGGACAGCTGCCGGCATTGGCCGGTGTCTCGGTCATCTTTAAGGTATATGGCGCGACGGATCCGGTCACCGTTACCTTGATGCGCGCCGGACCGTTGGAGTCGCCGACATTGGAGTAGAAGGACATGACGTACGGGCCGTAGTTGACAGGTGTGAGTGCGCTCGTGGTCACCACGAATGGCGGGACGGGTACGCCAGCAACACTTGGCGCTGGCTCGACGGCGGAACGCAGGAAACGAGGAAGCGTCGCGGACAGCGGCAGGATCTGGTCGACCGCGGCGTACGTCGATTCTACTTTGTCGCCCGCCATGACGAACGCGTTGATGACTGGCAACGTCACGGTCAACAGGATGGCCGTCACCATCATGGCCACCAGCAGCTCGATGAGGGTGAGCCCGCTCTCACTGGTGAGATGATCCTCACCTCCCGATTTGGCCAAATGTCGCTCGACTGTCAGTGACCACGACCTGGCCAGCTGTCCGCGGGCGGAGCTCATGATGATGCCTCGATGATCACCGGATTGGGATAGTGATAGATGGTGGCCACGCCCGCCGTGGTCGCCATCACACCGGAGGCCGACACCGCCAAGGTGGTCACCGGGAAGGTGTGGGCGCCACTTGTCACCGTCAGCGTGTATGGCAATGGGGAAAACGGAGTGATCGAGCCGACCGGAGTATTGAGAATGCCGGCTTGACTTACACCCGATGCTCCGGTCGGCGGAAGGGAGAAGACATCGGTCGGGCACTTTGTGTCCGTGGTCTGGACCGAGACCTGAGCCCCCGAAATCGGCTGTCCGTTTTGATCAACGATCTGCAGTGCCAACGTACCGAGTCCGATAGACGCAAGAGTCTGGGAAGAGCTCGAAACAGTCGGACTTGCCGTATTGCCGACGGACGCCTCGTCGGTGCAGTCCCCGTAGAAGGCGGTGTATGCGGTCGGAAACGGATAGAGCAAGATGATCTGGGTTGGCGGGGCCTGGCCGCCCTGGCCCGAGGCCAGATTCGGGGTGTTCACCACGGACAGCCCCGGCAAGGTATAGGACACTGGCAGGCCCGACGCTGACTGCCCACCACCGTTGGCGGTGAATAGCGAACTTGGGGCGGGCGACCACGCGGTTCCGCTATTGGTGCTCGAGTCCAAGAGATCGCCCGATGGTCCCTCGCCCGATGCGACGCAGTAGGTCCCGTTGCCTGCACAGGCAACTCCCGAGAAGTATCCCGGTATCTGGCTGCCTGTGAGGGTGACCGGACTCCAAGTGGCCCCAACCGTTGTCGCCGTCCCGACGCTGCTGTCGATGAACCCGGAAGGGCCTGATTGACCGGCCGTGATGCATGCGGTGGTGCTGGTGCAGGTGATCCCGGCAATTGAGCCAGTGAACGAGGTCGGGGTCGTTTGGGTGGCCGCCGTCCAGGCGGCGGGCGACGAGCCCGCCGTGAAGGTCAACCGGAAGATGTTGTTGGTGTCGCCGGGCCCGCTGCCACCGCTCGACATTGCCGCCGGGACGAGGCACAGGGACGACGAAGAGCATGTGAGCTGACCTACGCTCAGCGCTCCGGTCAAGACCGTTTGGGTCCAAGTGGTTCCGACGTTGGCGGACACAAACAACACTGGAACTGCTGTCGTGGCCGGTGAGATCACGCTCGATCCAACGACGAAGCAGGTGGGGCTCGGCGCCGTAGGGCAGGTCGCGGATGAAACCGAAGTCACGGTGGTGCCACTGATTGTCGGGTTCGCCACAGCGAGTGCGCTTGTCGCCACCGTGTAGGTGAACACGGTGGGGGCCGGAACACCCGTCCCCACGGTCGTATCTAGCCCGGGGCCAACCGCGATACAGAGGGTGGCCGTCGGGCAGGCGATCGATGGGAGTGAAGAAATCGTCGTTGTAGCGGGGCTTACGGTCGGGCTCGCTACCGTCCACGATGAGCCACTGAGCGCGGCAATCACTCCTAGTTGGGTGCTGCCCGAAACACCACTACCTGATGCAAAGCACAGCGGTGTACTCGGGCAGCTGATGGAGGTGAGTGCCGAGACCGTCAATCCCGAAGAAGGCGTAAGCGTCGAATTGCTCAGCGTCCAAGTAGATCCGGAAAGCGAGGCCGATTCAATGAGACCCACAGGCACCTTGGCTCCATTGACGACCGTGGTATTGGAGCCGACGAAGTAGCACTGGCTGGCCGACGGGCATGCGACAGACGAGAGGAGCGTCGGTGCATTGGAAGAAGGCATGGGGACGTTTGTCCAACCACCCGACGTCGCCGACGATGCAAACAGAGTCGCGGATGTTGCTGACTGACCCATGGCGAAGCAGGTGGCGATTGTGGGGCAAATGACACCCCCATCGACCGCTGTCACCGATGGAGGGGTCAACCCGATTGACCCCGAGATGTCGTAACTGAAGCTGATGAGCGGAGAGACGGTACCGTTGGGCGCAACCGCGGTGGCCATCGAGGTCGTCGGATTCAGAGCCTCGCCGTTACTCACATAGGGGGCGCTCGTGGCGGGATAGCCGGTCGGGGGCCCGAGGGTGAACGAGTACTTGTCGCCCGCCGGTAGTTGTATGAAGCTACATCCCGTGCCATTTTCGGTCGTGAACGTGGCGGGGGGTCCCGGGATTGGTGATGTTTCATTGACGGTCACGTTGATGCCCGACATTGGTTGATTGGTGGCACCCGTCACCTCTACCGGGACGAACCCATCGGTGGAAATGAGGGCCCCATATGGCGGGTTGATCGCGGTGTTCTCGGTGACGGTGCCTCCCCTCCAGGTGACGACGGCCGATGCCAGGATGACCTGCGGGGGTGAACCTGAGGTGCACAAGTTTTTGGTGGAGCCGATCGTGCTCCACGAGAGTTGGACTACTGAGTTGTATTGTTCTCCGTCGACGGATGGGGCGGTGGTGATGGTGCCGCCCGCTGACAGCACCGCCAGGAGCCCGGTGTTGCCGTGCAGAGGGAGTGCCCCCGCGTTCTCCAGAGCTTGTTCAGCAAGTTGGTCGGCAGTGACGCTGAAGCGGTTTGCGCTGGTTTGCTGACCCACTTCGCTCATCAGATAGACCATCGGCACCAACACAATGAGCAGCACCGTGAAGGCCACCATGGCATCGATCAAGCCAAAGCCCTCGTCGTTAAGACCAGGGAGCATCGAATTGCTGAAATTGCCTCGATGGCGCGGATATATATGCACTGACCTAGTATGTCGGCAAATTCCGGCTTTTCCTACAGTTAAATCGTGCTTTCGCGCGCAGAGAGTGAGTAATGCCTGCAATCAACGAAGTAGAAACCGGGTCTAGCGCCCAGAGATTGTCGTGTCTCTAGTTGAGAGGTCCCCGCTAACCCGTGCTATTGGAGCGAGATACCGCCTGTACCAGGGATTATGTGCAGCTTCCGCTTCCCGAACCATTCCAGACACCCGGCAAACCATGGATAGTCCTAGAAAATTGCCTTGCTGAAGGCTTTGCACCTGATCCGTCGAGTGACTACCGGCCCAAACACCGGCCGACGTCCTCAGTACGACTTGGGCAGTCCCAGGGAGTGCTGGGCTACGAAGTTGAGGATCATCTCCCGGCTGACCGGCGCGATGCGGAGGAGCCGGGCCATCCCCCACAGATCGGCGATCCCGTACTCGGAGGACATGCCGTTGCCGCCGTGAGTCTGGATGGACTGGTCGAGCGCGGCCAGGGTGGCCTCGGCCGCGGCGTACTTGGCCATGTTGGCCGCCTCGCCGGCCTCGGGGGTGTCCCCGGCGAAATCGCACAGCCAGGCCGCCTTGTCGGTCATTAACCGGGCCAACTCGACTTCGATCTTGGCCTTGGCCAACGGATGGGAGATCCCCTGGTGCCGGCCGATCGGGGTGCCCCAGACCTCACGCTCGCGGGCATACACAGCCGCTTTGTCCAGCACGTAACGGCTGATGCCGTTGGCGATAGAAGCCGACAGGATGCGCTCCGGGTTGAGCCCGAAGAAGACCTGGCGCAGTCCCTCACCTTCCGCGCCGATGAGCCGATCGGCCTCGACCTGGACGTTGTCGAAGAACAGGGTGTACTGCTTCTCGGGGGCGGTGATCTCCACCGGGAGCACCTGCTTGTCCAGACCGGGCGTGTCGGTGTCCACCACGAACAACGAGAGCCGGCCCCGGCCGGTGTCGGGGTCGATGCTCGACCGAGTGACCACCAGCATCGCCTGGGCCTCGTCCACTCCCGAGATGTAGTACTTCGAACCGTTGAGCCGGTAGATGTCGCCGTCCTTGGTGGCGGTGAGGGACAGGTTGTGCGAGTTCGAACCGGCGTCGGGCTCGGTGATGGCGAAGGCCATCTTCAACTCGCCGGTGGCAAAGCGCGGCAGCCAGCGCTGCTTCTGGGCCTCGGTCCCGAACTTGGCGATGATGGTGGCGCAGATGGCCGGGGACACCACCATGATCAACAGCGGGCAGCCGGCGGCAGCCAGCTCCTCGGTGACCAGGGCCAGCTCGGTGATGCCGCCCCCGCCCCCGCCGTACTCCTCGGGCACATTGACCCCGAGGAACCCGGCCTCGCCCACCGCGTCCCACAACTCGGTGGTGCGCCCGTCGGCCCGGGCCTTGGCCACGTAGTACTCGTGGCCGAACTTGTTGGCGATGGCGCTGACCGCCTCCCGCAGCATCAGATGCTCGTCGGATTGTGTGAAGTCCACGGGTTACTCCTTTGAGTGGTGAGGGGTCGGGTCCGGAGGCAGGAGGCCGACCGGGATGTCGACCAGCCGGCTCCGAAGGTACTCACCCAGGCTCTTGGCTTGGGGGTCGGGTCGGGTGGACGACGCTACTCCTTCTCCCAACAGGCCTACCACCACGAAGTTGACGGCCCGCAGGTTGGGGAACCGGTAGCGCCGGACGGCCAGGCCGTCGGCCTCGGGCAGCAGGCTCCGGAATCGCTCGTCGGTCAGATAGGCGTCCAGCCACCCCCAGGCGGCATCCGACCGGGCCCACAACCCGACGTTGGCGTTGCCCCCTTTGTCCCCCGAGCGCGCCCCGATGATCGTCCCCAGCGGGACATGCTCGGTCGGGCCTCCGTTTCCGGCGGCGGAGGGGTCCACGGGTGCAGGTTCGTCCTGAGTGCCGACGCTTTCACCGACACCGACACCGACACCGACACCGTCATCGCCCTCGCTGCGACCGGTCAGATGGGCCGTATGGGGAACCGGCTCGCGGCGGCCGTCGGCGTGGACCACCTCGGGAATCACCAGATCGGCCGGAACCAAAGTCGGCCAATAGACGCCGTAGACGGAACCTGCCGTGGGGGGTGAGACCAAGTGGAGCCCGGGATACCCGGCCAGGGCCAACTCGATGGCGGCATCGGAGAACGCCCGCCCCACCCGGTCCCCATCGGCATCCTTCACGGTGATCCGTAGCTGGGCTGCCGCCTCGGCGTTGGTGGGTGCATCAGGCTTGTCGGTGCGAATGAGCCGGGTGTCGTACTCGGCGAAGCTCTCGGGCCCGCCCACCTTCGCTTCCAGGGCTGCCAGGGTGAGCCCGGCCTTGGCCTCGATGTCCAACCCGGTGAGGACGAAGGTCATGGTATTGCGCCACCCACCCAACAGGTTGAGGCAGACCTTGATGCGCTCGGGGGCGGGCCGTCCCCTGATCCCCGAGATCCGTACCCGGTCGTCACCATCTGCCCCCAGGTCCAAGGTGTCGAATCGGGCCACCACGTCGGTATTCGGATACTCGGGCCCGGCGATCTCATAGAGCAGCTGGGCAGTGACCGTGCCGATCGACACTTCGCCACCGGTGCCCGGGTGCTTGGTGATGACCGACGAGCCGTCCTCGGCGACTTCGGCGATGGGAAAGCCAGGGTGCTCGAGCCCGGTGACCTCGGTGAAGAAGGCGTAGTTGCCCCCGGTGGCCTGAGGCCCGCACTCGATCACGTGACCGGCTACCACCGCCCCGGCCAGTCGGTCCCAGTCGGTGGGGGACCATCCGTGGTGCCAGGCGGCCGGGCCCACCACCAGCGACGCGTCGGTGATCCGGGGACAGATGACCACGTCGGCCCCGTTGGACAGCGCCTCCACGATGGGCCAGGCCCCGAGGTAGGCGTTGGCCGTGACCACCTGGCCGGTGGCATCGGCCAGGGGTTGACCGGTGTCGAGGTGACTGAGCGGGTGCCCGCCTCGTTGTAGCTCGTCGATACGGGGCATGAGGTCGTCGCCTTCGACGTGGGCCACCGACACCGCGAGCCCGAGCCGGTCCGAGAGGAGCCTGACCTGTTCGGCCAGACCGGCTGGGTTGAGACCACCGGCGTTGGTGACCACCTTGATGCCGCGGTCCTTACAGGTACCGAGCACAGCCTCCATTTGGGAGAGAAAGGTGCGGGCCCAACCCTTGGATGCATCGCGCTGGCGACTCTTCCACAGGATGAGCATCGTCAGTTCGGCGAGCCAGTCGCCGGTGAGGAAATCGATGGGCCCACCCTCGACCATCTCTGTGGCCGCGGAAAGACGATCGCCGTAGAACCCCGAACAGTTGGCGATGCGCAGCGGTGCGGTCACGATTCAGAGTCTTCCATCACCATCGTCACCATCATCACCACCAGCACCTGCCCGGTCTCGACCTGATCGCCCACCGATACATCGACTTCACTGACCGTGCCGGCGGCGGAGGCGTGAATGGCATGCTCCATCTTCATGGCTTCGAGCACGACCAGGAGCTGTCCCGGCTCCACCTCGTCCCCTACGGCCACCGCCACTCGGACCACCCCACCCGGCATCGGCGCCAGTGAGGATCCCGGAGCCACCTGACTGCCGGGGATGGGGAACCGCTCGTGCTCGACCAACACCGATGACCCGTCGCTTCCGTCCACGTAGGTGGTCCTACCCACCCGCTCGAGGCGGTACCGACGGGTGATGTTCTCGACGGTGAGGGCGACCATCCCCGGCTCCGCCGACACGACCCGTACGTCGACCGGAGTGCCGTCGATCTCGACCTGGTCCAGTCGCTGCCCCGAGCGATCGAACCGATCGAACCGATAGCCGACGGCGACCACGCCGTGGTGGGAATCGAAGGTGGAGACCTGCAACGCCGAGGGGCTGTTCCGGAAGCCGGTGGGGATGTGGGGTTGTACGCGGGCCTGCGACCGGCGCTGGGCCTGGGCACCGAGGGCGGCAGCCAGCGCGTGCCGTTCGGTCGCCGCCCGGTCGGCCAGGGGCTCGGCCAGGGTGCCGAGCCCAACACGATCGAGAAAGCCGGTGTCGGTGTCCCCTCGTCGGAAGCCGGCGTGGCGAAGGGTCCGGACGAGAAGGTCTCGGTTGGTGGCCACCCCGTGGATCCGGGACCCGTCCAGCGTGGCGGCCAGAGTTGAGGTTGCCTCGTCCCGGGTCGGGGCATGGACGATGACCTTGGCCAACATCGGGTCGTAGTGGGGGCTGACCACGCTTCCCAACTCGACCCCGCTCTCGATCCGGACCCCGCTCTGTGGGCCGCCGATCGGGATCTCGAAACTATGGAGGGTGCCGGTGGAAGGGAGCCACCCCGCTGCCGGGTCCTCGGCGTAGAGACGGGCCTCGATGGCATGGCCGACCGGGCCGGCATCCACGGCGGCGTGGACCTCGGGGGGCAATGCCGCACCTGAGGCGATGAGCAACTGCAAGCGCACCAGGTCGAGGCCGGTGATCGCCTCGGTGACCGGGTGCTCTACCTGCAACCGGGTGTTCATCTCGAGGAAGTACGGATCGCCGTGTTCATCGAGCACGAACTCGACGGTGCCGGCATTCTCGTACCCGACCGCCCGCGACGCCGACAACGCCGCCTCGGTGAGGCGGGCACGCAATTCGGCGGTGACCACCGGGGAGGGCGCCTCCTCGATGATCTTTTGGTGGCGCCGTTGAATGCTGCACTCGCGCTCGAACAGCGCCACCGTGTCGCCGTAGCGATCGGCCAGCACCTGCACCTCGATATGGCGGGGATCCTTCACATACCGCTCGAGGAACACGGTGTCATCACCGAATGCTGACCGAGCCTCGCGCCGGGCACCGGAGAGGGCCTCGGCCATGTCCTCGGGTCCGTGGACGATCCGCATGCCGCGTCCACCTCCACCGGCCGACGCTTTGACCAGCAGGGGCCAGCCCAGGGAGTCGACCACTTCCCCGGTGGGGACGACGTCACCAATCACGGTGATCGACGGCAGAGTCGGGACACCCGCGGTCCGCATCAGTTCTTTGGACCCGACCTTGGAGCCCATGGCATCGATGGCGTCGGCCGACGGGCCCACCCATATCAGGCCCGCCTCGTTCACCGCCCGGGCAGCCGGGCCCGACTCCGACAGAAAGCCGTATCCGGGGTGGACAGCATCGGCGGAGCACCGGGACGCGGCATCCAGGATGAGATCGATCCGCAGGTAGGTGTCGGCCGGGGAGAAGCCCACCAGTCGGACGGCCAGGTCGGCTTCCGCCACATGAGGGCTGTCGGCGTCTGCGTCGGAATAGACGGCCACGCAGATGATTCCCATGGCGTGGGCGGAACGCATGATGCGTCTGGCGATCTCGCCGCGGTTGGCGATGAGCAGGGTACGGATGGGTGTGACGATGTGTGGGATCGGCGGCGTCATCGGTTCTTCGGTCCTACATCCGGAACACGCCGTAGCCACGGGTGCCGGTGATGGGTTGGTTGTCGATGACCGAAAGGCACATGCCGAGCACGGTCCGGGTGTCGCGGGGGTCGATGATGCCATCGTCGTAGAGGCGGGCGGTCAGGAACAGGGGTAACGACTCGGCTTCGATCTGGGCCTCCACCATCTCGCGCATGGCGGCGTCGGCCTCCTCGTCGAACGGGACCCCCTTGGCCGCGGCCGACTGCCGGCCCACGATGGAGAGCACCCCGGCCAACTGAGCCGGTCCCATCACCGCCGAGCGGGCGTTGGGCCAGGCGAAGAGGAAGCGGGGGTCGTAGGCGCGGCCGCACATGCCGTAGTTGCCTGCACCATAGGAGGCTCCGATGTTGACGGTGAGGTGGGGGACCGACGAGTTGGACACCGCATTGATCATCTGGGCCCCGTGCTTGATGATCCCGGCCTGCTCGTACTCCTTGCCCACCATGTATCCGGTGGTGTTCTGCAGAAAGATGAGCGGGACGTCAATCTGATTCGCCAGCTGAATGAACTGGGTCGCCTTGTGGGCCTCTTGCGAGAACAGCACGCCCCGGTGGTTGGCCAGAATCCCCACCGGGTACCCGTGGATCGATCCCCATCCGGTGACCAGGCTCGCGCCGTAGAGAGGCTTGAACTCGTCGAACCGGGAACCATCCACCACCCGGGCCAGTACCTCCCGGGGGTCGAAGGGAACCTTGGGGTCCGCCGAGGCGATACCCAGGAGCTCGTCGGGGTCGTGGACCGGGGGGTCGGCGGGCTGGCTGGGGCCGGCCCCGCGTTTCCGCCAGTTGAGACGGCTGACGATCTGGCGGCCCAATCGGATGGCATCGGGCTCGTCGACGGCCAGTGCATCGGCCAGGCCCGAGACCCGGGCGTGCATGGAGGCGCCACCCAATTCCTCGTCGTTCGACTCTTCGCCGGTTGCCATCTTGACCAGTGGGGGCCCTCCGAGGAACACCTTGGAGCGCTCCTCGATCATGACTATGTAGTCGCTCATGCCGGGGACGTAGGCGCCGCCGGCGGTGGAGTTGCCGAAGACAAGTGCCACCGTGGGAAGCGTTGCGGCCGACTGCCGGGTGAGGTCCCGGAATGCCCGCCCTCCCGGAATGAACAGCTCGGCCTGGGAGGGGAGGTCGGCTCCGCCCGACTCCACCAGATTGATGGTGGGAAGGCGGTTGGCTAGGGCGATATCCGAACCCCGGGCACCTTTCTTGAAGGTGAACGGGTTCATGGCACCACCTCGGACAGTGGGATCGTTGGCCGAGATGAAACATTCGATTCCCTCCACCACCCCGATCCCGGTGATCGACGAGGCACCCACCGCGAACTGACTGCCCCACCCTGCCAGTGGGCAGAGCTCCAAAAAGGCGGTGTCCCTATCGAGGAGGAGTTCGATCCGTTCGCGGGCGGGCAGCTTGCCCCGCTCCCGATGCCGGGCCACGTACCGCTCGCCTCCGCCGGCCCGGGCGAGAGCCAGTTGCTCGTCGACCAGGGCCACGGCCGCCTCGAGGGCGGCCCGATTGGCCCGGTAGGAGTCCGAGGTCACATCGACGGTGGTGGGGAGGGTGGGCATGGTGTCTACGTGGGAAGTATGCCGGTGCTGAGGGTGTGTGCTGCATTCACCCGCCGGACGTGGGAAGAATAGGCCCAATGAACAACTTGGCGTCCAACACGCTGGTTCCGACGATGCCTCCGGAGGTTTCCTCATGGTGATTCGTACATTCCCCCAGTCGTATCCCGACGCGTGGGGCTCCCACAGTGACTCGGAACGGGCGGCGGGAGCGAGGGCGGCGGCGGGAGCGCCCCGGGCCGGCAGTTCCGCCCGGCCCCTCACCGCGGTGGTGCTGGCGGCGGGTGAGGGAACCCGGATGAGGTCGGACCGGCCCAAACCGTTGCACCGGTTGTGCGGTCGCCCCATGGTGCTTCATGTCCTCGACGCCCTGGCCGAACTGTCGGTCTCCCGGGTGGTGGTGGTCGTGGGTCACCGGGCGGAATGGGTGACCAAGACACTGATCGAACACGCCCCGGCCGGAATGGCCATCGAATTCGTCGAACAGGTGGAGCAGCGGGGCACCGGTGATGCGATGTCGGTGGCGCTCACCGGGCTGCCCGATGACGAAGGTGATGAAGAGAGCGATGTGGTGGTACTCCCGGGCGACACCCCACTGCTGCGACCGACCACTCTGGCGCGCCTGGTCCGCCAACATCGCGAGTCTGAAGCGGCGGCCACATTGCTGACGGCGGAGATCGACGAGCCGGATGGCTACGGGCGGGTGATTCGGGGCCGCAATGACAGCGTGGCCCGGGTGGTCGAGCAAGGTGACGCCACCGAAGAGGAACTCGAGGTGAAGGAAGTCAACACATCGATCTACTGCTTCCGCCGAAGCGTGCTGGCGCCCTCGCTGCGCCGGCTGAGCCCGGCCAACGCCCAAGGCGAGTACTACCTCACCGACGTAGTGGGAGTCCTCTACGAGGCAGGGCACAACGTGGGCTCCATGGTGGTGGTGGACACCATGGAGGTGGCCGGGGTCAATGACCGGGCCCAACTGGCCGTGGCCGAGGCGGAGCTCCGAGATCGGATCAACGAGCGATGGATGCGCCGAGGGGTCACTATGTGGGATCCGGAATGTACCTATATCGACGCCGACGTGCGCCTGGGGATGGACGTGGTGTTGTTGCCGGGGGTAATCCTGCAGGGGGCATGCGAGATTGACGAACATGCCGAGATCGGTCCCAACGCTCACCTGGTCGACACCAAGGTGGGAGAGGGTGCAGTGGTGATGGCAAGTGTCTGCCGCCGCTCGTTGATCGGGCACGATGCCAGGGTGGGACCGTTCGCCGTCCTGGCGGAGGGTTCGGAGGTTGCCGCCGGTTCGGTGGTGACAGCCGCCGGAGCTGTCGGTCCGTCGTCTGGTCCGTCGACGGGAGTCGGGCCGGAAACCGATGAGTCCGCCGATGACACGGATTCGGCGCGGTAGCGTCGCCCCATGGAAATCACCCCTCGCCGACGTATTGAATTGGTCTCCGGGCGATCGCATCCGGCGTTGGCCAAGGACATCGCCGACCAGTTGGGGGTGGAGTTGGGCGAGGCGAACCTCCGAGAGTTCGCCAACGGCGAAATCCACTGCCGCTACGGCAAGTCGATGCGAGGCAGCGACGTGTTCATCATTCAGACCCACTGTGGTCCGGTGAACGACTCCATCATGGAGCACCTCATCATGATCGATGCAGCCAAGCGGGCCTCGGCCAAACGGATCACCGCGGTATGCCCCTACTACGGATACTCGCGACAGGACCGAAAGGCCACCGGACGCGAACCGATCACGGCCAAGCTGGTGGCCGACATGCTGTCGGTGGCCGGTGCGGACCGGGTGGTCAGCGTGGATCTCCACTCCGGGCAGATTCAGGGGTTCTTCGACGTCCCGTTCGACCACCTGACCGCCGCACCGGTCCTGGTGGATTACTTGCGGACCCAGGGCACCGAGGATTTGGTGGTGGTGGCGCCTGACGCCGGACGGGTGAAGGTGGCCGAGCGATTCAGTCAGCACCTGTCAGCGGATCTGGCCGTGGTGCACAAGCGGAGGCCCCGGGGGACCGCCAATCAGGTGGAGGCCCTGCAGGTGGTGGGAGACATCGCCGGTCGTCGGTGCGTCTTGATCGACGACATGATCGACACGGCGGGGACCATCGTGGCCGCCGCCGATCTGCTGGCCGAACGGGGAGCGGCAGAGGTGTGGTGCATGGCCACCCACGCGGTGTTGTCGGATCCGGCGGTGGACAGGTTGAAGAATTCGGCCCTCACCAAAGTGGTGGTGACCGACACGCTGCCCATCCCGTCGGATCATTACTTCGACAAACTCGAGGTGTTGACGGTGGCCAAGTTGATTTCGGATGCCATTGGGGCTGTGTTCGAGGATTCGTCCGTATCGGAGATCTTCGGCGGAGACAACCTGGCCTGAGCCGACATCCGTGCCTCGCTATTCCACGGCCGGAGGCGGTGGTGGATCGCCGGCTATTCCGGCATCCTGCCCCGCCCAACCTGCCTGCCCCGCCCAACCTGCCCTCACCCATGCGCGCTACTGACCCACCCGTTGGTGGTGACGGCAACGGGGAGTGAGCTACTCCAACTCGAAGAGCGGTGGCGGTGGCGGTGGCG
>PKXA01000044.1 GCA_003133325.1 Acidimicrobiaceae bacterium | reverse complement strand
TCCTGTTCTCGTCGTCGTCGTCGTCGTCGTCAGTTAGAGGCTCAGCGAATAGGCACCGACATGCGTGACAGCCCCGACTTTGAAGGTGACCGTCCCGGTTGTGAGCGCCGGAGTAATTCCCTAGCTGGAGGCCACGGCGCCGGAGTAATTCCCTACCTGCACGCCGCCGTAATTCCCTAGTCTGCCGTCGGGACGAGGGATCCCCCCATCGGGCTCCTTGCACAGATAAACGCTTCGCATCCGACAAGGAAGCGAGGCCTCATGGCAAGGAGACAGTTCAAAATGATTGACGTAGTTGAAGTACTCCAGCATTGGCACGCCGGCCGACCGAAGTCAGTGGTGGCGTCCAGCCTTGGGGTGGACCTTGGGGGACACAATAAGAACCGGCCGCTTGTCGTCGAAGACTCCGTCATCATTCGCCTGGAGGCGGGGTGACGGGCACGAACGGTTACGGATGGTGGTGCCTGGCGTCTCGAGGCCAATCCCACAAGCGAAGGAGCTGTGCTCTCGGCCGAACTCCCGATGGCACCGCCGAGCCGTCGATCCTTACCTCTGGTTCGTTTTATTGGCGCACGCCGGCATCACTCATGACGGCGTGATCACCTCAATCGACGCCGCTCGCGCGGCTCCGATCAGGCGGTCGTCGTAGGCGACTAAACCCTCGAGATCGTCACCGATCTCGATTGCGGTGGCAAGATGCAATGCGTCGAGTGACCGTAGCTCGGGCGGCAATAGTCGACCGGCAGCGAAGAAGGTCGTGACGCTGGGAAGGACCATCGAAACGGTGTCCAATGCTTCTTCGACGATGGCGATCTCAATCCCGAGGCGGACGCCGGCTCGTAACGCCTCGGTGTGCAGCAGTTGTGACGACCAGATCGGGCTGTGAGATGCGTACCACGCTCGCATTGCCGGCGACTCGTCTTCGACCGTGATCAGCTTGAGCAACGCTGAGGTGTCGAGATACCAGACCACTCGCTTCAGCGATCGTCCCGCAACTCATTGAGCACCTCAGCCGTCCCTCTGGTCGTGAGCACCGGATCAGGAAGCTCGGTAGAAGGGCGACGAGCGGATTGGACTCGGCCCGAAGCAAGCAAGGCACCGGCACCCGTGGCGGTCGAGGGAGCACTCAGTACTGCCACCAGGCGCCCGCGATCGGTAACCCCGATGGTCTCACCCCGCTCCACGCGTCGCAGTGCCGCCGACGCGTGCTGCTGAAGCTCCCTGACCCCGATCGTCTCCATGTGCTGCAAGTGTAGCACGACTGCCCCGGCATGCTGGCGCCCACCACCACGAGAGGCCTCGGAGCCCGAACCGTGGCCACATTGATCGGCTGCTCCGGTCAACGCGCCGTCGCAGGGGAAGCCGACCGCCGGTTCGTATTCTGTTCCGACGCGTCGCTCGTTGTCCCAGGTCGGCGGCTCGGTGGACCTTGGGAGACTCACAATAAGAACCGCGTCCCCGCGGTAACCGGCGATGTCATTGCTCTTGGGGCGAGTCGAGTCCAGAGAGCCCGGGACGGCTCGATGAGTGAATGACCGGTGGTTCTCTGGGCATGAGCTCGCCGCTTGCGATCTGGAACTTCGAGGTGGCCAGCCTCGAGCTGCTGCACGCACCTGCTGGCCCGAGGTGACCTCATACGCATGAGGTTCCGACCTGTGCGATCAGCACCAGCTCCCGGCCGGCCAGCGATGCCGGCGATGCGGAGCCGTCGCTTCTACGGCGAGCCGACGTAGGGTGCCAATCGGGTGCTGATCGGCAGAAGGCGGGGCAGCGGTGCACGATCGAAGAAGGAGCGTTTGCGCTGACGCATCAGCTTCTCACCGTCACGCTGCCAGTCGAAGCTCTTGCGGCCAAGCACCCGCCGCAACACATCACTGGCACGAAGTGGATCCCGATCGGCCATCCGCCGGAAAGGAAGCGGTGAGACGCTGTCGTCGTCGAGGTAGTCGAGGACCCGCTGGCGGTAGCGCGGTTGATCGAGCAGGGCCGGCTCGGTAAAGGCTTGCTCAAACTCGCCGAAGCCCCCAAAGAACGCGAGCCCGTCGGTCTCGTCATAGATCACGGCCACTGTTCCGGAGTTCACCAAATCAGGCGGGAAGTCGAATTCGACCAGGGAGCGGTTGGCGAGGCTGTCGCTCCCCTGCGCCGCCAACTGAGCGAGGACCTCGCGACGGCTGAATGCCGCGTACTGCCGCATCCGCTCGGCCAGCTCCGTACCTGGTATGAGGACCATGTCGGTCCCGAAGAACCGTACGAACCGGTCGCGATCGCTTCGCTGGAGCTCCCACCCACGTTCCAGGAGAGAGGGATTGCGAAACAACAACTCGGGGCACTTCATTGCGAGCTCGGCGGCAATCGCGTAGGCGACCTTGCGCCCACTCCTGACGATCGGGTGGATGACACCGCTCACCAGCCATTCGCTTCCCATCGGCACGAAGCGGGCGATCATGTACGAACGTGGTCGGAGGACTCGAAACACTTCGCCGCCCATGTTGGAGCGCACCCGGTACGTCAGCTCGTCGACCAGGTTCGCGACGATCAGGACATCACCATCGCGACGGACCACCTCAAAGATGCCCTCTACCACGTCGCGCCACCCGAGCAACATGTCCCGCTCGGGTGTGGGAAGGTCCGAGCGCGATGCCACGAACTGCTCCACGATCGTCTGGCCGCTACGGAGTCGATGCTGGAGGACGAGACGGTCGAGGATATCGATGAGCTTCCCCTCTCCAATCATGCGATCTTCCCCCAGGTGGGCCGACGCCACCTCGCGAAACGCCTGCTTGTAACGGGGCTTCCGTGAGAATTCGATCAACTCGGTCTTCAGCTCACCGCTCCGCTCCACCAAGTCCATCGTCGCCGTCACGCGTTCACCTCCACTGCTGGGTTACCGATTGAACTGAACGTGACGGTACTGCTGCATTTGGCCGTAGCGGTGGATCCTCGACTCGCCTGCGGAAAGGGTTCCTGGCGGTGCAATTATCCAGATGGTCTGCGCTGAAAGGAGGACACCACCCGAATCCAGGATGCCCCGAGACCGACTGGACTGGCCTTCGACGCGCCCACCAAAGCAAAACCGAGCTTGCCCGACGACGACCCCAACAGCATTTCAACCAAATGGGGCGGCGATTGCGGGATTCCCATGCGGCCGATGTTCCGGGGTCAGGCGGTCAAGACCCCAAGCCGACAATGAACTGGTCCTTTCCGCTGACAGTGGAGATCGGATGCTTCGTCATTCCGCCACGCCAATGGAGATCAACCGACACTCGGGCTTCCGCTGATAAACCAAGGAGATGGCCAAACGCCACCAAGGTGATCGTCGCAGGGCGCGCCCGCACGGCCTCGAAGCCGATGACGGCCTCTGTGACTGGGTGGACTACGGCGACGCTCGGATGTTCGTCGTGGGCTACACGCCAGGCGGCGCCCCCTATGGGTGGATTGAAGGAACTGACGGGAGCTGGCTCGATGAGGACAACGATCACCGGCAGCCCGAAGAACAATTCATCGATCCGGCATGACCTCTCCACGGCTGGCGTCGATCAGGGTGTTCCGACCATTGGAACTGGTCGTCCCCGGATCGGAGACCGACCGTATGTTTGGATGCGTCGGGTCAGCTCGGCTGTCACTTTCTTCCGGAACGTCTACCGGGTGTGTCGGAACTCTGTCTGCTGGTCGAGCTGCGAAGTTGCGCGATTGCGGCGAGCGCCTGGTCGGCCTGGTAGTCCAAGACGTACGAGCCGGCCTCCTCGGCCAGGTCCGACAGGATGCGTTCAATGAGGGTGATCTCGTCCTGTTGGACCGAGCGGAACCAAGCCCGTTCGTGACCGAAGTCCATGCCGTATTCCTCCCACATGCGTAGACCGCACAGATCCCGCCAGTAGTCATCTGGAGACATGCCGGTCTCCCGCCAGTCGATGTCGAGGTAGACGAGCCACATCTCGGTACGCAGCTCACCCAAATGGCCATAGCTGTCATCGGCAATATCGGCGAGCTCAGCGGCGGCGGTGTAGAACGCGCGGTAGAGCGCCAACCGCTCGGCGGTACTGCGGCGCGGACCGTCAAGCCTCACCACCCGGTCGTAGAGGGTGTCGACGACCCGGCTGGTCTGGTTCTCGGAGACGCCCCCCTTGCGATCCACCGTGGGACGGAACTTCTCGTAGAAGGGCGTCGGATCAACAGCGAAGGTCGACCAGAGTCCGTGACGCGCCCGCCGGTGCAGCCGCTGACGGGGCAGATCGAGCATCGGTGGGGTCCTGGCATACGCCCCTTCGGGGATGGCACCTTTGAACTTCGCCCGCGCCCGGGCCGTGATCTTGCGATCAGCCAGCATCGCTGGGTTGGCCAGATCGGCCGGAGCAAGGCCCGCCGCACCCAAGCGCTCGGCCAGATCGAACAGATGGCTGAGCCGGGCATCGTCGCTGTCCCGACTCTGGAACATCCCTCGATCCAGGTGACGGATCCGGTGAGCGAGCCCGGCAGCCAAGGACTGCAACGCGGCAAGATCCCCGCCATGGTCCTTCACTGCGATCACGCAGAACCACAGATCCCACCACGACCAATCGCGCCCGGCCACCGTCCTCCATGTCTCAGGTCCGTATACCCGTACCGGTTCCTGCTCGGTGCCCATACCGGACAGACTCGTCACCCGAGGAAGAGGTTCGCGGCGAGGTCGAACCCGTCCTGGGGATGACCGACGAACACGCCGTCGGCGAACACGGACGCCTCGTATCGCTCCTGGGCGTAGCTGTAGATGGCCAGTGACCACCGGTCAGGGGCGAAGAAGCGGAGTCGGCACAGTTTCAGTTCGCTCGATCGAACCCGCTCGAGGTATTCGCCCCGGTTTCCGCCGGCATCGACCGACTCCTCATCGGCGACCGGCTCCTCCGGTTCGACATAGGCGTCCACGTAACAGAACTGCGCCTTGAAACGCACGTCGAGCTCACGGTAATGGCCCGTGAAGTGCCGCTGACCATGAGCGAGGATCGCCGCCTTCGTCGCCCGGCGCACCGCATCTGAAACGGGACGCCCACCGCTACTCGGATCGAACAGCCACACTCTCTTCGTCACGGCACTCCCAAGCTATCGACGACAGAGCCCCCACCGCTGTCATCCCTGCTTAATCGATTGACCCGAGGGTCATGGCCCATTGCGCCGTCATCTGGGGGTAAGCACCGGCGATGTGCTCACACTCACTGACGTAGTGCAGGACCGAGGCGCAGGAGTTGACGGAAGCGACGGAGATGTCCCCATCAGCGCGACCCTTGCCGACGTGCCAGAGTGCAGTCCAGTCCGGATGTAGATGTTGATCTGGTGGTGTCCGGTAAGCCTGTCATGTTGAGGAAAGTCCTAGTCATCAAGGAGAACCATCGAAGATGTTCCAGGGTGGCGACAAGTCGTCGAGAGCTTCGGCGGCGGTCACATCTCCAGAGCGTCTGTCGCACCGGGCGCATCGTCGGTGATGACGTGTACATAGGTGCCAATGAGCTCAGAGGCGGTCGCCGACAGACGAGTCGTGGCCAGGTAGCCGGCCTCGTCGCTGTGGACGACGACGGTACCGTCGCGCCGCAGACGCGGGCAGCTCAGTCCGAGGTCAGCTGCCAACTGGAGCAAGGCTGCGGCATGGGTCATCACCTCTTCAGAGGTGACTTTTCGCACTGGAATATCGAATGCCGCCTCGACGGCCCGTCATCGGCTGAGAACAGCGGGCCGGCTGCAAAAGAGGTCGAGTTGGCAGCCAACCTTCGTCCACCTGGACCGCGGTTCGCGCACCGTTCCGATTGGTACCGCAAAGATGCAGGTCAACGAGTCGGTGGGCGTTGAGGGACTCGAACCCTCGGCCTCTACATTGCGAACGTAGCGGTGGCACCCCAGCTGAGCTGGACGTTTGGAAGAAGCCGCTGGTCAGCGACGACAGAGAAGGGCACCGTGGGGCATGTTCGGGCAGCACTTGAGTCCCGTTGAGTCCCGCCGCGGCTACTGATGCAGTGTGCGATCAGCTCCCTCGGAAAAGATCGCTTCCAGCATCCGCAAGGCCCGGTCCCTCAATGGGTCTTCGGGATAGAAACGCTCGTAGAGCTCCACTGCAGCCGCCACAGAGCTGACGCCGACCTCACCGACCAAGAAGATGATGTCGCCCAGGTCCTGCCTCCCGCGGCTTGCCCGGATCTTCATAGCCAGGAGCATCTGGGCCGAGGCGACAGAGGCAATGACGTGTTCGGTCTCGATGAGGATCGTCGGGTTCGGGTCGTCGACGTGTGGGGGGACATACATGGCGGCGGCGCCATTGAGCCAGTCGTCTGCAAGGCCCCGACGACGAGCAACCTCCAGGATCAGGGGTTGGACCTCGTCGAGCGGCGTGATCTGGGCGTCGATGCCCTTTGTCGCGACACGTGCTCCGAAGTGCAACATGAGCGCCGCACCGCCGACGATGTAGATCCTCGATCGTCGGTGTTCTCGTTCCAGGACCTTGACGAGCTCGTCGAGTGCGGCTCGGCATCACCTTCCGAGAGCATCAGGCACGAGCCAACTCGTCCGCGAGGATGAAGACGCCGTGGCGCCGGAATACCGGCGGGGTCTCCTCGTCGGCAAGCTCACGGAGAGACGCTATATCGGTGAGATACCAACGATCGACTCTGCGCTCGGGCTCTTTCACCCATGCCGGCACAGGGATGTCGGCACGCTCGCACGCATCCTCGCTGATCGCCGCCACCAGAGCGTCATACCTGCTATCGCCGGTGAGCGCAGGGCGGTCGCCGACGAGCTCGGTGAGCCGAATGGACGTGACTGCTGCCAAGTCGTCCGCGAGCTCGAGGCACGTCCGGAATGCGTTCTCCGTATTGCCGCCCGTCAAAGCCTGGGCGACGCTTCTGGCAGCCTCTTCCGCGGTGACCCGGTGGTCGGCCAACCGGTCGCTGATGGTCACCTCAACCCTTAGACCCGCAAGGATCTTTCCAAGCAACGGAAGGCCAGGTTGCTCACGGCCGGACTCGATCCGGGAGATCACCGGCTGGGGAACCCCCGAGCGCACCGCCAGCGCCCGTTGAGAAAGTCCGGCCTTCTCCCGATTCCTTTTCACGAGCGTCGCAGCGATCATCTCCCAGCGGTCCACATATTAATGACAACTGATCCGTATCGCATCTGGAGGCTAACTCACAAACTGACGACCTCGGTGCCGATTGAGTCCCGCTGAGACCCGTGGACCGGATCAACGCCAGCGTCCCCGACGCCCGCCGGCCCATGCTCACTAGCCCCTGACCAGGGTATCTCGCGGGTGGAGGTGAAGGGACGCGAACCCTCGGCCTCTGCGCCGGGAATTCAGACCGGCCTAGCTTCTGACCTGCAGGGATTCACATACTGCCACCTGGATGGCAATTTCGATTGGCCGCTGGTGGCCGCTGCTGACCGCTGTCGACCCCTGTCTTCCGCCCCTACGCGCACGGATCGCGCACGAAATCGCCTATGAGCGCTCCACTCACGGCCCGAACTCACGCCTGCCAGGTATCGGCTGGAGGCCATCGTCATGAGGGGACCGGGATGACACCCTCGCGTCCACCGGGGTTTTCGGATCAGCGATGCCCTGAGGGGGTAAGGCGGCTCGGCTCGGCTCGGCTCCGTCAGATTCCGACAACTGCATATCCGATCTCCCCTGCGTATCGGCATTCGCAACGACCCCCTCCGGCCGATGTCGGGTGGCCCAACCGGGACCCCGGAGTACGAAGGAGAGGCGATCACCCCAACTGTTCGACCGGGCTACGTCGCGCATCATGTCCGCGTACTCGTGGGTCGCAACCCGACCGAGGTTGAAGGAATTGATGTTCTTGGTGAGTCCATACACAACGGGTTGGACTTCAGGCTCGAACGTGCCGAAGAGTCGGTCCCAAACGATAAGAATACTGCCGTGATTGCGATCGAGGTACTGCAAATTGGACCCGTGATGGACACGGTGATGTGACGGAGTATTGAGAACTGCTTCGGTGGGGCCCAATCGGTCAATAGTTTCGGTATGAATCCAAAACTGGTAAAGCAGGTTCACGCCACGGGCAGTCGTGATCAATTCGGGACTGATCCCGAAGAGGCACAAGATGCCGTAGGGCAAGAAAGTGCCGAGGGCATCAGCTACCGGTTGGCGCAGGGCGGTCGACAGGTTGTAGTGCTCACTCGAATGATGCACCACGTGAATCGCCCACATGTACCGGGTCTCGTGCATGAGCCGGTGATTCCAGTAGTAGATGAAGTCCCACCCCCCGATGGCGAGCGCCAACGCCAGAGGGCCGGTACCCAACGCGGGAAGGAATCTGCGCCGCCACAGTCGCTCAGGCGTCATTCGTGAGGCCCACGTAGTCGTCACGGCCACCGCGCCCACCGCGACGGCAACCACTCCACCCACCGATGCGACCTTACGGGCCGACCGGGCCAACGCTCGTCGCCGGCTGCGCCCGGTGACCGGCGAGCCTTCGTCCGTGCCATCGATCAACTGCGAGGAATCGGCCGCATCAGATCCTCCGCGACCGCCGTGATCACCGGCCCGATCGGCCACCATGTCAGCCACCGTGGTCAGAGCTGCAGCTCCGAGCGCGACGGCGACCACCGTCTTGCCGTATCGTCCCCGACCTGGTGTGAACGGTCGGAGCAACTTGGGAACAAACAAGGGCGCCACCAGACTCCCGACACCCATGGCCAAGCTGGTCAACGTGTCATGCAGCTCATAGTCACCGGCAGTCGGTCCCCGCCTTGCAGCCTGTCGGTGCAGCCAGAGATATTCGGCGGCCATGCCCCCGAAATACAGCGGCACAGCAACGACGGTCAGGTCTCGGGGACCACTGCGAGTCTGATTCACAACACCCATTGTGCTGCCTTGGTGGCCATTCTGTCGCTCCGACCGGTGAAATGACTCCCTGTTGAGAGTGGCTTGACCGGTGATGCCTCCGCGACTGGTTGCTCAACCGCCGCACCTGTCAGTACAGCGACCAACTGCCGACATCGGCTCGGTGGATCGAGCTGAAAGGTTGCGGGCACGTCCCGGTTTGCGACGACCCGGAGCTTGTCGCCCGCACCGTGCTCGAGGGAACGATCTGAACCGTGCCTCTGGGTTGCGTCGTGCGAACCTGTTTTCGTCCGATCGATTGGATATCTTCGCCCGATCGCACGGGACTCAGCCAAGATGCCGTCGCGGGAGCGACTCCTCAACGCTGCCGAAGAACTGTTTGCGGCTCGCGGCTTCGGAGGCGTCGGCCTGGCCGAGGTGGCGGAGCGGGCTCAGCTGAGCAAGGCGTCGCTGTTTCCCCCAGGTGGATGAGGGCGAGTGTGCGGCTGGGGATGCTCGCACAGAATAAAATGGGGAACCGACCGGTGGCGCTTCTGTGACCCGGCTCATCTGTGGTTCACCGGCAGCGGCCGAGCCTGTTCCTTCATCATGAGCCCTCGCGGATGAATCGGCCGGGAATCCCAGACTGACACCACCGCGATTCAATCCGTGATGCCGTGCCGCAGTCCACAGGTCCCGAATTGATCACTGGGATCTTTGTGACCAATTGCAACTATGAGCATCACCGGGTACGGGATTGCAGCCCGCCTCTCACAGAGCGATCATGCGAAAGGCCTGGTCGCCGATCTCTTCGGGCGAGAATCGGTTTCGCTGTCGATACCATCGACTCACCGACGTCATCATGCCGAGAATGAGGTTCGCCGCCACCATCGGGTCGATGTCGGTCGATAGAACCCCTTCGTCTCGACACTGATCGATCAATTTGGCGTATCGGTGGTTAATCGAGCGCGCCCACTCGTTGACCCGGTCTTGCATTGCGGCGGAGAGGTCCGGTTGCTCGGAGAACAAGAGTTGGTAGTAGTTCCGTTGATCGGCTGCTGCTCGCGCCTGCAAGAGGATGGACGCGCGCAACTTGGCCTCGGCCGAGTCCTGGTTGTCCAGAATCGCCATCAAACCGTCATCGAGAGTCACCATCACTTCTATGACGATCTGCTCGAGCAGTTCCGACTTGGAGCCCACGTAGGCGTACACCGTCGGTTTGGAGACGCCGACGGCTTTGGCGATGTCCTCGAGACTGGTCTTTGCATAACCCTGTCGTTCGAACAAGGTCGCCGCTTTGGATCGAATGGCTTCGACCGTGGTTACCCTCGCTCTTGCCATCACACCCTGGCCTCTACCTGACGCACGCCGTCCCAGAATCGAGATGTTGGTCGCCGGACGCACGAGTTGCGGAATCGATGCCCACTATATCGACCCCAGGATGACCACGGCGGCAGCGGCGGCGTCGGGACCGAGGTAGCCACCGGCATTCTCGGCCAAAGCGATGCGTAGGTTCGCAATTTGGCGGTCACCGCATCGATGTCGCAGCTGGTCGGCGAGTTCCACCAACTGTGCGATTCCCGTCGCTCCCAAGGGATGCCCCTTGCTCTCGAGGCCCCCGCTCGGGTTGACCGGCAGTCGTCCACCCAGTGTGGTCTCACCGGCAAGCAGAAGCTTGGGTGCTTCGCCCTCAGCGCACAGACCGAGCTGCTCCATGACGATCAACTCGGCCGGAGCGGTGGCGTCGTGGCACTCGACGACGTCCACGTCCACAGGGGTGATACCAGCACGTTCGTAGGCCCGGCGCGCTGTCTCCGTGACGAGGCGGCCTTCAGCGGTGCCTACCTTGCCTGAGCCGATCGCGACGCCGAGCAATCGAACCGGCTCGGCACCCCACGCGTGCGCCCGCTCGGGCGTCGTGATGATCCCCGCGGCGGCCCCATCTCCCATCGGGGCGCACATGGGAAGCGTCAACGGTCCGCTGATCTCCCGCGCCGACAACACGTCCTCGAGCGTCAGCGAAACACCGTAGTGGGCCTTGGGATTGAGGGCGCCATGGCCGTGGTTCTTCACCGACACTCGTGCGAAGTCCTCCCTTGTGGCGCCGGTTCGCTCCATGTAGTCGAGCGCGAAGCGGGCGTAGATGTCCATGAACATCGAACGCGACGTCGAGTCACCGCCGAGCAGGGAGGCGAACTCCTCCAGGCGGTCCTGGTCGACGCCGGAGGTCATCGCCTTGAAGGCGCGAGCTTTGTCGGGAACATGGAGTTTCTCGGCGCCCACCGCCACGGCCACGTCGACGGCGCCCGACGCAACCGACAGCCAAGCTTGATGCACTGCCGTCGAACCGGATGCGCACGCATTCTCGACGTTAACCAACGGCACGCCGGCAAGAACCGAGTCGCTGAGCCAGACCTGGCCACGAATGGCGTCCTGTTCCTGTAGGCGGCCGCCGGCGACGTTGGAGAAATACACGAACTCGGCTTCCTCTGGATCCGCGTGAGCGTCGGCCAATGCCTCGTCGACCGCTTCGCTCGTAAGTGACTTCAGACTACGGTCGGGCAATTTACCGAACTGGGTCATCCCCACACCGGCGATCACGACGTCTCGCATGGCTGCTCCTTTCATGATCCGACCGCGTCGCGCCCGAGTACATCGCGGGCGATCACCAGCTTTTGGATTTGTGGTGTCCCGTCGCCGATGAAGTAGGCGGACACGTCGCGAAGCATCGACTGTAAGGGCAGCTCATCGGAATAGGCGACATGACCGTGCAGCACGATGCAGTCCTTGATGGCGTTGAATGCGACCTCCGGCCCCCACCACTTCACCATTGCTGCCTCACGTGAATGGGGACGGCCGGCGACCCGCAAGCCCAACGAGCGATAGGACAACATTCTCAGCGCCTCGACGTAGGTGGTGTGCTCGGCGATGGGGAACGAGACGCCCTGAAAACGAGAGATCTGTTGCCCGAAGGCATGACGCTGTGTCACATATTCCGCCGTCATGTCGAGAGCCTTCTGGGCACCCCCCGTGAGGATCAGCCCGATGAGCGTGCGGGTGAGATCGAACTCGTGCATGACGATCCGAAACCCATCGCCGAGCGCCCCGAGCATGTGGTCGTCGGGCACGAACGTGCCGTCGAAGACGACCGACCCCCGACCGAGGGGTTTGTTGCCGGGGTCGTCGAACGGGTGGCTGGTGACCGTTGGGTCATTGGCGTCGACGAGAAAGGCTGTCACACCGCGAGCTCCGGCCGACTGGTCGGTCTTGGCGAAGACGATGATGACGTCGGCATGGACCACCGCGGTGACTGAGGTCTTCTCTCCATTGAGGATCCAGCCCCTGTCGACGCGGGAAGCGGTTGTGCGCATTGCCGCGGCATCCGATCCCGACTCGGGTTCGGTGAGAGCGAGGGCCGAGACGGAGTCACCGGCCAGCAAACCAGGGAGCCATTTGCCCTTCGCTTCCGGGCTCGCGTGCTGAGCAACGACGTGACAAGCCACCGTCGAGCCGAATACCAGGTAGCCGACCGTGAGATTTGCATGCGACATTTCCTCGACCGCTATGCCGAGCGTGAGAGCATCTGCTCCCTGTCCGCCGTCCCCGACATCTACGAGGAGCCCGGTGATACCTGCGTCACCGAGTTGGCGCAGCTCGTCGGAAGGATATTTGTCGCTCTTTGCCTTTTCGAGGTAAGTGCCAGAGAAGCGGGACTCGGCAAGTCCCCGAACGGAGAGCCGGAACTCTTCGTGCTCGTCGGTGAACAGGAACGGGTTCGTCATTTGGACTCCATGGTTGGATTGGACGAGGACGATGCTGACCCGAACACCGGCGCACGCTTTGCACGAAAGGCAGCGAGGCCTTCAGCGAGATCCGGCGAGTGGGCATGGCGGGCCAGTTCGCGTTGCTCGGCCTCGAGCGCGTCGGCCAGTGATGAATCGGATGCGTGGTCGACCAGCCGCTTCATCGCCGCGAGGCCTGGCGGGCTCTTTGCGGCGAACTGTGCGGCCAGGTCCTCGACTTTGGATTCGAGGAGATCAGCAGGGACGACCTCATCGACCAACCCGCACACAACCAGGTCAGGCGCAGGCGCGCTGTCGCCGCTGTACATCAGGCGCTTGGCCGCTGACGCGCCGATGCGGCGAGTCAGCCGAACCGATCCTCCGGCGCCGGGCAGAAGACCGAAGTTCGAGTGGGCGTCACCAAGCAAGGCGCGGTCTGACGCGATGATCAGGTCGCAGGCCAGCGCGAGCTCCAATCCACCCGCGAGCGCAAGGCCGTTCACCGCCGCGATGACCGGCTTGCCGACGGCAGCCACCGTCTCGATCATGGCCGCGGCCTCGGCGACGAACGCCAGCATCGCGTCGGCGTCGACGTCTCCATCGGGAGACGAGATCGCCTTCAGATCGGCACCCGCCGAGAAAGCCCTGCCCGAGCCGGTGATCACGAGCACCCGCACACTCGGGTCATCGGCGGCCTCGCGAACCGCTGCGCTGAGCTGGAAGATCAGTGCCGGATCGAAGGCGTTCATCGCTTCAGGTCGTTCCAGGGTGATCCAAGCGGTCGAGCTCCGCCGCTCGAGGGCCACCGCGGCACTGCTGTCGGCAACGGTCATCTCAATTCACCTGGCGATCATTGTCGTGCCAGTAGTCGGCCCTCAGGGCCGCCTTGTCGACCTTGCCGAGACCCGTCATCGGTAGCCCATCGACAACTTCGATGGACTTGGGCGCGTGGTGCGGTCCCTTGTGCTCCTTGACGAGCGCGACGAGTTCGTCGACGTCCACGTCGTTTCCGGGCCGAGCTACGACGATCGCCTTGACGGCCTCGCCCCATTTCTCGTCGGGCACACCGATGACGGCCGCGGCGGAGATCCCGGGATGAGCGTTGAGGACGTCCTCGATCTCGCGTGGGTAGACGTTGAAACCGCCAGTGATGATCATGTCCTTCTTGCGGTCGACGATGAACAGGAAGCCGTCCTCGTCTCGGAAAGCCATGTCACTGGTGTGGAGCCAGCCACCGGACAGGGCGGACGAAGTCTCGTCGGGCAGCTTCCAGTATCCGTCCATGACTGACGGGCCCTGGATGCAGATCTCGCCGATGGTTCCGTCCTCGACTTGTTGATTGTCGTCGTCGAGGACTTCAACCCGGGCTCCCACCACAGGCCGTCCGCACGAGCGCAGCAGATCCGGCGCGCCCGTCATGTGGTGTTCGGCCTTGAGCAGCGAGGTTCCGATTGCCGCGCATTCAGTCTGGCCGTAGACCTGGGTAAAGACCGGCCCGATGGCCTCGTGGGCTTCGGCGAGGCGGGAAGGTGCCATCGGTGCGGCGCCGTAGTTGACCGTGACCAGCGATGAGGTGTCGCGGTGGGTCGGATCGCCATGGTCGAGCAGTGCGTAGATCATGGATGGCACCGCCAACGCGTAGTTGATGTGCTGCTTCTCGACTGTGTCGAGCCAGTGCTGCGGGTCGAAATGGGTGTGCAGGTGGACCTCGCCGCCCAACACCAATGTCGGGAGCAGCGGAACGAGCGCGGCATGGGTGATCGGCGACGCCGCCAGATAACGCGGTTGGGCCGGGATCTCCCACGAGCAAAGAGTCGAGTAGATGGTCTGGACGATAGAACGATGCGAGAGCTCGACCCCCTTTGGGCGACCGGTCGTGCCTCCTGTGTACTGGAGCCAACACAGATCGTCCTCGCGGGCCGGTCCGGGATGCAACCTCGCTGGTGCCGCCTGTTCACACAGGGCCAGCAGGTCTTCGCCCACACCATCGGTCGGTCCCAAGGTGAGGACCTGTTTGACGGTCGCCGCCTTTTCGGCGAGCCCGGCGGCTCGCGACGCGAACGCCGGGTGGGCGACGATCAGATCGAACTCGGCGTCGTCGCATGTGTAGAGCTGATCATCGAACGATCCGAGCGGATGAAGACCCGAGTACCGGCCGCCGGCCAGCCATGCCGCCGTCTGCGCGAGGAACACCTCGGCGCAATTTGGTGAGAGGGCAGCGATGGCGCTGCCCGCGCCCACTCCTCTCTGGTTGAACACCGAGATCATCCGAGCCAGGAGGTCCGCCGCCTGCCGATAGGTGTAGGTGCGATCTTCCTGGACGAATGCGGTTCGATCGCCGTACCGGGTGAATGCTCCGATCAGTACCTCTCCGAGGCTCACACCTTGCCTGCTGGTCTCGGACCCTGGCATCACTCCTCTCCAGTCTTGAGGACGACCTTGTTGGCTCGGTGCTCCTTGAACATCTGATATGCGTCGGCAGCGTCATCGAGAGACATCGTGTGCGAGATGATGCGTGCCGGGTCGAGCTTCCCCGTCTCGATCAGGCGCAACAGGTCGTGGCGATGGGTCAACGGGTCGCCGACGATCGGCTTCACGGTGACTGCTCGCAGCCAGTTATCACCGGCCGACACCGGCCAGTCTTCGTCGTAGAGCACCCCGATCATGGCGACAGTGCCGCCGGTGCGCACCACCGACCAGGCGGTTTCGAGGGCAGCCTCGTTGCCCACGGCTTCGAGTACGACGTCGGCACCCAGGTTCCGGGTCTGGTCGAAAATCGAGTCGGATGGGTCCCCGAGGCGCGCGTCGACCGGAATGGCCCCGAGCGCTTTGGCGGCTTCGAGCCGCTCGGGCACCAGGTCAATGGCGAAGACCTGATCAACGCCGAAGAGCGGCGCACACATGACCGCCAGTTGACCGACGGGGCCGGCGCCGACGATGGCCACCGAGTCACCGTGCCGCACACCCCCATCTGCCAAGCCTTGGTAGGCGGTGGCGAGGATGTCGCCGGTGAACACCGCATCCTCGTCGGACATGCGGTCGGGGATCGTGGCCAGCGTCATGTCAGCGAGGGGCACCCGGACGAAATCGGTCTGGGCCCCGAGGAGGTCGCCGAATCCCGGCCCACTGCCGAAGATCTGAAACGACGGGCAGGTGCGGTACTGGTGCCGCATGCACGACCGGCAATGGCCACACGCCGGGAACATCGACGCGACGACTCGCTGGCCCGGCTCCATGGTCATCACTGCATCGCCGATGTCTTCGATGACACCGACGAACTCGTGCCCGACGACATCACCCTCCTCCATGCCTGGGATCTTCCGGTCGATCAGGTGGAGGTCAGAGCCACAGATGGCAGCGGTCGTTACCCGCACGATGGCATCGGTCGGCGACTGGATCACTGGTCGGGGAATTTCCTCGACCCGGACCCGACCGGGCTTGTCGAGGACGACTGCACGCATGGTCTCGCTCATTTGGCGTCAGCTCCGTCGACGAGATGATCGAGACCCGCGGCTCGCAGGCTGGCCTCGTACCTCGGGAACAGCGGCTTCGCCAGCGCAGCCAGTTTGAGGATCTTGGGGATCGAGCCCTTCGCTCGTGCCTGGCCCTTGGCAAGAGCCGACGCCGCGTTGACCCGACCGAGCCAATAGCTGTGTGCCAGGTCGGTTGTCATATAGAGCGTGATGTTGGGTTTGAGGGCATCACCCTCGTCACCGACATAGACCTTCCCCTGGGGGAAGTCGACCACCAGGACGGCATCAGGGTTGGAGTAGTCGAGCTTTAAGATGACGCCGGACGCTGCGAGCTTGGGCCCGAGATCAACATCGGCGGTGGCGTCCCTGAAGATCCCACCGATGTAGGTGTAGACGTCGTCGGAGTTGGTATAAGAGGTCATTTGGCGCTCCTTGTGCTAGCTGATTGGTACCGGTCGCCGATCGATACGGTCAATCCATCCCGATCATCACGGACTTGGTCTGGGTGAACTCGATCATCGAGTCGAGGCCGAACTCGCGGCCGTAGCCGGACTGCGAGTAACCGCCAAAGGGCGCGGCGGGATCGAGAATGTTGTACGTGTTGATCCACACGGTGCCGGCGGCGAGCCGAGCAGCCATTCGATGGGCGCGACGAAGGTCATTGGTCCAGACCCCAGCGGCCAGGCCGTAGGCAGTGCCGTTAGCGCGGGCCACCACCTCGTCCTCGTCATGGAAGCGAAAGGTGCAGACCACCGGTCCGAAGATCTCATCCTGAGCGATAGCCATGTCATCCCGTACGTCGGTGAACACCGTTGGTGACATGAAGTGCCCGCTTCCGGGGGGCTCGGCCGGGGCTCCGCCTCCGGTGGCTACCGAGGCGCCATCTCGTATCCCACCGTTGACGAAGCCGGTTACCCGATCGAGCTGGGCCGCGCTCACCAGTGGGCCCATATCGGTCATGTCGTCGAGGCCGTGCCCGAGCTCGATGCCCTCTGCGGCGGCCACAAGCTCGGCAAGGAAGTCGTCGTACACCGAGTCGTGGACGAACAACCGCGAACCACCACAGCAGACCTCGCCCTGGTTCAGGAAGATTGCCTGGTAGGCACCGCTGGCGGCTTCCGCGAGGTCGGCGTCGGGGAACACGATGTTGGCCGACTTGCCACCCAACTCGAGCTGAAGCTTCTTCAGGGTCGGTGCCGATGCAGCGACGAGCGCCCGGCCGGTGGCGGTCGAGCCCGTGAACGCGATCTTCCGAACGGCCGGGTGTTCGCCGAGAGCGCGACCGGCTTCGGCGCCGTAGCCGGTTACGACGTTGATCACCCCAGGCGGGATGCCCGCCTCGAGAGCGAGTTCAGCCAGTCTCATTGTGGAAAGTGACGTCAGCTCGGAGGGCTTGATGACCACGGTGTTGCCGGTGGCCAGCGCGGGTCCCAGTTTGGCCGCGCCGAGCAGAATCGGGAAGTTCCATGGCGTGATCGCTGCGATCACACCGAGGGGCTCGCGTCGGGAGTACCCGATGATGGAACCCACCATCGGGGATACCGGGAGAACATCGCCGGCGAATTTGCTCGGCCACCCGGCGTAGTAGCGAAGAACCTCACCGGCGAGGATGACGTCGAAGAATCGGCTCTCTCGCAATGGCTTGCCCACCTCGAGGGTTTCGAGGGTGGCCAGCTCGTCGGCGTGCTCGTCGACCAGGTCAGCGAGAGCCCACAGCATGCGACCACGTTGGGAGGGGGTGAGCAATGACCAGTCGCCCACGAAAGCGCTCTGTGCCGAGTCGACCGCGGCGGACACATCGGCGGCAGTTCCGCGAGCTATCTGAGTCAGTTCTCGGCCTGTCGCCGGGTCTTCGGTCGAGATTGTGCGTCCGTCGGACGCCTGGCGCCATACGCCACCAATGAGGATGCTGGAGCCGGCGCGCTTGAGGAATTGCTCGACTTCGTCTGTCAACTGAAAGGCCACTATGACCCGGTTGTGATCGTCCGCATGGCCCCGAATCTAATCTTGACTTTACTGACAAGTCAAGATTAGTCTTCGCAAAATCCGGGGGAGGGGACACCGGGACCGGCAACCGGAGGTAAGGAAACGTGGACCTACACGATCGAGTCGCCGTGGTGACAGGTGCAGGTTCGGGCATGGGTCGCTCCACTGCCCAGGCGTTCGCTCAGGGAGGGGCCCGGGTCGCGCTGCTCGACCTCGACGGAGCATCGGCTGACGCCGCCGCGGAAGCCATCGGAAACGGCGCGGTCGGCTTCGACGTCAACATCGCCGACACCGTCGCCGTCGAGAAAGCCTTCGCCCGGATCGACGAGATATTCGGCCGGGTCGATGTGTGCGTGAATGCCGCCGGCAACCCCGCTCCCGGAAAGATCATCTCCCGAGGGGTAGCTCTCCCGCTCGATCGGTTCAGCGATGTCATCAAAGTCAATCTCATCGGGACGTTCGACGTAATGCGCCACGCTGCAATGCGCATGGCCGGCAACGAGCCTGATGGTGAGGGCGAGAGGGGGGTAATTATCAACGTCGCCTCCGGTGCTGCCTGGCAGGGTCAGTCTGGCCAGGCCGCGTACGCAGCGAGCAAAGCAGGAATCATCGGCATGACCCTTCCTGTCGCCAGAGACCTCGCACCCTTCGGCATCCGTGTGGTGGATGTGGCACCGGGGCTGTTCGACACCAAGATGCTGGCCGGACTACCGGAAGAAGCACGAGAGGGACTGAAGTCGATGCTGCTCAACCCGAAGCGGCTTGGCCGTCCCGAGGAGATCGCCGACCTCATGTGTCACATCGTCTCGAACCGCTACCTCAACGCCACGACAATATCCATCGATGCCGGTTCCCGGATGGTCTGAGGAGTCCCCATGAGCCAACCAGACATGAGAACGACAACCCAGCAGCGAGGTATTTCGGTCACGTTACGTCGGCCGGACTTCAAGTACGACGCCGATGTCCCGAGGATGTGGCACTCCGGTGGCGCCGCGGTCACCGCCTTCTGGAACGCGCTGAGCATCGGCGCCCCATTGCTCGAGGCCGAATTCATCAAGGACGCAGCGCGGCTCGAAGGAGAGCTCCAATCCGAAGATCAGATCCGGGAGCTGCGCTCGTTCATCCGCCAAGAGGGAGCCCATGCGAACCTCCACCGGCGGTTCAACGACCTGCTGGTCGAATGGGGCTACCCGGTCCAGGCGTGTGAGGCTCCAGTGCGCCGGGCACTCAAGCTGCTTTCCCACACCAGCAGCACCTTCCGGTGCGCTACCGCCCTTTCCGGAGAGCATTTCATCGGCGAAATCGGCGACATCGTGCTGGGGCGCCCCGAAGTATTGGAGACCGTCGGCGATTCGCGTGTAACCAGGCTCTGGCTCTGGCACTCCTACGAGGAAGTCGAGCACAAGGCGGCACTTTTCGATGCGTTCACTGCAGTGCACGGCACAGGAGTCCGCGCCTACCTCTACCGGGTGACCGGGCTCGGCACCGCGATTGTCGTGCTGAGCGTAACCATTCCGATAACGGTTGCCAGGCTTCTTCACCACGACGACAAGGCGGGCGACGTGCGCGAGTGGATACGACTCGGTCGTTACCTCTTCGGAACACAGGGCGCGCTACGAAAGCGCTCGCGCGCAATTGTCCAGTTTCTGAGACCCGGCTTCCAACCATGGGACTATCTCGACAACTCAGCTCTGCTGGCCGAACGCCGCGGGGATCTGATCGACCCGAATTGGGAAGTGCCCGACACCCGGCCTCGACCCCAGGACGCTACGTAGGCCGAATGGTCTGGAATCGGATCGAACGAGGGGCCGGTCGACCGCTCATCCTCCTGCACGGCATCGGATCGGCATGCGAAATATGGGAGCCGGTCATGGGCATGCTGGCGGCGGATCGCCGCGTCATTGCGTTCGACCTGCCCGGGCACGGGAGCTCCCCAGCTCCCCGACCCGGAGAGCCGCTCGGTCCTCGGCATTTCGCCAAGCAACTCGGAGAGCAGCTTCACGAGCTCGGAGTTGACGGGCCCGTCGACCTGGTGGGGAACTCACTCGGCGGCTGGACCGCCCTGGAGGCAGCCAAGCTCGGCCTCGCCCGGAGCGTGGTCGGGCTCAGCCCGGCCGGTCTCTGGCACGGCCCGGGCCCAACGTCATCGGTGACCGGGTTCCGCATCTTTCGTTCCATGGTCCGGCGATATCCCCACATCGTCCGTGCTCTGTTGCAGAGCGCGGCAGGCCGCACAGTCCTGCTGCCCATGATCCTCGGGCGGCCCTGGCGCATGCCGGCGCCCGTGGCCGTGGAGTCCGTCCGGATGTTCGACCAGACGACGATCCTCGATGACCTGTTCGCGGCCAGCCAGAACGACCAGTTCGCCGGCGGAGACGTCATCGACGTTCCGGTGACGATCGCCTTCGGCACCCGCGACTGGTTGCTCAACCGTCGCACCAGTCAATTCAGCGACCAACTGCCGACATCGGCTCGTTGGATCGAGCTGAAAGGTTGCGGGCACGTCCCGATGTGGGACGACCCGGAGCTTGTCGCCCGCACCGTGCTCGAGGGAACAAGCTGAACCGTGCCTCTGGGTTGCGTCGTGCGAACTTGTTTTCGTCCGATCGATTGGATATATTCGACCGATCGGACGGGACTCAGCCAAGATGCCGTCGCGGCAGCGACTCCTCAACGGTGCCGAGGAACTGTTTGCGGCTCGCGGCTTCGGAGGCGTCGGCCTGGCCGAGGTGGCGGAGCGGGCTCAGCTGAGCAAGGCGTCGCTGTTTCACCATTTCTCGAGCAAGGCCCAGCTGTACGGCGCGGTGATGGCGCGGGTCCTCGCCACGCTGGACGATGGGTTGGTACGTTCCCTCGCCGAGGGCGGTACGCCGACAGCGCGCTTGGAACGCTTGAGCGACACCGCCATCGATATGCTCGCATCGAATCAGAGCTACCCCCGGCTTCTCATCCGAGTACTGGTCGAGGACAGCGACCTGCCTCCCGGGTTGGCCGAAGGCAAGGAAGCAATCGACGCTCTGCATCGGATCGGTATCGGCGTGGTCCGGTTGCTCAACGAGGGGATGGACGTCGGTGAGTTCCGTCGCGCGGACACGGGCCACGCCCTCCTTTCGATCATCGGGATCATCGTGCATCCACTGGCCACAGGCCGCTTCGGCGAGGAACTCGTGCATGGATCGCTCTTCGATCCCGAACAGGTCGAACTCCGGAAGGAGGCCGTCAGGGAGTTCCTGCACTTCGGGATCGTCGATCGCGCCTCCGCGCTCAGCAGGCCAGAGGGAGGCAGGTCGACGTGACGCTCAGGATCTTCCAACCGCAGCTATCGACCCCGGCCGCACGCCACAACAGGCGCCTCTGGTGCCAACGAGCAGAGCCCATCCATCCAATGCGGGAGTATCCATGTCAATGATCGACTATGAGGTTGCCATTATCGGTGCCGGCTTCTCCGGCATCGGCCTGGGCATCCAATTGCGCAAAGCGGGCATCGAGGATTTTGTGGTGGTGGACGCCGCCGATGGCGTCGGTGGTGTGTGGCGGCACAACACCTATCCCGGAGTCGCGGTTGACATCCCGTCGACGACCTACTCCTACTCGTTCGAACCGAATACCTCGTGGTCCAGCCTGTTTGCACCCGGCGACGAGTTGTGCGCCTACGCCGAGCACTGTGCCGACAAGTACGGGGTACGGAAGCACCTTCGGCTCCGGACCTATGTCGAGAAGGCTGTCTTCGACGAGCCTGACAGCGTGTGGCGCATCCACACGAGCGAGGGCGTCATCACCACCCGCTTTCTGATCAGCGCAGTCGGTCCGCTCGACAAGCCGAAGAATCCCGACATCGAGGGCATCGAGACATTTGCCGGCAAACTGATCCACACTGCCAGGTGGGACCACTCGGCCGACCTGGCCGGCGATCGGGTTGCCGTGATCGGAACCGGCGCATCGGGTCTTCAGGTGATCCCTGAGATCGCTCCACTCGCTGCCCACCTTGACGTCTACCAGCGAACCCCGATTTGGGTGATCCCGAAACCGAACCTTGCCATTCCTGCGTGGGCACGGCGGATGTTCGAGCTGGTGCCGGCGACCCACTGGGGGTTGCGGTCCGCCACCACCGCCATGGCGGAGTTCATCATGACTGTCGGCGGCGTCTATCACACCCGAGTGCCGTTTCTGGTCAGAGGCATCGAACGGGTGTGCAAGCGCCACTTGCAACGCCAGGTCCACGATCCCGAGCTCCGACGCAAGTTGAGCCCAGAGTACGCCTTTGGATGCAAACGCCCGTCGTTCTCGAGCACCTACCTGCCCACCTTCAACCGCGACGATGTGGAGCTGGTCACCGACCCCATCGTGCGGATCACGCCCGAGGGCATCGTGACCCGTCAGGGCGACACCGGGGAAACGCTGCGTCCGATCGACACGCTGGTGTTGGCGACTGGCTTTAAGGTCATGGAGCTGGGAGCCGTACCCGCGTTCCCGGTCCAGGGACTCGACGGGATCGAGCTCGGCGCCTACTGGGACGAGCATCGGTATGAGAATTACGAGGGAATCTCAACGCCGCTCGCTCCTAACTTTTGGCTCATGAACGGACCGTGGGCGGCTGCAGGCTCCTCGTGGTTCAACATCATCGAGTCCGGGAGCCGGCACGTCGTCCGTTGCATTACGGAGGCGAGACGCCGCGACGCGGTCGGGATGGTGGTCAAGCAGGGCCCCCACGATGCCTACATGGCGAGCATGCGCCGGAAGATGAAACACACGGTGTTCGTTCAACCCAGTTGCTCGATAGCCAACAGCTATTACTTCGACCGCCACGGCGAAGCGCCCTTCGTGCGGCCCGTGTCCGGGCCGGCGCTGTGGTTGGCCTGCAGGCGGTTCGACCTCGACGACTATGCCTACACCGTTCGCCCGGCCCTGAGGATTGCCACGGTCGTGGGGTCGGCAACGGCCGGTCGAACGACACGATGAACATGTGTATGGTGGCGAGCAGCGATCCGTGTTCGGGGGAACGATCCAGCTTGCTTCCCACCTTGTCTCTCGATGTGTCCATGGACAACGGCTCCTCCCCCACCGGCACCGCCTGCACCGATGAGTAAGCAACCGCTGGTGCAGGCCAAACCCGATTCCAGGGTTGCTTCAGTGGCGGGACTCGGAGTGAATCTCCTCAGCGAGACCGGCCTGATGTTCGCCATCGCCCTGGAAGGCCTGCGCAACACGTGGGACATCCGGCATTGGTGGAAGGAGTACGTGAACCAGTGCCTGTTCCTGGCCAAGGTGACAACCGCTCCCGTCATGCTCGTCGCCCTGCCCATCGGGGCCACCATTGCCCTTCAGGTCGGTTCGCTCACCAAGCAGCTGGGTGCCCTCTCGCTGACCAGCGCGGCCGTGGTATTGGGCACGGTGCGCGAGGTGGCACCGATCTGCTCGGCGCTACTCATCGCGGGTGCCGGCGGCGCCGCCATCGCCTCGGACATGGGTGCCCGGAATATCCGCGAAGAGCTCGACGCCATGGAGGTAATGGGCGTCCACCCGGTCGGGCGCTTGGTCACCCCCCGCCTCTGGGCCGCAACGACGGTTTCGGTCCTGCTGGTTTCTCTGGTCATCGTGGCGGGGGTCGGCGGCGGCTACTTCTTCAACGTTCGGCTGCAGGGAGTCACTCCCGGTGCCTACTTCGGTGGTGCGACCACCCTGTTGGTGCTGAGTGATCTCCTTGTGGGACTGTTCAAGGCTGCCGTGTTCGGCTTCATCGCCGCTACCGTTGCCTGCTACAAGGGCATGAACTGCCAGAAGGGTCCGGTCGGTGTCGGGCGGGCAGTGAAAGAGTCCGTGGTCGTATCGGTGATCCTGATCTTTCTGGCGGAGGTCGTGATCACCAGTATCTACTTCGTCCTCGTCCCCCCCAAAATCTGATGACGATGCCCGCCGAGCGACTCCGGACCCGAACCAGGCAACGCGTCTACGGGCTGAGTAGAGGCTTGGCCGAGATGGGGAACTTCACGATCTTCTCCGGCAAAGTCATCGAAGGCGCGGTCGTCGATGTCGTGGGTCGTCGCAAGTACGGGAGCGCCGTCGTCCGCGAGATCGGCGACATTGTCGCCGGTGTCGGGGTTATCGCCATCGGTTCTGGAATGGTGTTCGTCGTCGGGATTCTGTCGCTGTCCGTGGGCGCGGAAGTCGGCCTCCAGGCGTTCCAGGAGCTTCAGGTGGTCGGCGCCCAGTCCTTGACCGGCCTCATAGGCAGCTTTGTCAATATCCGCGAGATCGCACCGATCATTTACGCCATCGCTCTGGCTGCCCAGGTCGGGGCCGGGTTCACGGCCGAGCTGGGTGCCATGCGGATATCCGAGGAGATCGATGCCCTCGAGGCGATGGCCGTCCCCTCAGTGGCCTACCTGGTCTGCACCCGGGTCGTCGCCATGGTGGCGACGTTCCTGCCTCTCTACGTGATCGGCCTGTTCGCCACCTTCTTCGCCACCAGGTTCATCTCCGTCAACTTCGACGGACTTTCCCCCGGCATCTACGACCACTACTTCCACCTCTTCCTCCCGCCTATCGACATCTTCTACAGCGTGGTGAAGGTCTTCATCTTCACTGTCCTCGTCACGTTGATCCACTGTTACTACGGCTACAACGCGTCAGGCGGCCCAGTGGGTGTAGGGGTGGCGACCGGACGGGCCATCCGGATGTCCATTGTGGTGATCGTGCTCGTCAACCTGCTCCTCTCGTTCCTCTTCTGGGGCACCGGGTCGACCGTGAACATAACGGGCTGATGTGAGAACCGACACCCCGTATTGGATCCGAGTGATCGCCGGGATCACGACCGTGGCCATGGTCCTCGGTCTCGTGGCGTTCGTCGCCGAGGTGAGCAACGGCGCCCTGGCCGGCGGCTACAACCTGACCGCGATGGCCTCCCGCTCCGGCCTGGGGCTCTACCCTGGCAGCGAAGTCCAGGTGCGGGGTGTGAACGTGGGCACTGTCAAAGGCACTCGCTTGCTGGGTGACGGCCAGGTGGCGATCAAACTCCACCTCGACAGTGGCGTTCGGATACCCGACTCGACAACTGCGTCGATCGACCCGCAGTCGGTCTTCGGGCCCGAGGATGTAAACCTCTCCCCGGGCGCACAGGAGCGGACCGGTCCATTCCTCCCGCCGGGGGCGACAATCGACCACACCACGACATCGACCGACCTGCTCCAGGTCCTCCAACAGATCTACCCCCTCTTGCGCGCGGTGGACCCGTCCGAGCTCTCCACCGTGGTCCAGAACATCTCCGACGCTCTCGACGGGCTCGGCCCCGATCTGGGCCAGACCATTGACAGCTTGCACGTGGTGGCCGCCAATGCCCGCACCGAAATCCCCGAACTCGAAGCGCTCCTCACCCAGCTCGCCCGTCTCACCGCCGCGCTCGCCCCCACCGGCGACCAGATCGTGTCCATCGCCGACAACCTCGACAAGGTCCTACCGGACATCAATCAGCCCGACCAGATCGCCGCCCTTCTCGACAACGTGTCACAAGTGGCCAGCGATCTCTCCGGCGTCCTCGAAGGCCACCAGGCAGCCATCAATGCCACCATCAACGGGCTGAGCACCGTCGCTGCGGGCCTGTCCCCCCGGGCAACCGAGCTACCGGTGCTCACCCAATCCCTCAGCTCCTTCTTCTCGTTGTTGAGCGGGATCATCCACGAGCCGGGCGAGACCATCCCCGGTGGGCTCTTGGCCGGAAACATTCAGCCCTTCCTACCCACGGATCCATGCGTGTTGTTCGTCGGTCTCTGCCAAGGACCGCCATGACGGCGAAGCTGGTCCGCCTCGGAGTATTCGCAGCCGTCACGATCGCCTTGGCTGTGTACATCGGCGCCCAGATCGCCAATGTCAACGTCCAGGGCACCTACCCGCTGAGGGCCACATTCACCGATGTCACCGGACTCGGGTCGGGCGACCCGGTAAGACTGGCCGGCGTCCCGGTCGGCAAAGTGACCAGTGTCATGCTGGTGAGTGGGCGGGCACAGGTTGGCTTTCAGGTCGGCACCAACGTCCACGTCCCGGTCGACACCACGGTGGCGGTGCGGTGGCGCAACCTCATCGGGCAGCGCTATCTCTCCCTGGTCCCCGGTCAGAGCACCAAGATGTTGGCTCCCAACAGCCAGATAACCCGAACGACATCGGTCATCGACCTTGGAGCCTTTGTCAACGAACTGGGCCCGCTGGCCGCAGAGCTGAACCCACAGGAGCTCAATCAGATCTTCACCGCCTTGTCCCAGGCCCTCGACGGCAACCAGCAGAACGTGATTTCCCTGGTCGGCAACCTCAACAGCGTGCTCAGCACGCTGGCCGGACGCAACGCCACCCTGAGCCAACTCCTCACGGACTACAAGACGATCACCGGCACTCTGGCCACAAGAGACCAGCAGATCGAGACCATGGTCGACAACCTGGTGCTGCTGTCGCAGTCCTTCAACGACAACACCGGGCTCGTCGACAACGCGCTGACCCAGCTGTCCGGGCTGTCGACCGGTCTCAACCAGCTGCTGACGGTCAGCGGCACCCAGTTGCAGGGTGTGGTCGGCAACCTGGCGGTGCTGACGGGAGTACTCCACGCTCGGATTGCCGACCTCGAAGCAGCCCTGCACGGTCTCCCGACCGCCCTTCAGGCCCTCTTCTCGACGACCGCGCGCGGTTCGTACCTGTCGATCAACCTGACCTGCCTCTCCTTCTCGGCGAGCTGTCCCTATCCCATCGTGCGGGCCCAGGCCATCCCGAGCGCATCCGGGTCGGTCGGCCTCCCCCTCGACAACTCGACGGCGTTCCGCCAGCTCCTCGTAGGGGGTAGTTGAGATGGCGCTCCGAAGGCTGCCATCGTTCCTCGACCTCAACCGCGTCTCGGTCGGGATCATCTCGATCCTCCTCGTCTTCGCACTGTGCGCCGGCGCCTTCGCCTTCGGCGCCCTGGGCCTGGACAAGAGCACCTACGCCATGAGCGGCGTGTTCACCGATGCCAGCGGGATCAGCAAAGGATCGCCCGTGCTCATGGCCGGCGTGTCGATCGGAACGGTCACCGGAGTAGTGCCCGACTATCAGAGCGGGGACGTCATCATTACGTGGTCGATCGACCACGGGGACGATCTCGGGAAGCAAACCTCGGCCTCGCTCGATCTCCAGAACCTTCTGGGCGGCGAGTACATCCGGCTGAGTGGACCGGTGACTCGACCGTATCTCGAGCAGTTGCCGGTTTCGGCCCGTCGCATCCCCCAGTCCCGTACCAAGCAGGCGTTCTCGGTCAACGGCGTGCTGGGAACTTCTGCCCAAGACCTCCAAGCGATCAACGGGACGACCATCAACACGGTGCTCGGCGACCTGACACAGGTGCTGGGCGGGGCCGCCGGCGACATCGGTCCGCTGCTCTCGAACCTCGGCACCGTCTCTGCCGCGGTCAACAGTCGAGAGGGCGACTTGAAGCAGCTGATCACCAACACCCAGCAGGTCACCTCCACCCTGGCGGCCAAGGACCAACAGCTCGGCGAGCTCATCGACACCGCCGACGGGCTCCTCCAAGAACTCATCACCCGGCGAGACCAGATTGCGACGGTGCTGGGAACCGGCAGCTCGGCCGTCGAAGCATTGAGCGCCCTGATCTCCACCGAACAAGCAAATTTGCACCAGATCTTCGGCGACCTTCACGTTGCCGTGCAAGCCGCCGGTCGACAGCTCCCTGAGATCGATCAGGGTTTCGCGTGGGCGGGCCCGACGTTCGCGGGGCTGGCCACGGTCGGCAACCAAGGACCCTGGTTCGATGTCGTCACCCAGAGCCTCAACCCCGACGCGGTGGGCATCCTCGGCCAGGCCATCACCGGTGCCCTGGCGGGCGGCACATGAGGTTTGCCCCGCTGAGATGGGTGGCCTTGTTCACGGCCATGTGCGTAGTGGCGACCGGCTGCACTCTGACGAGCAGTGCGGGACCAAAAGCGACCCACGTCACGGCCTACTTCACCCGCACTATCGCCTTCTACGCAGGCTCGAAGGTCAAGCTGATGGGGATAGACGTGGGTACGGTCGACTCGGTGGCAATCGCCGGCACAAAGGTCCGGGTGCGATTCACCGTCGATCCGGGTGTACCGCTCCGGGCCGATGTCCACGCTGCGATTCAGCCGTTGTCGCTCATCGGTGAGCGCAACCTCACCCTCTTCCCGCCCTGGATGCCGGGCACCCCGCGCCTGGCCGACGGCAGTGTGATCCCGATCACTCGTACCCAGGTGCCCGTCGAAGTCGATGAGATTCTCAAGGCCGTCACCGACCTGGCCGACTCCCTCGATCCCAACGAAGTCAAGGGATTCGTGACCGGCTCTGCCGCTGCGCTCGCGGGCCAGGGCCAGACGCTCAACGACACCCTCGAGCAGGTGGCGGGTGTCACCGGGACGCTGGCCCAACAGGACGCCCAACTCATCGAGATCGCCGGCAACATCCAGAAACTGGCGGCCACCCTCAATGCCAGGCAACAGCAATTGGGAACCGTCATCGATGACTTCTCCCAGGCGACGCAGATACTGGCCGATGAGCGCCAGCAACTCACCTCCTTCCTCTCCGCAATCACACAGCTGGCCCAGCAGGGACAGATCCTCCTCACCGGCGTGCAGCAGGACCTCCCGGGGGACCTGGCCACTTTGGCCAAGGTGGTCCTTACCGTCCAGGTCAATGCCGGCGGGCTTTCGGAGTTCCTCACGGCGTTGCGCGGGGTGGCACTGGCGGTCACCAACGCCTACGAGCCGAACCTCAAGACGCTCGTCGTCCGGGTGACCCTGACCCAGAGCGCGTACCAGGTGCTCCTACCCGTCCTGGGCGCGCTGGGCATCACCATCCCCTGCCTGCCCCTGCCCGGTCAGACCTGCCCCGGGGGAAGCGGGTGAGACGCCTCGCCTGTGCCACCGTCCTCCTCTGTGCGCTCTTCACCGGATGCTCGTTGCAGACGACCGGTGCCCTCAAAGGCAACCTTCATCTCCAGGCGCGTTTCAGCGATGTCGGCGACCTGGTGTCCGGTGAGGCCGTCGACGTGGGCGACGTGCAGGTCGGCAGCGTCACCGACATCCACCTCGACCGCTACACCGCGGTAGTGACCTTGGCAATCGAGAGTCATCAGAAGTTGCCGACCGGAACGATGGCTGTGTTGAGCCAGACCACCCTGCTGGGCGAGCCGTACGTGAGCCTCCAACTGCCCGCAAACGCCGACCTCACTCATGGTCCGTGGATGAAGACGGGAGACAACATCCCGACATCGGCTACCGAAAGCATCGAGGTGTTCACGGGCGAGGCCGCCAACATTGTCGGCGCACTCACCTCAGGTGACCTCAGCTCGGCTCTCCAAGCCCTCAGCCAGGGGCTCGACGGACGAGGACCCGAACTCCACCAGGTCATCGTCGACCTGAGCCAGGTGGCTGCAGCAGTGGCGTCCCAGCAGGCAAATCTGGGGACGATCATCGACAGTTCCGGCAAGCTCGGGGCGTCGCTTGCCGGCGGCAGCACCCAGATCGGTGTCCTCGTCGACGACCTGGCCGCGGCCACCACCACCCTGGCCGCCAACCGCCTGAAGCTGATCGCATCCCTCACCCAACTCACCCGACTGGCCGGCGACCTCAACAGCGAGGTGATCAACCCTCACTTGGCACAGATCGAGCAGCTGATCGCCAACCTTTCCCCGATTCTTTCCGAGACAGCGCAGGCCAAGACCACGGTCGAAGGGCTGGTGACCGGGCTCAAGACGTTCGTACTGGCTCTCCCGAAGGCGATCTCCGGCGGGCAGATACTCTTGAATGTCTGGGTGGCCGGGTTGGTCCACGACGGGGGGGCCGCCACCCCGTTCACCCCATCATCCCCATCCCTCACCTCGCTCCTGGCCCCACCCCAGTGATAAAGCTGCGCCGAGCTCGACGAGACCCGATGAGGGACCGGGCCCTTCCATCGGGCGTGAGCCGCCGGGTAGTCGTGAACCTGATCGTCCTGGGATTGATCGGAGTCGCGCTGTCGGCGTGGGCGGCGACCAATGTCCTCAGTGTCGACGCCATCACCCGGCCGTACACGATCAGCGGAGACTTCTCCAACGCCGTCGGGCTCCAGCCGCGTTTCGAGGTCGCGTATCTCGGGGTTGCGGTGGGCTCGGTCTCCTCGGTGTCCCTCAGTGATGGCCACGATGTGGTGGGGATGAAGATCGATCATGGCATCACCCTGCCGGTTGGGCTGACTGCGGCCGCCAGTCGCGAGTCGGTGGTCGGAGAGCCGTATGTCGAGCTGTCACCCCCGCTCGGGTACCCGGGAAAGGGGCCCTTCGTCCGACCTGGCTATGTGATCCCCGCCAGTGCGACGACTGTCCCCGTGTCCTACAAGGACGTGTTCACCGGCTTGGACCGCCTGCTGCAGGCGGCGCCGCCCCAAGCCCTGGGCTCCTTGGTCCACGAGCTCGCCGTCGGCCTGGACGGGAGGGGGAACACCATTCGCCAGCTCATCGAGAACACCGATGCCCTCACCACCTCGCTCGGTGCCAATTCGGGCACGATCGACCAGGCCATCGGGGACCTCACCACCCTTTCGCAGACGTTGGCGGATCACAGCGGCTCGCTCACGACGTCGCTCAACAACCTGGCAACGGTGAGTCAATCCCTCGCGCAGTCCCGCCAGCAGATTGACGCGCTCTTGTCCACCGCTCCCGGCTTCACCGGCCAGTTGGCCACCGTGCTCAATTCATCGGATTCTTCCTTGGGCTGCATCCTCGATGCCCTCGGCCAGATCTCGACCACCGTCGCCAACCCGCAGGACCTCGCCGCTCTCGAGGCCGTTCTGGACCAGGCTCCGGGGCTGATGACCGCATTGGGCACCAGCGACGCCCAGTCGCCGATCGGCGAGTTCTTCCACGGGAGCGCGCGGTTCAACGTCAACGGACCACCGATCTCACTGTACGCGACGCCCCAGACACTCCCGGGTGTTCCGACTGTGCCGCTGTGTCCGGCCGGGTCCTCACAGAATGCCGCCGGCCCCGTTGCCAGTACCGGAGCCAGCGGCCAGGCCGGGGCCCATGCCGGCACCGTCCCTGTCCCCACCGTCACCCCGCGCCACGGACCGGCGGGCAGCCCACCATCGCCCAACAAGAGGACGCCCCCTTCGCATGCGCTGATCATCGCGCTTGCGATCGCAGCCATCGTCCTCGTCCTGATCGGGCTGGTCCTGTTTCGGCCTTGGCGGCTCCTGGTAGCCTTCCGCCCGACCAAACCGGCCGCCGCCCCGACCCCGAATGGGGGGACCGACCCAGAAACCGCCGACCCGACGGGAGGAGCGCAGCCGTGACCAATCGTGACGTGAGCGAGTCAAGAGACACCGAGGCAGATGAGGACCAACCCACCGGAACCGCTACGGAGCCATCCTTGCCGGAGACACCCATGGCTCGGCGTGGCGTCCCAACATGGCTCGCCGCGGTCCTCGCCGTCCTCCTCATCGTGGCGTTGACCGCGGCGATCGTCCTTTGGCACCGAGACCAAACCCAGCAGGGAAAGGCAGCCGATGCCCAGGCGGTCGCAACCACGGCCGGAGGCCTGGGCAAGGCACTCCTCTCCTACGACTCAACCGACCTGGCCGGGTCACGCAGCCGCGTCCTGGCGCTGGCCACGGCCGGGTTTGCCCAGACGTACAGCCAGGACTTCACCAACTCGTTGGGGGGCACCATCACCGCGCTCAAGGCGACTTCCACGGCCACTGTGCGCGATGTCTACGTATCGGACGTCTCCGGAGACAAAGCCAAGGCCATCGTGGTCGTCGACTTCCAGACCAAGAGCACGGCCGGGACCCGCAACGTCTTGGGCACCAACCTGCAGATGGATCTCATCGATCAAGCCGGGCATTGGAAGGTCAATAGCGTGACCGTGATCTCGGCCACCTCGGAAAGCCAGACTCCGGCCGCCGGGTAGGTTCCGATCGGGCCCGAGGGAACTCGGCCTCCCCCGACCAGCCATGCGGCCAGGCACCCCTGACTCAACGCGCCGTCCCCGCTCATTCAGCGGATCGGCTCGCCCCATTCGAGCTCCTTGCGGAGGACAGGCTTGAGCACTTTGCCGCCAGGGTTTCGCGGCAGCAACTCGTTGCGCACCACCAGGTACTGCGGCACCTTGAAGTCGGCCAGATTGGCTCGGGCATAGTCGATGAATCCGTTCCGGTCGAGCGTCGTACCCGGGATGGGGACGACGACGGCGCCAACCTTCTCACCCATCATCTGGTCGGGTACGCCCACCACCACGACTTCGAAGACTCCCGGTGCTGCGGAGAGAACATTCTCTACCTCCACGCAGTACACGTTCTCTCCCCCGCGGTTGATCATGTCCTTGGCCCGGTCGACGATGTAGGTGAAGCCGTCGTCATCCACGCGAGCCAGATCGCCGGTGTGCAACCAGCCCCCGTCGAAGGCTTCAGCGGTGGCTTCCGGCTTGTTCCAGTAGCCCATGACGACGTTGGCGCCCCGGATGAGCAACTCCCCAACCCCTGTCCCCGGATCCGGGTCGACCACATGGAGATCGACCACCGGTGCGGCGAAACCCACCGAGTCGGCGTGGGTATCGGCATACTCGTCGGGCAGAAAGGTGGACACGCTCGAGGTCTCGGTCAGACCGAAACCGTTGCCGACCCTGGCACCCGGGAAACCCTCCTTCACCCGTCGTACCAGGTCCGGGGCGATGGGCGCACCGCCATAGGTGGCGACGCGAACGCCGGTGACGTCGAAATCGGAGAAGTTGCTCTGGCTGACGGCCAGCCAGAAGATGGCCGGAACAGTGGTGACCACCGTGATCCGCTCGTCGGCGATGGCGGTGAGAAAACGCTGCACCTCGAAGGCCGGCATCACCACGGCTGTGCCGCCCTGTTGCAACGTAGGCAGCAGTTGACTGTTGCAGCCGGTGACATGGAACAACGGAACGCTGATCAGATTGCGCAACGTCGGGTCGTACTCGGGCATGTTGGCAATGCGACGACAGGTTTCAGAATTGGTGAGGAAATTGTCGTGGCTGGTCATGGCGCCCTTGGGAAACCCCGTTGTCCCCGAGGTATAGAAGATCGCGGCCAGATCGGTCAGTTCCAACCCCTCGGCGACGTACGGTGGGCCATCGGGCAGATCGGCACCGGGTTCGACGACGTAGGACGCCCCGGAGTCCTCCACCACGTAGGCGACCTCGCTGTCGGTGAATCGGGTGTTGACCGGGACGACCACCCCGCCGGCCATCAATGTGCCGAAGAAGGCCAGCACCCAGTCGAGGCCGTTACCGCTGCGGATGGCCACCCGGTCACCGTCGTCGATGCCGGCCGCACGCAGTCCACCGGCCACCCGGGCGGACCGGTCCCACACTTCCGCGTACGACACCCGGGGTCCGTCCAACACCACCACGGCCTCGGCGTCCCCATCGCGCTCCACCGAGGACCGCAGCATGGCGACGACCGAAGAAGGTAATTCCGCATAGTGCTTGACACCGAGCTGGTCGCGGGTGACCCCGGTGTCATCGAAGGCGTGGGAGGGCATCAGTAGGGTTCCACGTTCTCGAAGATCCGGCGCGGATTCCCGGTGAGCATCGTCTCGATCTGATCTTCGGTCACGCCCTTGTCGAGCAGATACGGCAAGACGTCGTCGATGATGTGCAGGTAGTGCCACTGGGGTGTGGCAGCCAGGGCCCACGGCTCGATCCAGTCGATGTAGCAGGCCGCATCGTGAGCCAGCACCATGTTCTCGGCGAAGCCGCGCCGGCACATCTCGACCACCGTGTCGGCCCGTGACTCGAAGGTGGTTTCGAGATTGATGCCGAAGCGATCCATGCCGAGGACAAAACCGGCTTCAGCCAGTGACTGTAGGTGGTCGGCGTCGGAGGAGTCACCGCTGTGGCCGAGTACCACCCGGCGGGGGTCGACCCCTTCGTCGTCAAGGACCCGCTGCGCAGCCAAGCCCTGCCGGCTGCCGGGGTGGGTGTGGATGGTGATGGGAGTACCTGTTCGGCGATGCGCCTTGGCCACCGCACGCATGACCCGTTCCACCCCTCCGGTCATTCCCTGCTCGTCAATGGCGCACTTGAGCATGCCGGCCTTCACCCCGGTGCCGGCGATCCCTTCGGTGATGTCGCCCACGAACATGTCGACCATCGGATCGGGGACCGGTTGACCCAGGGCGGCCTCCAGTGCCGGGCCGCGGTAATGGAAGAAGAACGGCACGTCGCCATAGGTGTAACAGCCGGTGGCGACCACAATGTTGAGGTCGGGAACCTGGGCGGCGATGCGCTGAATGCGGGGGATGTAGCGGCCGAGCCCGATGACCGTAGGGTCGACGATGGTGCATACCCCCCGGGTGGCCAGCTCGTTGAGCTTGTGGACGGCGTCATCCACCCGGGAGTCCTCGTCGCCCCATTCGTCGGGATAGTTCTGCTGCACGTCGGGAGTGAGCACAAAGATGTGCTCGTGCATGTAGGTGCGACCGAGTGCGGCGGTGTCGACGGGACCTCGGACGGTTTCAACCTGGGTCATGACGCTCCTCGCTGACTGTTGTCGGTCGCTGTGGCTGTAGCTGTGGAGAACCGCCTCTCCCCCGTCGTCACTCTGCCATCCCCACCCGGCCTCTGCCACCCGACTGTCGGAGAACGGCTCGTCAGGCGCGCCCGGTCCGACGTCCGCCCTGGGCGTGCATCGAACAATCGGTGCCGGGCCTACGAGCGGTTGGCGGTGTCGCAATCCACAGCCACCGAGAGAGCTGCACACAACGCCCTCATGGTGGCGGGTTGAGCTCGTCCGATCCGTCGGCGAAAGCGGTCCCGTGCGAGAAGCTGAACGTTGTCGAGGTTCACGACGGAGGGCTGCCTGATCCCATCGCCGGGGCCAAGGGGCACCTCGGTGGACAGGCTCCGGATGGTGGACGTGACAGGAGCGACGATCACGGAGTGGAGCAGTCGTCCCAGGGGATCGCGGGTGAGGACCACAACCGGGCGAATCTTGTCGAGTTCGGCGAGCCAGACCTCACCGCGGCGCACCGCGGCGGTCACGAGAGGTCGTCGGCGTAGAGCGCCTCCCAGTCGGTATCGTCGCCAATGCCACTGATGTCGCCGAACGATGCCAGGTCGATCTCGTCCTCGGTCGTTGGCACCCGTTGGTAGGCGGCGACATCAGCCCGAAGGCGCTCGGCGCGGATGAGCTGATCCAACGCCACGTCGATGACCTCGGAGGTCGACCCGACACCCAGGAGATCTCGAGCAGCTGCCGCCTTTGCACGGTCGAGAGTAATAGTGGCCTTCTCTTTTGCCATACATAAGATACTACCATGAGGTAGTACATAGTGGCCGGTCAGGCCAGGCGTCAACTGGCCGTCTGATTCTGTTCGCCGGCATTGACCTGAACGACCGGCGTTCGGGGCGCCTCATCGATGTCGAACATGCCGGTAGCGAACTTGACGAGGCCGTCGACAACGACGTTGACGTCGCCGAGGCCCATGCGCACCTGCTGGTTGTCGTCCGCCGCCTTCCGCCTCCACTACGTAGCGAGTGATCTGCAGACACGCCCAGATGGCCGCCGTTCGGTTCCGTCGTTTCCGGCCCCTGGATGCTTTCCTAAACCGAGTACCGCAGCGAGAGCTACGGCGAGGCCAGTCCCCGTCCAGCAAGTTCGGACAGGTGGCCCTGAGATGAGCCAGCCGGAGCGTCGGGGACTACTGAAGGTTGACGACGCCTCTCCGATATCGATTCTGATCCGTAGCCTCCCCCCAGGTCCCCTGGTTGCAGGTGTGGCACCTATGCGGTAGAGTCCTGAGAAGAGGAGGAGCGATGTCGAACCCCGTAGTTGCTGAGATTCATGCCCGAGCCAACGAACAATCGAAGGTTCGTGCCGTTCGGGCACTGGTCGGCGACGTCCGAACCGGGCTACGGGTGCAAGTGGGAGACGTCGACGTCGAACTTCCCCGTCCACTCGTAGAGGTGCTTGTGGCTGCAGCGGAGTCGTTCGATGACGGTGACATGATCGCGGTCGTCAGCGAAGAAGTCGAGGTCAGCCCCGCTCAGGCAGGAAAACTGCTCGGTGTCTCCCGTCAGTACGTTGACAGGTTGGTAGCTGATGCGGTACTTCCAGCCCGGAAGCTGCCCAACAGCTCCTATCGGAAGATTCCGGTGCGGTCAGTGCTTGCCTATAGGGAGGCTTCCGAGCGCAAGCGTGCCGGGATTCGGAGAGTCGTCGATGACGCGACCGCTGCCGGCTTGACCTACTGATCGACGGTGGCGCTTCGGCGTGTCCTGCCTGACACGAACGTCTGCTATCCGATCTCGCTGCTGGATCTGATGCTCCGACTGGATGAGGCTTCGCTCCATGAGATCATCTGGACCGAAGACCTCCTCGTCGAACTGGAGGACACGTGGGTCGGACACGGCATTCGCACCCGAGCAGACGCCCGGCGGGTCTGCGATGACATCCGTGCGGCGTTCGTCGGTCAGGATGTTCCCCGCGCCGAGTACGAACACCTGATCACCGCGATGCCGGGATCTGATCCCGACGACCACGTTCACGCGGCGGCTGCCGTAGCGGAACCTGTCAAGGCCTTTG
>PKXA01000012.1 GCA_003133325.1 Acidimicrobiaceae bacterium | reverse complement strand
CATGGAGTGGAGCAGGCTGGCTTCACCGGCCAACTCGGCCTGAAGCCCGATATCGGTGACCACGGCCAGCGCCCGGTCGGCCACGACGGCCGCTCGGTCATCGGCGGCACCGGTTGCGGTTGTCGGGCCGAGCCGACACAAAGCGAGGGCGGCCGCGGCCAACAGGTTCCCGGCACCGAGTTCCTCCGCCCGTTCGGCGGCGTCGAAGAGCACTTCGGTACAGACCGGGTCGCCGGCCTGGCGAAGCGCGTCTCCTCGGCCGACCTCCAACTCACAGGAGAGAACCGAGCCCATGCCGTAACGAACGGCGACCCACGCGGCCTCCTCAAAACGTATCGCGGCCTCCTCGTAGGCGAAGCGGGCCAGGCAGGCGTCGGCTGCAGTCCGCAGGCTGTCGACGGCACGGAACGGATCGAGTGAGGCAGCGAGGAGACGGTGGTGGGCGATTTGGAAGATGGGATCCGCCATCCCAGATGGACCGACCAGCGACCTGGCTCTCGTATCGCGCTCGGCCAACGCCGTGGCGGCGACCTCATGCAGCTCGAGGCGCTCCTCTTCGGGGATCATCCGGTAGATGGCGTCGTGAAGAAGTTGATGGGCGAACTCGAACACGCCTGGTTGCGACCCCGGCAGGATCAGGCCCACGGCGACAGCTTGGCCAAGGTGCCAGTCGGCCCGCGTCACCAGCTGGACAAGATCATCGGCCATGAACCAGGGACCGAGGACAGCTGCGGCGTGAAGCGCGGCGACGGTATCGGTGGCCAACCCCTCGAGTCGCATGAGCAACAGGGCATCCGAAGTGCGCCGCATGGCGTCGGGAGGGTCGAAGGAACGGTCTGGGTCGAGGGCTCCGTGCTTGACCAGCACCTGGGTTGTCTCCCTCAGGAGCAGGGGGTTGCCCCCTGTCTGGTCCACCACCCAGGCAACGGCGCCAGGTCCGACTTGTACCGTTCCCGCGGCCTGGCACAGGTACCCGTCGACCTCCTCTGCACCCAGACCCCCCAGGTGCACGACGTCGGAAGCCGCCTTGTCAAGGTACTCGGCGGCGACCGCCGGGTCGGCAGTGCGGATTGTGGCGATTAATAACAGCGGGAGACGCGCTGACGCCAGGCGCCGGGCCAGGCGGCGCGTCGATGGTGCGGTCAAGTGCAGGTCGTCGATGACGACAACGACGGGCTCTGCCTCGCCTTGGCCGGCCAGAAAGTGCATCAGGGCGTCGAAGAGCAGCTCCCTGCCGCCGAATGCGGCTTGGCCGGGAGCCGGTGGCGCCATCCCCGGCCCGCGCCGCAGTAGAGCACCGATGGCCTGGCGGTCCCTTGGGTCGAGACGGTCGAGAGCGCCGGGATCAGTTTCGAGGAGTTGCTCGACCACGTCCACCAACTCCGCCAACGGCACCTGGGAGTTGGCCCCGCCGGCCCCCCATGCCACCCGGACGCCCCTCCTCGCAAGGTCCTCAACGAATCGGCTTACCAAGGCTGTCTTGCCGATCCCCGCCTCGCCGCACACGAGGACCGCGACAACGCCGGCACGACGCGAACGACTAAAAGCCTCGGCGAGCCTGGCGACCTCGAGGTGACGACCGATGAAAGGCACCGCGTCGCCCGGTGGGTGGTGGATTCCTTCGATCCGGACGGGAACCTGATCACTGGCATCGTGCAAGCCGGCAATCTCGTTGAGAAGGCCGCGATGGTCGTCGACCAAGCCGAGACCCTGCAGCCGGGTCAGGCGATCGCTGGGCGCCAGGCCCACCCCCGACAGCGCGGCGGAGGCGGCGCCGACGACTTGAAGAGCGGCTCGACGGTTTCCGATCAAGAAGCGGGCCACAAGGAGCTGCTCCCACCGCCGCTCGCGGTAGGGCTCCTCGGATACCGACCGCTCGAGGCGGAAAATGGCTTCTTGGTGGCGACCCATCATCAGCAACGTTTCGGTCACATCCTCGTCCACCTGACACAGGAGTTCTTCGAGACGGCTGCGCTCACCGATGACCTCCACGGTGTCGGGCAGGTCGATATATGGCGGACCTCGGCGGAGCTGCATGCACGTCTCTCCCAGCTCGAGTCGCTGCTCCCACTGGTGTTCGTGTTGGGCGTCGCGCCCCTGGCGAACGAGCATCTCCGCCCGATCAACATCGGTGACCACCCCCGGACCGAATTGATAGCGGGCGCCGGCGGTAACCACCATGCCGCTGCCCCCGGCACTGCGTATTCGCGCGACATGGTTCTGCAAAGACTTACGCGCAGTGGCTGGAGCATTGGCACCCCAGAGGATCCAGATGAGTTCGTCGGCCGTCATCGCCGAGCGGGAACGCAGGGTCAGTGCGGCGATCAGTGAGCGCTCGCGGGGCCGCAACGCGACCGGGATGGCAACGTCTGCCTCGCGGTTCATCACCTCCGTCCGCCCCAGGACGGCAACAGAGATCATTCGCTGTCCCCCATCCCCATCACTCCCTCAATACTATCCACAGCGTGCCGAAATCACTCTTTCGCGCCGTGCCTGAGTCCGGCACGAGCACGGACCGCACGGTCACCGGACAGAGTGACCTGGGTCTGGTATCTACGTGCGTCCGGGTTGGTTTGTTTGCCACCGTTCGACGAGTTCAGCCGGCAAGAGCCGAGGAGGTTCGCAATCCTGTTCTCGTCGTCGTCGTC
>PKXA01000025.1 GCA_003133325.1 Acidimicrobiaceae bacterium | reverse complement strand
CCAAGGTCGAGGGGGACGATGATGAGCTCGCGTTCGCGCATGTACGCGGTGAGGTCCTCGCACAGCGCCGCCGCCCGGTTGGTCTCCCTCTCAATCCGATCGAGGTAGCCGTCGAGCTCGGGGTCGTCCTGGACGGTGCGTCTGTTGCGGGCGAGGAACAACAAGTTGATGGCAGCCCCCAGCGGGTTGCGAAGCTCGTGGCCGATCACGGTCGCCATCTCCCCGACAGCAGAGAGCCGCTCCCTGCGCACCAGGGACGCCTGGGCTGCAATCAGTTCCTGAGTGCGTTCTGTGGCAACCCCTTCGGCATAGCGCCGTCGCCGGGCGAGGATCTCCGAAGTAGTCCCGATCAACAGGGCAATGACCAATCCCGCGGCCAGGACAATCCATGGCGCCAGACGCGACGCTCTCCCGACCAGGGGTGTCTTGGCACTCACGACCACCAGCCATTTCGAGCTGCCGACCGTGATGAACGTGCGCGCCACAGGGCTCGGCAGGGGCCGAGAACCAAAACTTCCAGAGATGAGCTGTGCCGGGTCGGCCGTTGCCGATGCGTACAAACTGACATAGAGCTGTGCGTAGGGAGCGGCTTGGCTTTTGCTGGGGACGCTCGGAGTTATCTGCGTCAGTCCGATGACCACGGTGCCTTCCCGACCGGAAGCGTTACGAACCAAGAGTCCGAGAAACGTCTTGTCCCCGATGTGGAGGACCTTCGTCCCTGAAAGATTCGGCCCGGCGCTTGCCACCGCCGCGGCAAGTGGTGCGGGAAGAGCCTGGCCGACCACAAAGTCCGGCCCGGCAGCCAGGGCTACGGTGTACCGGCCCGCGACCGAATCGGCGACGGCTATGGAAGAGCCCGGGCTAGCGGATATCGACCCGGTCTGCGCCTGGAACAGGCTCGGCGAGTCTTGTGTCGCCGCCATCACTTCGCCGAGCGTGCTGAGTGGCGTCCCGAGGGCGGCGATCCCTTCGTCGAGGACCAAGGCGAGCTGGCTGGTCTCACTCTGAAGAAGTGATTCCTCTTGGGCGCCGACACCGTGCCTCACGATCCCAAAACTCACGATTACCAGCACTACGACGATGATCGTCACCATCACGGACAGAGGCCACACCAAACCCGTGTTTCTTCTCATCACACCTCCCTCCCTGCCTGTCGTCAGTGACAAACCTACTGTGTAAATGCCGCAGTTGACTGAAGAGCATGTATCGGTAATTGCTCCGTCGCCAGCGTCCGCCCGCCCGGATTTCTTGCTCAGTGGACACTCGTCGGGTACAGGGCAAAGATCGCTGCGGGGCTGTCTGCTGCGTGCACTGCCGGATCGTCGTGTGAAGGGCTGAGACTGCCGACCACCACGACCGACATCAGCTTGGGTGCTCCGTCGGCCGGCGAGGTCGACGCTGACCTGCCAGGCTGATGGCTCCATTCCGTGCATCATCAGTGGATGGCCAGGCACCGCCGTACGTACTCGTCGAAGCGCGTCGGGCGCCGTCCCAGAAGCCAGCTGAGCACGTTTGGATTGCCGGTGATCCCATAGCGCCCGTAATGGCCGAAGAGCCGAAACATCGCGTCGAGGCGGTAGTCGTCCTCTTCAGACGGTCGGGGTCCGCCGACCGTGCTCGCCGGGAACGGGACCAGTTCGGCAGTCACGGGGCGGCCGGACTCGACGGAGATGACGTGGGCCAGTTCGAGGGCATTGCAGAAGTCCTCGCCGCAGAGCTCATAGGTCGCGTAGTGGTGGCGTGCCTCTCCCACCACTTTGGCGGCGACCTCGGCGACATCCTCCAAGTCCACATGGGCCAGAGGTGTGTCGAGTCCATACGGTTGACGCAGGGCCCCCGCTGCGACCACATGTGCGACGTCGACATTCTGCATGTAGTGCATGGGCTGAAGGATGGTGAATGGCAACCTCGACTGGAGCACCACCCGTTCCACCGCCAACTTGGCCTGGTGATTCAGGAGCGGCTCGAGCTGGGGGTGGGTGACCGAGAACTGCACGAAGTGCCCAACCCCGGCCCGACGGGCCGCAGCCACGACACCGTGGCCCATTTCGGCCTCCCGCGGGTGCATGGGGGGACCGATATGGACCACCGACTCGACACCCTCGACCGCCCGGCCTACGTCCTCGGGGTCGAGCAGGTTGCCGACGATGGCCTCTGCTGCTCCCTCATCGACCAGCTGTTCGACGTCAGTGGCGATATCGAACGCCCGGACCCGGCGCCCGCCCCGAACCAGGGCCCGCACCACGCTGCGGCCGGTCCGCCCGTCTGCCGCGGTCACCAAGATCACCTCGGGTGCTCCGGGTCGCTCGCACGCCCACTTCGCTCCGGGTCGCCGTCCGGCGGTGCGTAGGTTCCTACTGCACCCGGTGCTTGTCGGGCGAGCAGGGCGCCCCAGCCCCCATTGTCGCCAGGGGCGATCGGCTTGGGCGGATCGGCGACCAGCACGTGGGCCTCGCCGGTTCGGATGGCAAAAGCAATGGCCGTGGCCGGCAGCTCGGGTGGGTCGGGTTGGATGGTGTGACCCCCGCTGACCAGGCGGCCGGCCCGGAGCCGCTGGTGGAACTCGGTGGCCGTGACCGACGGGTACACGACGGACACCGCCACGCCCGTATCGGCCAGTTCGAGCCGCCCGACCTGGGAGACCATGTTGAGGGCGGCCTTGGTGGCGGAGTAGCCACCGAGCCCGGGGAAGACCCGCAGCGATGTCGCCGAGCTCACGTTGACGATCGCTCCATGCTCTCGAGCTCGCATGACCGGGAGCACCGCCTGCATCCCCACCAGCGGCGCGACCACATTGAGTTCGAAGACGGCACGCAGGTCGGCAGGGTCCAGCTCCTCGAGGGGTACGTGGAGGCCTTGTCCGGCGTTGTTGACCAGCACGTCGACCGTCCCGTAGGTGTCAAGGGTCCGGGCGACCAGTCGCTCGACCTGTGCAGCGATGGTGACGTCGGTGCTGACGACCAGCGAGCCCGGCAGCTCTGCGGCGAGTTCCTCGAGACGCTCCGTCCGCCTAGCCGCGACTACGACGTGTCCGCCCAGCCCGCTCAGCAGACGCGCTGTAGCAGCGCCGATCCCAGAGGATGCCCCGGTGACGATGCACACTGCCCCATCAATCTCCATCGTGGCTACTCAGTCCCGACCATCGAGTCATATTCGGTGAGCACCGCTCCGCCCCGTATCGACCGGCCAAGTACCGGGCGCGTGCACACCGGTGCCCCGGGAGAGTACGCCGGGGGTTCCCGGCTCCTGATCTGCCGATGCATGCGCGCCTCCTTTGGGATACGAGTGCCTATTCGGTCCGGGAGAGTCCCCATATGGCGAGTACGAAGAAGGCCAGAGCGAAGACGACCACCAAGGCCAACTCGACCGTGATCGGCAGGGTATGGCCGAACATGGTGATCCCGGTCGGAAAGCGCGCCCGGGCTGCCGGTGACATGTTCTGGGCAGCGAAGACCACCCGGCGGAGTGGGTCGACGGCATAGGTGAGCGGATTGATCCGGGTAATCACCGCCAGCCAGGCCGGGAGGCCGTTCAGCGGGAACAGCGCTCCGGACAGGAACAACATCGGCATGAGCAGCATCTGCATGACGACCTGGAAGGCCTCCATCCTCTGGATCCGGCTGGCCACGAAGACCCCGAAGGCGGTCATCGCCACTGCCATCAGGAGTTCCAGGCCGATGACCTCGACAACAAGCAGGGGAGTGAGGTGGACGCCCACCAGCGGGGCCAGCACCAGCATGATCGTCCCTTGGACGGCGGCGACGCTCGCCCCGCCGGCCGTCTTGCCCAGGACGAGGGCCGTTCGGCTGACCGGAGCGACCAGCATCTCGCGCAGGAAGCCGAACTCACGGTCCCAGACGATCGAGATGGCCGAGAAGATGGCGGTCATGACCACGCTCATGGCCACCACTCCGGGGAAGACGAACTGGCGGAAGTTGAAGCCCCCGGTCGTCCCCACCAGCCCGCTCATGCCATAGCCGAGGACGAAGAGGAACAAGACGGGTTGCATCAGCCCGCTCACGATCCGTGTGCGATTCCGCGTGTAGCGAATCAACTCGCGCTCCCACACCATGCCGGCCACGCGGATCTCGTCGGAAAGCAGGGTGTCGGGGGTGTCTACCCCGGTGGTGGGCTGCGCACCGGATAGGGTCGTCATCGTCTCTCCTCAGCTTCTGCGGGCGCCATGGGCCCGCGCCATCATGGGGATCGCCTCGCCGTGCTGCTCGCGGATCTCTCGGCCGGTGAAGTGGAGGAACACGTCGTCGAGGGTGGGGCGGTGCGCGCGGACCGTCCGAACCGGCACTCCCACCGCGGCCACGATGGGGCCGACGGCGGCTTCCTCGTCGGCCACGAACACGGTGAGGCCACCTTCGGTGCGTTCGGCGGTATAGCCCGCGCTCAGGAGCGAGTCCAGCGCCGTTGTGTCGTCGGTCGTTTCGAGTGCCACGGTGTCCTTTCCCACGGACGCCTTGAGGGCACTGGGCGAGTCGAGGGCGATGATCGATCCGTGGTCGATAATGGCGATCCGATCGGCGAACTCGGCTTCGTCCATGTAGTGCGTGGTCAAGAAGATGGTCACGCCCTCCTCGTCCCGCAGGCGCAGGACGTCCTCCCACATGAGGGCTCGGGTCTGCGGGTCGAGACCGATGGTCGGCTCGTCGAGGAACAGGACCTTAGGGGTGTGGAGCATGCCGCGAGCGATCTCGAGTCGACGGGCCATGCCGCCCGAATAGGTCGACACGAGATCCTTGCGTCGGTCCGAGAGCGCTACCAGGTCCATCACCCTGGTGATGCGTGGGCCGACCTGGTCGTGGGGGACGCCATACAGCACGGCGTGGAACCGCAGGTTCTCCTCGGCGGTGAGTTGATCGTCGAGGGTCTGTTCCTGGAAGACGAGCCCGATGTGCCGCCGGACGGCCTTGGCCCTCGAAACCACGTCGAAGCCCGCGACCCTGGCCCCGCCCGACGTCGGGTGGGCCAGGGTGCAGAGCATCTTGATGGTGGTCGACTTCCCCGCACCGTTGGGACCCAGGAAGGCGAAGACCTCGCCTTGGGCCACCGAAAAGTCGACGCCGTCAACAGCGGCCAGGTCGCCGTAACGCTTGGTGAGTTTGCGGACATCGATGGCCGGCGGGCCCGTGTCCTGCTTGCGGAGTTCAATGCCCTCGAGTGTGAGGTCGGTCACCCGTCGTCACCACCCAGGCAGCACGTACGGTCCACACCTCGGCTCATGTGCCTCCCGGTTCCCCTCCTCATATCAGTTGATCTTGGCGTGATCGGCCATGAGCCAGTAGGGCCGATAGTCCCGACCCTGCCGACCATCCCTCCGTGCGGGTCCGGATGATCATGGAGTGGCGAAGTGACCGGGTCTCGGTCCTGAGTTGCCGCCGGAGGCCGGCTCGACCGGCGCAGGATCTGCGTTTCACGGAGCTGTCGCGACGCGGATCCGTCGCCGGGCTACTGGTGGAAGGCGGCGAGGTTGTTCGGGTCGATGCGGCGGTAGGGCCGGAAGGAGAACACCGCCGGCGGGAGGTCGTCGCCAAACCCCGTGAGCAGGGTCGGCCACTGGTCGCAACGCCCGATCGAGGTGATGATGCCGAATGACGCGTCGCATGGCAGCAGGGTCCCCGCGATGAACGCTGTCGACGCCAGGATTCGACGGCGGAACCGCGCCGCCCGCGCCGCCCGCGCCGCGTAACCCCGGATGCAGGGGAGCCCGGTGTCGAGCCCGATCCAAGCCAGGTTCCAATGTCCGACGTCGTACTCGGGTGGAAGGGACAGACCGACAATCACCGTCCAGGACATCAACGCCCGGGCTATCGCGAACAAGACGGTTGACATGAGCTGGGCACGCCGAGAAAGGGATGGATGCAGTTGACGGTCCCGCAGGCGGATGGGTGTCGTCCCTGGACCCGCCGCCCCACTCCAACGGCAAACCGGGTGACGACGGCAACGGAGTTGTGAAGTCCCAGTGGACGGGATCGCCGGTCGGGGAAGAACCACGGACGCAATCGAAGTCGAACCCGCAGGGTCCGAAGACCCGAATCCGCCGATGATCAGGGATCTTGTGGTTCCGTCGAACTCGTATCCCACCCTTGCTACTACCGGATGAAGGAACCTGGGGACCGAGGTTCTGACGCCCGCATCCTTCCTCCCGTGGTGGGAAGACACGGCACAGCGCCGGGCGTTCGGCCTGATCAGAGGCCTGATCGAGGTCCGGGGACCCCTCACATCCCGGAGCGCGCCAGAAGTGAGTCGGCAGGCGCCTCCCTTTCCGCATCGAGAACGACCGTCGAGCTCCTGAACTGGGTGATAGATGACCTCGCCCCACGGCGGACGATCCACACGTTCGGGGCCGCACTCGGGTGGCGGTTTGATCGGCGACCAGTCCTCCCGTGCGATTCGTGCGAGAAAGGTCTGAAATCCGCTGCACTCATGCCTTTTGACCCTATTCCCGCCATTGCACTCCGGACCATCGTGGAGCTATGGATCCAGTCGAGCAGGTTGGCGGCATCGCACCCGTTCTCCAGATCAAAGCGCGGCGGAATGCGGGCTGGCTGACGTGGAAGCGTACCGAGGTCGATTGTCGGCCTGCTCTTTACGGCGAGGCAGGTACTGGACCGCTGGTGCTCTTCCTGCACGGTTGGGGACTGGACCACAAGGCATACAAACGGGCCCTCTCGCGCCTCGTGACGGCCGGGGTTCACGTGCTGGCTCCGGCGCTGCCGGGGTTCGGGGGAACTGCGGCGCTCCCACGCGAAGTCGCCAGCCTGGCCAGGTACGGCGACTGGGTGGCGGAGTTCCTGCGAACGCTGGGGGAAGGCCAACCCACACTCGTCATGGGGCACTCCTTTGGTGGTGGGGTCGCCATCAAGCTTGCCCACGACCACCCGGAACAAGTCCGAGCGCTGGTGTTGATCAACTCCATCGGCGGGTCCGCCTGGGCGCATAGCGGCTCGACTCTGCGCTCAATGGCCGAGCGGCCTCTGTGGGACTGGGGCATCCACTTTCCGGCTGACCTCCTACCGATGCGCCAGGCTCGCCGGGTGCTGCCGGTCATCGTCGCCGAGGCCTTGCCCAACCTCTTGCGTGATCCGAGGGCATTCTGGAATGCGGCTGGGTTGGTGCGACGGGCCGACTTGACCGCCGAGCTCGACGACCTCCGTCGACGCCAGGTCCCTGTTGTCGTTCTGTGGGGCACACGTGACCGTTTGATCACCCGCGACTCCTTCGAAGACATGTGCAAAGCCCTTGGTCAACCCCACGTGATAACCGTGCCCGGCACACACTCCTGGCTGCTGGCCGATCCTGACGCCTTCGGCGAGATCATGACCAACGTGCTCGACGTGGTGCGTATGGCGGGTGGAGCGTCTGGGGTGGTCGAGGCTGTCTGAGACCGCCGAATACGTTGAGTGGGGCGCTTATGCGTTGCCTCCGGCGGAATCGCCCAGCTGTTGTAACACAGCCTCCAGCGCCACCCTTCGGGAGCGTAGCCCTTCCCGAAAGTGGGAATTGTCAGTACCGGCGATTTCAGCACTCAGATCGCCCAGTGCGTCATGAAGTAGCAACCGAAGCTCCAAACTCTGTTCGTCGGTCAACTCAATCTGCATGGGTGTGCCTCCTGGCTGCTGTTCGGCGATCGTGGCATCTGTCCGTGGCCAGCTTCTGGTTCCGGCGCTTGGCCACGAGAAGTCCCCGCCCCTCAGAGCGGATGTTCAGTTCTCTCCCAGCGTAGACCGACCTCCCTTCGAGCCCGCTTCCTTCATTCGAAATGGTCCCCGTCGGTGACCATAATCACGCCGGGATGCAGTAGTCGATCGAGAAGGCTGACAGTGCTGTGCTCGGGGAGGAACTTCCCCCACACAACTCGAATGGCCGGTGGGAGCCGATGTCGAGGAACCGACGTTCATGGGCCGCGGTCACCAGCCAGAAGAACTGTTCGGTACCGGTGGCATCCAGCGGAGGGGACCTGATCGCGTCGATGAGGATGAGGTCCCCTTGCCCTCGGCGATGAACAGCGACCACTCGGCTACTTGGACATCGCGGAGCCGGCAAAGCTGAAGCATCCGCACGAAGGCCGGACACAAGAAGGATGATGCCATGGGCCATCTTCCCCTTCGGGTGGCAAGCGGCAAGAGCCCAATTGGAGGTCTTGGATGGGGTTCTCGGCACCCACAGGCCTTACGGGCACAGCTACCGCAATAGACCCGCGGTCATGCCCCAGGAGGGGGGCTGTTCACCACCAGGGTCGGGTCGCCCGTCGGGATGAGGCTCCCCGCCAACTGTAGGGAGGTGGCTCCGCGGCGACCAAGCGCATCATCGAGGAACTTGACAGTTTCCTCCCGCATCGCGATCGCGGAAGCGGTAGTGCCGACAAACGTGTCGAGGTGGTCACCCCCGGCTGCCGACACGAACACCTTCGCCATGTCGGCAGACTGATACACCTGGTACGCGTCGGGATACAGACCATATTCGTCGTCGGTCCCCACCGCCACCATCAGCGCCCCCGGGGTGGGTGCGCTCCAGGGTCCATCCACCCCGGCGGGGATCTGGCTCGATAACGACACATACGCCCGTATGCGGTGATCGGCAAAGGCCGGGTTGAGCGCCAGCATGGCGACGTCGGTGCCCCCGTCCGAGTGGCCGGCCACCGCGATCCGTGCCGGATCCACCTTCCCGGCCACTCCATCGAGCATCGCGGTGATGATGAAGGACAGGTCCCGCGCCTCATTGGGAAAGTCGGTGACGGGAGTCCCCGCCAGCGTGTCGGCCGAATCAGGAAACGTGGGTGCGGCGACCAGGTAGCCCGCCGCCGCCCAGGTATCGAGAAGCGACTCGTAGACGTGGGGGTCAGAATCCCACCCGTGGGCAAAGACCACCAATGGGAGGGGGCCGACCTCTCCTTCGGGGCGACGGATCACGGTGGTCAATACCCGACCGGACCGAGCCGGGACATCCCCGCGCTCTGAGGTCTCCCGACTTGGGTCGGAGAGGGTGATCGTCTCATCCTGTACACCGAACGGCGGTTGAGGAATTGACGCTGCCGCGGTGCCCAGCGAACGGGTGGCCGGTGCCGTCGTCGCCACATGAGCACCCTTCACCAGGTCCGGAGACGTGGCCTGGGCGATCCCAATCGAGATCGCCGCCGCCACGAGCCCGGTCACCACGACAACGATGGTGCGGCGACGCCAATAGACCCGGCCGGTGTCGCGGCGCTGAAGGGCCCTTCTTCGCAGTGGTGGGTCCACCACCTACCCCCTTGGGTCCGCCCGTCACCCCTCGCCCGTCTCCCTGGCCAGAGCCGACCTGGGTCGACTCCACCAGGAAACACAGGGACAAAGCTCCGGGGGAGAGACTCGAACTCTCAACCTAGCGGTTAACAGCCGCTCGCTCTGCCGATTGAGCTACCCCGGAAAGCCTCACGCCGCGCCAGATTCCCGGAACGGTGTGCCAGAGGACATTAGCCGTTGACTGCTCCCACGACTGCAGCCGTAGGATTCCGGGGCTCAGGCTGCCTCGGATCCCACGGGAACCTTGGGCTTCGTGCCGTGGTCGCCCACCCGGTCTGTTCCGGGCGGTTCAGTTCCGCCACCCGGCCCCGGACAATCAGGGTTCAGATTCCCACAGCTCCATGCGGGGATCGGCTTTCTCTCCGCAACGACAACACTGGGTGGTGTCCTTCGCAGAGAACACCCCGGTCACCGTTGCGGCCTTGGTCGCCTGCCACTGGAGGATCTGGCAGAACTGGTCCCATCCGGCATCTGCGATCCACCTGTCGGGTGCGGCCATCCCCGCGGCTGAAGCCATGGGCTCCTCTCCCCACACCCCTTTTCGGTGATCGTCCCACCCTTCGCCCGTTTTGCATCCTCTGCGCCGAGGACAGATCTGTCCCACCCTGCAAAAGATGCAAACTCTCGCGTACCGGGCCACAATGGTCGGATGAAGTTTCGGATCACCACTGCCGTCGCCTTTGGACTCGGATATATCCTCGGAACCAAGGCCGGACGAGAACGATACGACCAGATCGTCAAAGTGTCCGGGAAGGTCAGGCGGTCCGCACCGGTAGCGGGGTCGATCGGCGTCGTCACCGATAAAGCCAAGGCGGCAGCCAGCCTGAGCGTCGAGCGGGCCAGGGACGCGGTCAGCTCCCGCCTCGGGTGGCGCGACAGCGACGAGGCCGCCGACGCCATCGCCAGCAGCGTGGCCAACGACCTGGCCTCGGTTATCAACGGCCGTCGGGTACCCACCCCCCGACCGCGACCCTGACGCCTCACCGGAAACGTGGTTCAGGCTTCGTCGAGGTAGTCGCGAAGTAGCTGGGCTGAGTCGGGACGTCGCAGTTTTGCCAGGGTTTTGGCTTCGATCTGCCTGATCCGTTCACGGGTGACCCCGAACGCCTTACCCACTTCCTCGAGGGTGCGGATCTTCCCGTCGTCGAGACCGAATCGGAGACGGACCACATCCTGTTCGCGGGAGCTCAACTGCCCGAGCGCCTCGCGGACCGCCTCGTCGAGCATGATCCTGGCGGCGGCGTCGTCAGGGACGACGGCCCCGCGATCCTCGATGAGATCGGACAGACTGAAATCGTCCTCGTCGCCCATTGGTTGCTCCAACGACACGGTGTCCTGGTTGATGCGCTGAATCTCCCGGACTCGCTCGATGGTGAAGTCGACCCGGCTGGCCACCTCCTCGGCAGTTGGCTCCCGTCCCAAGTCCTGCAACAGTTGGCGCTGGGCCCACACCACCTTGTTGATGGTCTCCACCATGTGGACAGGGATTCGGATGGTGCGGGCCTGATCGGCAATCGCCCGAGTGATGGCCTGGCGGATCCACCACGTGGCGTATGTCGAGAACTTGAAGCCCTTGGTGTGGTCGAACTTCTCTACCGCCCGCATCAGGCCGAGGTTTCCCTCTTGGATGAGGTCGAGGAAGGCGAGACCGCGATTCCGGTACCGCTTGGCGATGGAGACAACCAGTCGCAGGTTGGCCTCGATCAATGCCTCCTTGGCCTGTTGTCCTCGCCGGACCAGCATGCGGTCGTCAGACAGCTCTTTCTCCGAGCTCACCGGGCCGACCGCGGCCAGACGCTCGGCGGCATCGGCTCCGGCCAGTATCCGTTCGGCCAACTCCACTTCCAGAGCCGCGTCGAGGAGCTTCACCTTTCCGATCTCTTTGAGGTATGTATGGACCGGGTCCGCGGCCGCACTCCCGAACCGGTCGCCGCCGTTGTACTGCTCGCCGGGAGGGGGTCGTCGGTCCGGGCGCGCCTTGTTGGCGGTGGCTGTCTTGCGCACCGCTCCGGTCGCCTTGGATCGTGGGCCACCCCCTGTGGCACCCTCGGCAACCGCATGTTCCCCGGTTTCGACCCGGCCACCCGCCGGTGGCGATACCACCGGATCCGGGTCGCCCATCAGGGCTTTGATCGGGCCATCGAGGGCAACCGGGTCCTCGTCGGTCCGAGCCGCCGGAGCCAAGGGCACGATGGTCGTTTCACCGGTGTCATAGGTGAACTCGATGCCTTCGGCCCTGATGCGGGTGACCACGTCGGTGATCAGATCAGCGCTCAACTCTACCGATTTGAGCACGGTCATCACATCATCCTGGGTGAGAAATCCTCGCGACCGACCCAGCTGGATGAGCCCATCGAACTTGGCGACCGGAAGCTCTTCGAGTGGATCCGTCACCACTTGGATCGCCTCGTCAGTCGTCACGTTTCACCTGAGAGATGCCGTCCTCGTCCTTCACTACAAGCCAGGCTACCAATCGGGCTGTCGCCGACGCGGCGGCAGCCGGGTCATCGAGCTCCTGGACCCACATGCTGGCCGCCGCTGCCTCCGCCGCGGCTGCCGGTGAGGTCCGAGCCTCCCTTGTGACCAGGGTCAATTCTCGTCGGGCCGCATCCCGCACCAACTGCGACACCACCTCGTCCGCCGATGCCCTCGGCTCTTCGACGGTAAGTCTCACCAGCAGGGCCCGGATAGCCGCCGGTGAGGTGTCAATGGCCTGATGGAGGTCGTCCGTGGTCATCAGGACCTGAAATGCCGCCCGTTGCAAGCTGTCGCTGAACAAGGCGGCTTCCAGGCGGTGGGCCACTTCCTCGGGCCGATGGATGGCCAACCGGAGCGCTTCGAGGCCCGGGCGGAAGGAACCATCCCCGGTGGATCCTCCGCGACGATCACCCTCGGCCCCCTCTCTCCCTCCGTTTCCCGCCGGGACGCCTTCAGCCGGCCAACTACCACCATCGGCAAAACCGTCCGCATCCCAATCCTGGTCTTCGGCGTCACGAATCCACGGTTCTCCGTCTGGTGGCTTCGAATGTCCGGGTGGGTGGGGCAGACGTGTCGGTCCACCAGGTTGGCGGCGGGACCCACGCCTGTCCACCTCGGGCTTCGGGCCCTCCTGACGCAGACGTTCCAGCCGTTCACGCAGGGGGGCGGTCTGCAGGCGGCACCTTTCCGCCACCTGCATCACGTACTGATCGCGAACCAGATCGTCGGGATGTTCCGCCACCGCCGTCAGGGCCGCGTCGGCGGCTTTGGCGCGCCCCTCGGGAGTGGAGAGATCCGCCGCGTCCAAGACCCGTTCCACCCGGAACTGCAGAAACGGTTTGGCCCCGGCCACCGCCGCCCGGAAGGCCTCAGGTTCGGAGCGGGCCAGGTCGGCAGGGTCGCTACCCGGGGGGAAGTCGGCCACCACCACATCGACTTCGTGGCGACGTTCCCACTCATAGAACCGGCCGGCGGCCGCTTGGCCGGCACCGTCGGCATCGAAGGCCAACACCAACCGCTTGGCAAAGTTGCGCAAGAGACGGAAATGGTCATCGCCCAGTGCGGTGCCGCAGGTGGCCACCGCCCGTTCGATCCCCGCCACGAAACTCCCGATGACGTCGGTGTATCCCTCGCACACCACCACCTCGCCGGACTTGATGATGTCGCTCTTTGCCCAGTTCAGCGCGTAAAGGATCTTTCGCTTGGAATAGATGAGACTTTCCGCGGAGTTCTTGTACTTGGCCGGGTCGCTGCTGCCCGGGAGGACCCGGCCTCCGAAGGCCACCGGGTGGCCCGAAGGATCACAGATGGGGAACAGGATCCGGGCCCGGAAGGCATCCTGGAGGCGTCCCCGGCGGTTGACAAAGCCAAGGCCGGATCCGATGGCCAGATCTTCGCTGAGCTTCAACCCGCCACACAACGCATCCCAGTCGTCCGGTGCCCACCCCAGGCGAAACCGGCGCACCACCTCGCCGTCGTAGCCCCTCGAACGCAGGTAGTCCCGGGCCTGTCCGGCATCGGCCCCGGTGAGGAGTCGTTGGTGGTACCACTCGGTCGCCTGTTCCATCGCGTCGATGAATACCTTGCGGCGCTGGCTCTCCCGGCCCACATTGGCATCTTCGTGGATAACGATCCCGGACTTGTCGGCCAGGCGCCGGACGGCATCGACAAAATCGAGATGCTCCATGGCCCGGACGAAGCTGATGGCATCGCCCTTGGCCTGGCACCCGAAGCAGTAGTAGAAGCCCTCCTCGGAATTGACGCTGAACGACGGCGTCTTCTCTCCGTGGAACGGGCACAGACCGACCCACCGCCGTCCCTGCCGCTTGAGGGCGGCGTGCTCCCCGATCAGGGCGACGATGTCTGTGGCCGTCCTGACCCGGGCGACGTCCTCATCGGGTATGCCCATAGGTCTCGACGGTACCGCGTCGGGGAACGGCGTTCGGCGCTACTTCTTGGTGTTGGGGCTGCCGCTCGACTTCGCCGGTATCAATCCGGCCAATACGGCCTGGGCGCAGGCCAGACGCGCGATGGGCACCCGGAAGGGCGAGCAGCTGACATAGTCGAGCCCGGCCCGGGCGAAGGTGGCAATTGACTCGGGATCTCCCCCGTGCTCTCCACACACGCCGATCTTCAGCCCGGGACGGGTGGAGCGACCCCGCTCCACGCCCAACCTGACCAGTTCTCCGACACCATCGGGGTCGACCACTTCAAACGGGTTCCGCTTGAGGAGCCCGAGCTCGAGATACTCCGACATCATCCGCACTTCGACGTCGTCTCGGCTGAAACCGAAGGTCATCTGGGTGAGATCGTTGGTACCGAACGAGAAGAAGTCGGCTTCTTCGGCAATTTCCGCAGCCAACAGCGCAGCCCGGGGTGTCTCGATCATCGTGCCGATCAACACCTGCAGGGTCCCGGGCTTGGCACTGCTCTTTGGCGCGCCCTTGATGACCTTGGCTGCTCCCTTGGTACCCTTCTTCGCCGGGGTGGATTCCCCCGTCGCCGAGTCCGCCAGTGTCTTGGCCACCGCGTCTTCGACCCACGACCGGGCCAGGGCCAGCTCTTCCCGGCTCACGGTGAGCGGAATCATGATCTCCACGATCGGTTGGCCACCCACGGCCACCCGGGCGAGGGCCGCCTCCATCAGGGCCCGGACCTGCATGGCGTAGAGGCCGGGTTTGATCACCCCGAGTCGCACCCCGCGGGTGCCGAGCATCGGGTTGAACTCGTGCCAGGCCTTGGCCGCCTCATAGAGGCGGGCCTCCTCGAGGGTCAGCCCGACGGTGGCTTCTTTGACGGCCAGCTCCTGGGGGTCGGGGAGGAACTCGTGGAGCGGCGGATCGAGCAACCGGATGGTGACCGGCAGCCCGTCCATGGCTTCGAGGATCTCCTCGAAGTCGGCTTTTTGCGCCACACGCAGATGCTCGAGAGAGGACTCCTCTTCCATCGGGGTCGAGGCCAGGATCATGCGCCTCACGATGGGCAGCCGGTCCTCACCCAAGAACATGTGCTCGGTGCGGCACAAGCCGATGCCCTCGGCACCGTGGTTGCGGGCGTTGGTCGCATCGGGCCCGTTGTCGGCGTTGGCCCGCACCCCGAGGTGGCCGGCCCGGATCTCGTCGGCCCAGCCCAAGATGGTTTCGAACTCGGCAGGTGTCTCGCCCTGGGACAGTGGCACCTGGCCGAGCACGACCGTGCCGTTGGTGCCGTCGATCGAGATCCAATCGCCTTCATTGACCACGGTGTCGCCCACCGTGAAAGACGCTCCGGTGATGCGCACCGCGTCGGCTCCCACCACTGCCGGTTTGCCCCAACCCCGGGCCACCACCGCGGCATGGCTGACCAGACCCCCGCGGGCGGTGAGAATTCCTTCGGCGGCCAGCATGCCGTGCACATCTTCGGGAGAGGTTTCGCTCCGGACCAGCACCACCTTTTCTCCGCGCTCGGCGGCAGCCTGTGCATCGTCGGCGGTGAGATAGACCCGTCCGACCGCGGCGCCCGGCGAGGCGCCGAGGCCCTTGGTGAGAACCGTGTATCCGGAGCCAGAGAATTGCGGGTGGAGCACCTGGTCGAGGTGATCCCCCGTCACCCGTCCGACTGCCTCGGATTTGGACAGTTTGATGGTCCGCTCGCCCACCATGTCGACAGCGATGCGGAGAGCGGCGCTGCCGGTGCGCTTGCCAACCCGGGTCTGCAGCATCCACAGCTTGCCCTGCTCGATGGTGAACTCGGTGTCACACATGTCGCGGTAGTGAGCCTCCAGCCGCGCGAAAATGGAGAGTAACTCCTTGTGGATGGTGGGAAACTGATCCTTCAGGGCCGAGAGCGGCTCGGTGTTGCGGATACCGGCAACCACGTCCTCACCCTGCGCGTTGATGAGGAAGTCGCCGTACTCGCCCCGGGTTCCGGTAGCCGGGTCCCGAGTGAAGCCGACCCCGGTGCCCGAAGTGTCGTCCCGGTTCCCGAACACCATGGCCTGGACATTGACAGCGGTTCCCAGGTCGTGAGCGATGCGCTCACGGTTCCGGTAGGCGATGGCCCGGGGCGCGTCCCACGAGCTGAAGACGGCTTCGATGGCGCCGCGGACCTGATCATCCGGGTTTTGGGGGAACGGTTTCCCGGTATGACGTTCCACGATCTGCTGATAGGCATCCACCAGGTATCGAAGGAGTTCGGTAGGGACCCCGGCATCCGAGGTGGTCCCGGCCAACTCCTTGGCCGCCTCCAACAGGTTGTCGAACTCCTCACCGGGGATGCCCAACACGATGCGCCCGTACATGGCCACAAATCGCCGATACGAGTCGTAGGCGAAGCGCTCGTCATCGGTCTGCTTGGCCAGCCCCTCCACCGATTGGTCGTTGAGGCCCAGGTTCAGAACGGTGTCCATCATCCCGGGCATGGAGAACTTGGCCCCCGAGCGCACCGAGACCAGCAGGGGGTCAGAAGGGTCACCGATCCGCTTTCCCATCGTCTTCTCGAGTCGGGTGCGGGCCTTGCCCACTTCGGCGGTCAACCCCTCGGGCCAACCGCCATCCATGTAGGAGCGACAAGCGTCGGTGGAGATTGTGAAACCCGGAGGGACGGGCAACTCGAGTACCGACGTCATCTCGGCCAGGTTGGCGCCCTTGCCTCCGAGGAGATCCTTCATCTCCATCGGGGGCTTGCGGTGCTTGTGGTCGAAGTCGTAGACGAACGCCATCGGAAGAGGTCTCCTGGGTGGTGGTTTGGGGTTGCCTGGTTGCGCAGGCGCAGGGTTTTCAGCCTAACCGCCTCTCCCATCGGGCCCGAAACCGCGCCGGTTGGACGGCGCGAGCGTCAACGGGGAGGCCAAGCCTCGACGGAACGGTCAGGCGGCTGAAACCCGGCGTTGCAACTCTGCCACAAGCCCCTCGATGGGTACCCGGACCTGGGCGGTGGTGTCCCGGTCCCTTACCGTCACGGCGCCATCTTCGAGGGAGTCGAAATCCACCGTGACACACCACGGGGTTCCTACTTCGTCCTGGCGGCGATATCGCTTCCCGATTCCCTGGGTCACGTCGTAATCACACATGAAGTGGGGCTGCAGCGAATGAAGGACCTGACGGGCCAGCGGTTCGAGGGTGTCCTTTTTCGAGAGAGGCAACACTGCCACCTGATAGGGGGCAAGCTTGGGATGGAGCCGGAGCACCGTCCGGGACTCCCCGCCCACCTCGTCCTCGTCGAAGGCGGCCAGCAGAAACGCCATCATGGTCCGGGTGGCCCCGGCCGCCGGCTCGATCACGTACGGGGTATACCGCTCGTTGGTGGTGGGATCGAAGTAGTCGAGCTTCTCGCCCGAGGCGGCGGCGTGGGCCAACAGGTCGAAATCGGTGCGGTTGGCGATGCCCTCGAGCTCGTCCCAGCCCCAGGGGAAGAGGAACTCCACATCGGCGGTTCCCACCGAATAGTGGGAGAGCTCGTCAGCATCGTGGTGACGAAGACGGATCTTGTCCTCGGGGATGCCAAGTCCCAGATACCAGTTGAAACGTTCGGCCAGCCAGTACTCGAACCAATGTTGGGCGTCGGCCGGAGGCACGAAGTACTCCATCTCCATCTGCTCGAACTCGCGGGTCCGGAAGACGAAGTTCTGAGGGGTGATCTCGTTCCGGAACGACTTTCCGACCTGGGCGATCCCGAAGGGAGGTTTCTTCCGAGTGGTCTGGAGGACATTGACGAAGTTGGTGAACATCCCCTGCGCGGTTTCCGGGCGGAGATAAGCCACCGCACCCTCGTCCTCGAGCGGGCCGGCCTGGGTCTTGAACATCAGGTTGAATGCCCGGGCCTCGGTGAACTCGGTGGAGCCACAGTTGGGGCAGACCCCGTCGATTTTGTCCTGGCGCCAACGCTGGTGGCACTTGCGACAGTCCACCAACGGATCGGTGAAGTTGGACAGGTGACCCGAGGCCTGCCACACGGCCGGCGGTGACAGAACGGCGGCATCAAGGCCAACCACGTCGTCACGACGCTGCACCATGGCTTCCCACCAGGCATTCTTCACGTTGCGCAGCAGGTTGACCCCCAGCGGCCCGTAATCGTAGGTGGAGCGGAAACCGCCGTAGATCTCGGCCGACTGGAAGATGAACCCGCGCCGCTTGCACAGACCGACCACTTTCTCCATCAGGTCCGATCCGCTTCCCGCTCCGTTGGGCTCGTCAGGGTTTGTTTCGGGCGCGCCGGTGGTGACTTCCTCGTCAGACATAGAGGAACATGGTACCGGGTCGCCGGTGACGGCTCACCCTTCGGCCGGCCGATATCTGCCCCATTCCGGGGTAGTGACGGCGGTTCCCTGCCGACCGCCTGGCATGGGGCACGGCACGGGGAGGCCCGTCGGCGCATCTCATGCCCGGCATTGGGGAAAGTAGGGTGCGGACGTGAGGAACCCAAAGCGGATTGCGAGACTCGTCGGGTCGTTGCTGGTCGGGTTGACCATGGCGACTGTGGTCGGCTCGGTGCCACAGCCGTCCGGCCCGGCGGCGGCGGCCGGCCCGCCTCCCAATGTGGCGGCAGGTCAACCTGTGCCATTCGGGAATGCGGGTTCCTACGGATCGGTGGCGGGTACGAGCCTGGCCGCGCCGGTGGTGGGCATGGCTGCCACCCCCAGCGGGAATGGCTACTGGT
>PKXA01000106.1 GCA_003133325.1 Acidimicrobiaceae bacterium | reverse complement strand
CGCACTGCAGAAAAGCCGGCAACCTGACCCGCGATCCGGAGATTCGCTATACCCGGGACGGGCAGGCCACGACCTCGCTCGGCGTGGCCGTCAACCGACGTTGGCAGAACCGGGACTCGAAAGAGTGGGAGGAAGCAACTTCGTTCTTCGATGTGGTCTGCTGGCGCGAACTGGCCGAAAACACCGCACTCAGTCTCACCAAGGGTACGCGGGTGGTGGTCACCGGCCGGCTCGAGCAACGGAGCTGGGAGACCGAGGAAGGCGACCGGCGGTTCAAAGTGGAGATCGTGGCCGACGAGATCGGGGCCAGCCTGCGATTCGCCACTGCTGATGTCCACAAGGCCGAGCGCCACCAACCGGCATCGGATGGAGATGAGTCGGGCGTAGACGGGACGGCTCTCAACGAGAACATCTCGACCGACGAGACGGTCGACGCAGGTGCCTGATCGGCACTGAGCAAGCTATCCAGGCGCCACCCATGAACCCAGCCGTCGACACCTCCGCCATCTTCATCGTCAGCGTCATGGCGCGCTGGGCAAGTTGGAGGCTGGCCAGTGGCAATCAACTCCTGGGACGGCTCATCGCCCATGCGGATATGCGGGCTGTCTCGTGGTTCGTGGCATGGCGTCTGGTCGACGTTGTGGGCTCCGCCGTGGTCACCATCGCCATAGTGGCCACGGCGGCCCTCACCTCGACCCTTTTCCGCCGTCACCGGTACCAGTCGTCCACCAGACATTCTTCCTCCCACCATAAGGACCAGCCATGACCATGACTCATGTCAGCGTTACCGATCTCGCCCGCACTCCCACCGAAACCCATGACCGCATCCGGTTTGCACCGTCGGTTCTACTGACCAAAGCCGAGGCATTCGGAGCCTGCCAGGCCTTGGCCGATGCTGACCGGCAACTGCTCAGATCGGGTCGGATTTCCGAAGCGACGGCACTCGGTGATCTCTTCGAACTGCTCGAACAGCGCTTGGCCTCGGTCACCGGGCCGAACTGAGCACGTGGCCCAGTTGCCCGACAGTGATTTCGCCATTCACGTGGTCGGCCATGAGGGGCCGCCGTCGACCTTCTCGCCGAGCAGCCCCGTCCACCAGGGTGCATGGTCGTGGTGGGGGAGCCGTACGCCTACCGGGTTCGTGTTGGTGACTGTCGGATCGGCGAATTGCTGAACCGATGAAACGGGCCGCTCAACCGGGCTTGTACTCGATGGACAGTGAGTTCACGCAGTAGCGGAGTCCGGTGGGAGCAGGTCCATCAGGAAACACGTGACCGAGGTGACCGTCACAGCGGGCACAGGTGATCTCGGTCCGGATGCTACCGAAGCTCTTGTCCACGTGCTCGTTCACGGTTCCCTCATCGAGGGCGCGGTAGAAGCTCGGCCATCCCGAACCCGATTCGAACTTCGTATCGCTCTGGAACAGATCGGCACCGCAACCGGCACAGGTGAACATGCCGCTGCCATCGACGTGGAGCAGATCACCCGACCAAGCCGGCTCGGTGCCCTTCTGTCGCAGCACCGCGTAGCGCTCGGGTGAGAGCTTCGCTTTCCACTCCTCGTCACTCAACTCCGCTGAGCGTGCATCTTCGGTCTTTGTGGCGTCAGTCATATCTGGGCCTCCCTGGGCCGGATGGCCACGGCTACACCATCCATGGACTCCGGCATCCGACAAACAGTAGAACCCCGGCTTGGCCCATGGTGTTCCCCGTGGGCCACCGAAATAAGGGGAAGGCCGTTTGCTAACGTCGCGTCAGATTTGGCCGGACCCTGTTGGCCTGCGGGCCAACCAACCTGACCAGGACGAACCCCATCCCATGGACCTTCGAGACCGACCCGAGGACGACGCCTTCCGCCGCGAAGTGCGTTCGTGGTTGACCGACCATGTGGTGGGCGAGTTCGCCGCCCTGGGTGGACGGGGGGGATCAGGGGATGAGACCTATGGGTTCGCCACCCGACTCAAGTGGGAGAAAGTGCTGGCCTCCGACGGTTGGACGTGCCTCGGATGGCCGACCGAACACGGCGGGCGGGGCGCGTCCATCGCCCACCAGGTCATCTTCAACGAGGAATACGTAAAGGCCAAGGCGCCGGGCCGGGTCAGCATTCTGGGTGAGGGTCTCATCGGTCCGACCATCATCCACTACGGGACCACCGAGCAGAAGGCCCGGTTTCTGCCACCGATACTGGCCGGGAGCGAGTTGTGGTGCCAGGGCTACTCGGAGCCCAACGCCGGGAGCGACCTGGCCAATGTCCAGACCAAGGCGGTTCCCGACGATGACACCGGCGAATGGGTGGTCACCGGGCAAAAGGTGTGGACATCGCTGGCCCACCAATCCGACTGGTGCTTCGTGGTCTGTCGCACCGAAGCGGGATCGGTCCGTCACAAAGGGTTGTCCTATCTATTGGTGCCGATGGATCAGCCCGGGGTCGACGTTCGACCCATCACCCAGTTGACCAAGACGTCCGAGTTCAACGAAGTGTTCTTCGATGGGGCCCGGACGGCGAAGGACAATGTGCTCGGAGAGGTGGGTGATGGCTGGAAAGTCGCCCTCGCCACCCTGGCCTTCGAGCGCGGGGTGGCGCTGTTGGGCCATCAGGTCTCGTTCCGGCGTGAGTTGGATCACCTGATGGAAGAGGCCCGGGCCAATGGGCGCTCCTCGGAACCAGTGGTGCGGCAGAGGCTCGCCCGCGCTTACGTCGAGCTCGAAATCCTCCGTCTCAACACGCTGCGCAGCCTGTCCAACATCGACGGTCCGGTGGCTCCCCCCGAGGCATCGATCATCAAGCTGTATTGGGCAAGTTGGCATCGCGACCTGGGTGAACTGGCCATTGACGTGCTGGGGCCCGCCGGTCTGGTGGCTGAGGGTTTCCCCTATGAGCTCGACGAGTTCCAGCGGACATTCCTTTTCAGCCGTTCCGAGACCATCTACGGCGGTTCCAACGAAATTCAGAAGAACATCATCGGCGAACGGGTCCTTGGCCTGCCGCCCGAACCCAAGGGAGCAACCCGATGACCGACACCACCACCCAGCCATCACCGATGCCCCAGGTACCCATCCCACCACCCGGTCACGGGCTCCTTGCCGGCAAGATCGTGGTGGTCACCGCGGCGGCCGGCACCGGTATCGGGTTTGCCACTGCCAAACGTTGCGTGGAGGAGGGTGCCACCGTGGTCATCTCCGATGCCCACGAACGCCGGCTCAACGAGGCGGCCGATGCGCTGGCCCGACTGCCGGAGCTCTCGGGGCAACGGCCATTGGCCATTCCGTGCAACGTCACCGACGAGGACCAGGTGAAGCACCTCTACGAGGCCACCGTCGACCACCACGGTTACTTCGACGTGGCCGTCAACAACGCCGGGCTGGGTGGACAAGTGGACGTTGTCGACATGACCGACGAGCAGTGGTCGCTTGTACTCGACATCACGCTGACCGGCACGTTCCGGTGTACTCGTGCGGCCCTTCGTCACCTCTACGCCCGGGGCCGGGGGGGAGTCATCGTCAATAACGCCTCGGTCCTGGGATGGAGGGCCCAGGCTGGTCAATCCCACTACGCCGCGGCCAAGGCCGGGGTGATGGCGCTGACCCGCTGCGCGGCTGTGGAGGCGGTTCCCCACAACGTGAGAATCAACGCTGTATCGCCGAGCCTGGCTGTCCACCCGTTCCTCAACAAGGTGATACCTGACGAGGAGCTGGCCGAGCTCACCAAAAAGGAGGTCTTCGGGCGAGGGGCCGAGGTGTGGGAGGTGGCCAACGTCATCGTGTTTTTGGCCAGTGACTATGCCACGTTCATGACCGGTGAGGTGGTGTCGGTCAGTAGCCAACACCCATAGGAAGCCAGTCTTTACGAAGACCTTGTCAAGGCTTGAGTCCAGGCCACACCAATGGCGTGCAAACACTGCCGATTTCGAAGGTTAAAGACCGGCTCAATGAACTGGTCGAAGCCGCATCCGTCACTCACGAACAGGTGACGATCACAAAGAACGGACCGGCGGCGGCAGTGCTGATCGGCGCGGACGGATACGGCTACCGGGCGTAGCTTTGACGAAGAACAGATCCGGGCCGAATTCGGAGTCCCGAAGCGTTTGCGGTGAGCCATCGGGTCGTCTTTTCGGCCACCGTCCGACGCGACATGGCCCAGGTCCTACCTCGGATTGTGTCGGCCATTCTCGAATTCGCATACGGAGACCTCGCTGCATCGCCCTACCGGGTCGGCAAACCTATGCAGCGCGAGTTCACCGGGCCTTCAGTGCTCGGCGCGGCCCGTACCGAGCTCTGTATGAAATCGACTGCACCACCTCGACGATTCACATGTTGAGGGTCGATTCATCGCAGTGACATCTACCGGCGGCGTTCTGAAGGCGTTCTGAAGGCCACCCGGATCGATGCACTACCCTGACGGCGTGTCAGATATTGCGGATCCCCGCGGGGATCTCCAGTGGGGGACCATCCCCGGTTTGGTGGAGGATGCCGCCGCCCGGTTCGGCGAATCCGAAGCATTGGTCGACGCCCATGGACCTGGTGGGACGACCACCCGGCTCACCTTTGACCAGTTGGCGGAAGAAGTGGCGGCTGCCACCCGTGCGGTGCTGGCCAACGGCATCGAGCGTGGGGACCGGGTGGCGATATGGGCGCCGAACTGTGCTGAGTGGGTGATCGCGGCGCTGGGCTCGGTGGGGGCCGGAGCATTGCTGGTACCGCTCAACACACGGTACAAAGGCGCCGAGGCCGCATACATTCTCAGAGAGTCGGGGGCGAGGCTCCTCTTCACCGTGCAGGGCTTTCTGGGCACCGACTACCCCGCCATGCTGGCCGAGGCGGTGAAGGCCGGAACAGCCCTTCCCGACCTCGAGCGGGTGGTGGTGCTGAGGGCCGGAGGGACAGGGAAGTCGGGCGAGGCTGGGGAGCCCGGACAAACCGGGGGCAACAATCCGCCGGTCGGGCCCAAGAAGGGCGACCAGGTGGTTCCCTGGCATGTGTTTCTACACGAGGGAGCCTCTGTCCCAAGTGATGTCGCCGCCGGTCGGACGGCTTCGATCACCAGCGGCGACATGTCGGATCTGATCTTCACCTCGGGCACCACCGGTTATCCCAAAGGTGCGATGACCACCCACGGCCAGACGCTTCGGACGTTCGCCACCTGGGCAGAAGTGGTCGGGCTGCGCCAGGGTGACAGGTACTTGATCGTCAACCCGTTCTTCCATACCTTCGGGTACAAGGCCGGCATTCTGGCCTGCCTGATGACCGGGGCCACCATGATCGCCGAACCGGTCTTCGATGTCGATGTACTTCTGGGCCGTATCGCCGGCGAGCGCATTTCGGTGTTGCCCGGGCCGCCGACCATCTTCCAATCGATCCTCGACCGCCCCGACCGGAAATCGTTCGATCTTTCGTCGTTGCGTCTGGTGGTGACCGGTGCCGCTCTGATTCCCGTCGAACTCGTGAAGCGGCTCTGGTCTGAACTGGACATCGAGACAGTGCTGACCGCCTACGGACTCACCGAAGCAACGGGTACCGTCACCATGTGCCGACAAGGCGACTCGGCCGAGGTCATCTCGGGCACATCGGGTCGGGCCATTCCCGACGTGGAGGTCCGTATTGTGGATGCCGGCGGGGCAGAGATGGCCCGGGGTGAAGCGGGGGAGATCACTGTCCGCGGCTACAACGTGATGCGGGGCTATTTCAACGATGCCGAAGCCACCGACGCGGCCATCGACCCGGCCGGCTGGCTGCACACCGGCGATGTCGGCGTCATGGATGCAGACGGCAACGTCGACATCACCGACCGCCTGAAGGATATGTACGTGTCGGGTGGGTTCAATGTGTATCCGGCCGAGATCGAAGCGGTGCTCCGGAATCATCCGGGTGTGGCCCAGGTGGCTGTGGTCGGGGTGTCCGATGACCGCATGGGCGAGGTGGGTTGCGCCTTCGTGGTACCGGTTCCCGGGGCATCGACCGACGGGATGGTGGACACTCTGCCCACCTGGGCACGGGATCACCTGGCCAACTTCAAAGCGCCCAAATTCGTCGAGATCATCGACCTACTGCCGACCAACGCCGGGGGCAAGGTGCTCAAGCGTGAACTGCGTGAAAGGTTCAACGCCACCCAGCTTCAGTAGACAGAGCTTCACCAGACACAGAGATTCCCAGTAGACAGAGAGAGGGGAGTGCCGTGCGCGGCATTGTATACACAGGTGACGACGTGGAAGTCACCGACCAGTTGACTGTGGGTGACCCGGGGCCGACCGAGGTGCGGATCGGGATCGGCGCCGCCGGCGTTTGTCACAGTGACCTGTCGGTGATCAATGGAACCATCCCGTGGAAGGCACCCTCGGTGCTCGGCCATGAGGGCGCCGGGGTGGTCGAGTCCGTCGGGTCAGAGGTACGGTCGGTGAAACCGGGTGACCACGTGGTCATCGCCACCTTGGCCAGTTGTGGGACGTGCCGGGCCTGTTCCACTGGGCATCCCACTTGGTGCGTGAAGACGTTGGGGAACGTGTCCCAGCCCTTCACCTACAAGGGTGAGCCGGCATCGAACTTTGCCGCCACGTCGGTATTCGCCGAGTCGACAATTGTCAAAGAGGTCCAAGCCGTCAAGATCTCCAAAGACGTGCCCATGACCTCGGCCTGTCTCATCGGCTGTGGGGTGCTGACCGGAGTGGGTGCCGTGCTCAACCGGGCCAAGGTGCAAGCAGGGGAGACGGCAGCGGTATTCGGTGTGGGTGGGGTGGGCCTCAACGTGATCCAGGGACTACGGCTGGCCGGAGCCAGTCGGATCATTGCGGTGGACACGTTGGCATCCAAAGAGACACTGGCCCGACAGTTCGGTGCCACCCACTTTGTCGACGCCTCGTCGTCTGACGCGGTTGCCGCTATCCGCGAGATCGTCCCGCCCGGGCCGGGCCGGGTCACCGGGGCACTCGGGTGGACCGGAGGAGTCAACTGGTCGTTCGACTGCGTGGGACACCCCGCCGTCCTGCGCAACGCCCTCGACGTTCTCGACTGGGGTGGAAATGCCCTGGCCATCGGTATACCCCCTCAGGGCACCGAAGTGTCAGTGGACGTGAACGCCTTGGCCTATGTCGATCGGGGCCTTCTCGGGTGTCGATACGGGTCGTCACGTCCTCACCACGACATCCCGTTGATGGTCGAATTGTACTTGTCGGGCAAATTGATGCTCGATGAGTTGGTGACCGAGTCACGGCCGCTCGAGGATTTCCGCGAGATCGTCGAGGACATGGAGGCGGGCAAACTGGCCCGGGGTGTGCTCACCTTCTGAGTGAGGACCTGGCATCGGGTAGCGCCATGCATGTTCTTTTTCGCCTGTCCCGTTAGCCGGCTCGCAGAAAGTGACGGAGCGCCTCCCGAATGATTTCTGAGGTCGTCGCGCCCTCGCTCCGCGCATAATCGGCCAGCTCGTCACGGAACTCAGGGTCAGGGCGTACGGACTCGGCACCGGCCGGTGGCCCACAGAACATGCAGCGCTGACATCATCTGCAGCGCGTCAGCGCTTCCAAGGGCCAGAACAGGAGGCCATCTTCCGGTGGCGTGCCACAGCCAGACCTTCAGCCGACTCCGAGCATCCCGTAGGCCCGGTCGGCAGTAAGGGTGGCCAGGATCCGACCTTCGTCGACCATGACCTGTCGGAATTCGTCCCAATCGGGGTGCTCACCGAGGGCAGTGCGATACATGTCGACCAACTGCTCCACGACCTCATCCTCGGGGGCAGCAGCTACTGCGGAAAGTGCAACCGTTCCATCGAGGACGACGTAGGCGTAGAAGTCATCGGTGGTCACGTGCAGGCTGGCCCGAGGGTCACGGCGGAGGTTCTTCGTCTTGGCCCGGGAGTCAGTGACCGAAATCCGAACCGTCGAACTATCCCCAGGCAAATAGATGATGTTGGAGAGTTGGGGTCGCCCATCGCCCCGCAGTGTGACCAGGACCCCCCTGTCGTGCTCACGGACGAATGCCAGCGCTTCCCCGAAGTCAATCCCCATGGGTTCATCGTAACGACCACGAAGACGTCTGTCTCGATGACCGGCCGGGTGACCGAACTCAATCGGCCTGGGCCCAGTCGATCACCACTTTGGCCAACTCGACGCCCTTGTCCTCTTGTAGGAAGTGGCCGCCACCTTCGATGGTGGTGTGGGGTTGACCTTTTGTCCCGGGGATGCGCTCGAGCAAGGGCCGGTCTCCGCCCCGGGTGATCGGATCCTCATCGGAGAATGCGCAGAGGAACGGCTTGGTGAATGTCTCCAATACCGACCAGGCTCTCTGGTTGTCGGGAGTAGCCGGATTGTCGAGGCTCTGGGGAATGAGGTCGGGGAATGAGAGGGCGCCGGCTTTGAAGGAGGAGTCGGGGAACGGAGCGTCATAGGCGGCGATGACATTTTCCTCCATGGGCACCTTCACCCCACTGGAGATGAGCATTCCGATGGGCAGGTCGGGAGTGCGCTGTACGAAGTCGCGGAATTGCCACCACACGTCGGGAAGACGGACGGTGCCGTCGGGTAGTCCGGTGTTCGCCGCGCAGACCCGAGCGAACCGCTGGGGATGCTCGGCGACCAAGCGGAGCCCGACCAGTCCGCCCCAATCCTGACAGACAAGCGTGATGCCGGAGAGGTCGAGGGCGTCGAAGAGAACCGACCGCATCCACTCGACATGGCGAGCGTAGGTGTAGTCGGTTTGGGCTGTCGGTTTGTCGGAGCGTCCGAAGCCGATCAGATCGGGGGCGATCACCCGAAAGCCGGCATCGACGAAGACAGGGATCATCTTGCGGTAGAGGAAGGACCACGACGGTTCGCCGTGGAGGAGGAGCGCCACCGGGCCCTCCTTTGGGCCTTCATCAATGAAGCCCACCCGCAGCCCGTCGACAGTGTGGGCGTAGCCCGGTGCGAAGGGGAAGTCGGGTAGTGAGGCGAATCGTTCTTCGGGAGTGCGCACTACGTCCATCGAGGCTCCTCAGCTGGTCGGGATACCGGTTCAGGCGATGCTTATCGTCACGGCTTCGGCCCGTGCCACAGGCCGGTGATGGTTGGGAAACCAGTGATTCAGATTGCGACGACCTCAGTGAGGCCTTCGAGGCCTCGGGAGTCCTCCTCGTCACCGGAGTACATCGGAAGACCGGCAGGACAGACTGTCGTGGCAATGAGGAGATCCTCGGCGCGAGTTCCTCGTGCCTTACGTCCGGCGGAAATGGCTGCCGCACAGGCCTTGCCGGGGGCACGAGCCGCCTCACTGCCAAAGGGAAGGGGCCGAACATGGCATCGGCGCGTTGCAGTCGATCCTGGCGATGCGCTCGCTCATCGGCGTCATGCGGTCGAGCCGCGAATTCGGCCATGGTGATCGAACTGACGGCGAGCTCGCAAGGGAGCCGGATGGGATCGAGTTCCCCTGGGTCAATCACCACCGACGTGTCGATGACCCCCTGAGGTGGGCGGGGCCGATCAGCCACGGGGGTGGATCCCCTGGGACGCGACACGGTCGAGGTCAGCGCGGAGTCGGGCCAGGTCTCTGTTCGGTGCGGTCTGGAACGTGGCGACTGCCGCGTCCGCGGTCACGAAACGGTGGCGGCACAGCGGGGAGAGCTCTCCGACCGGCGCCCCATTTCGGGCCACCACCAATGTCTTGCTTTGGTCCAACTCACGCACGATGTCGCACCTGTCGTTCCTCCGCTGTCGTTGCGTGATTTCTTTGTCCATCCCGTCTGTGTGGCGCGCCGTGCTGCATGTGAAAGATAACCTGTCCCGAACGTCGATCGCAGGTTGGCCGTCGGGGTGCCAGCAAACGCCGGGCGTTGACCCAGGGACCCGCCAGCCCATCGCTCAAGTGCTGACATATTCAGTGCCGCTTTCAGGCGTGACGAGCGCCCCATTACCGTTCCTCTGCAGCGGCTCGTCGCCGACCCGGTGAGCTCAGGCCGACGGGTCAGCATGGCGGCGCACGATCGCACGCAGACCTTCTCCGGGACCGGGACCGGGCCGAGGTGGCGCCAACGCCCGGCCGAGCTCTCGGCGTGACGGCGACGCCGCTGTCGCCCCCCGGATCGCCCCACCGGCCACCCGGGCCAGGGACCGGGCGCGGCCCGGAGGTCCCCCGGTGACCAGGTCGTTCCAGTAGAGGGCCCATGCCGGAGCCAGGCTGCGGCCGATCGGCGGCCAGGTGAGCACCCTCCCGAGGCGTGACACCATCCGGGGACGGCCCAGCAAGAGACCCTGGAGAGCGGCGGTTGACCCCTGGTAGGCGCTCTGGTGTTGGCGGAGCCACTGCCCGTAGACAGCTCCCGCATCCCTCCCGCCACCCACACCCAACACGGCTGACGCCGCCGCCCTCCCACTCAACATGGCCTGGGCGATCCCTTCGCCTTGCAGCGGATTGACAAGTCCGGCGGCATCGCCCACCAGCAGCACCGGCCCCGACACCGGGGACGTCCCGAGCATCCCCATCTTCAGCCATCCACCCAGGCGCGGGCCGGCCACCGCATCCGCAGGGAGCAGGCCCAACCGCCTCAAGTGCGCGAGGAAGGTGTCGAGATACCTGGTTGCCCGGGCCCCGGCCCGACGATCGGAACCGGTGCCTACTCCCACTCCGGCATTTGCCTGTCCGTCCGGGCCCGGGAAGAGCCAGCCGTAGCCGGGGAATCCCACCCCCGGCTCTTCGTCGAACAAGACGATGACAGGTAGTTCTACTTCAGCATCGATGTAAGTACGGACAGCGAAGCCCCACTGCACCCGATCGGCCCGGACCATGCCGACCGACCCGGCCACCGCGCTGGTGGCGCCGTCGGCCCCGATGAGAGCCCCGGCCCGCAGACGACCTCTGTCGTCCAGATGAACCACCGCCGCGCCGCCGCCAACATCGCCGCCGCTTTCGACCTCGACCGCCGCCACCCTTGCGGTGATGGCAACGGCTCCCGCCTCCATCGCCGCCCGGTACAGCACGTCGTCGAACACCTTGCGGGGCAGCGCCCAGGCACATCCCGGGTAGGTGAGCCCGGGGACGGCGGGAAGGATGACCCGTCCCCCCGATGGTCCGATCACCGCCATGTCGCCGAGGGACACCACCCCCTCCGGGGCAATCCCCAACTCGCCGAGCAGTCCCACCCCCCTCGGCCCGACCAGGTCACCGCACGCCTTGTCCCGGGGGAAGCGCGCCTTGTCCACCAGGGCGACATGCGCCCCACTGCGGGCGAGCTCGAAGGCGGCCACGCTTCCGCCGGGGCCGGCACCGGCCACCACCGCGTCATACGAACTCATTTCGGCGGCCATCTGCCAGTTGTAGTGGTTGGCTCCGACAATTGCCAGCAACGAGAACGCGTTCGACCTACGCTGACTGGCAATGGTGGGAAGAATCGACACAGCCCCGAACCGCCAGGCCACCGAGCTCTTCGACGGCCTGCCCGCCCACTACGACCGGCTCGGCGCGCTGTTGTCCCTCGGTCAAGACCGGCGCTGGCGGAAGGAGATGGTCCGCCACGTTCGGGCCACCCCCACTGGTCGGGTGCTCGACGTCGCCACCGGCCCGGCCGGTGTGGCTCTGGCCATTCGCTCGGCTACCGGAGCCCAGGTGGTCGGCCTCGACCTCACCGGCCCCATGTTGGAGCGGGCCCGCCAGAACCTCCTCACCCGAAACGAGCACGGTGTGCATCTCATCCAGGGGAGGGGCGAGGAGCTCCCGTTCGCCGACGGAGCCTTCGACGCTGTCACTTTCACCTACCTCCTGCGCTACGTGGCCGACCCGGCGGCCACCGTCGCCGAGCTGGCCCGGGTGGTGCGACCCGGCGGAATACTGGCCAGCCTCGAGTTCCACCTCCCACCGGAACCCTGGTGGCGCGGTTTGTGGTGGGGCTACACCCGTTTGGTGCTGCCGGTGGCCGGGTGGCTGACCGGCGGACGCGAGTGGTTCGAGGTCGGCCGCTTTCTGGGCCCGAGCATCTCGCGCCACTACCGGCGCTACCCGTTGTCGTGGACGGTAGATGCCTGGAAGCAAGCCGGCATCGAGGGCATCGGGAGCCGCCTCATGTCGCTCGGCGGGGGACTCGTCATGTGGGGGACCAAGCCCGGTGGCAGCTGAGCCCACCGACACCGGCCGCGAGCCCACCGACACCGGCCGCGAGCCCACCGACACCGGAACCGGCGCCGGCGCACCACCCCAAGGGCCTGCCTATTACGCCTCCGGTGCGCACACCCGGTGGCGCGACGTGCGAGCCGTCCTCCATCCGCCGTATACCGCCTGGCACCTCTCTTACGTGGTGATCGGTTCTCTCATCGGCACGACTGTCAACTGGAGCACCCTCGGCGCCGCCGTCCTGGCCTTCTTTTTGGCCGTGGGGGTAGCCGCCCACTGCCTCGACGAATTGCGGGGTCGACCGCTCGGCACCGCCCTATCGGCCCGCCTCTTGAAATCTGCCTCCGCCATCAGCCTGGGCGGTGCGATGGCCATCGGCATTGTCGGCATGTACCGGGTGGGACCGTGGCTCGGGGTGTTCATCGTCGCCGGCGCCTTCCTCGTCCTGGCCTACAACCTCGAGTTGTTCGGGGGCCGGGTCCATACCGACCTCGGCTTCGCCCTGGGGTGGGGAGCGTTCCCGGTGCTCACCGCTGCCTTTGCCCAGGACCGGTCTCTGCCGGCATCGGCCATCGTCCTGGCTGCCGCGGCCACCCTGCTCTCCGCCGCCCAGCGGCACCTCTCCACCTCGGCCCGCACCATCCGGCGCCATGCAATCTCGATCGAGGGACGCATGGTGCTCGACGACGGCCGCGTCGAGGTTCTCGACAGCTCCGCCCTTCTCGCCCCCATCGAGAAGACCCTGCGGGCGCTGTCCTGGGCGATGGTGGCATTGGCTCTCAGCTTGGTGCTGGCCCGCCTGACCCACTGACCGACGACCCCGACTCGGCAGCCAGAGTTCGCCGGAAGCCCTCCACGGTGGCCTGCACCACCAGGTCGTGGCCCCAACGGAGTAGCGGATGGGCTAGCCGCGCCGCCAGTCGCATAGGCCCTTGCATCATCTCGATGGTCCAGCTGACTGTCGCTTGGGTGCCGCCCCCGTCGGGGGTGAAGGTGAGGCTGGCGTTCCCTTCGAGGTCGCCGCTGACCACCGCGTCTATGCGATTGGGCATCACACACTCCTCCAACACGACTTCGAGACGCATCCGGTAGGGGAGGGGGGGGACGACCACCCCTCGGAGCACCGACCCTGACTGCAAGGCCTTGCCTTCGACCTGCAATTCTCGCAGCCAGCTCCACCAATCCTCGAAGTGGTCGGTGCGGGAGATGATCGCCCACACCTCGTTCGGCGGGAGATCGAGGTGGAAGGCTCCTTCGTACTCGATGACGTAGGGCGAGGTCGCCATGCTCACCAGGGTAGGCGTAACCCGTAATGACGGCCCCGACCCGGGTCGGGGTAGGACATCGGTCGTAACGGCGCCGACCGACCCAGCAGAGTGGAAATCCACACGCGATGGTGTTCTTCAGGCAATGCTCAAAGGCTGTCGTGTCCTGATCCCCGCCGGAATGGTGCACGTCGTGGTTGGTGCTCGTCGTGGTTGGCGGTCGTCGGGAACGACGTTGCCTATGGGCTCGGCAACGACCCGCGGACGGCGTTCGCCGAAACACTCGGCTCATCTATCGGTTGCCGGGTGCTGGAGAGCGCGGTTACCGGATCCGGCTAAGTGAACCGGGGGGAGGCCATGGCCTGGAGTCCGGTCGGACGGAGTGGTCCAGACTCCGACAACAGGTTGGAGTAGAGCTTGGATCCGGGTAGCAACTCGACCGGCTGCCTCTGCCTCGGGCTGCCGACTCACCAGGACTGCCGTTGGCCACAACATCAAGAGGCCACTACCTGTTCAGAGTGGCTCGGCTCCGACACCAGCGCATGTCCGGTCCACGTGAGCGCGGCAGACTCCACTTCAGAAAACGGCCGGTGCGGAACCATGCTCGGGCCTCTCGAGTACACGGCCCTCATCCAACAGCTGGGTGCGCTTCCTCCCGTGCCCGAGCAGCGCCGCGACTTGGTGAATGTAGCTATTGGAGAGTGGTGCCCGCTGGGGAGCGACGCCCACGGTCGTCACGGGATCAAGGTTGGAGTCGCTCGACCTTCCAGCCGACTCGATCCGGCGTGTAGCGAAGTCGATCGTGGAGGCGGTCCTCCCGGTTCTGCCAGAATTCGAATACCTGAGGCTGTACTCGCAATCCCCCCCACCACGCCGGGCGGGTCACCTGGTGTCCGGCGAATTGGGACTCGATACGCTGCACCTCGAGATCCAGCGCCTCCCGGCTGTCGATGGTCTGGCTCTGATGTGATGCGTGGGCCCCGACCCGGCCGCGCGCCGGACGGGTAAGAAAATATGCGTCGGATTCCTCGTCGGAGATGCGATTGACCGGACCTTCGATCCGGACCTGGCGCCCCAACGGCTCCCAGTAGAAGAGGAGGGATGCGTGAGGATTCTCGGTGAGCTCGTGGCCCTTGCGGCTTTCGAAGTTGGTGTGGAAGACGAAACCGTCCTCATCCCATGCCTTCATCAGGACCATGCGCACCGATGGACGAGCCTGGAGATCGGCCGACGCCACTGCCATGGCTTCGGGGCTCGGCACAACGGCCGCGGCGTCCCTGAACCATCTGCCGAACTGGACGAAAGGATCAGAGCTTGCGCCATCTTCGAGGAGTGCTATCCACTGCGGAGCCATACTCAGACGTTAGTGACGTTCTGGCCGAGGACTCGGGGCCGAGTGCTCCGGGCTCCTTGTGCACGATGCCCAGGGTTGTCTCGAGTATGTGCCGACAGACTGACGTGTCCGTTTTTCCCAGCTGTTGGCTTCGGCAATACTGGGATGATGCCCGCCCTTGACCACTGGCCCGAATCTGCCGCCGCCATCACTTCGGCGCTCAACCTCACGACGCCTCCGATTGCCATCACCTTCTCGGATTCGTCCCCGGCCGGAGTCGAGGCTTACGACGCCCCGATGCCGCAATCGACTCCGGATGGCCGGACCGGCAGTGTGCCGGCGGGGTGCGTGTTCTGGACCAAAGCCGTCGACCGGACCTTCACCACGGTGGCTGCTGACCACGGGAACTGCAGTGTGGGGAGTCTCACCCACGGATTTGCCACCCTCGAAGAAGTGGCCGGTCGCTCAGACGTGGCCACCCTGCTCGAGTCGGGTTGGGTGACCATGGACATGGTTCCCGGCATCCCGGTGTTGGCCGAACGTCCGGAAACCGTCACCTATGGCCCGCTCGCCGATACGCCGGTCGATCCCGACGTGGTCATGATCCGGGTGAACGGCAAGCAACTGATGGTGCTCTCCGATGCTCTTCCGGACCTTCGCATCGACGGCAAACCCCAGTGCCATATCGTGGCCGTGGCCAAAGAGCGAGGTGAAGTAGCAGTCAGCGTGGGTTGCATGTTGAGCCGCACTCGCACCAACATGCCCCGGACGGAGATGACGTGTGCCATCCCCGCCAACCGGCTCCTGGACGTAATCGAACGGGTCGAGGCGACCGCGGCGATCGACTCCATGGTGGCCGCCTACGCAGCCGAGGACGCGCGCCGATTTCTGCCGGTCTGAGAGTTACTTCTTGGCGGCCTCGTAGTACGGGTTGGTACCCGATGCGTGGTCAGTCACATCGATCACCCGGGTGATCTCGGGTACCGAGTCTCGCAAGGCCACTTCGATTCCCTGGCTGAGGGTCACCGCCGCCATCCCGCATCCCGCGCAACCTCCACTCAGGCGGAGATAGGCAGCGTCAACCTCGACCGCGACCAGGTCGGCGCGCCCACCGTGCGCAGCAATGGACGGATTGATCTGTGCCTCCAACACCTGGAGGATCCTCTGTGCCACGTCCCCGCTGAGATCGGCCGGGGGTCCGGCCATGACCGGGCTCCCCATGGCCGGAGGCTGGTTGGGATTGACGATCACCATCCCCGTCTCGCCGCCGTCACTGTTGACGTCGAGGACCGCCCCCTTCATGTTGGGGATGCTTTCGGCCGGAATCACGATCTTCAGATCGTCCTGCTCGTGGCTCCAATCGCCCGGTTGGGCATCGGCGACCGGTTGGAAATACATGTCGTAGGTGTAGGCATTCCCGTTCGACCCCGTCACCTCGACCCAGAGGGCAAGCGACTCCTGGTCATCTTCGCTGGCCCGCAGCTCAGACACCATGGCTACGGCTGCGTCGGTCGCTCGCAGAACTGTCAAATTGTCGGAATCGACGTCATTCATGATGGCTTCGCCTCGGTACTCGCTCGGTTACGTGCATCATAGGGCGGTGCCACGGATTCTCTTGTTGTTACCCACTGCCACCTATCGGGCCTCCGACTTCATGGCCGCGGCGGCTGTTCTGGGAGTCGATGTGGTGGTCGGGTCCGAACACCGCCAGGCCATGGCAGGGTCCATGGGAGATCGGGCGGTGGTCGTACCCATGGGGTCACCTGACGCCGCGGTGGAGGCCATCGTGGCGCTCCACCATCGGACGCCGCTCGATGGCGTCCTGGCTGTCGATGACCAGGGCATTGTGGTCGCATCCCGAGCCGCCGAGCGTCTGGGCTTCCCGCACAATCCACCCGACGCAGTGGCTGCCACCAGGGACAAAGTCGTCATGCGAGAGCGCCTGGGCGCTGCCTCGCTCCCTCAACCCTCCTATCGGATAGTTCCCGCCGGAGCCGATGAGGCGCTGGCGTGCGCTGACATCGGGTACCCCTGCGTGATGAAGCCGGCATCTCGATCAGCCAGCCAGGGCGTGATCCGTGTCGACGACGCCGCCCAGGCCAGGGCGGCAGCCTCCCGGATTCGGGCCATCCTCGGGGACTGCCCGGAGCCGGTGGTTGTCGAGCGTTTCGTGCCCGGAGCCGAAGTGGCGGTCGAAGGGCTGCTCGTCAACGGGAAATTGGAGGTCCTGGCCGTGTTCGATAAGCCCGACCCCTTGGATGGTCCGTTCTTCGAAGAGACCATCTATGTCACGCCGTCGAGGCAGGCAGCCTCCATCCTCGCCGATGTGGAGACAATCACCGCCCAAGCTGCCCAGGCGATGGGATTGCGGGAAGGACCGTTGCACGCTGAACTGCGTATCGGTACCACGGGCGTGGTGACGATCCTGGAATTGGCTGCCCGGTCGATCGGTGGTCTTTGTTCGCGCTCCCTCCGGTTCGGGGTCGGGGTGAGCCTTGAGGAGGTCATCATCCGCCACGCCCTCGGCATGAGTTTGGATGGCCTCACCCGTGAGGCCCGGGCGGCGGGAGTGATGATGCTCCCGATCCGATCGGCCGGGGTGCTGGTGGAGGTAAGGGGTCTGGAGCGAGCCCGGGCCGTCGAAGGCGTTGCCGGTGTCGAGATCTCCATCCCTTTGGGACGGGACGTGGTCCCGCTTCCGGAAGGCGACCGTTATCTCGGATTCATCTTTGCCCGCGGGGAAACGGCTCATGAGGTCGAGGAAGCTTTGCGCCGAGCCGAGTCCTGTCTCGAGGTCGAGCTCCGCGGTGCCCCGCACGGTCGGCCTGTCCGGCACCACTAACCTCGCTCTGGTGCGAGTGCTTCTGGTTTCCACCTATGAGCTGGGCAATCAGCCGCTGGGGTTGTCCAAGCCGATGGCGGCGATGGAGGCGGCCGGCCACCAGGTCCGCTGTGTGGATGTGGCGGTTGACCCGATTGACGTGACCGAATTCGATTGGGCTGACCGTGTGGCGTTTTCGGTGCCGATGCACACGGCCATGCGGTTGGCGCTGCAGGTGGCCGAGTCGGTCCGGGCCCGGCGGCCCGACCTTCCGCTGTGCTTTTACGGTCTGTATGCCACGGTGAGCCGTGATCTCACCGTCACATCGCCGGCTGACGCGGTGATCGCCGGCGAATATGAAGCCGGTTTGGTGGCCTGGGTGGGCGGAGTCGATCCAGGCCGTGCCATCCAACTGGCCCGTGGTCCCGCGCTCCTTCCCGCCCGGAGCATGTTGCCCACCCTTGACCGGTATACCCGGTTGGCAGTTGGTGGTGAGGAACGGTTGGTTGGTTCCGTCGAGGCCAGCCGGGGTTGTTCCCATCGGTGCCGGCACTGTCCGGTGCCCGTCGTCTATGACGGTCGCGTGCGGCCGGTGGACGAGGCCACGGTGGTGGCCGACGTCGATCAGTTGGTGGTCGCCGGCGCTCGTCACCTGACGTTTGCGGATCCCGACTTCCTCAACACCCCACTCCACTCCCGCCGGGTGATTGCCGCCATCCACACCCGCCACCCCGGGCTTACCTTCGACTGCACGGTCAAGGTGGAACACGTCCTGCGTCACCCCGACATCTGGTCCGAGCTGGCCGAAGCCGACTGCCTGTTCATTGTCTCTGCATTCGAGTCGGTGGACGACGTGATTCTCGAGCACCTCGACAAGGGCCACACGGTGGCCGAGGCGTCCGAGGCGGTCATCCTGTTGCGCCGACACGATATCGAGGTGCGGCCATCGTGGTTGCCGTTCACTCCGTGGACAACCATTGACGGCCTGGTTGACCTCCTCGATTTCGTGATTGCCCACGACCTGGTTCCCAACGTGGATCCGGTGCAGTACACGGTGCGCTTACTGTTACCCGAAAAGTCGCTGTTACTGGACCGACCCGAGATGACACCACATCTCGGTCCCTACGACGCGGCTCGGCTGGGTTGGATGTGGTCACATCCCGATGGCGAAGTCGACCAATTGCAACAGGACCTGGCCGCCCTGGTCGAAGCTCGCGTCGACCAACCCGCGGATCTAACGTTTGCGGAAATCGACGCACTGATCCGTAGCCAGGCGACAACTGCCCGACCTCGTCCCGTGACCGGGTCAGTCTCGAGTGGGCCACCCGGGCAGCGAGCCAAGCTCACCGAGTCGTGGTTCTGCTGCAGCGAACCCACCGAGGCTCAGTTGGCGCCCCTGACCCGATGAGTCGGGGCACCTCGAGGTGATCGACCGGGGTTCAGTCGGTTTCGAGTTCCGCTCTGAGCTTGCGGGCGGCCGCCACCATGTGCTCGAGAGCGGGGACGACCTGATCGTACTGACGGGTCTTCAGGCCACAGTCGGGGTTGACCCACACCCGATCGCTTCCGAGTGCCTCAACGGCGCGACGAAGGAGCACCTCGATCGAGGCAATGGTGGGAATCCCGGGGGTGTGCACGTCATAGACACCCGGTCCGACCCCACCCTGATAATCGGCGGCTTTGAGGTCTGCCGCCAACGCCATACCTGAGCGGGCCGCCTCCAACGACACCACATCGACGTCGAGTTCACCCAGCGCGTCCATGATGTCACCAAGCTGGGCATAACACATGTGGGTGTGTACCTGAGTTTCAGAATTCGCCGGCTCCGTCACCACCCGGAATGCTCGCGTGGCCCAGGCCAGATAGTCGGCGCGCTCGGCGGTCCGCAGGGGAAGACCCTCGCGTAATCCGGGCTCGTCCACCTGAATTATGGCGATACCGGCTGACTGCAGGTCGACGAGTTCGTCGCGGATTGCCAATGCCAGTTGTACGGCGGTCTCCGACTCGGTCTGGTCGTCACGCACAAAGGACCATCGCAGCATGGTGACAGGTCCGGTCAGCATTCCCTTCACCGGTTTCGAGGTTCCGGACTGGGCGTAACGAGCCCACTCCACGGTCATCGCACGGGGTCGGGATACGTCGCCGACCAGAACTGGAGGTCGGACGCACCGCGAGCCGTACGACTGGACCCATCCTTCGACCGGCAACACGAAACCAGCCAGTTGATCGGCGAAATAGCGGACCATGTCATCGCGCTCGGGCTCTCCATGGACGAGGACGTCCAGCCCGACCTCCTCCTGGATGCGTACGACCCGGTCGACTTCTGCGCACAGTGACGCGTGGTAGGCGACATCGTCGATGTGGTTGGTCTGCCACGCGGCTCGGGCGGAGCGCAAATCCGCGGTTTGGGGAAATGATCCGATGGTGGTCGTCGGCAGTGGGGGCAGCGACAGGCGAACCTGCTGGGCGGCGGCTCGCACCTCAGAGCGGGTCGATCGCCGGGGGTCGGAGTTTCCCAACCCGGCAACCCGTTGGCGGACGGTGGCATCGACGACACGGGGGGAGCGCAGCCTGGCTCTCCGGACCATCCGGTTGGTGTCGAGTTCTTCGGCCACCACCACCCGGCCCAGTCCGAACCCCTTGGCCAAGGTGGCCAGCTCCGCGAGTTTTTCTTCGGCGAAGGCCAACCAGGGGAGTACCTCGTCGGAAAGGTTGCTCTCGGCCCGGAGGCTCACCGGTACGTGCATCAGCGAGCACGAGGTGGATACCACCACTTCGGCGGCAACGTCCGCCAGCTGATCGAGCAAGGCGAGGGAGGCATCGAGATCATTGGCCCATACATTGCGCCCATCGACCACGCCGGCCATCAGGACTTTGTCGCCCAAACCACCGGCGGACTGCAGGAGGCCGAGCTGTTCCGCTCCCCGGCAGAAGTCGAGGCCCACAGCTTCCACCGGGAGATCGGCCAGAATCGGGAGGGCGGAACCAACGCTGCCGAAGTAGGTGGAGACCACCAGGCTCGGTCGATCGCTGCGTTCGGCCAACTGTCGATAGGCGTTCCGCAGAGCCTGGACCTCCTTTGCATCGCGATCCTCGACCAGCACCGGTTCATCGAGCCGTACCCAAGGCACACCTTCACGGTGGAGCTCGGCCAACACCTGGCCGTAGGCGTCGACAAGTGCGTCGAGCCGTCCCAGGGCATAGCGATTGGATGACCCAGTGCTCCGAAGGAGCAAAGTGAGGGGACCGACCAGGACGGGGGTAGTGACGATGCCGAGGGCGGCAGCCTCGGTATGTTCACCGCGTAGCTTTGACGTATCGGGCACAAACGGAGTGGAAGCTTCGATCTCGGGCACAAGGTGGTGGTAGTTGGTGTCGAACCACTTGGTCAGTTCGAAAGGTGCAGCCGAATGTCCGTCGATCGCCCCACCCCGGGCCATGGCAAAGTAGCGATCCAGGTCGATGGGCCCAGCCTCGGTTCGGAAGCGTTCCGGAATGGCCCCCACCATCACGGCGGCATCGAGCACGTGGTCATAGAGGGAGAAGTCGTTCGACGGCACGAAGTCGATCCCGGCATCGGCCATCGCCTTCCAGTTGAGATGCCGGATCTCCGCCGCCGTACGTTGCAGTTCCTCCGCCGGGATCCGCCCGGCCCAGAAGCGCTCCAGTGCCTTCTTCAGTGATCGGCCCTCCCCGATCCGGGGCATTCCGTGCACCGCGGTCCTTGCTACACCCATGGTCGTCACGAGTGGAGCGTTTCGGGGTGGTCCCCGGGCAGGAGCCCACTCCCTGCCAGTCCGTTCGGCCGGACGAGGAAGTACACGTATCCACTGGAGGTTTCCCGCCCCGAAACAATGTCGCCAAGGTTTTGCAATCCGTCGTGGCCGATGATGCTCGCAGTCGTCAGATTAGTGGTTGACCCCGCAGTAGAGATCGACGTTGTTGGACGCGGTGGATACCGCCTGGGTCTCGATCTGGCTGCCATCGTTGCTGGCGATGGCAGCACGCGCGGCGGTTACAAGACTCTGGGCGTCGCTCTGGACGGCACTCGGGATATTGGCGGCGAAGTCGCTGATCTTGGCCTGGTTGGCCACGAGGAACGCAACCGCGTCGGCAGGGGTGGCGGCTGACCCCACGCCTGCGGAGATGGCAGCCTCGTCAGCACAGAATGCGGTGCCCTTGCCGGCAGCAAAGTTCGCCGGCAGCGGAGTTCCGTCACCCTGTACACCACAGTAGGTGTCGATCGCAGCACCGTCTGCCATGAGCGAGGGACTGCTCAAAGCGTTGGCGTCGTTTGCGGCCACAGCGGCACGAACGGCAGTCACCAGACCCTGGGCGTCGGCTCGGATGCTGTCATTGGGGATGTTGTTGGCGAAGCCGTCGAGCGCACCCTTGTTCGCCTTGAGGACGGTCAAGGCGTCGGCGGCAGAGGTCACGTTTGACGACGACTTGTCCAGCGTGATGTTGTAGCCGCAGAAGGCCGTCTTGGTGCTGGTTGTGCCCGAGCCGGCGGTGGTGCTCGTGGTGCTGGTGTTGCTGCTACAAGCTCCCACTCCAACGGCCGCCGCACACAGTAGGAACACAAAGCCGGCTACACGTACCTTCGGCATGTCCGTCCCTCCCGACTCGAGCACACGTGCTGACCTGCATTGTTCATGGAGAAGCGCAGAATGTCAAGGGATCCGCTGCATCGAACAGTGCAGGAAAGGCCGACCGTAAGCCTCCCGTCAGGGACCGTCAACTGGAGGTGGCGACCTCGGTCGCCACCTGGCCAGCTTCGTCACCGAGCAGGTCGATCACTTGGGCGGATTCGATTGGCACCAGAAACCGATGGACCAGGGCAGCCACAATTCCGCCGACCAGGGGCGCCACCAGAAATAACCACACCTGGTGAAGGGCGTCACCACCGGCGAAGATGGCCGGCCCCAGGCTTCGGGCCGGATTGACCGACGTACCCGTGATGGGGATGCCGATGAGGTGCACGGATGCCAACGCGAAGCCAATAGCAATGCCGGCCACGTTCGAGTTGCCGATCCGGCTGGTGACGGTAAGGACCACCAGGACGAAGAGGAAGGTGAGGATGGCCTCGGCGGCAAATGCACCACCCCATTGGATGCCGATCATGGAGTGCTTCCCCCATCCGTCGGTGCCGAGGCCGGTCCCGGCCTTGGAGTAGAGGGTGGTCGAGCGGAATACCTCGAAGAGAACGCCGGCACCGATGATGCCGCCGACCAGCTGGGCGATCCAGTAGCCGATGCCCTCGATGATGGTCATCCGCCCAGTCACCACAAAGCCGATGGTGACCGCCGGGTTGACGTGGGCGCCCGAGATCGGCCCGAGGGCATACGCGAGGATCAACATCACCAGCCCAAAGGCAAGGGCCGTGGCGACAATCCCAGCCGCAACACTGGTACCGGTGGAGCCATTGACGAGGGGTCCTGATGCCCATTTCCCGAACGAGAGGGTGGCAACTCCCACCGCCAAAAACACCAGGAGAGCGGTTCCCAAACACTCGGCAACTAGCTTCCGAACAGTCATTCCGAACCTCCGCAGCCGGAGAGCGGGCGGCTAACCGCCACGCTCGTATTGGTCAGCCAGTGTGGCACGGCCAGGTCAGGAATACGCGGACATTCCCTACTCCATCGGTTGGCTCGGCCGACCCTTCGATCATCCATCGGTTGGCTCGGCCGACCCTTCGATCAACTGGGCTCGGTGGTTTCCGAATGCCGCACCCAGGTGGCGTACATCTCGGCGTACCGGCCCCCAAGGGCCACCAGCTCGAGATGAGAACCCATCTCCACGATCCGTCCGTCGTCGACCACCACAATGCGGTCGGCCCGCATGGCCGTGGACAGGCGATGGGCGATGAGGATGGCCGTGCGGTTTTCGAGGAGCACGTCGAGGGCGGCTTCGATTTTGGTTTCCGACTGCAGGTCGAGGTTGGAGGTGGCTTCGTCGAGGACGAGTACCCGAGGATGGGCCAGGAAGGCCCGGGCCAGGGCGAGCAACTGTCGCTCTCCCGAGGAGAGGGTCTGTCCCCGCTCGTGGACGACGGTGTCGATGCCATTCGGTACCCGCTCGATCACCTCCTCGAGCCCGACGGCTCGTACTGCCTGGTGGATCTCGTCGTCACTGGCGTCGGGACGGGCGAAGGCGATGTTCTCGCCGATCGTCCCCGCGAACAGGAATGACTCCTGGGGTACGACACCTAGCTGTTGACGCAGCGATCGCATGGTCACGTCTCTCAGGTCATGACCGTCGATGAGGACCCGGCCCGAGGTGGGGTCGTAGAAGCGGGTAACCAGTTTGGCCAGGGTGGACTTACCGGCACCGGTCGGACCGACGAAGGCCACGGTTTCGCCCGGCTCGATCCGGAGATCGACGTCGGTAATGACTTCGACGCCGGGGTCATACCCGAACGAGACGTGGTCGAACATGATCTCGCCCTCGATGTGGGGCAGGTCGACAGCACCTGGCCGTTCTCTGACCGACGGCTCGGTGTCGCTGAGCACCCGGAGTTTGATCACCGAGGCTTGCCCCTGCTGGTAGGTGTTGTACTGCTGGACCAGCAGCTGGATGGGCTGGAAGAATCGATTGAGGTACAAGAAGAACGCGACCAGGCCACCGATCTTCAGGGTGCCGTGCACCACCATGGTTCCGCCGATGGCCAGCAGGGCGCCCTGGGAGAGGACGCCGAGCAGTTGGGTACCCGGTCCGTAGATGGCATTGACATGGGCGGTGTAGTTGTTTGCATCCCGGTAGTCGCCCACCACGTTGCGATGGTGCACGACATTCTGACGCTGCCGATTGTGAGCGGTGACGATCCGCACACCATGGAGACTCTCGGAAAGGTCGGCCAGGACGTTGGCGATGCCGTCGCGCACCCGCTCGTAGCCGCGTTCAGAAGCGCGCTTGAACCAGATGGTCGCCGCCACCAGCGCCGGAATGATCAAGAAGACGGTAATGGCCGCCAGCTGAACATTGATGGTGAAGAGAACGACGGTGATCACGACCATGGTCAGAGCCTGGATGGCGAGTTGAGAGAGACCGTCCTGGAGGAGCTGTTGCAGGTTCTCGATATCGCTGGTCATCCGGCTCATCACCACCCCGGCCTTCTCTTCGGTGAAGAAACCGAGTGAGAGACGTTGGAGGTGGGCAAAGATCTTGATCCGTAGGTCGTTCATGACCCAGGCCGCGATCCGGCCGGTGACCTGAACCTGCACCCGTTGGGCGAAGGAGGTCACGACGATGAAGATCAGATACAGCCCGGCGGTGAGCACGACGACTTTGAAGTTCCCGTGGTGTGGGGTCATCCCGTCGTTGATGGCGATCTCGGTGAGCTTCGGCCCGGTTTGGGACAGCACGGCGATGACCACGACGAGCAGCGCAGCCAATGCCGTCATTCCCGGGTACTTGGAGATCAACCGCCAGAGGCTGAGCCGACGGATCTCCTCATCCGAGCCGTTCTGGCTGAAGACGATGTCGGGGTCGGGGTGTTCGGGCTCCGTTGCGAGGAGTCGGTCAACTCCATCTTGGAGCTCGGAGGGGATCCCACCGAAGGGAAGCCCGGGGGCGGCCGGTCTTCCGAATCCGCCGGGGGCACCACCACCGAATCCACCACCCCAGGTCATCGGCCCACCCCCTCGGAAGTGGGCTCGAGTTCGGCGGCCTGGGCGAGTATCTCGGCATACAGCGGGGTCGACGCGAGAAGCTCGGCGTGGGTCCCGTCGGCCACGATCTTCTGACTGTCCAGAAGCACCACCCGATCGGCGAGGGAGATGGTCGACAGGCGGTGGGCGATGATCAGCGTTGTGCGCCCTTCCATCAGCACCCGCAGACTCGTATGGATCCCCTGCTCGACCTGGACATCGATGGCGCTGGTGGCATCGTCGAGGATCAGGATCGGAGGATTCACGAGCAGTGTCCGGGCGATGGCGATGCGTTGACGCTGACCACCCGACAACGTGTAGCCCCGTTCACCCACCACCGTGTCGTACCCGTGCTCTAAGTGGCTGATGAACTCATGGGCGCCGGCGGCTCTGGCCGCGGCTTCCACATCCTCGGTGGAGGCCCCGGGCTTTCCGTAGGCGATGTTGTCGCGTACGGAAACGGAGAAGAGAAAGGGCTCATCGAGGACGATGCCGACGTTGGCCCGCAGACTGGCCACGGTCACATCCCGGATGTCGTGATCATCGATGCGTATCGAGCCGGCAGTGACGTCATAGAAGCGGGTCAACAACCTGGCCAACGTCGACTTACCCGCGCCGGTGCGCCCTACCACGGCCACGGTTTCACCCGGGGCGATGTGGAGATTGAGATCAGCGAGCACCAGTCGCTCGTCGTCCTGGTTGTACGAAAAATCGACGTGGGTGAATCGGATGTCTCCGCGGCATTCACGAAGGTCGACCGCCTCGGACGTATCGGTCACCGTCGGTTGTTCATCGAGGACTTCATAGATCCGGTCGGCCGAGGCGGCCGCCCGTTGGCCCATCATGATCAGCATCCCCAACATCATGAATGGGGCCTGGAGCATCAGCAGGTACGAGTTGAAGGCGAGGATGGCCCCGATCCCCAGACTGCCATGGATCACCATGTAGCCGCCGAACAGCAACACCAGGGCCAGCCCGACCTGAGGAAGGTTCTGCACCAGGGGCGTGAACTGTGCCCGTAGGTCTGCATCCTTGATGTAGCTCCATTTCACCTTCTCCGCCGCGCCGGAGAGTGCCCGGAGTTGCTGCTCTTCGGCAGCGAATGACTTGACCACCCTGACTCCGTTGACGTTTTCGTCGACGATGGTGGCCACATCGGCCAGGCGAGCCTGGATGATCCACGACACCGGGAACATGGACTTCCGCATCTTCACCCCGGTGAAGTAGACGAAGGGCATGGTGGCCATGGCGATGAAGGCCAACGGGACGTTGATGGTGAGCATGAACACGAAGGCGATCACCGCCATGGAGCATTGGACCAGAATCAGCGGGGCGAAGGTCATGTACATCTGCACGGACCGGATGTCCGAGTTCGCCCGAGAAATCAGCTGACCGGATTGGACCCTGTCGTAGAACGAGAACGACATGCGGGTCAGGTGTTCATAGATGATGTTCCGGAGGTCGTACTCGATGTTGTAGGCGGTTTCGAAGAGGTACAGGCGGGAGATATAGCCGGACACGCCTCCGACCACACCAAGTCCGATGATCCACCAGACGTAGTGATTGAGCGGCACGGTGTGCCCCTCGATGGAGTTGCCGATGGCGTGATTCAACAGGTTCGGGATCTGCACCTGGAGGACCAGCCCGAAAAAGGACAGGACCAGCGATGTGATGAACATCCGCTGATGTGCCTTCATCACCGGAAGGGCGCGACGCAGCCACGAGAGTGACTTGTCGGGGTTGATGGTGGCCCGAGGGGCGTCGTTGCGGGCGACTTCGGCCATCGGAACGAAGTCGGTCGCCGGTTCGGCAGTGCCACGATGGCGCTGCCGGAGGATCGGGAAGTTCACCGAACGGACCTTCGGGCCGATCGGTAAGCCAGCAGTGCTTGGCGCCAGGCGGTGAGACCGTCGAAGGCGCGCTCGGCATCGGCCGGCTCGTCGAGGCAACCGGCGATGTCACGCAGTCGGGCAGCGACGGCGCCGTCGGCGGTGGTGAGCACGGTCCGCCCACTCTCGGTGAGGGCGAGGTCCACTCGCCGCCGGTCGGACTCGACGGGACGGCGCTCCACCAACCCGCGGGCCACCAGGCCATCGACGATGGCTGTCACGCTGGGCGGGCGCACGGCCAAGCGCTCGGCCAGCGTCGAGGAGAAGGCCGGGCTTTCGTCCAAGAGGCCGAGTACCCGGTATTGGGGGAGTGAGAGGTCGACCGAGCCGAGACCGATCTCCACTTGTTTGGCCAGCCAGGCGGCCGTACGACCGATCGTCTTTCGTTCTCGAGCCCGTTCGCCGGCTGTTTTGGAACTCATATAGTTAGACTATCTAAACAGTGAGCCGCCCCATCCGCCCGGGGCCGGGCATGAGGCCGGATTGCACCCGGGGTCGGGGCGGCACCATTGCCACGGTGACCGAGGCAAAGACCGACGGCAGGTTGCGCCCCGATACGTCGCTGGGTTGCGGGTTAGGAGACGAGACCGGCTATGGAGATGTTCAATCCGTCGTCGGCCCGCGAACGGTGCATGACCTGCACTTCGGAGAACTCGGCGAGACCCCACGGCCCATTCTCGATTCCGATCCCGCTCCATTTGAACCCACCGAAGGGCTGCTGGGGGGCCAGGGCGAGGTGGGTGTTCACCCACGCGGTCCCGCACTCGAGGCGTCCAGCCACCTCGTAGGCCCGGTCGGCATCAGTGCCCCAGACCGATCCGGACAGCCCGAAGTGGGTGGCGTTGGCCCGCTCCACGGCGTCATCGAGGTCACGGTAGGAGACCACCGGCAGGGCTGGCCCGAACTGCTCCTCGTCGACGATCCGGGTTCCGTCGGACAGGCCGGCCAGGATGGTGGGCTCAAAGAAATAACCGGGGCGATCCATCGGGTGGCCTCCGGTCACTGCCTTGGCTCCGCCGGAGATTGCGTCGGCCACCAACTCCTTCACCCTCTCGAACTGCGGGGCGTTATTGATGGGCCCGAGCTTGGTGTCGGGCTCGGTGCCGTCTCCCACCTTGGTCGCCGACGCGTGGGAAGCGAGAGCGTCGACCACGTCGTCGTACAGGGCCTCAGGTACGTACACCCGTTTGATGGCAGAGCACACCTGACCGTTGTTGTTGAAGGCGCCTGCGAAGATGGCCTTGGCCACCCAGGTGGGATCGGCATCATCGAGCACAATGGCCGGGTCGTTGCCCCCGAGCTCGAGGGTCACCCGCTTGAGATCGGGAGCGGCCGACTGGGCAACCTTCTTCCCGGTTTCGATGGAACCGGTGAAAGTGATCTTGCGGGGGACGGGATGGCCGGTCATCCAGGCCCCGAGGTCATCGCCCCCGCTCACCACGTTCAGCACTCCGGGTGGGACAACGGAACGCAGCAACTCCACCGTCTTCAACGTGGACAGGGGAGTGAACGGCGATGGCTTGAGCACCATGGTGTTGCCGGCCAGCAGAGCCGGGGCGATCTTCCAGAAGGCGAGGGTGAGAGGGAAGTTCCACGGGGTGATGGCCGCCACCACGCCGAGTGGACGCCGGACCACGTCGACCAGGGCATCGGCATCGTCCTGGATGGTCTGGGATGGAGTCTCGAGGTTGGCGAAGTACTGACACCAGATGGCAGCGGCAAAGACCTCCATGTTGGCGTCTCCCAACGGCTTGCCCTGTTCGGCGGTGAGCACCGGGGCAATGGTTCCCGCCGAGGCGAGCAGGACGTCGGCCATCCTCAGCAAGGTCGCCCGCCGTAGATCCTCGTCGGTCTTCCAGTCCCGGTACGCCTTGGCCGCTGAATCGAAGGCGGCATCGAGCTGGGTGCGGCTGCATTCGGGCGCATGGGCGAAGACCTCGCCGGTGGCCGGATTATGTACGCCGAAAGACTCTCCGGCCGGGACCGAATCGCCCCCGATGGTCATCACAAAGTCGGACATGTTTCCCCCAAAGGTTCGCAGGCTTCTACGGGGCAGCTAAGACTCAACCCGTCGCGTTGTCAAGGCGGTGAGGCGGCTGGCGGTGCCGTGTGGGGGAAACAAGGCCACCGGTCCACTCCGGTGCCGACCAGTCAGGCTAACTTCCTGGTCAGAGGATGGAGCTTGCGCGGCGGCTGCTTTCCGGCCACGCTCGCTCTCAGCGAATGCCCGTGCACCATGCCGGGATTCGAAGGGGGCAGCCATGGGGAACAATTCGCACAAGGACGCCGGGTCGGCATCGTTCGATCGCCGGATCTTTTTGGGAGGCGCGCTGGCCATGGGTGCGGGTGTGTTGGCATCGGCGTGCGGATCGTCATCCACCGTGTCCAAGGCGGCCACCACGGTTCCTGCCGGATCAGACCTCGGTGCGATCGAGCACGTGGTGTTCCTGATGCAGGAGAACCGGTCCTTCGACCACTATTTCGGCGCCTACAAAGGTGTGCGTGGCTTCGACGATCACCCCGCCGGCAACCTCGGAGCGTTCTCTCAGCCCTTCGCCGCCAATACCGCCCGGAGCCCGGTCGGCCGCCAGCTCCCCTTCCATCTCGACGTGACCAGCGGCCTAGGGGAGTGCACCCACGACCTGAGCCACAACTGGCTGCCCCAGCACCTGTGTCGGAATGGCGGAGCCATGGATGGTTTCGTCGCCACCCATACCTCAACCCAGTTCGAAGGACCGGTGAACGGACTCCTCACCATGGGGTACCACGACCGTGCCGACATCCCCTATCACTACGCCTTGGCCGATGCCTTCACCATCTGCGACGGCTACCACTGTTCGGTGATGGGGCCCACCCACCCCAATCGGCTCATGTCGATCTCCGGCACCATCGACCCCGACGGCAAGCACGGGGGACCGGTGCTGATCACCAACCCGTCGCCCGATGCCCGTTTCAGCGTGGACTGGCCGACCATGCCCGAAGTCCTCGAGGACGCCGGCGTGTCGTGGAAGGTCTACTCGCCGCCGGGCCCCCAATATCGGGTGGACTCACCCCAGGTGCTGCTGGTCTCCGACGCAATCCTTCCTTACTTCTCCCAATACTCGAAGCCGGCATCCCCGCTCTACCAGAAGGCGTTCATCCCCACCTTCCCCAACGATTTTGCCCAGGACGTCCGATCGGGAACCTTGCCCAAGGTGTCGTGGGTCGTCCCGCCCCTCGGCTACGACGAGCACCCTCCGTCTCCGCCTGCCCTGGGGGCATGGTTCATCGACCAGGTCCTCCAGACACTGATCTCCAATGAAGAGGTGTGGTCGAAGACTGTGCTGTTCGTCATGTACGACGAGAATGACGGGTTCTTCGATCACGTCCCCCCACCGACACCGCCAGCCGGCACCCCGGGCGAGTTCGTCACCGTCAACCCGCTGCCGGCGGATGCCCAGGGTTCCACCGGGCCGGTGGGACTGGGCTTCAGGGTCCCGATGCTGGTGGTATCGCCGTTCAGCCGAGGTGGTTACGTATCGTCAGATGTGTTCGACCACACCTCACAGTTGCGTTTCCTCGAGTCGCGTTTCGGCGTACGGGCACCCAATATCTCTGCGTGGCGGCGGAAGACGGTGGGTGACCTCACCGCCACCTTGCAGATGGGCAAAGCAGACACCTCGCCACCGAACCTCCCGTCCACCGCCAACGACACGGTGGCCGGGGTGACCGCACTGGGTTGTGTGACCTCCGACATCGTCGAGATCAACGGCAACCAGGCCCCCTATCCGATGACTGCCGTCCAGGTCATGCCGAACCAGGAGCCCGGTACGGCCAAGCCGGTTCCGGCCACCTAGGCGTCCGGGCGTGATCAGACCGGGAGCGGGTCTGGCTCAGGCCGGCTGGGCTCGGTGACCGGCTCGGGTGCCGCCCCTTCCCCTCCGGCCGAAAGGTGGGGGAGGTGTCGATCGAGCCAGTCGGGGAACCACCAGTTGGACTTGCCGAACAGGAACATCAGGGCCGGGACGATGGTCATGCGAATGATCACCGCGTCCATGAAGATCCCGCCCGCCAAGCCGAGGCCGAACTCCTTGATGACCCGCTGACCGCCGAACATGAACGAGCCGAACACCAAGATCATGATGAGAGCGGCGGCGGTGATGGTCTTGCCAGTGGCAGCCAGCCCCTTCCGAACCGCCTCTCGGCTATCGCCCGACTTGGTCCACTCCTCGTGGATGCGACTGACCAGGAACACCTCGTAGTCCATCGAGAGCCCGAAGAGGATGGCGAACAGCATGACCGGGAGAAACGACTCGACGGGCCCGGCCCGGTTCACCCCGAAGATGGCGCTCAACCAGCCCCACTGGAAGACCGCTACCACCACCCCGAAGGCGGCACCGATGGACAGGAGGTTCATCACCGCGGCGGTGAGGGGGATGATCAGGCTCCGGAACACCACCGACAACAGGAGGAAGGACAGCACCACCACCAGTCCGATGAACAGCGGGAGCTTCGAGGTCAGCACCCGCGAGAAGTCGGCGAAGATGGCGGTATTACCGCCCACGTAGACGGCGACATTCGACCCGGACACGACCCCGGGGATGGTGTGGGTTCGGAGTTGGTTGATCAGGGTCGAGGTGGCACCGGCCTGGGGCGACGATGACGGATAGACCTGTACCAGTGACACCTGGGTGCCGTCCTTGGCCGGAAAGATGACCGGTGGCGACACCTGGGCTACGTCGGGCTGGGTCCTCACCTCGGCGGCAAGTTGGCTGATGACCTGGCTGTTGGCCGTGCCCGGGTTGACGGTGACCAACTGCAGCGGCCCGTTGAAGCCTGGCCCGAAGCCCTTGGCCAGAAGGTCATACGCCTGGCGGGTGGTGGTCGACGTCGGATCGTTGCCCTGGTCGGAGAGGCCCAGCCGCAGGGAGAAGAACGGCATCGCCACCAGCACGATGGCGATGAGAGCGAGCATCGCCGGAATCGCCGAATGGCGCTGGATCAACCCGGCCCAACGGGGCCAGAAGCCCTTGGCGCCTGCCCCGACCACCCGCGGGCCGGTGTCGGCCAGCTCACGCTTTTGGCGCCGACTGAGCATTTTGGGCCCGATGAACCCGAGAAAAGCGGGGAGCAGGGTCAGGGCGGCCAGCACGGTGAAGGCCACCCCGATGGCCGCGGCCACGGCCAGGCCGTAGAGGAACGTCACCCCGAGGGCGAACATGCCGAGCAGGGCGATGCACACGATGATCCCAGCGAACAGGACGGCTCTCCCCGAGGTGTTCACCGCGTTGACGATCGATGCCTCGGTGTCCTGACCGGCGATGAGGCCCTGTCGGTGTCGGGTCACGATGAATAACGCGTAGTCGACCCCGACCCCCAACCCGATAAGCGCGACCAGCTCCACCGAGAACTGGGGCATCTTCAGCAAGTGGCTCAACAATCCGATGACGCCGATGGCGGTGCCCAATGAGCCCAGTGCCGATATCAATGGGAGGGCCATGGCGAAGCCCGAGCGGAAAACGAAGAAGAGGACCATGGCGGCCAGGAAGACTCCGAGCAGGGTGCTGATGCCGCCGAAGGAGGTCGGATTCGAGGCTTCAGCCAAATTGCCGGCTACCGCCACCTGAAGGTCCGGTCCTTGGGCAGTTTTCGCCGCCGACACGAATTGCTTGGCCAGCGCGGTGTTGGCGCCGAGGTTCTCCTGGTTGAAGGTAATGGTCACGAAGCCGATGGTGCCGTCGGGGCTGACGTGGCTCGACGCGCCGGGAAATGCCCATGTTTTCGGCGCGGAGTTGGACACGTGGGGGACGGTTGTCACCTTGGAGATCATCTGATTCACCGCGGCTTCGACGCCCGGGTCGGTGACCTTGGTGCCGCCGGTGGCCTGGAACACGACCTGTTCGGTGTCACCCGATTGCTGGGGTGCCGCCGACTGCAAAAGGGCGAGCGCCTGGGTCGATTCGGTGTGGGGAAGGGTGAAGCTGTTCGAGTAGGCCGTCCCGACGGAACGGGTGATGGCCGACACCCCGATGAGCGCGACCAGCCAGAACAGCAGTACCCACCGGCGATGACGGACGCACCAAGAAGCGAGGGATTGCATGAGGAGGGTTCCTTACGGTCGTGGTTGGTAACCGGATGGTGGATCAGCGATGACCCCGTTGCCCGACGATGGCGTACTTCGCAATGCTGTCTCTCGCCGAGCCGGTCCCGATCGAGAGTCAGGGGTTGCCTTCTGAGGAGAACGCACACCCCGACCGGTTGATACCGCCGCTCACGCTACTAGAGGAACCCGCAGTGTCGACACTTGGGGACGGCGGTGGGCGATGATGACCGGGTGGACTCCTCTGATCGGCTGGTGCCCCTGACCGGTGCCTTCAACTTCCGTGACCTCGGCGGCTATCCGGGAGGGAATGGATTGGTCACCAAGCGTGGTCGGCTGTTCCGGAGCGATGGTCTCCATCGGCTGACCGGCCCCGATATGGAGGTCCTTCGCTCGATCGGACTCTCCACCGTCATCGACCTCCGGACCCCGGGCGAGCTGGAGCAAACCGGCCGGGGTCTGTTGGAGGAGGAAGCCATCCGGTTTCACCATCTTGCCGTGGTGCAACGAGGTGGGGGCGAGGTGGTGGGAGCACCGGCACCGGCAGGTGACGACCTGGCCGAACGCTACCTCTGGTATCTCGAGACCGGCCGGTCGGCTCTCGTCGAGGCGCTGCGGCTGGTGGCGCAGTCGAGCAATCTCCCGTTGGTCTTCCACTGCACGGCAGGCAAGGACCGGACCGGGGTACTTGCCGCCCTTGTCCTCGACATCCTCGGAGTCGAGAGGGAGGTCATCGTGGCCGACTATCTGATCACCGCCGACCGGTTGGAGCTGATCATCGGTCGCTTCCGATCCGACCCGACCTACTCCGCCCGGATGGCCGAACTGCCCGCCTCCCGTCTCACCGTGGAGGCGACCACCATGGAGGGGTTTCTCGACGGGCTCCACGCCGGCTTCGGCGGTGCCCGATCATGGGCCATAGGCGCCGGTGTGTTGCCCGAAGACATGGACCGGATGAGGGCCGACCTGCTCGAACCGGGTGGATCGGTGTCTGGCTGAGTCCGCGTGGGTTCAGGCCAGTCCGCGTGGGTTCAGGTCAGTACGTCATCGACGGCCGCCGCCAACACATCGAGACCGTCGTCGAGAAGCGCCGCGTCGATGACCAAGGGCGGCAACAGCCGGATCACGTTGGCGAAGGTCCCGCAGGTGAGGACCATCACCCCGGCTTGGTGACAGGCCCGGGTGATCCGACGGGTGGACTCGGGATCGGGCTCGAGGGTTCCCGGGCGGACGAGTTCGATGGCCATCATGGCTCCCCGTCCACGCACGTCGCCGATGCCGGGGTGCTCCGCCTGCAGTGAGAGCAATCGGGTCAGAGTGACTTCGCCGATCCGTCGGGCCGCCCGGGCGAGGTCGAGCGTGCGGAGGGTGTCGATGGCGGCCAATGCCGCCGCACATGCGACCGGATTGCCCCCGTACGTGCCACCGATGCCGCCGGAGTGCACCCCATCCATGATCTCGGCGTGTCCGGTCACCGCCGCCAATGGCAGCCCGCCGGCCAATGCCTTGGCCGTGGTGATCAGGTCGGGCACGATGTGCTCGTCCTCAATGGCGAACCACGTCCCGGTGCGGCACAAACCTGTCTGAATCTCATCGACGGCGAACACCACACCGTGCTCGGCGCACCATCGGGCCACGGAGGGCAAGAATCCGGGGGCGGGCACAATGAATCCACCCTCCCCTTGGATCGGTTCGATGAGGACGCAGGCCACGTTGTCTGCGCCGACCTGACGCTCGATCTGGGAGATGGCTCGGGTGGCCGCTTCGTCACCGGTCATGCCGGCAGGGTCCCGGAATGGATAGGAGACGGGGACCCGGTAGATCTCCGGGGCGAAGGGACCGAATCCGTCCCGGTAGGGCATGTTCTTTGCCGTGAGAGCCATGGTCAGGTTGGTTCGCCCGTGATAGGCGTGGTCGAAGACCACCACGGCCTGGCGACCGGTCACATGGCGGGCGATCTTGACGGCGTTCTCCACCGCTTCGGCTCCGGAGTTGAACAGCACGGTCCGAGTGGGTCCCGAACCGGGAGCCAGCCCATTGAGGGCTTCGCAGACAGCTATGTAGGACTCGTAGGGGTTGACCATGAAACAGGTGTGGGTGAATCTGCCGACCTGCGCAGCCACCGCCCCTACCACCCCGGGTGCGGCGTGCCCCACTCCCACCACACCAATTCCTGAACCGAGATCGATGAAGGCGTTGCCGTCGACATCCACCAGGATGGCTCCCGACGCATCTTCGATGTAGACGGGAAGAACCGAGGCCACCGCGGAGGCCACCGCATTCGAGCGACGACGTTCGAGATCCCGCGAACGCGGGCCGGGTATCTCGGTGACGACGTTGCGGGCTTGTGGGATTCGAAGCGACCCGTTGATTGGCCCGTCGAGGTCGGAGCCGGGCCCGGTCACAGGGGCGTTCCCGCCATGGATCCATGGAAGCCGGCGTCCCCGAAGGCGAAGAT
>PKXA01000046.1 GCA_003133325.1 Acidimicrobiaceae bacterium | reverse complement strand
CCGCCTGATTCGATAGACCATCCCCTTGCGGCGCCGAGCCCCGGGGCTGAATAGGGCCGATCTGGTGCCACATCCACCGTTCCCGTTGTGGGACGCCCCGATGACCCGTGTCGGCCGATCTCGGAGATCCGCAACAACCGTCAGGTGCGCTCAGAGCCCGGGATCGATCAATGGCCCCGGCGGTGCGGATGGAACGATCGGTAACGCTTGCCGACAGCAAACACTCTTTGGATCGGGCCGCGCATGGCACGCCGCGGACATGGGTCTCCACCAGTCACGGTGCGTCTGCCTCTTCGAGCAGGAATGTTGACATGTCATGGGATGAGCGACCAGATATGAGTGCGAACCCACCGAGCACCGGGGATCAGCCAATTGGAGGTTGGCGCCCCAGATAGCCTGCGAGGCGGTCGTACACCGAAGCCGTCGCCGGCACCTCTATGACCGCATCGAACGGCATCTCGCCACCGCGCCCGTCGGGCGGGACAAACTGCTGCACCAACGGGAGCACCGCTTCTGCGAGGGCCGGATCGAGCTTCGGGACCTGTCCCGTTGCCACGGCCAGATCCCAGCCGTGGGTGACCTGCTCCTGCATGTAGATCATCGCCACCGCGGCTGCAGGGAAGGAGCCGAACGGCAGTTCGATCTCGCCCTGCAGTGCCGCATCGTCGGACCACGCCTCAATCGCGTCCCGGGCCATCTTCTCGAAGACGTTGGGCCAATCGCTGTCACTCACACCGGTGATCGCCGGCCCTTGGTCGGGAATAGCCGTCCTGCTCCCCGCCGCGGCGATCCGGTTGGCGGCGAAGGCCATGTGACCGATGAGGGTGCGCACGTCGAAGTCAGTGCACGGGGTCGGATCCCCGAATTGGTCGGGAGCGACAGCGCCGACCAGATGGATGGACTGCTCAAAGGCACTGCGGAGCAGAGGCCGGGGGTCCTGGGCATCGGTCATGGAGTGCACTCCTGTCATTGGGTGGTCCTGAATGATCGCACGCTACGTGCCCCCCTGCCCCTATCGCCGCACACCCGGCAGCGAGGATTGAGTCGGGCGGGTTCTTGGGGGTCCTGAAGTTGGGCGTTCTGGGGCACCTTCACAGCGCACGCTGAGAGAGGGTTGACTCCCGACCGATCGGATGACATCATTTGTGGTGTCACCATGGTCGATCGAATTAGAGCCCGAGGTTGAGCATGGGCTGCAGTCGCTGCCAACCACTCTGTTCGCGGCGGCCGCCTCACGGATCGATTTCCTGGCCGAGATCGGGGTAGCCATGCGGATGCCCCGAGCTTGATCGCTCGGAGACGGCCTCTTCGAGCTGCGCTTCAACCTCGGGAGCAATGCACAGCGGATCACATTCTTCTTTCCCGGCGACCGTCGCGCCGTCTTGTTGACGACGTTTCACAAGCAGAGGCAGAACGAGCGTGCCGAGGTGGCACGGGCACGGCTAGCAGTGAAGGTGTGCGTGGGGCAGCGCCACACGGTTGAGGAGGAGGGCACATGACGCGGACGAGTTGGACAGACCTAAAGGACAAGAAGCTCAGCTCGATGACGAACGCCGAGCGGGCCGAGTATGACCGCGCCTATGCAGAGGCCAGCCTCGCCGCTGAAGTCGGGGAGCGCATCCACGACGCGAGGGAGGCAGCCGGCATCAGCCAGCGCGAGCTCGCTCGCCGCATGGGCACCAGCCAGGCCGCAATCGACCGACTCGAGTCCGGAGGGGTCGGGGCGACGTTGACGACCCTTCAGCGAGTCGCTACCGCGCTCGGCCTCGAGGTCAATGTCGAGCTCCGGCCGACTGCCTGAGATCGCTCACGAGCAGAACGTACAGCCGGCGCAGCCGGTGCCCCGCTGCGAATAGCGCAGCCCGGTCCCGCTGTGATCTGGGACAGGCTACCGTCACGCGACAACCGGCTGTTCTTGATTGCAAACTACATTCAGGATTATCGGGCCGAGCTGTCCACGTAACAGTTCAGCTGAAGGGTCGCCGACTGGTCGGAGAACACGTGGACCGACATTGTCTGGCAAGTGGCATGGGATTTTCGGGCGCTCAGTTGATAAGAGCCTTCTGGAATCGACAATCGGAATCCCTGCCCTGACATGACCGTAGTCATTGTCACGACCCGGTGTTGCTGCTGGATGACCACAGTGCCAACGCCTGGAGCCGTGGGGTCTCACCAGCGGCCTGATGTGAACTAGAGACCTTCGTCCTAAGTATTTGCCGCATCCGCGCCGATAGAAGCGTAATGGACCCTCCTAGTGCTCCTGTGGCTGTCTTTGGTGGCCAGAAGCGGCCATTCCTCGTCGGGTCCGTGCTGGCGGTGGTGGCGACCGTAGTCTTCCTGTCGTGGGTCATCCTCGGCATCGACGGTGCCCACGTGACGCTCCAGGTCGACGACATCGGGCAATGGGCCGCTGCGTGGTGTGCCACTGCGGTCTGTGGCGTGGCCTCGTTCCGATCGTCGAAAGGTCGGGCCACGTGGGCGCTCTTTGCCGCCTCCAGCTTCGCCTGGGGCGTCGGGGAGGCCGTGTGGTGCTACTACGCCCTCTTCAAGAACATTCCGGTGCCGTTCCCCTCGCTGGCCGACGTCGGGTTCCTGGCCGCAGTTCCCCTGGCCTTTGCCGCTCTCTTGCTCTTCCCGAACGGCCAGCAGAGCACAGTCGACAGGGTCCAGGGAGTCCTTGATGGTTGCATCATTGCCACGGCACTGCTCTTTGCTAGCTGGGCGACGATCCTCGGTCCTCTCTACCGGTCCCACCAAGAAGGCCTGCTGAAGCAGGTCATCTCGCTCGCCTACCCGATGAGCGACGTGATCATGGTGTCGTTGGTCATCATTCTGATCGCGCGTGGCGGACGGCCGGTCCGGGTGCACCTCGCCTTGGTGATGGCCGGAGTGGTCGCTTTTGCGGTCGCGGACAGTTCCTTCACCTATTTGACAGAGGTCAACAACTACACAGGCGGGAGCTTTCTCGACACCGGCTGGGTCGCCGGCTATCTGTTGATCGGTCTGGGTGCACTCTGGGCGATGACCTCACCATGGCATGAGACGGAACACGTCGAGGCATCGACGATCTCGCTGGTCGCTCCCTACGTGCCTGTGCTCGTGGTGCTGGCGGTGACCGGGATCCAGCTCTTGCGCGGTCGGCAGATGGAACCCGTCTCCTGGATCATGGCGTTTGCCCTAGTACTGCTTGTCCTCGGCCGAGAGATACTGCGTATATTGGATCACGCGGTCACCGCCCAGATTGACCCCCACGACATGGAATCCGTGGATGACCCGGCCCGATCGCGTGACCCGAACATCGAAACAGCCCTGCCGGGGCAGACGTGATGACCGTCCACAGCACTGTCGCCGGATCACGCGGCCCTTCGGTGCGCGCGGTGAGCCAGTCTGGTGTGCGTGCTCCGACCCGTGGGGCCAATGGCGGGCGACCCGCCGATAAGGCCAGTTCACATCTGAGGAGGTGGATCGTCCATTCCACCATCTTGGCGACGACCGCGTTTGCCATTCTCGACCTCTATCTGTTGGTGTCGGGCGGACATCACTAGCCAGAGTGCTCGCGCGCCATCAAGCCGTCTCGGACCGTCAGGTCAGACCGCAGATGCGCAGGACGGAGGTGATCTCATAGCCACCCGTCCGGCGCCGCACAGACCAGAGCCCGTTACCCCGTCCTTCAGGTGCCTGATAGCCCCAAGCCTCGAGCCTCGATTGTCTAGCCGCCCGATGATCAGAGACGGACGCTCCAGACTCGACGCCAGGCATCTGGTCGAATAGCCCAAAATCGCGCGACTCGAACCGTGTCAGGCCTGCCCCCGATGTGCCTGGCGCAGCAACAGGATTGTGAACCAGTACTTTGGCCCGTTCAACAGATCCAGGCGTGACCGGTGGGTCTTCGGTGACCGCGACAGCGGCGCCTACCTGCGAAAGTTCTGCTGGACCAAAATCATCCGGCACCAGTTGGTGCCAGGCACGGCGTCTCCGGAGGACCGCGGCCCTGGCTGATTACTGGGCCAAGCGGCGATAGCGGAATACACCGCCCCTGGACGGCGTCAGCCTGCGTCTGTTGAAGACGCAGCAAGGACGCTGCCCACTCTGCGATGCGTTTTTCCTACCCGCCGACCAAGAGCCACAGAGTCCTGAAGAATGGGAGCAGTGGCAAATGGTGACCCGCAAAGCGCTCGGCAAGGATGCGATCACCGCCGAGCAGGGACACGGCACGCCGGAGGAACCCGTTGCATTCGGACTCGTCCACGCCGACCGTCGAAGGCGGTCACGCACCGCCGCCGTCACGGAGGCGTGGGGTTCTGCCTACCCTTGTTCCTTTGGGCCTGCTTGAGCCCGGTGCGGTAAAAGTCGCACGCCGGGTTCTGAGGGTCCCGGGGCAGAAATGCACCGGGACGTGCTCGAGCAGCTCCGGGATTCTGCCTTGGATATCGCACCCACCCCGGCCGCTCTTGTCGTATTCGGATCGTTCACACGTGGACAGGCCACACCGGCAACCGACGTCGATGTGCTCGCGGTCCGACCGAAGGCCATTGCGGCCGACGATGAGCATTGGGTTTCGAGCCTTGGACACCGGGCCGACCTCGCCGGGCACATCGCTGGCAACCCGGTGAATCTCCTCGACGTGACCCTGTCCGAAGCGAGACCGCGCCGGAAACTCGACGCCGGACTGTGGCACAACATCAAGACAGACGGCATTGCGCTTGTCGGACCCGATCCCGAGGAGATCGCCAAACCGTGATCAGCCGACTTCCGCCATCCCCACCCACGCAATCTTTCTGATCGGCCCGCGCCAGCAGGGTCCCGCAACCCAAGGATCCCCCAGTGGGGTTGACAAACTTACGACTATTGTTAATATGTCAACATGCCCAGCGTCATCCCGGTCCGTGACCGCATCCTCGACGCGGCCATCGACCTGGCCATCGATCACGGGATCGCCCGGCTGTCGGTGGGGGACGTGGCCCGTCGGGCCGGCCTCTCCCGGCAGACCCTCTACAAGTACTTCCCGTCGAAGCAGGCGCTGGTAGCTGAGGTGGTCCTTCGCGAGGCGGACCAGATCGTGCGCCAGGTGATCGAAGCTGCCGTACCGTTCGACGATCCGAGGGATGCACTCGAGGCAGGGTTTCGTACCACGCTGCGGCTGACCCGTGAGCACCCGCTCCTCGACCGCCTGGTGCGGACGGAGCCCGGTTCGCTCCTACCGCTGCTCACGTCGGCGGAGGGGCCGGTCATGTCGGCGGTTCGGGCCGCCGTCGAGGGGATCGTCGAGTTGAAGTTCCCCGAGATTTCGCCATATCAGCGCCGCCGCGGCGCCGACGTGATCGCCCGACTGCTCGTCAGCTACGCGGTGGGTCCGCCCGAGGACCAGTCCGAAGTCGTGGCGGCAACGATGGCGGATTTCTTTACGGTGGGAATGCTCACACCACCGGTGCGAGCATGACCGGAATTATCGGCACCTGCCGACATCGGCTCTGGACGAAGGCTTCTTGTAAGGAGAGACAGTGACAACGACAACGACGATCCAGGAAGAGCCCCGAACGGAACAGCCGTGGCGCGATCGCAAACGACTGCTGTGGCTGCTCGGCCTCGCCGTGCCCCTGCTGCCCTTCGGCGGATGGTACCTGTTCCGGTCCACCGGCCTGAGCGTATTCCTGTGGATGGGGCCGATCTGGATCCTCGGGGTGATCCCGCTGCTGGATTGGATCGTCGGCGAGGATCGCTCCAATGCGCCGGAGTCGGCGATGGAGCACCTCGAGCAGAACCACTTCTACCGCTGGTGCACCTACCTGTACCTACCTCTGCAGTTCGCCGGCCTGATGTGGGGGACGTGGGTCGTGTCCCACTACGGCCTGTCGTGGTCCGAAGTGCTGGGCTTCGCCACGACCATAGGGGCAGTCGGCGGTATCGGCATTGCCAACGCCCACGAACTCGGTCACAAGCGGGACGACCTCGAGCGGTGGTTGTCGAGGGTCGTACTGGCCCAAACGTTCTACGGACACTTCTACGTGGAGCACAACCGGGGTCACCACTCGCGGGTGGCGACCCCGGAGGATCCGGCCAGCTCGCGGCTGGGCGAGTCCTTCTGGGCGTTCCTTCCCCGCACCGTGGCCGGAGGGCTCCGGTCGGGCTGGGGCCTGGAGAAGGGTCGGCTGGCCCGGCACGACACGGGACCATGGAGTGTGCACAACAAGATCCTCCAGGCGTGGGCCATGTCAGTGGCGCTCTTCGGGACGCTCATCGGGGTCTTCGGCGTGAAGGTCGTACCGTTCCTGGTGATACAGGCGGTGTTCGGGTTCTCGCTGCTCGAAGTGGTCAACTACCTCGAGCACTACGGCCTCCTCCGCCAGAAGCTGGCCAATGGGCGCTACGAGCGGTGCATGCCCCGGCACAGCTGGAACAGCAACCACGTCGCGTCGAACGTGTTCCTCTACAACCTCGAGCGGCACTCGGACCACCATGCCAACCCGACCCGCCGATACCAGATGCTCCGACACTTCGAGGAGGCGCCGCAGCTCCCGTCGGGCTACGGCCTGATGCTGGGCATCGCCTATATCCCACCCCTGTGGCGCAAGGTCATGGACAAGCGCGTCCTCGCCATGTACGACGGCGACGTGACCAAGGCCAACATCCAACCGTCGAAGCGGGAGAAGGTCCTGGCCAAGTACGCGGCCTGACCTCTGTGGGAGATCAGACCTGGTTGGCAGCCCTCGACCGCGCTGTCCATCACTGCAGCGTTGCTCTCCTTCTGCCGGACGGGATACGTGATCCGCCGGATCGGCATGGGCAGCCGAGCCGTCCCTACCGAAGTCAGGACGTGGGCGCCGTCTGACCGGTGAGGTCGACGGTGATTGCCTGCGCCATGGCCGCGGCCGCCGACATCTGGAACGCAGGGGTGACCAGAATTGCCGCATCGGTCGCGTTGCGCATGTTTCCACATTCGATGAGCACCTTGGGAACCGTGGTGAGATCGAGTCCGGCCAGGTCGTCCCGGGGCTGCAGTCCGTCGACCCCGTCGTAGGTGCTCACCGGCATGCCGGTGTCCGCCAGGAACGTGTTGTCCATGATGGTGGCGAAGGCCGCCGACGACGCGATCACCGCGTTGTTCGGCCCGTCGGCCACTGGCTCGAGGACGGCGAAGCCCCGACCATCGGCGGGCCCACCGTCGGCGTGGATATCGACGGCCACATCGGCGTGTGCTCCATTGATGATGGCCGCTCTCGTGGTGACACATGGGCCGATCCCGGAATTGCTCAGACGAGTCATCACTACCTCGGCTCCTTCGGCTTCGAGGTCGGCTTCGAGGAAGGTGGCGACGTTGAAGTTGAACTGCGCTTCCGTGTAGCCACTGTCCGTTTCGGTCCCGGTGGTGTCGCAGGCTTCGTCCTCCTGGCCGTTCCACACCGGCTGATTGATGATCTGGGGAGCGGAGTAGTTCAGCCCGTTGTGGCCAGGGTCGATCCCGACGATCTTCCCGGACAGCGGCCGCAGTGGCCCGAACACCAGCCAGTATCCGGCCCCATTGGGTGCGGCCGCCATCCCTACGGCCGGCGCCGCGAGCCGTGTACCACCCCCCGAGCCGAAGAACTGGGCATCGCCGAAGCTGAAGATCCCCCCGTCAGAGGCA
>PKXA01000087.1 GCA_003133325.1 Acidimicrobiaceae bacterium | reverse complement strand
GCTCCATGGGCGGTCGGCCATTGGCCAAGCCGATCGTGGGCATGGCACCTTACAGCCCACGATCGGGGTATTGGTTGGTTGCCCAAGATGGCGGCATCTTCTCCTTCGACGCACCGTTCCTAGGGTCTCCGGCCTAACCGGTGATCCTCGGAATCGCAGGATCAGAGAGAAGGCGAATTCGATGACTGCCTGGATTATTCCTGGTGCCGCCCTTGTCGCCGTGGTGTCCGCCGTCCGGTCCACCTGGTCGCCGTGTGGGCTGTCGATGCTGGCCTGCGTGACACCTCTGGGCGAGAAGGGGCGCGGAAACCGCTTCCGGACGTCCGCACTATGGTTCGTGACCGGCGGCACCGCCGGTGGCGTCGTGTTGGGACTCTGCATGGCGGCCCTGGCTGCCGGAGTGCATGCACTGGCTCTCTCGCCCACCGTTGTCGGCGTCATTGCCCTGGCAGCCTCGGCGGTGGCGGTGGGGTCCGACACCGGCCTTGGTGGATTTCATCTTCCTGTCCACCACCGCCAGGTCAATGAGCGATGGCTCGACCATTTCCGGCCCTGGGTCTACGCCGCCGGATTCGGGTGGCAGATCGGCACCGGATTAGCGACCTACATCACCACAGCGACGGTGTACCTGATGATCGTACTGGCTGCTCTTACCGGAAACCCGGTATGGGCGGTTGCCCTTGGGTCGATATTCGGCCTGGTACGGGGCATGTCCGTCCTACTCGGGCGGCACATCACCACCCCCGATGCCTTGCGACAATTCCACCTCAGGTTCTACACCCTCGGCCCGAGGGTGGGCCGTGTCACTGTGGCCACCGAACTGGCGGTGGCGGTAGCGGTGGCCTGGCTGCTGTCCCCGATGGTTGGGTTGGGTGTTACAGGTGCATTCGGCATCGCCGGGCTCGCCTTGGTGCGCCGGAAGGCGACAACCCATGTCGGTGAGTCCCTTGACGCCCCCGCCGCTGTCGATGCTCCCACCGTTGGAGTTGTTGGCGAGGGACAAGTCCTGGGGCAGGTGATTGCCCGGTAATCAGCCAGAGTCGCCCGACGTCAGCGCCGTCGAGGGGGTCGTTGTTGGTGCGGTTGTGGGCGTGGCCGGGTGAGGCGTCGTCATGGGCTTCGGATCACCGAGAAAAGGGCCACCCTCGACGGGCCCATCGGTCCGCCACTTCTTGTAGGCCGGATACTTGGTGACCAAGACCACCGCACCGGCAATCGTCAGTGCGACACCGGCCAGCTGCACCAGTATGAACGCGACGTGGCTGGGGTCGGTGAGCCACAATCGCTCATCGAGGAAACGCTCGATACCCCACAGCATCATCCCGGCACCAATGATGATTCCCGCCGGTGGAAGGAGGGCATGGAGCGTACGAGCGCTGTCCGCACCGTCGTCCGCACCGTCGCCCTCGAGGAGAGGTGGGACGGCGGGTGACTGCCTGCGCAGCCACCTTTCGATCAGCAGCAAGGTGGCGAAGATGCTCAGGTCCATGGCCGACTGGAAGATCGGTACCGGTAGGCGCTTGCCGACTTCCCCGGCGTAGTACATGCCGAACCACTGGGTAGTCGGGTGACCGCCACCGTTGACCATGAGTTGCGGTCCGAGTAGCCGACCAATACCCCATGATGCCATCAACACCGGTGCCATGAGATCGAGGAAACGGATGGTTGGCAGGGAAGGGCAACGTCGCCGGGAGCTGACGATGCCCACCGGCACCGCCAGGATCAAACCGCCGAACGATGACAGCCCGCCCTGCCATATGGCAAATACCTGGAGGGGGTGGGCCGAGTACTGCGACCAGTTGGGGGCAACGCTCATGATTCGGGCGCCGACGATGGCGGCGACGATGACCCACAGGAACATCCCGGTCACCCACTGCCACTCGTAGCCGGCGTTACGCAATCGGCGTTCGGTATAGCGGAGCCCGAACCAGAAGGTGATGGCCAGCCCGATTCCATAGGTATGGACCTCGATGAACCAGACGTGGAAGGCGACGGGGATTGGTCTCATGATTGGTTGCTTCGGCAGCGGGGACTGTGAGAGGCATGGGGCGAGCCACTGCCGGACGTGCCCTGGTTAGGCCCCGCCAGTATGCCCCAGGTGCCCGGTACGGTGAGTTCACGAACCCAGATGGGGTCTCCCGAGCATGGGCCGGGGACGCCGCCCGATAGCCCGCCTGAAGGCGGAGCGAGGGCTCGGACCAGGCTCACCCTGCTGCTTTGGTCAGAGTGTTCGCTCCCCAGTTGGCGGAGAAGCACATCACCATTGACGCAATCTGCCCCGGCCTGGTGCCGAGACACACATGACCTACGGAATCGTCAGCCGACTCGCCCGACACCGACGAATCCATCACCGGTGCGCATCGGGGTGTCATGCACGTCTGCACCGGTGTATGGCGCTTCGACCATCTCGCCCCCGCCGATATACATGGCCACGTGCTCATCCCCGCCGGGACCGTAGAACAACAGGTCACCCGGGGCGATATCGGCCAGCGCAATGTGGGTGGTGTCGTCGTACTGTGCCCCCGAATAGTGGGGAAGGCTGATGCCGACCTGGGCGTAGGCCCACATCACCAGACCTGAGCAGTCGAAGCCGCTCTGAGGACTAGTGCCGCCCCACGTGTAAGGGACACCTATCTCACCCTGGGCGGCCTGCACGGCACCTGCCGCACCGCTGGAGGTGGGAGGAGCTGGGCTGATGGAAACGTTAACGCCACCGCCACCGCCACCGCCGCCACCACTGCCACCCGGACCGCCACCACCGTTCGAACCACCAACCGACGAAACGGACCGGGCGGCTGCCTGTGCGGCGACTTGGGCGGCCTGAGCAGAAGCCAGCTTGGCTTGGGCGGCAGCTTGGGCGGCGGCCTGAGCGGCGGCCTGCTGTTGCTTGACCAATGACTGAATGTTGGCATTGACGCCGTTCAGTGCCGATGAATCCTGTGAGGCCAGTGACGAGGCCTGATTCTTCGATGCTGCTGCCGCGTTGGCGGTCGACGTGGCCTGTGACTGTTGCTGCTGCAGGGCGTCCTGTTGGGTACGCAGCTGGGTTTGGGCGGTGTGCAGCTGATCCACGGTGTTGGTCACGTTGCCCGAAGCGATGGCGGAGTATTCGTTGTGGATGCCGGTAGCGTTGTTGTCGCCCGTGAACATCTGAGTGAGCTGATTGCTGGTGCCGTTACTCATGTAGTCGGCCACTGCCTGGTTTCGAAGCTGCCCCTGATCCTTGTTCACCTCGGCCTGATCCTTGGCCACCTCAGCCTGGCTCTGAGCGATCTGGCTGTCGAGCTGAGAGATCTTGTAACTGGCAGCGTCGTACCGTGAAGTCAACGCCGCGATCTGCTGCTGCTCTGCCGCGATCTTGGCGGTCAGCGCCGAGGCTTGGGCCTTGGCATCGGAGATTTGGTCGGCCGAAGCTGGGCGCGTGGGCACCACTACCAGAGACGTGATTCCGGTAGTAGCGGCCAGTGCGAGTAGCGCACCGACCCGACTACGGGATCTCGTGCGTGCTTTGCGAGGGGCACCTGGCTCGGACGTCGAGTACTGCTCGGCGTGAGTCATATCGTCATAGTGTTTAGTCGATCTAAGCCCCCGGCACAAGGGCACCCCCTCCAAAGATGCCCCTGACCTGCAATAATAGAAATTCCCTCCCGGGACAGATCGCGCCATTTCGCCAGATTCCGGTCACACTCCGATCACACCCCGCTCACATTCCCACCCTTCCGATTGCCCCCTCCGGTCACCGATTCCGATGACCGATACCGGTCGGCCCGCCAACCCCGGCGAGCGCGACAGCCACCCTATCAAGGAGGCGGGTAGGGTCATCGGCATGGGTGAGATCATCGAATTCGCATGCAATGGGGGAACCGTTGAGGGCTATCTGGCGGTTCCATCCGGGGGGGCCGAGTCCGGACCAGGGATCGTCGTCCTTCAAGAGTGGTGGGGTCTGGTCGACCAGATCAAACGGACCTGTGACCGGTTCGCCGAGGTCGGGTTCACTGCGTTCGCCCCCGACCTCTACCATGGGACGACGGTCCCTCTCACCGAGCCGGATGAAGCCGGCAAAGAGATGATGGCGCTCAAGATGGACTCGGCGGCACGAGATCTGAGCGGTGCGGTCGACGAGCTGGTCCGCCGCACCGGTCGCTCCGAGGTCGGGGTCATCGGGTTCTGCATGGGTGGAGGACTGGCCCTGGTTCTGGCCACCCAGCGCCCCGATGCGGTGAAGGCGGTGGTTCCGGCGTATGGGCTCATTCCGTGGCCCGATGCTCAGCCCGACTACTCGAAGTTGACAGCTGCGGTGCTGGGCCACGCCGCCGCCGAGGACGACTACTTCACTCCCGAAAGCGCCCGCCAGCTCGAGGCGCAGTTGCGAGATCTGGGCAAACAGGTCGAGTTCCATATCTACGAGGGAGCCGGTCACGCGTTCTTCAATGAGGACCGTCCCGAGGCGTACCATCCCGAAAGCGCCGGTCTTCTCTGGGACCGCTCCGTCGCGTTCTTTCGTGAGCAACTGGGCTGAACCGCGGTGACAGAGCGCGGTGAGCCGGGGTTGGTCGATCGGTACGTGACGCTCGGCCTCCGATTGGGTCGGCACATCGACGGACTGGTGGATGCCTACTACGGTCCTCCCGGACGAGCCGATGCTGTGGCCGTGGAGCCGGTGCACCCTCCGAATCAGCTGGTGGCCGAAGCCCGGAAGCTTCTTGGTGACATCGACGCCGGGGAAGGCCTCGATGGATCCGAAGGACTCGATGGATCCGATGGAGCAGCTCCGGGACGACGGCGTTGGCTGCGGGCCCAGGTGATCGGCTTGTTGACCACGGCGCGCAAGCTCGACAACGAGCCCATTGGCTATGCCGATGAGGTGGAGCTCTGTTACGGGATCCGGCCCAGCCGGGTCGACGAGAGTACCTTCGCCGACGCCCACCGCCGACTCGACGAGGTGTTGCCGGGCGGGGGCCCATTGGCCGAGCGCCTGGTCACCTGGAGGGAGTCTCACGCCGTTCCGCCCGACACCCTGCGGAGCGCCATCGATTCGTTGGCCGAAGACTTCCGGGATCGGACCCGGGCACTGTTCGGGCTGCCCGAGGGGGAGCATGTCGAGTTCGAGCTGGTGTCGGGCCAGCCGTGGTCAGGGTTCAACTACTACCTGGGCGACCTGCAGAGCCGGGTGGCGGTGAACACCGACCTCCCGGTGCTGTCAACCAGCCTGGCCCATCTGGTGGCGCACGAGTCGTATCCGGGCCACCACACCGAGCACACCCGTAAAGAGGTGGGGCTGGTGCGCCACCGGAACTGGTGGGAGGAGTCGATCTTTCTGGTCGGCACGCCACAGTGCCTGTTGGCGGAGGGACTGGCCGATCTCGGCCTGGAGGTGATCGTCGGCCGTCGACCCGAATCAGTGGTGGCCGAACATCTGCGTCCTCTGGGCATCCGTTACGACCCCGAGTCGGTGGCGGCGGTGTCCGAAGCCGGTGAGGCCCTCGGGGCGGTGCGGCAGAACGCCGCCTTCCGGCTCCACGAAGACGGGGCCGATGCCGACACGGTCATCGGCGAAGTTGCCCGGTGGGGTCTGCTGTCGACCGACCGGGCGTCCAAGGCTGTCGAGTTCCTCACCCACCCGACGTGGCGGGCCTACCTCACCTGTTATGTGGAAGGTTTGCCACTTTGCCGCTCGTTTGTGGGCGGGGATCCGACCCGATTCGATCGGCTGTTGTCCGAGCAGCTGACCCCGGCCGACCTGCAGGCCGACCCGGCGCCGACCCGACTGATCCACCACCCGGCTGATCCGCCACCCGGCTGATCCAGAGTTGCTCCCGATGAGCTCCGGGTCCCCGGTGCTCATCGGTGGATGTGCCCCTGTCCGCAGGGTGAGTGGGTGCCTGCCGGCGGCCCCTCTGATTACAGGGCAGCAGCTTCGGCCTGTGCCACCTCGAAGTCCGGCTCATCGAAAACCTCAGTCTCAGCGGCGTCTTCTCCTTCACCATGGATGTACTTCCCACCGCGCAACCACGAGGCCCCGGCGGCCAGCAGACACGAGACGATGGCGAAGTCGAAGGCCAGATCGAGGCCCTTCTTGAACGGGGCGGCGATCAACCCGGGGAAGAAGCTGCGACCAGTCAGGTAGGCGGCAGTGGCGTGGGGCATCTGCGCCAAAGTGGAGGGTCCGAGCAACGCCTGGAGGGGGCTGACTCCCAAGAAGGCGGCGAACAGGCTCCCTACCGGAGGCAGATGGGAGACCCGGGTGGCGGCGGTGGCCGGCACGCCGTGGATGACGAGTCCGTGGTAGAGGCTCACCGGGAGTTCCGAGGCCAGACCCAGGATGACGAGCGTGAAGAAGACGCCGATGGAGAGCACCTGGGCCGAGTTCTGGAAGGTGTTGGCCATCCCGGCGCCGGCGCCCCGCTGATCGGGCGGTAGGGAGTTCATGATGCCGGCCCGGTTCGGCGAGGCGAAGATGCCCATGGCCAACCCGTTCAACAAGATGATGCCGGCGAAGGCCGGGTAGGAGAAGTTGACGGGGAGTAGCTCGAGGAGCCAGAAACTGAGCCCGGCCAACAGCATCCCTCCGGTGGCGAACGGGCGGGCACCGTACTTGTCGGAGAGAATCCCCGAAATCGGTCCGGCGACGAGGAAGCCGACGGTCAGCGGCACCAGGTAGATGCCGGCCCACAGCGGGGTGCGGCTGAAGCTGTAACCGTGCTCGGGAAGCCAGATTCCCTGGAGCCAGATGATGAGAATGAACATCATGCCGCCGCGCCCCAAGGCGGCGAGCAGGCTGGCCACGTTGCCCATCGAGAAAGCGCGAATCCGAAACAGCGGGATCCGGAACATCGGGTCCTCTACCCGGGTCTCGATGATGCAAAATACCAGCAGCATCACGACTCCGCCGATGAGGCCTACCAATACTTCGGGATTCGTCCAGCCCATCTCGTGGTGGCCGTAGGGCTCGATGCCGTAGGTGATGCCCGCCAGCACCGCAACGAGGCCCACCGCGAAGGTGATGTTTCCCCACCAGTCGATACGGGCCGGGTGGAGTTCACTGCGGTCCTCGAGCATCACGTACGCCCACACAGTGCCGAAGATCCCCACCGGGACCGACACCAGAAAGACCAGACGCCAATCGAGAGGTCCGAGGACCCCACCCAGGATCAGCCCGATGAAGGACCCGGCGATGGCGGCCACCATGTTGATGCCGAGGGCCAAGCCACGCTGGGTGGTAGGGAAGGCATCGGTGAGAATGGCACTGGAGTTGGCCATCAACAGGGCGGCGCCGACACCTTGGAAGACCCGCATGGCGATGAGGTAAAGGGCGCCGGCGGGTCCGTGCATCCAACTGACCGCCAGCAGAATGGAGAAGAAGGTGAAGACGGCAAAGCCCAGGTTGTACATTTTCACCCGGCCGTACATGTCGCCGATGCGTCCGAAGCTGACCACCAGAACTGCGGTGACCACCATGAAGGCCATGAGCATCCACAGCAGGTAGCCGGTATTGCCGGGGGCGAGCGGATCGAGGCGGATCCCCCGGAAGATGTCGGGAAGGGCGATGAGGACAATGGAGATATTGATGGTGGCCATCAATACGCCCATGGTGGTGTTGGAAAGGGCTATCCACTTGTAGCGGTCAGGATGGGCGGAGGGTCGATGGCGGCGACCGGGGTGGCGGGGCCGGCCGGGGCCACCGTCTCCACCGTCGCTTGCCTGATCCCGAAACTCTCGTGCTTCGCCGTCCTCTTCGCCGGTCGTTCGTATCTCTCGAATCGGCATTGAAGAAGTTTACGTCGACGTCATGTTTGGTGCATCAGGCCGGGTCAGAGCCATTGCGGGGAGCCTCTCCGACGACCGGGCTCACCTCGGAGCAAGATCGTGCGGTCCTGAGGGGAGATAGCCACCGGTGGCCCGGATCGCCACCCCCCACGGTTCCAATATGGCGATGAGCTCGGGAAGATCGTCCCCGAGGGCCGCCACGACCGGACCGCACTGGCGGTCGGTGGCGATCTCGACCGCCTCCCGCTGCTCCCGACCACGGTCGGTCAGACCGCTGTCGTCGACAAGTCCGCGGGAACGCAGACGTTCTTCCGCCGCTCCGAGCTGGTCGTCCGACCAGGCTCGGGTCCGTATGTAACTACGGGGTGGGATACCCCAGTAGAGCTCGGTGAGAAGACCGATCTCCGTGGCATCGAATCCGGCCGATATCCACGATGCGGTGTGGGCGTCACCTCTGAACTCGCGCAGGATGTCGCCCGATCTCCACATGTCCCCCATCGGATCGCCGGGGAGGCCGAGGCTGAGTAGCCCGGCATAGAGAGGACGACCCTCTGGTCTCAGGGGTGCGCCAGCTTGCTGAAGAAGACCGGTGGCCCGATCGAGCCGGTCCGGGTGGTCACCCAGGATCCGGGTGAGTTGGGCGGTGGCGCCCCGGGTACGGGCCGACGCGATGGTGGGCGCGTCGCAGTGGGTCCACCCGAGTTGAACAGCCGGGATGACAGCTTCGGGATTGAACACGGCGAAAGCTGCAGCCACCACCTCGCCGGGCACCTGGCCCATACACGACCCACGGCTGGTGAAGTAGGCCGGTCCGTCGGGAAGTTGTACCCCGGTGTCGAGCGTGAACGGGCTCGGTGAGAAACCGAGTTTCTCGTACTCCCGGTGGCATTCGGCGGCAAAGTACACCTGACCCGTCACCGGTTCGAGGGCGGCGGCGAGTCGGCGGGCCGCCTCGCCAAGACGATTGGCATTGCTCATGTCGACACGGTAGATGGCTCGCCTCGGTGGCCAGGGCAAAGCCTGGCGGCCGGTGGTCTGGTGGTCTGGGCGCCATGCCGAAGTTCAGTATTCATCGGCTGAACGGCTCCCGGTTTGGATGTCTTCGGCGATGGCCGTACGATCTGGACATGTCTGAACGCTCCCGCAATCTGCCCCGTCGCTCGTGCATGTCCTCGCCCGGGTCGAATGAGAAGTTCCTGTCCAAGGCGCCCACCGTGCCGGCTGACATGAGCTTCCTCGACCTCGAGGACTCGGTGGCTCCGTTGGAGAAGGAGAACGCCAGGGCCAAGGTGGCCGACGCCATCAAGAACCTGCCCTGGGACGATCGCGTGTTATGCGTGAGGATCAACGCCTGGGACACCGAGTGGACCTATGGCGATGTGATCGAAGTGGTGGGCAACGCCGGAGAACGTCTCGATGAAGTCATGCTCCCCAAGGTGCAGACGGCTGCCGAGGTGGTCGCTCTCGACCTTCTTCTCACTCAGGTGGAGAAGAAGAGCGGGCTGCCGGTGGGCCACATCGGCATCGAGGCTCAGATCGAGACGACCAGGGGCCTGATCAACGTGGAGGAGATCTGTGCGGCGTCCCCACGGCTCGAGGCCATCATCTTCGGCCCAGCCGACTTTGCCGCCTCGATGGAGATGCCGGTGTTGACCGGTGGGGTGGCTATCCCCGAATACCCGGGCGACCACTTCAACTATGTGTTCTCGAAGATTCTGATGGCGGGGCGGGCCAATGGGCTACAGGTCATCGACGGGCCCTTCCTGAAGATCCGGGAGCTCGATTCGTTGCGTGAGTTTTCACAACGGACCCGGGTCCTGGGTTACGACGGCAAGTGGGCGTTGACTCCCGACCAGGTCGGGGTGTTGAACGAGGTCTACTCGCCCACCCAGGAGCAGTTCGACAAGGCCTGGGACATTCTGGATGCGTACCGGAAAGCCACCGAGGACGACCGGACCGGAGCGGTGATGTTCGGCGACGAGATGATCGACGAGGCCTCCTGCAAAATGGCGACCAAGTTCGTGGCGCGAGGTGAACGCGCCGGTCGTGCCCGTTCGAACGGCTGAGCGGCTGAGCGGGGGAGGGTTTGAATTCTCCCTATCCTACTAGCATCGCTCTATGGTAGGATAGGGAGATGGGACCCGTGGCAACCAAGCGCCCGATGGCAACCAAGCGCAAAGTCTCGCTCACGCTCGACGAAGACCTGGTCGCCGCCCTCGAAGAGGACGAGGGGACGTTGTCGTCGGTGGTCAATGAAGCGGTTCGCCAACATGTCCACCTCATGCAACAGCAGAGGGCGCTCCGGGCCATGCTCGATCGCATGGATCGCGAGTATGGCCCGCTCGACACACCCGAGGATCTGACTGAGATTGCCCGCCTGACCAAACTGTTCGAGTCCCTCGACTAGATGGGTGTCAGAAAGTGAAACCGATAGTGTTGGATGCCGAAGCATTCAACGCGCTGGCGGGGCCTGATTCAATTCGGATGCGATCGGTCCGACGAGCATTCGATGCCGCCGCGGCCCTGAGACGGCCTGTGTTGGTGCCCGCTGTCGTATTGGCCGAGCTTTACCGGGGCCCGGGTCGAAATGCCAGAGTCGATTCGTGCTTGTCGAGGGAGAGTTGCGCCATCGACGTGCGTGATACCGACCGGTCGTTCGCCCGGTATGTCGGTGGCGTGCTGGCCGCGGCTGGCGCCGGATCGGAGTTGATGGCTGACGCCCACGTGGTGGCCACCGCCGTCGAGGCCGGGGGCGGCATTGTTCTCACGGGCGATCCCACCGATATCGGTCGACTGGCCGCGGCGTTTCCCAACGTGGTCGTCGAGGCGATCTGAGTTCACACCAGTGGTCTCGGAGGAGGTCGGAGGAGAAGGCACCTGCCCAATCGACAGTCCCGTACTGCTCAAGACGTGCTCTCCAGACCGTTGCCGCACCCTCTCAGCATGACTGTCTTCACGACGGTTCGTCGTGTCCGCGAAGCCAGGGGCACGCTGGGGATTGCATCAGCTCGATAACTGGTGGGCAGAACGGATAGTCGTGGCCCTCAGTCGAACGGTTCAGAGGCAAACTCGGGACGACCCCCGTTGGTCGGCAGCACGAATCGGTGGCGTCGCCCGGCGCCCAACCACGGGTTGTACCAGCGAGCCGCGTAGGTGTGGCCATCGCCGGTCTTGTCGTTGCCCTGGTGAATGACCCCGAGGTCGACGCCCTGGTCATCAGCGGCGGTCACCCAGCCCAGCCGTGTGTCCTGGCGTTCCACCCGCACCAGGGGATGGTGCCAGCGCAGATCGCCGGGTGTGGCGTCGTGGAAGCGAAGCTCCCACCGCCCCGGATCCTCTCCGACTCCGTCGTGGTACTCGGCCGCCCCTTGCGCCCGCCTCGGTGCCACAGTGTCGACACCGGCGGGTGGGAGGTAGCGGTGAATCGCCAGGGAGAACGTGCGCTCCGGGAGCACGTCGGTGACGTAGCCACTGTCGATGGCAGCCACTTCGTGGGCCAGCCGGGCCGCCTGGGCAGCGAGCCAGGACTGGGTGGTGGGACCATGGAGATTGTGGCCTCCCTCGTAGTACTGGAGGCTGTATTCCTCCGCCGTGGTGCAGTATCCGCAGTACCCATTGGCCACTGACGAGACGATGGTGTGGCCGCTGCCCGTGCCAGCCCCGATGCCGATGCCTGTTCGGTCCACGGCTTCGGCGATGCGGCGCCCGGCCTCCACCGTGATCTCGAATGGTGCGCCGACGATGGCGGTGCCGCCGATGCGCAGCACCTGAATGGTCAATACCCGGGGGAAGTCTTCGGTGGGCAGGATGAGGGGCTGCAATCGGCGCGACCCGAGTACCCACTTGGCCCCGTGCGGGAGGCGCTTCGAGAACGGTTTGGGGTAGCCGGCGCGAAACGGGGGAATCAGGTGCAGCGCGGGGGTGGTGTTCTCCTTTGCCCCGGCCACTTGGGAAGCACCAAGCAAGGGCGAAGCCAGGCGGTGGCTTCCGATGACATCCCCACCATCGTCGAGGTCGAGCTCGCGTATCCCCGCCGCCAGCTCGACCCGATCGGTCAGTTCTCCTTCCATCCGGTGGTAGAGCGATGCGGCTTCGGCCCCGATACTCCGTCCGACCCGTTCGGCTTCGATGAATCCGGCACGGCCGAAGCGGATGGCCGGCGCACAGTCGGCATGGGTTCCTTCCATGGCCCCGATCACCGGACGACATCCGGTGGTTCGCTCCACGCGTTGGGTCAGCTCGTCGTTGAGATAGGCCCACAGGTCGGCGTGGTACTCGTGACAATGGTGGCTGATACCGGTTCCGTGCACGGAGAACACCGTCATGGCGGCCAATGGTTGATATCCGCCGTCATCGGCCCGGGCGTCGACTCGCACCAGATGGAGCCATGGGTTGACGGCAGCGAACTTCCTCTGTGGATCGGACCGTTTGTCCGTCACCGTCTCGTTCCGGTTGTGGGGGTCGAGCGACCGATTGCGGGTGAGTCCCCATACCTCGGTTCGACCAACCGCGACTTTGGCCGGGGCCCGGGTGTTGACGGCTTCGATGACAGCTCCGGCGATTCGGTCAGCCAGGAACTGGGTCCAGGCCGGGTCGAAGCCGGGTCGGTTGGAGGCGAACCGATTGTAGAATTGGGAGGCGTCGAACTGTCCGGGTCCGGCGTGGGTATGGGTGGCGCCGATGAAGAGACCGGGCAGGCGCACGTCGGTGGACTCGGCCACGGCCCGGGCCACCAGGTGCTGGAGGAGGGCCGAGCCGCTGAGTAGGTCCAGTTGGACGACCGCCAACGAGGTGCGGCCTGCCCGAAGGTGGAGGACCCGGGCCCGAAGTCGATTCCGGAACCCGTTGCCGTCGTGGGCATTCTTGGAGAAGCCCGCCTTGGGCATGCCCGGTGGTGGAGTGATGTCGACCTCGGATGCCCCCGCCAGCAGGCCGGCGATGTCGGGTAGCTCCGAGTCGATCCCGGTCGGGGTGATGGCGAAACGCGCCCTGTCGCCGTGGCCATCGCCGCTCACCAACGACAGCAGTGGACTTTCGTAGTTGTCGGCGCAGCTCATGTCCCGGGGACGGCTTGTTGGGTATCGAGCATGCCCGCCATCACCGACTTGATGAATTCGTCCGCCTCGTCGGTCATCCCACCGGCCACACCGCCGTAGATGGCGCCCGACATCGGGGTCTCGCCTGCATGCTGCTGGGCAAAGACGACGGCTTCGGCGAGATCGGTTTCGAAGGCCTGGGTGACTCCGCTCTGGGTCTGGGGACGGGTGACGGCCATGTGAATGGCGTTCGGGTACTGCTGCCCGTTGAAGCGCCACCCTCGACCCCGCATGAAGTCATTGACGTGATAGATGTCGAACTCGTCGGAGGTGAAGCTGAACAGGAAGGTGGGCTTGCCGAGGATGCGCAGTTCCGGGTGCGAGCGGACAGCTTGCTGCATACGCTCCGCCGTCTCGAAGATGGCTTTGGCATAGCCCCGGTACCCCTCCCGCCCCAGAAGCACCATCGACGCCCAGGTGGCCGCCAGGAGACCGGCGGAACGGGAGCCATCCATGCCGGGCGAGGTGTACTTGCCGCCGCTCCAATCCGTCAGGAAGAAGTATTGCGAGTTGCGGATTGCCTTGTCCCGGAACAGGAGGGTCGACGTGCCCTTGAGGGCGTATCCATACTTATGGGTGTCGGCCGAGATGCTCGTCACCCCCGGTACCCGAAAGTCGAAGGGCGGGATGTCGTAGCCGAGCTCCTGGCCGAACGGGAGGATGAATCCCCCCAGGCATCCATCGACGTGGAGACCTATTCCCTTTTCGATCGCCAACCGGCCGAGCTCGGTGATCGGATCGACGGTGCCGTAGCCGTAGTTGCAGGCAGACCCGATGATGGCAATGGTCTGGTCATCGATGAGGGCCTCGACCGCGGCAAGGTCGACCATGGTGGTGGCCGGGTCGATGGAGGCATGACGCAGTTCGACACCGAAGAGGTGGCAGGCCTTGTCGAACGCCGGATGAGCGGTCTCGGGCTTTATCACGTTGGGGCGGGTCACCCCGCGCTGTTGCAACGCGTGCTCCCGATAGGCCAGCACGGCGTGACAGATGCTGCCGGTGCCCCCGCTGGTCAGCATGCCCACCGGTTCACCATCAGTGACCGCCCCGGCGTGGAGGAGATCGAGGGCCATGGCGATGATCTCGCCCTCGAAACGGGTCGAGCTCGGGCACATGTCGCGCTGCAGGGCGTTGACGTGGGCGTACAGGCCGAAGGCTTCGGTGAGGAACGCGTAGTGGTCGTGGTCCCCGCAGTACATGGTGCCGGAGCACTTCCCGGTCTCCCAGAAGGCATCTTCTTCCTTGGCCATGGTGGCTAGTTCAGCCAGCACCTCGTCCCGGGGACGACCGGTTTCGGGAAGAACGCGATTCACATCGAACCTTCCCGCGTAGGGATAGTCGCTACTCATGGGATCTCCTGTCTGATGGGAAGGAAGTGGTGCCACCGCCGTCAGGCTTTGGCCCGGGCCAGTAGGCCGCGGGCAATGACCTTCAACGCCAGGGTCTCGTCGGCCCCTTCGAAGATGGACAGCACCCGGGCGTCGACGAAGTAGCGGCTCACCGGGAACTCCTCCGCGTACCCCATGCCTCCATGGATCTGCAGTGCTTCGCGGGTGACCCACTCGGCTGCCCGGCAGACATAGGCCTTGATCATCGAGGCTTCGAGGGCACCCTCACCCTTGGACATCAGCCGGGCCACTTCGTAGGAGAACTGCCGGGCCGACTGGATCAGGATGGCCATGCGAGCCAACTTCACCTGGGTCAGTTGGTAGTCGACGATGGGCGCACCGAAGACCCGACGATTCTCGGCGTAGTCCAATGCCGCCTCGTAGGCGGCCTGCATCACACCGAGCGCCCTCGCCGCCGTCTGCAACCGGCCATTCTCGAACCCTTGCATCTGGAGGTAGAAGCCCTTGCCCAGCCCATCTTCCCCGCCGACCTGATTGGCGTCGGGCACGAACCAACTCTCGAAGGCGACTTCATAGGAGTGCATACCCCGGTAACCGAGGGTGTCGATGGCCCGACCCTCCATGCGGCCTGACGAGTCCGGAGGTCGACCGTCGGTACCCGGGCTTTGGGTGAAGACGAAGCCGTGTCCTTCGGCCTGTGGCTTCTCCACCAGAAACAAGGACAGACCCCGATGGGCCTTGGACTTATCGGGATCGGTGCGGGCCAGCAACATCAACACGTCGGCTCGGGCTGCGAATGTGCACCAGGTTTTCACGCCGTTGATCAGCCAGCCACCTTCGGTGCGGGTGGCGGCCGTCACCACACCAGCCACGTCCGACCCGAAGTCGGGCTCGGTGACGGCCACCGCTCCCATGACCTCTGCCGTGGCCAGTCGAGGGAGCCAGCGTTGCTTCTGCTCCTCGGTTCCCCCGTAGACGAGCGCGCGGGTGAGGATCTCCGGACGGGTGATCAGCGAACCGCCGGCGCCGAGCGAGCCCCACGAGAGCTCTTCGGTGGCGACGACCATGCCCATGTAGTCACTTTCGCCACCGGTGGCGAACCCGCCGTACTCCTCCGGAACCGACATGCCGAACCCGCCCATCTCGGCCATGCCGGAGATGATCTCCTCGGGGATATCGGTATTGGTGCGGTGGATGTGCTCCGCCCGGGGACGGATCTGCTCCTCGGCGAAGCGGTGAAAGGTGTCCCGGACCAATTCGAAGTCGGCATCGAGGTGACGGTCGCCCTGCTCCCGGGCCAGCGAGGCCAGAAACGCCGGGTCCCGGAAGGTGGTCACAAACCCAGCCGCCGGGGTGAGCCAGTCGGGCGACACCCCCCAGGTCGGTTCGCGGCCGATGGTGCGCGACGCCAGGTCGGCGATGGCGTCGGCGGCGAAGGCACAGGCGATGCGGGCTTCGGTGTCACCGTGGGCCCCATAGGCGAGCACGGCCTCAGCCGTCCTCACCGCGGAAGCGGCGTGGGCCAGGTCGTAGGCGAGCACCTGGGCGACGTCCGGACCACCGTTGGCCGCCAGGGTGGCAATTCCGGAGGTGACGACCGAGGCGGCGACGGCGACCGCGGCGGACGCGGCATCAAGGTCTGGCGTAGGCAGGGGTTGGGTTGGCACGCCGCAAGGTTACCGATCCGTAGGTGCCCGGTTCCGTAGGGTCTCCGTCGTCCCAACCGGCGAGGAGTCGGTACGGGGTCGATCGCCCCTCTCAGTCGGCCAGAACCTGGGCAACCACGGTGACCAGCGGGGGTAGTACCACCGGGTCGTCACCGGGATCCACCCCGGTGAGCAGGGTCAGGTAGTCGGCCACAGGACCAGGCCCGGCACCAGCCGGCGCCTCGGCCCATGTGTCCACGATGACCAGGCCGGCTTGGCGGGCCAACGCCGGCAGCAGGGCCCCGATGTCGGGGTGAAGTGCATCAGGCATGGAGAACGGTTGACCGTTGATGCGACCGGCTGACGTGATCGGCTCCTGGGCCACCACCCAACCACCGGGCCGGACCGAAGCGGCCATGCGAGCGAGCACCACCGCCGGGTCGACCACGTGCAACAGCAGAAATCGACAGAACGCCAGATCGACCGGCTCGGGAAGGCGCAGGTCTTCGCCGGCCTGGGTGATGGCGAGAACCTGGCTGTGGGCCGCCGCCGCCTCGGCCACCTCGTCACGAGCCTCGGGATCGCTGTCGACGGCGTACACCCGCCCATCTCGACCCACGATTTCGGCCAACGCCACCGATACGTCACCGGCACCGGCACCTACATCGACACAGGTCCACCCGGGGCCGATGCCGAGCCGATCGAGAGCGGTGGCCAGTGGTCGCCGGTACACGTCATCGCGCAGGCCTCGCATCTCCATGGCCCCACGCTATCTGGCGCTGCTGTGGAACCGATAGCCTCGACGCTTGTGAAGGTAACCATGATGTTGTGCGATTCGGCCCAGGTTGCCGACGGAAAGCTGTACATCCTCGGGGGGGGATGGAGCATGACAGGCCCTGACCCGGTTCCGTCCGCTATCGCCCTCAAGATCGATGTCGGCTGGCACGAGGCCGAGACGTCTCATCACTGGGAGCTGTTCTTGGAGGATGCGGACGGGCGTCCGGTTCTGGTGCAGACACCAGAGGGAGATCATCCGGTGGAGGTGCGGGGCGAGTTCACGGTGGGAAGGCCACCAGGGATCCCCGAGGGCTCTCCCATCGATGTGGCCCTGGCCGTCAACCTGGGACCATTGCCACTGATTCCCGGGACCCGTTACACCTGGCGGATGGCCATCGATGGCGAGTCGGAATCAGACTGGATCTTAGGATTCACCACCCGGCCCGCCGCCGTCGCGAGCTGACCGTGCCTGCTAGCCACGTCCTTGACCGGACCCCCTTGCTGTTCGGACGATCCGGTGCAACGGCGCCCGGTACAATCCGGCTCCCATGACTATCTATGACCGGCCTTTCGGCCGCTGTTTCGAGGAATTCGAGCCGGGGGACATCTACCGTCACTGGCCCGGTAAGACAATCACCGAGGCCGACGACCACCTGTTCTGCATGATCACCATGAACCACCACCCGCTCCATACCAATGCGTGGTTCGCGGAGAACGAGACAGTGCAGGGCAAGAACGTAGTGGTGGGCAACCTGGTCTACTCGCTGGCCCTGGGGATGAGCGTTCCGGACGTCAGCGGAGCCGCCATCGCCAATCTCGAGGTCGAGTCGCTGATCCACCGGTCACCGACTTTCCATGGAGACACCATCTATGCCGAGACGAAAGTGATCGGCAAGGTCGAATCGAAATCGCGTGACGACCGCGGCATCGTGACAGTTGAGACCAAGGCGTTCAATCAGCATGGGGACGAAGTGTGTTTCTTCCGGCGCAAGGTGATGATCTGGAAGCGCGCCGCCGCGCCACAGCGGCGCCGCCCTTATGACGACGACGTCTGGGACTGATCAATCGGGCACGCCACTTCGAGGGGCGCAACGGGGTACTCGACCCGACGCCCGGCGGGCGCCACTGCGTCGCCGTGAGCAGGTTTGGGCCATGGGGCGAGCCATCGCCGACTGGGGTGCCGCCACCGAGGCCGATGCCGGCGGTTCGTCGAGGCGAGCGCACCTACCATGGCGTTCAACCCGTGACCCATGGGCGGTGCTGGTCAGTGAGGTCATGTCCCAACAGACCCAACTGTCCCGTGTGGTACCGGCCTACCAGCGCTTCCTTTGGCAGTTCCCCACTCCGGCGGCCTGTGCCGGTGCCTCGTTGGGGGACGTCCTGCGGGCATGGAAGGGCCTCGGCTACAACCGGCGAGCGCGCAGTCTCCACCGTGCAGCCCGGGTGATGGTGGCCGATCACCACGGCCAGGTTCCGCCTGACCTGGTCGACCTACTGGCGTTGCCGGGGGTGGGACCCTACACAGCTCGGGCCGTATCGGCTTTTGCATTCGAAGTGGACGTTGGCGTGGTTGACACCAACACCGGGCGGATCCTGTCGCGGGCGGTGGCCGGGACATCGTTGACCCGGGGGAGCGCGCAGTCTCTGGTCGACTCGATGGTTCCGAAACGGCGGGCATGGGAGTTCAACCAAGCCTTGCTGGACCTGGGAGCGACAGTGTGTGTGCCGACCGATCCGGTGTGCGGGAGCTGCCCGATTTCAAGGCGGTGCCGTTGGCGGGCCAGCGGGTACGCCATGCCCGACCCGGTGCGGGGATCAGCCGGGGTGTCGACGCCTCAGAGCGCTTTTGCCGGTTCCGATCGTCAGGGCCGGGGACGACTGATCGATGCCCTGCGACACGGCACGGTGCCTGCCGTCGACGTCGCCGAGGTCATGGGGTGGCCTGATCAGCCCGACCGGGCCGACCGGGTGGTGGCCGGGTTGGTGGCCGAGGGGATGATCGCCCGACAGCTGTCGGGTCGGCTCCACCTGCCCTGATCGGGACACTCTCGGGGACTCAGCCGGCCAGGAACCTCATGATGTGATCGTTGACCTCGTCGGGCTTCTCGACGTGAAGGAAGTGACCGGCACCCTGGACGATCACCTGCTCCGATCCGGGGGCCAGGAAGTCGGTGACCGGGCCTATGGTGTCGATGCCCATGCAGCCGTCGTCGGCTCCATGGAGGTACAGGGTGGGTTGAGGGCTGATGGTCCCCGATGCGGTCTGTGCTGCCGCGGCTTCGGCGTGGTCGGGGGCCCCGGCGAACATCGACCGATAGTAGGAGAGGGCGGCGGTGAGATTCTCAGGTTTTCCCAGAGCCTGCTTTACCAGTGCGGCATCTTTGGAGCCGTCATATCCGGGCGACCAGTCTCCCCACAGGCGGTCGATGAAGGCGTAGTCCTCGAGCTCAACTGCGTACTCGGCCAGTGCCGTCTGAAAGAAGAAGACGTACCAGCTGCGCTTCAGCTGATCGAAGGTGAAGAAGGCACCGGCCATGGAGGCCTGGGGGGCGACTGCCGCGGCCACCACCCGGCGCCACCTCTCGGGTTGGTAGGCGGCCGCCCCATAAGTGGCGAACGCTCCCCAGTCATGGCCGATGATCACTGCATCCCCCGTGCCGCCCAGGGCCTGGTGGAGTGCACAGGCATCGAGGGCGAGGGTGCCGGTGTCGAACCGCCCGTCTTCGGGTACCGCGGTGGGTGCGTAGCCCCGCATGAACGGTGCCACCGCGCGGTAACCGGCATCAGCCAGGCGGGGCAACAGATGCCGCCACGAGTGGGCGGTATCGGGGAAACCGTGGAGGCAGAGGGCCAACGGCCCGTCCGCCGGCCCGTCGACAAGGTAGGCGAACTCGACGCCGTTGGCACTGATGGTCTGTTGGTCCATGTCCTCGACGGTAGTCCCCTGTCTGCCGCCCTGTCTGCCGTCCTGCCTGCCGCAGCCAACCGGCCAACGGCCCGGCGAGTAGCGTGCTGTCTCGGTGAAAGTTACCTATTTCGGCACCAGGGGTTCATGCCCATGTTCGTCAGACCAACATCGCCGCTACGGGGGGAACACCTCGTGCGTCCTGGTGGAGGTGGAGGGCGAACCGCCGCTCATCCTCGATCTGGGGACGGGCTTGCGAGCCCTGGGCGAAACCCTGGACCGGCCGCACCAGATCTCGGGAGTGCCATTGCAGGCGACAGCACTCCTCACCCACCTGCATTACGACCATATTCTGGGTCTGCCGTTCTTTTCGCCTCTGCGGGTACCCGGATCAAGCCTCGATGTGTATGGTCCGGCCCAAGAGAAAGGAACCCTCCACGACGTCCTCTCCGGCGCCGTGCAACCCCCCTTTTTCCCCATCCACATGGGCGAGTTCCGGGGTGAGCTCCGACTCCACGACATCGACGGCTCCGACGACCTGACCTTTGGCGCCATCAACGTGAAGGCGCGACCCATTCCCCACCGGGGAATGGCCCTCGGGTTCCGGGTGGAGGCCGAGGGGCGGTCGCTGGCATATCTCCCCGACCACCAGGCCCCCCTCGATCGGCGCTCAGTGGCCGAAGAGGTTCTCGAGCTGTGCGAGGGCGTCGACCTGTTGATCCACGATTCGCAGTACACCGATGACGAGTTCGTGACCATGTCCGACTGGGGCCACTCGACCGTCGCCTTCGCGGTGCACGTGGCGACCGAAGCCGGTGCCCGTCGGCTCGCCCTGTTCCATCACGATCCCTCCCATACCGACAAGGACATTGACCGCATGTTGAGCCGCGCCCGACGATTGGCCACCCATCAACACTTGGCTGATGTCACCGCGGCTTCGGAGCGCATACCTGTCGACCTGGGGAAAGCATGACCGAGTCTTCTGCCGCCGCGACCTTCGATACCGCCCGGTTCAAAGAGGCCTTGGGCCGCTTTGTCACCGGAGTGACCATCGTGACCGCTCTGGAGGAGGGGAAACCGGTCGGTTTCACCTGTCAGAGCTTCGTGTCGCTCTCGCTCGATCCTCCCCTGGTGGCGTTGGCCCCGGCCAAGTCATCCACCAGTTGGCCCCGGATCGCCAAGGCCGGCAGCTTCTGCGTCAATGTGCTCGCCGACCACCAGCGGGACGTGTGTCGCCGGTTTGCCGTCTCGGGGGGCGACAAGTTCGGCGGGGTGTCGTGGCATCCGGCCGCGACCGGGGGCGCGCCGGTCATCGAAGGATCGCTGGCATGGGTGAACTGCGCAGTGGAGCTCATCCATGATGCCGGGGACCATGAGCTGGTCATCGGGAGGGTGCTCGATCTCGGCCTGGGCGACGGCGTGCCGTTACTGTTCTACGACAGCGCATTCGGCAGCCTGGTCGAAGCCGCGCCAGACCCTTCACCCCTCACCGCGCAGCAACCCGCTCCACACACCACCACGGAAAAGGATGGGACCTAGCCAGTGCCGAGTATCGAAGAGTCCAAGGTCATCGCTGACGTCATCGTGGTCGAGCCCGATCGCCACGGCGACGAGCGGGGTCGTTTCGTCGAGACCTACCGTCGGAGCTGGTTCCCGCTGGGACGGGAGATGACCCAGGGAAATCGGTCCGAAAAGCAGGCGGGGGCCATCGTCGGCCTGCACTACCACCTCCATCAGGCCGATTATTGGTACGTGCTCCGGGGCACGGCCCGGGTGGTGCTCCACGACCTCCGCCTGGGATCGCCTACCGACGGTGCCACCCTCACCCTCGACCTCGACGGGGACCACGACCGCGGCCTGTTCATCCCGCCGGGCGTGGCCCATGGATTCGCGTCATTGACCGACCTGACCCTCTGGTACCTGGTCGACGGGTACTACAACGCCGACGATGAGCTGGGTGTGGCATGGGACGATCCCGCCATCGGGGCCGACTGGGGACTGACCGATCCGGTGCTGTCGGAACGGGACCGCGCCAACCCGCGGCGGGCCGATCTCGATCCGGCCCTGCAGCCCCGATCACGCCTTCGCACCTGATCCCCCGGTGGAGGCAGCCGCTACAGCTCGGGGGAAGCGGGGGACTCCTCGTGCCGCGCGCACAAAGGAATCCTCCACCAAGCGAGCGGATCGCCTGGGATCGCCCACGACCGGCGTGTTGATCACCGGGGGAGGATCGGGCATCGGGCGGGAGACGGCACTGGCGCTGGCCGAGGTGGGCCGACCGGTGGCGGTGTGGGATGTGAACGCTGAGGGGGCCGAAGAGACGGCGACGCTCTGTCGAGAACGCCATGGCGCCATCGTGACGTGGTCGGTTGTCGACGTCACCGATTCCGCCGCCATCGAGGCCGAAGTGCCGAAGGCCGCCACCGCGCTGGGCTCGCTCGGAGGGTTCGTCCACGCTGCCGGGGTATCGGGCCCGATGCCGGTCGACTTCATCGACGATGCTTTGTGGGACACCACCCTGAACACCAATGTGCGGGCCGCCGCCATCATTTCCAAAGCACTGCTCGAGCCGTTTCGGGTGGCCGGACCCGGCTCGGCCGTCGTACTGATCTCGTCGATCGAGGGCCTCTTCGGGAGCGCCATGCTCACTGCCTACTGTGCGTCGAAGGGAGCTGTCCTCGGAGTGATGCGGTCGATCGGTCACCGGTTCGCCATGGAGGGCTTCAGGGTCAATGCGGTGTGCCCGGGGGCGGTGGCCACCCCCATGCTCGCTCCCGCATTCGAGATTCCCGGATTTCGCCGGCAGCTCGAGGAGCGGACCCCACTGCAGCGGGTCTCGACTCCCGACGAGATCGCCCGTCCCATCCGATTCCTGCTCTCGGACGAGGCCTCTTTCATCACCGGAGCCCACCTGACCATCGACGGGGGTCTCACCTCGGTCACTGCCATCTGAAGGAACTCCCTTCGATCTCCCCCGATCCACACCGATCACTACGTCGCCCGAAGGTGATGGCCCGGCGTCGTTTCACCCTGCCGGACTCCCCGAATCCCCGGTGAATCAGCGGCTCGACACCCCGATCCGCGGGGTCGGTGCCACAGGGGGCGCACATTCGGGTTGAATAGACGCGATGTGGATAGCAGTAATCGCGGTAGTACTGGTGGCTGTGGGCGCGGTCGTGGCCAAGGTCACGTGGCGACCCAACGCGGATGAAGCCCACTCCGTCCGGAACTATCGGACGGCTCTGGGAACCATGGAGCATATTTCCGATCGGACCGGACGGTCGACGGACACGATCCCGGGCCATGCCGGGGGGTGGGAGGACCCTGCCGCCCGGACGGGGTCACCTTCGGTCCACATCACCGGAAGGGACGCCGCCGACACGGTGCCTTCGGCCCCGGTGCCGGTACCCGAGGCGGTGCCGGGGTTCGGACCCGGACGGGACCCCGGCGAGCCGTTCACTGCCGAGGGAGAGCTGGGCTTCGAGGGTGCCCGACCGGACAGCCGGGCCGACGAGGCTGTCCGCCCGGGCTTCAAGCCGGTGGCCCCCGAGTTCCGCTCCGACCGTGCCCGCAAACAGGCCATCCATTCGATGGAGCACCGACAGTGGCATTGGAGGACGCCCACCGTCGTCATTGTGGTTCTGGTGGTGTTCGGAGCCCTGGCCTTCGTCGGAAGCCGTCGCTCGAGTCATCATGCCACCACCAAGGCCAGCATCACCACGGTTGCCGGTCACCACCCAACTCCGGTTCACCATGGTTCGACTACACCGACGACTTCGCCGAAGCCGACCAAACCGACGCCTACCACCACAACCAAGCCGCCGACCCAACTGGTGGCCACGTCCTCCACCGCGGCCTCGGCCACCTATTCGGTGAGCTCGACCTCCTACGACGTGACCATCACCGCCGATGGCACGTGTTGGGTGGATGCCACCGATGTCTCATCGGGGAGCACGGTATGGACCGGGACGCTCCAGCCCGGGGCCAGCCAGGTGATACACGCCACCGGCGCCATCCATGTCGAATTGGGGAGGTCCATTGCGGCCATGTCCGCCGAGGACATTCCGGTGATTCTGCCCAGCCCGATGCAGGCACCGTTCACCGCCACTTTCGAACCGTCGCCTGCCGCGGCTTCGACCGCCACCACCACGACGACTACTCCGTGAGACCCAGGCCTGCGCCCGTGAGACCCAGGCCTGCGCCCGTGAGACCCAGGGTTTCGAGGATGAAGGCGTAGACGAACGCCTCGTCCTTCCAGGCGTCATAGCGCCCGGAGGGACCGCCGTGACCGGCTCCCATCTCGGTCTTGAGGAGCACCCGGTTCTCCGGGTTGGCCGTCCGGAGCTTGGCCACCCATTTGGCCGGCTCCCAGAAACCCACCCGTGGGTCGGACAGGCCACCGGTGGCCAAAATGTCCGGGTACCGAACCGGCACCCCGTGCTGGTCGACCGACCTGACGTTGTCATAGGGGGAATAAGCCTTCATGACCGCGTAGACCTCAGGGTCTTCCACCGGGTTGCCCCATTCCTCCCACTCCAGCACGGTGAGCGGAAGGGTGTCATCCAAGATGGTGGTCAGGCAGTCCACGAACGGAACTTCCGCCACGATGGCCCGGAAGAGTTCCGGTGCCAGGTTGGCCACCGCTCCCATCAACAGGCCGCCCGCACTTCCGCCCCGTGCCACCAAACGGTCGGGTGAGGTCCAACCCTCGTCGATGAGGGTGTGTGCGCACGCCACGAAGTCGCTGAAGGTATTGGGCTTGGACAGGAATTTCCCGGCCTCGTACCACCGCCGGCCCATCTCCCCGCCGCCCCGGACATGGGCAATGGCGAACACGAAGCCACGATCGAGGAGGCTCAGCCGCAACGACGAGAAGGTGGGGTCCATCGACGCCTCGTAGGAGCCATAGCCATAGAGGAGGCACGGTGCCCCGGCCCCGGCCCCGGCTGCCACCAGGTCGGTCCGGTAGACCAGTGAGATCGGCACCCGGGTGGCATCCTCGGCCCGCGCCCAACGCCGTTCGGTGGCGTACCGGTCAGGGTCGAAGTCGCCGAGGACGGGTTGGCGCTTACGCAGTTCCAGCTTCCCCGTCTCGAGGTCGAGGTCGAATACCGAGCGGGGGGTGACCATGGAGGTGTACTCGTACCGGAGGGTGGTGGAGTCGTACTCGGGGTTGGCACCTCCCCAGACGGTTGACGGCGTCTCGGGTTGGTCGACCGGGGTGGAGACGCCGGTGACCGCGTCGATCACCCGAATCCGGGTTTCGCCGTCCTCCCGCTCGTAGACCACCAGGTGGTTGGCGAAGGGATCCACGGCATCGAGCCGGACACCCTCCCGGGCCGGGATGACCTCGGTCCACGACGCCCGCCCCGGGGCATCGTCGGGGGCGGCCATCAATCGGAAGTCCTCGGCGCCGTCGTTGGTCACGATGAGGAATCTCCCCTGGCGCCCCTTGTCGGGATCGCCCCGATCGTGATCCACGCTGTACTCGATCCCCTGGCGGCGCGGCTCGACGATGGTGAACTCGCCACCGGGATCGTCAGCCGACAGCACCCGGACCTCGGAGGTCACTTTCGAATCGAGGGCGCACAGGATGTACCTGTCGTCTTTGGTCCGGCCTACGCCCAGGTAGTAATGCTCGTCTGGCTCCTCGTAGACCAGCACGTCCCCGGACGGAGCGGTGCCCACCTGATGGCGCCACAGCTGGTGCGGGCGCATGGCCTCGTCCACCCGGACGAAGAACACGGTGGCGTTGTCGTTGGCCCATGCCACGCCGTAAGAGGTGTCGACGAGCGACTCTGTCGACTCGTCGCCGTTGTCCAGGTCGCGGAAGCGCATGGTGTAGCGCTCCCCGCCCGAGGTGTCGGTGGAGTACGCCAGCCACCGATGGTCGGGGCTGATGGCCAAATTCCCGAGGGCGAAGTAGTCGTGCCCTTCGGCCAGGATGTTCTCATCCAGGATGACCTCCTCGTCACCCTCTGCCTCGTCGCCGGTGCCTGCGGGCCGGCGGCAGTGGATGCCGTAGTTGCTGCCTTTCACTGTCCGGCTGTAGTACAACCACGGTCCCTTGCGGGCGGGGACCGACAGGTCGGTCTCTTCGATCCGGGCGACCATCTCTTTGAACAGTTGGTCGCGTAGGCCGGTGGTGGCGGCGGTGACCGCCTCGGTGTAGGTGTTCTCGGCCACCAGGTGCTCGATGACCGCCGGGTCCTCCCTGTCGGCCAACCAGTACCAGTCGTCGATGCGCACATCCCCATGGGCCTCGAGTTCCACCGGATGGCGGGCGGGAGCGGGGGGAGCGGGGGGAGCGGGGGGAGCGGGGGGAGTGGG
>PKXA01000083.1 GCA_003133325.1 Acidimicrobiaceae bacterium | reverse complement strand
CCATGGCGAAGACCTTGGTGCCAGTGACAGAAGCCAGTGCATCGACCCGGTTCTGCGAAGTGCCGATGAGCGTGAAGTCGGATGCAGGCTTGAGCTCGATACTCACCGAACTCGGGTGGGAGGCTGCGGCGGCAGTTGCCAGTGAGCCGTAGGTGGCGGTCCTGCCTGTCGAGGACGTGATGACGCCATTCTTCGTGGTCAGCGACGAGACTGGGACGCCCCACTGCGCGGCCGCCGTCGACAGCAGCCGGGCCCGCGCCGTGGCGGCGGCGATTCGGACCGGTTGGTAGGTCGATCTTGTCGTGTTCGATCCGCCTGTGAACTGGTTGAACTCCAGCTCGGGGCGAGCGTCGGCCAGCGTGACGATGACGTCAGACAACGGAAGGTCCATCTCCTCGGCGATAAGCATTCCCACCGAGGTTGTGATGCCTTGTCCGACTTCGGCGCGCGGCAAGGCGAAAGACGCTGTCCCATCGCTGTTCACCATGATCGAGATCAACCCCGAGGTGGGAGACGCGGCGAGGTCCTGGAGATCGCCGAGGTCGAAGAGGTCTGAGGGCCCGGGCAGGGACGGAACCGCGGCGCCCGCCACTTGCGGCTCTCTGGTGTCAACTGCCAACCTGGCCGCGACGACCAGCGTCGGTGCCGCCAGCACGTAGCCGAGGAAGCGACGCCGGTCCATTCCCCTCGAGGTGGCCTCAAGCTCGGGTACCCTCATCGGTGGAGAGTGGGGAATCGGCAAAGGTGCAACCGGAGGCGGCATCGCCTTCCCCTTTGCCGGCCGCAGTGGTGCTCTCATCGATGGTCCTCCCCATGAGTGATCGGCGGCACCTTCTGGTTGGAGCCCGACGATTGTTCAGTGAAGGTCAGGACTCTGCCGGGTTGGGATCAAATTGGCCACCGACCAACAGATTCACAGCTTAGGCGGGAACTGACCGATGGGTGAATTCTGCGATCAAGCATCAGCCCGGCCCGTTCGTGCTCTTGTCGGGCAACTGAAACCTCGTCCCATGCCGAGGAATGCGTAGATGCTTCTGACCAGGTTCGATGTCATTGACGAGCCGCGAATGGAGTCCAGGGTCAAGGACTGTTTGGCCGCAACCCGAGGATCAGCAGATGGAATCGACCCGTTCTGGTGGACGCCTAGTTCAGGGTGAGGCCCTCGATGCCATCGATACTGACGGCGTTCTTCTCGGACCAGTAGGTCCTGATGGCTTCTGGTCCTTTTCGGGTCGACCACTGGTCCATCGTCGGACGGTGTCCCTCGAACGACATGAAGGGGACGCCGTAGCCACATGAGTCGGCGATTCGGTTCACTTCGATGACGATGATGGAGCGCACGCCCACACCGGCCGCACCGGGGAACCGAACCGCCAGGTCGGGGAAGCCCGGGTCATCGGTGAGGACCACTCGACCCATCCCATGCAGACGCACGATCCGCGGTGGTCCGGCGAAGGCACAGAATATGATGACGATCCGGCCATTCTCCTGCAGGTGGGCGATGGTTTCGACGCCGCTCCCGGTCTGGTCGAGGTATGCCACTCTCCGTTGACCCAGGACGGCGAACTCGTCCCGATTGCCCTTGGGCGAACAGTTCACCAAGCCGTCGGCGTCGAGGGGAGCAGTGGAGACGAAGAAGACCGGCTGCGCCACCAGCCACTCGGACAGGCTCTCGTCAATGACCTCGTACCTACTGCCCATCACCGCATTATCGCACCTCGCGCCATCTTCGTCGGTCCCGCGGTGGAGCCTTTGGTCCTCGCGGTAACGTCACCGGTGTGTCCCTCGATGCCAAGGTTCTCACCGTCTCGGACTCGGTCAGTCTGGGCACTCGGGAAGATCGTTCGGGGGGGGAACTTGCCGATGCTTTGACCAACCACGGCTTTCATGTGGTCGAACGGCGGGTCGTTCCCGACGGCGTGGCTCCGGTGGCTGCAGCACTCCTCGAGTTATCGAGGGTGTTCGCGGGTCTGGTGGTGACCACTGGCGGCACTGGCTTCTCCCCCACCGACCTCACGCCGGAGGCAACCCACTCGGTGATCGAGCGCGAGGCTCCTGGCCTGGCCGAAGCCATGCGCGCAGCAAGTCCTCTCGGACGCCTGTCCCGCGGCGTCGCCGGGACGATCGGCCAGTGTCTTGTGCTCAATGTCCCGGGATCACCGAAGGGCGCAGTGGAGTCACTCGAAGCGGTGGTCGATGTCCTCGGACATGCTCTTGAACTACTCGCCGGACGGCAGCCACATTGACCCACCACGAAGGACGAATCCCACTGGCGGCCGGTGGTGAAGCCGGTCATCAACTGCTGTTGGCGCACGCTCGCCGTGAGCCTGCGCACATTCCATCAATGCAAATGCCAACCCAAGGAAGCGCATAGGGGGATCGAAGTGATCGCCGTGCCGTGATTAGTGTTGCTACCGGGCCTTGTCCTGCGAGGTGCCGGCGAGAAGAGGGGAAGCATTGAAGGACGTCCTCGACGACATCGAACGTTGGCAGAGTGCCGGGCACCGCGTGGCCTTGGCGCGGGTTGTCGGGGTGATCGGCTCGGGGCCACGTGAGCCGGGGGCGGCCATGGCGGTGAACGATGACGGTGAAGTGGCCGGATCAGTGTCGGGCGGGTGCGTCGAAGGTGCCGTCGTGGCCGAGGCACTCGAAGTGCTGGCATGCGGCGAACCTCGGCTCTGCACATTCGGCTACTCCGACGACGAGGCCTTCTCGGTTGGGCTCACCTGTGGGGGAACCATCCGCATATTCGTAGAGCCGCTCGACTGATGGATGGCCCATTCGCTCTCGTCCGAGACTGCTTGCGAGCAGAGAAACCAGTGGCTCTGGTCACCGTGGTCGAGCTTGTGCCCCATGAGGGTTCGGAAGACGTACTTCCCCGTCTCGGCGCCAAGCTCGTCGTGCGTCCGGATGCCGAACCGATGGGCTCAATGGGTGAGGCCGATCTCGACCGCGTCGTCATCCGGGATGCACGAGGGGCCCTCGACGTCGGTCGTAGTGTGGCTCGTCATTATGGCCCCCACGGTGAAGCACGACGCACGGATATCACGGCGTTCATCGAGGTGTTTGCGGCTCCGCGCCGCATGCTGATCTTCGGTGCAGTCGACTTCACTGCCGCGCTGGTGCGCATCGCCAAGGTGCTCGGCTACCACGTCACGGTGTGCGACGCCCGGCCCGCGTTCGCCACTGCTGTTCGCTTCCCCGAAGCCGACGAGGTCGTGGTGGATTGGCCCCATCGCTTTCTGGCCAAGGTGGCCGATCGATTGGGCCCCCTGGACGCGATCTGCGTGCTCACCCACGACCACAAGTTCGACGTTCCGGTGCTCCTTGCCGCATTGGACACCAAGGTCGGGTACCTCGGCGCCATGGGCTCACGCTCAACACACGAGGGTCGCATTCAGCGGCTGCGCGCCGAGGGTATGGACCCCGAGAAGATCCAACAGGTCATGTCTCCCATCGGCATCGATATCGGCGCTCGCACGCCGGAGGAAACCGCGGTTTCCATCTGCGCCGAGATCATCTCTCAACGCGCTGGGATGAAAGCGCCTTCACTCAGGGATGGCTCCGGGCCGATCCATCAGGCCGCGTCATGACGGCTCCGGTACCCGTCGCCTTATCTGTCAGGCCCGATCGAAGACCTTCGGACCGTGCTTACACGACGATGCAGACCATGCCCCTCTACGGACGTCTGGTCGATCGCTACGGCCGGGTGCACAACGACCTTCGCATTTCGGTGACCGATCGCTGCAATCTGCGCTGCATGTACTGGATGCCCGAACAGGGACTCGCGTTTCTTCCGACGAAGGAGCTGTTGACGTTTGACGAGATCACGCGGTTGGCCCAGGTGGCGCGGACCCTCGGTGTCACGGCTCTGCGCATCACCGGTGGCGAGCCGCTGGTACGCAAGGGGTTGCCGTCGCTCATCGCTCGGTTGTCCGAAATCGGGTTCGACGACCTGGCGATGATTACCAACGGCACCGAATTGGCGAAAGTGGCTGAAAGGCTGGCCTCGGCCGGTCTCCATCGGGTCAATGTGAGCTGCGACTCGCTCCGGCCCGAACGATTCGCCACCATTCGTCGGCGGGGCAATCTGGCCGTTGTCCTCGATGCGACGCGCGCAGCCGAGGAGGCCGGCTTGACCCCGCTGAAGGTCAATGTTGTGCTCCAGCGCAACCAGAACGACGACGAGATTCTTGATTTTGCCTCCTTTGCCCGTGCCACCGGCCGGATCGTGCGGTTTATCGAGTACATGCCGTTGGATGCCGAAGGAACGTGGGATCGGGATCAGCTGGTTCCGGGTCGAGAGGTCTTTGAACGCGTTTCGGCCGTCTGGCCCCTCGAGCCTCTCACGGAGCCAACCGATGCCGCACCGGCCGAACGTTTTCGTTTCGCCGACGGAATCGGCGAAATTGGGTTGATCTCAACCGTTACGGAACCATTTTGTGGCACCTGCAATCGACTCCGACTGACTGCCGACGGCGCACTTCGGAACTGTCCGTTCTCCGACGACGAGCACACCGTGCGCGACGTCTTGCGCAATGACGGCACCGACGCGGACCTCTCCCTGTTGCTCCGGGAGGCGGTGTGGGCAAAGTTTCCCGGCCATGGGATCAATGAGCCGGACTTCCTCCGTCCGGCTCGATCCATGTCCATAACCGGCGGATAGTTGTAGCGCGGCTTCACCTTCTTGTGCCGGCGGGAGAGGTAGCGGGGCTGTCGTGGGTAACGCTGCCCGGACACAACGTGTCAGCAATCATTGCCGCCGCCGAAGAGAGGTTCGGGGAGCTTTTCTCCCGAGTTGTGGCCGTTTCCAACATCTGGTTGAACGGCGATGCGATGGAGCCGGACGCTCATGTGAACGATGATGAGGTGGCGGTGATCCCGCCGGTCTCAGAGGCATGAGTGCCCCTGCGAAGAGCCTCATGATCGTGGTCCGGTCGTGGGACGTCCTCCGGTAACGTTCCCAAGCATGTCGAGCCAGTCTTCCTCCGAGAGTCGACCACCGGACATACCGACCGTCGACCCGTTCGCCAACGTCACCATTGACATCGAGCGCGGCGGGGTGGCTTACTCCCGATTCGTAGAGTTGTTCCGCACCCTGCAGGACAAAGTGGTCAGTTCGAGCCCGCCCGAGAACCTATGGGATGACGTGTCCGCTCTGGTCGAGAAAGCAATCGATCTCCTCGGACCTTGGGCCGCTCCGGAGTGGCAACGGCCAGCGGGCATGCGGATCGATCTCCCAGGCCGGGGGAACCCACTACTTGTTCCCTTCGTCTGGGAAGAAGAATCAGACAGTCACATCCGGGGTCGAGTCGTGTTCCGACCCTTCCACCTGGGTGGGAACGGTGCTGCTCACGGAGGAACGTTGCCGTTGCTCTTCGACGAGGTACTGGGCCGACTGGCCAACTCCATGGGCCGGAGGGTCGCCCGAACGGCATATCTGAAGGTCAACTTCCGGAAGATCACCCCGATTGGGGTAACCCTCCAAATCGACGCCACAGTCGATCGGATCGAGGGCCGGAAGCGCTGGGTCAGTGCGCGGCTACTCAACGAAGGCACGCTGATCGCTGACGCCGAGGGGCTCTTTGTAGAGCTCTTGCCCGACCAGCCATAGCGCTCCCGGCAGAATTCGATCAGCTCCTGCCCGGTAGCCTTCCGAAATGACCAGTGGCGACACGTTCCTTCTTGGCCCAAAGATGGTGCGTCGCATGGGCTTTGGCGCCATGCAGCTGCCGGGTCGTGGGGTCTTTGGTCCTCCTCGTGATCGCATCGAGGCACTGGCGGTGCTGCGCCGAGCCGTCGAGCTCGGTGTGAATCACATCGACACGGCGCAGTTCTACGGGCCCGATGTGGCCAACGAGCTCATCCGCGAGGCATTGCACCCCTACCCTGCAGAGTTGGCCTTGGTGAGCAAGGTGGGGGCCCGGCGCGACGGGAGCGGACAGTGGTTGCCGGCCCAGATGCCGTCCGAGCTGCGGGCCGCCGTCGAGGACAACCTCAGGACTCTCGCCATCGACCGGGTCGACGTCGTGAACTTGCGGGTGCACGAAGAATCCGACGTCGCATTGGAGGACCAACTGGCCGCCATGGTCGACATGCGCATCGAGGGCCTGATCGGGGGTGTCGGGGTGAGCAACGTCAGTCCGGAGCAGTTCGCCGTAGCCCGCGCGGCCACCGACATCGTCTGCGTACAGAACGCCTTCAACATCATCGACCGTTCGTCGCAGCCAGTACTCGATACCTGCTGCGAGGACGGGATCGCATTCGTGTCGTACTTCCCGCTTGGTTCAGCCTTTGGCGGTGATCACAACCACGTCCTCGAGGCTCCTGCGGTCGTGGCCGGCGCAGGGCGGCTCGGCACGACAGTTGCGCAGTTGGCATTGGCCTGGCTGCTTGATCGCTCGCCCAACATGCTGTTGATCCCCGGGACCGCTTCGCTCGCCCACCTCGAGCAGAACCTAGGCGCATCGCAGATTGAGCTCGACGAGGCGACCTGCGAGGAGTTCGAGGCCCTCGGCGTGTTTGGCTGACGACCCCGCTTTGAGCCAGAACGGATTGATTGTCACACGGTCCGACGCCGGTCCGGCATCCGCTCAGTCCCCCCCGAGGTAGTGCGCGTTGTAGGCGAACACCTGACCGGCTCCGTCAACCAGCCAGTATCCCGGCGAAGAGCTGGTCTGATTGGAGGCCATGCCCACCACGGGAGTAGCCGGAGGAGTGGTTCCGGTCGAGCCGTGGAAGGCGGCGTCCCCGAAGGCGAAGATCCCGCCGTCGGAGGCCACGAACCAATAACCCTCGCCATCTGTAGTCGGGGCCAAGCCATTTACCGGCTTGTTGAGGGCGATCGCCCCGGTGGAGCCGTCGAAGTGGGCGTTGCCGAAGGAGAAGATCCCGCCGTCGGTGGCCACCAGCCAGTACCCACCTCCGTCGGTGGTGGTGGCGATCCCCACCACCGGCTTGTTCAGGTGGGCTCCTCCCATCGAACCTGAGAAGGTGGCGTCGCCGAAGGCGAAAATGCCCCCATCGGAGGCAACCAACCAGTAGCCCTTGCCGTCCTCGGTCGGTGCCAGGTCGACGACACGAGCATTGAGGCGTTGCCCACCCATCGACCCGTAGAAGCCGGCGTCTCCGAAGGCGAACGTCCCACCGTCACCGGCCACCAACCAGTAGCCCTTGCCATCGGGTGTGGCCACAATATGGGCGATCGGAGAGTTGAGGGCTTGGCCGGCCATCAGACCAAAGGAGACGGCATCCCCGTGCGGCGACACACCGCCCGCCGAATCGGCCAACCAGTAACCACCGCCGTCAGGTGTTGCCGCCATCCCAACCACTGGAGCGCCCAAGGTCCCAACGGTGACAGTGGGGGGCGGGGATGTGGTCGGAACTCCCGGGATATCCGTGCATCCGGGCAGGATCGTGTTGCCGGTGCCCGCCCCGGTGTTGTAGGCGACCACACAAATCCGGTGGGGTAAGCCATCCATGCCGACTTTGAAATCGAAGCCGTGAGGTCCAACGTCACTGCGTGGGATGGCTGCCGTCCCTATGGGGCCGGTCGGGGTGCCATCCACCAGCAACTGCACAGACGTAGGGTTGTTTCCGGCGTTCGGGTCGGCAGCCCATCCCACCACATCGACACTTCCACCGGCACGCGTGGCAAGTTCGAGGTTTCCCGAAGGGTTCCCCGACGGATCGGTGGCGACCAGATCGCGCACGTGGATGAACCCGCTGAACGATGCTGTCGACAATCCGTAACGGATGTCGTACCCGCCAACAATGCTGGCGTTGTACTCCTCGATGTCGACCGTGCCGTTTGCCTCGACATTGGCAACCCAGGCCACGTGGCCCTCACCCCCGTCGGCGCCTCCGTTCGTTGCGTTCCAGGCAACCGATCCAATCGCCGGGGTGTTGTCCACCGCAATGCCGACTGACTGTGCCGCCACTCCCCAGTTGCTGGCGTTTCCCCACTGCGGTCCTTCATAGAAGTCGTTGAACCCGACACCGTTGGCGTTATTGAGGCGCCAGGCGACAAACGAAGTGCACTCTCGGTTATAGAACTTCCAAGGATCGATCACCGAGTCCTTCGGCGCGTTTGCCAGGTTGGCTGGGTAGTCGTTGCCCAAGGCAGCCGCGCCGGCCGTGGGTGAAGGGACGCCCATCTGGACGAGGGAAACCGCCAACACAACCAGCAGAATCCGGTTGAGGGCACGGAATCCCCGCCCAGCCCGGTGGTGATGGAGTGTCGTTGCGCTCATATCGACTTTTACCACGGCCCGGCATGCAATTGGGTGCACCCGACACCGGCGCATGGATTCAGTGGTCGACGACAATCCCCTGACTATGGCCCAGCTCCTCGAAGCCAATTGACGAAAACGCACGTCGGCAGCCAGTTGGGCAACCGGTCCGATCCCCTCGCCTGAAGACAAACGACGGGCGCCATCTGGCCGGCATTTGACGACTGTCGATGTGCCGTTCGACCACCGAATTCAACAACTTCTACGAGCATGTCAACCTTTGGGGACTCTCATTCGTGAAGATAGTTAGAGACGTATGGAACATGCCGCCGAGATTGGAAGCTTCGACGATGCCTTCGACCGCCTATTTCGAATTGCCTACCGTTCCGCCTACCGGCTCCTCGGCTCGCGGGAGGATGCCGAGGACGTGGCCATCGACGCGCTCACTCGGGCCTCCCTCCACTGGCGAACGGTTCGCACCGAGCCGGCGCCGTGGGTTACAACCGTTTCGGCCAACCTCGCCATCGACATCTGGCGTCGGCGAAGACGGGCACCGACCGATCGACCAGTCCAACCTGCCGACCCGTTCGACAGCCGGCGGATCGACCTGGTCCGGGCGCTGGAACGCCTACCGCGCCGTCAACGGGACACGGTTGTCCTCCGCTACTTCGCCGATCTCAGCGAATCACAGACCGCGCTCGCACTGGGCGTCTCGACCGGAAGCGTCAAGCAACACACGTCGCGGGCGATGGCCAGTCTCAAGCGGGAGTTGGGGGAACCATGACCCTCGCCGGTGGCGCTGCCATGTTTGACGACCTCGACGACCCGTCCCCACCGGTGCCGGCTCCGACCCATCGAGTCGAAGTGGACCGGCGTATCCGGCGAATCCGACACAAACGGCGCGCAATGATCGGTGGTCTGGCGATGGTGATCATGGTCGGAGCCACATTCACCGCCATCAGCGTCCGGACCCCGGCGCCGGTCAGAAGTGCGCTGAAGTCCACTCCATCCGCCACTCACAACCAGATGTCCACGCCAACGGTGGGAACACCTGATCTCAGCCGATCACAGCCAGGGTTGGCCATGTTCGGTCCGTCGGGCGGAACGGGAACGCAGAACGGAGCGACAGCGTCGGGTGGAACCGGTTCATCGGCCGCAGCCGGAACTGTGCCTGGACCGGCTGCGGCGTCAGCGCCGCCGTCGGCACCACTGCCGTGCCCGGCTCACTCGCCCGATCCATCGTGGCAGAATGGCCGCTACTGCGGTCCGGTCCCACACGCCGGGAACGGCAGTGGCCCCGACGGGCTCTGCTCGGGCCGCGAAACGACCCCTCCCTGTGGCCGGGGAGTGGTGGTTGGCAAGTACTACGCATACACGCTCCCCGAGCGGTGCGATGGGCGGATCACCTTCGACGGGCGCCTCTGGGACTCGGAAATGCCCCCTCCGGCCAACGGCCCCGATCTGTGGGTGTGGATGCGGCTCGATCCCAGTGGCGAGTTGCGTTTCATCAGTCCGGAAGGAACTGTCGGGTTCACCCCTGACAGGGGGCAGCCCCCGCCGAGTTGTGCCGGCACCCCGATGTCCACCCCATCCTCGACTGGTTAGGCAGTCCGCCTGGCATCCCCACTGACGTCGACCGACTACCCAAGGAGAGCTCCATGAGACACATCATCCCGAACCGACGACGGTTGTTCACCACCATCGGTCCCCTGGCCCTGGCCGGCATCACCGGCGTCGCCCTGTCGGCCTGCACCAACTCGGGTGCCAGTGCGGCGACACCCACTCCGGCATGTGGGAGTACCGCGCCCAAGCTCACCGTGCAAGCCTCGGGACAGGCAACCGCGACCCCGAACCTGCTCACCCTCGATATCGGAGTCGACGTTTCCGATCCCACCGCCTCGGCCGCTCTCACCGAAGCCAACGACAAAGCGACGGCACTGTCGAATACGCTCCAGCTGGCCGGGGTGGCAAAAGCCGATATCCAGACGACCAACTTCTCCATACAGCCGAATTTCGCCACCAATGGCACCATCACCGGCTACCAGGTTGCGAACACGATCGTGGTCAAGCTTCACAACCTGTCCGCTTCGGGCGCGGTGATCGATGCCGCCGCCAGTTCAGCCGGTAACGCCATCCGCGTCAATGGGCTCACGTTCTCCGTGGACGACACCACCACGGTGGACGGTACCGCCCGAGCCGATGGCATCGGGGTCGCCGCCGCTCACGCCCGTTCGATGGCGACCGCCGCCGGTGAATCGATCAACGGAGTGTGCTCGATCACCGACTCCACGACAACCTATCCCCTCACGGAGAACAACCTCCCTCCGGCCGCATCCGCCGGGGCCGGGGCCACGGCGAGCGTTCCCGTACAACCCGGAACCCAGCAGTCCACTGCCCAGGTCACCGTGGTCTATGCCCTCGATCCATCAACCACCAGCCATAAGGGATGACATGATGCGAGCACCGCGCCCCGGATTCGGCTTCGGCTTTGCCTTCAGCCGGCTGCCTTCTCCAGAATATGAATGCCACAGGCGGAGCCCAGGCCGATGACGTGGGCAAGGCCCACCGTTGCTCCCTCGATCTGCCGGTCACCGGCTTCTCCACGAAGATGGTGGGCAACTTCCCAGACGTTGGCGATTCCGGTGGCGGCGATGGGATGACCCTTGGACTCGAGGCCGCCTGACACGTTGACCGGCTTCGAACCGTCGCGCCAAGTGGCCCCGGATTCGAAGAAGTCCACCGCTCCGCCCACCGGGCACAGCATCAGGTTGTCGTAGTGCACCAACTCGGCAGTGGCGAAACAGTCGTGCAACTCGACCAGGTCAAGGTCTTCGGGGCCGACTCCGGCCTGTTCGTACGCCAACTTGGCCGCGTTGCGGGTGAGGGTGTTGACGTCAGGCAGTACCTGACACGACTCTTCCCATGGATCGCTGGTCAGCACCGAGGCCGAGACTTTCACCGCCCGTCGCCGCTGATCGGGATCGAGGGTGCGGAGTTTGGCGTCGCTCACGATCACCGCCGCCGCCGCACCATCACAGTTGGCCGAACACATCGGTCGGGTATTCGGGTAAGCGATCATCATGTCGCCCATGATCTGCTCGAGACTCATCGCCTTGGAGTAGGAGGCCAGCGGGTTCAGGGTGGAGTGCGAGTGGTTCTTCTCCGAGATCCGGGCAAACAGTTCAAAACTGGTACCACCGTATTTGTGCCCGTACTCCATGCCGATCTGCGCAAACACTCCCGGCATGGTCTCGGTTCCGATACGTCCGTCAACCGGCGCCACCGCGCCGTAACGGCCATGACGAGTCCAGGTGTCGTCGTCGGACTTACGGGAACCTCCCGACAGCAGCCCCGCCCCCGACAGCTTCTCGACCCCGACGGCCAGGCCCATGTCACATTCACCGGCTCTCACCGCCATGATGACCGTGCGCAAGGCGGTAGCGCCTGTGGCACAGGCGTTGGCGACGTTGTACACCGGGATACCGGTCTGCCCGATCTGCTTTTGGAGCTGTTGGCCGATCCCCGCCGATGCCATCATCAGGCAACCGGCCGCCAGCACCCCCATGTCCTTGATGCCGACCCCACCATCGTCGAGTGCACCCATGGCTGCCTCGGCGGCCAAGTCGACCACGTCGAGATCAGGATGCTTGCCGAATTTGGTCATGTGAATTCCGAGAATCCAAATGTCATCATTTGCCATTGTCGTGTGCCTCCTGTGGCTCGAATCCAAACCCGATCGCCTCGGTTCCGTTGCTGTCCTCCCCTAGTGAGTAGGTGGCCAGGCGCACCTTCATCCCCAGACTCACGTGATCGGGATCGGCCTCCACGTTGATCAGGTTGGCGCGGACACTGGTTCCGTCGCAGTCGACCAGCGCAGCGACGAACGGGACCGGTACCCCGGGAGCGGCGAAGGACACGATGGTGAACGCCCGGACCTCACCGTCACCGGCGATGCGGACTCGTTTGAATTCCGTCTTCCCGCACGAGGCGCAGGCGTTACGCCGGTCGAAGAACCTCGCCCCACACGCCCGACACTCGTTGGCCACCAGGTGGGGGTCGTCCCCCAGCTCCAAGTAGTCAACCAACGTTATCTGGTCACTCAACTGATCCCCTCCGCGTTCATCGGACGTTTCATTGGCTGATCCGTGGCCTTGACCGTACCCGACGTTCCCTGTGGTGATCCAAGTGGACGATGTCGCCCTGATCGGGCGGGCCCGCAGCCCACCTACCAGTCCCTTCTCCGCCATCATGGCCCGGCTCCGCTCTGTTCTATTCTTTGGCCCCCCGCTACGATGCAGCCGAACGAGGAGGACCGGATGTCGACTGCTGAGCCTGACATCGGTGACGACCACTCGCCGGTGTCACAATCCGACGATCCGTGGGCGAGATACACGCTGCAAACGGTTCGGGGCGGGATTCTCTCGTCGGTCTTCATCATCTTGGTGGTGACGCTCTATGTGGTGCTCCCCGGCCACAACCGAGCCAACCGGGCCGGCGCCTTCGCCCTGATTCTGGTGGTCACCGCCCTGACCGTGATCATCGGCATCCTCCCGTGGAAGCAGATTCTGGCCCGGCCCCACGGGAGGATGGCCGTCTACGGCTGGGCCGTCGCCATGGTCGGCATGGTCGATCTCAGCATCGCCTTCACCCACGGCTCCCAATCGGAGCTCTTCGTCCTCCTCGTCGTCACGCCGGTCTTTCTGGCCGGGCCCAACTACCCGATCTCCGTACAGATCACCCTGGGGGCCTTCACCACCATCGGATATGTCGTCACCCTGGCCGCAACCGGTTGGCGCATCGAGATCGCTGAACTGGTGTTCCGCCTCGGCGTGATCATGGCCGCCTCGCTCGCGGTCGGACTCTTGAACCACGAGCTCGGTCGTTCCTTCCGACGGCAGATGGCGGAACACAAAGCCTCGGAGAACCGGGTGGCACTGTGGAGCCGAGTGGCGGCGGTGGCACGCCAGATCGATGTCTCCGATGTCGACCACGTGCTCGTTGCCGTCGTCGACGCGCTGGGGACCCTGGGATTCGAGGCCTCCGACATCTGCGCCATCGACGAGAACGCCACCACCTATCGCGTCCTTCATGCCCGAAACCTTTATGCGGACTACACGTCCCGCCATCACAGCGTCACCACCGGAGCGGTCGCCCTGGTCCTCCAAAGGCGCAGCATCGTGGTGATCGCCGACTATGCCACCAAGCCGGGAAGTGTCCCGATGCTGGCCAGTGACGGGTATCAGACGGTGATGGCCGCCCCGGTGTGGGTGAACGGCGAACTGGGCGCCATCCTCGAAGCCGCCACCCGCGAGCGCCGCACCCCCTTGCCCGAGCAGATTGCCGCCTTCGAGATGTTGGCCGGCCAAGCTGGGCACGCGCTCGAGAACGCGCAGCTCCTCGAACTGCAGAGGCGGGATACGGACCATTTTCGGCAGCTCCTCGAATCGTCCCCGGACGCGGTGGTGGTAGCCAACGTGGCCGACGGCCTCATCGTGGAAGTCAGCAACCAGGCCGAGACCCTCTTCGGGTACTCCGCCGGTGAGTTGGTGGGGAAGCCGGCATCGATGCTCATGCCCGAACGGGTACGGACCGAGCAGATGTCCATCATCGCCAACTGGACCCAAGGGATCGGCGAGGCCTTCATCGGCGTAGAGCGCACCATCTTCGCCTTGCGCAAGGACGGATCGGAAATTGCGGTGGAGGCCTCGTTCGGCACCTTGGACACTCCACAAGGAGAGGTCATCTCGGTGGCGGTCCGCGATGTCACCGAGCGCCGGGAGTTCGAACGCCGGTTGGCCCATCAGGCCACCCACGACCCGTTGACCGGACTGGCCAACCGCGAGTTGTTCATGCGGCGCCTGGACCGTTCACTGCATGCCCGGTTGACCGTGGATCCCCCGATGACCGTCTGCTTGCTCGACCTGGACCACTTCAAATACCTGAACGACAGCCGGGGGCACCGAGTCGGCGACGCCCTGGTGGTGGCGGTGGCCAAACGGCTCGAACGCATGGTGGACGGTCATTTCATCGCCCGGCTCGGCGGCGATGAGTTCGGCCTGTTGGTCGAAGGGCTGGACGGTCATGCCGATGCCATCGGATTCGGCCATCGTCTCCTCTCGGTGTTCGACCAGCCATTCATCGTGGAGGACATCGACTGCTATATCACCGCCAGCATCGGGATTGCCTTCGGATTCGCCTCCGATCGCGCCGAGACAATCATGAGTAACGCTGACGCCGCAGTCAACCGGGCCAAGCAGAACGGTCGTTCGCGATTCGAGTTCTTCGACGAGGCGCTGACCCGCCAGGCTGCCAATCGGGTGGCCACCGTGGCCCAGCTCCACATGGCCCTGGACCGCAGCGAATTCCGACTGGTCTACCAACCGGTGATCTCACTCGACGGAGATCATCTGGTGGGAATGGAGGCACTCCTCCGCTGGCATCACCCCACCCGCGGCGAAGTACAGCCCCTCGGGTTCATCCCGACCGCCGAGGACACCGGCCTCATTGTCCCGATCGGCCGTTGGGTGCTCCACGAGGGGTGCCGGCAGTTGGCCGAATGGCGTCAGCGTTACCCTGATCGCCCCGACGATTCGATGAGCATCAATGTCTCGAGCCGGCAACTCGAACACGATCACTTTGTCAACGACGTGGCCGACGCACTGCTGGCTACACAGATACCACCGGACCTACTCATTCTGGAGATTACCGAGAGCTTCTTCATGCGGGACTTTCAAGCCGCCGTACGTCGGCTCCATGCCTTGAAGGAGTTGGGGATCCGTCTGGCCATCGACGACTTCGGCACCGGATTCTCATCACTCTTCTCGCTGTCGAAATTGCCCCTGGACATCGTGAAGATCGATAAGACGTTCATCGACAGCCTGGGCAGCCGCTACGACGCGGTGGTGGCGGCCGTCGTCACTCTCGGGGACGCCTTTGGGCTCGACGTGGTGGCCGAGGGTATCGAAACCCGGATGCAACGGGACCGACTGGTCGAACTGGGATGTCGGTTCGCCCAGGGCTTCTACTTCTCCAGGCCGCTCGAGCCGATGGTAGCCGAGACCATCTTCGCCGGAGGCATGGGGGCGGCCCGCCCACCTGGCGGAGGCGTGGGGGCGACCGACTCGATGAGCGGCACCCGGGAGCCCTGGCCTAACGTGGGGTGATGCCCCACGATCCGGTCCAGCGGGCACCGGGGCCCAACACAATGATGTCGTTTCCGGAGCGGAGCGCATCCGGAGGACAGGTCATCGGCTCGATGGCCAGTGACCGGCGCCGTTCGCCCGCACCGAGGGTGTCGCCGCTGTAGACCATCACATAGTCGAAGCGCTGATCAGCCCAGAGGCTGACACCCATCGTCCCGTCGGGGTGGTCGAGCTCGACCCGTATTCGTCCGTCCCCGTCACGACGAAACGAGGTGTAGCCGGTATCCAATCGAGACGTCCCCAGAAGGCGACCTGTAGTGAAATCGAACTCGGTCCCCGCTACCGGGGCTTCCCCGGTAGGAAGTCCTCGATCGTCGGTAATGAGCCGACGATCAGCAGGCACCGTCAGGCGCGCCATGTCGACAACCGGTGTGCCGACCGTCAGATAGGGATGGAAGCCCAGCCCGAACGGCAGCCCCGTCGGCCCCAGATTCTCGGCCTCGGTGACGACGGTGAGGCCGTCACGCCCGAGCCGATACTCGATGGAGAGGCCCAGGGTGAACGGATAGCCGGGGGACGGATGGAGGACACAGGCCATGGTGACCCGGTTCTGGGCCCGTCCAGCCATGGACCATGGCAGCCAACGGACCAACCCGTGGATGGCATTCTGCCGGGAAGGCTCATCGAGTGCGGCCTGAGCGCTCATCCCTTCGAATTCGTAGCGACCATCCCCCAAGCGGTTGGGCCACGGGGCGAGGACCTGACCCCGCCCACCGTGGCTCCACTCGTCGGTCCCGAAGCCATCGATCACCGGGACGTCGTTCACCGTGAACGCTCGGATGGTTGCACCCATTTCGGTGATCACCGCCCGCTGATGGCCGTGGCCGATGACCCACTGGTCCCCGGTGGCAAGGGTGGTCCCAGGCGGTCGTCGATCGTCGGCAGTGGTTCGCGGTGTCATGTCTTCGGCATTCTGGTCTTCCCGGGAAGGGCGGCGGATGTAGCCCGGTATGGTAGGCGATCGGGCCACCGTGGCCCGTTGGAGGGCCACCAGGACCCGTCTCCTCGAGCCGGGACCTCGGGATCCCCCGACCTCTCCGATCGGATCGTCGACGATGCGCATTCTGGTGACAAACGACGATGGCGTGTTCGCACCGGGCATCGCTGCACTGGCCAGGGGCCTGGCCGCCGCCTTCGAGGACGAGCACGAACTGATCGTGGTAGCGCCCCTCGTCGACCACAGCGGGGCCGGAGCCGCGGTCGGACCGGTCTACGAGCGGGAGTCGATCCCTTACGAGGCTGTGGAAGTCCCCGGGCTCGAACGAGTCCCCATCTACGGCATCGACGGCCCTCCGGCACTGGCCGTGATTCTGGCCTGCATCGAAGGCTTCGGCGACCGCCCCGATCTGATCGTGTCGGGGATCAACCATGGCATCAACGTGGGACGCTCGGCGCTTCATTCGGGCACCGTCGGGGCCACCCTCACCGGTGCGCAGTTCGGAATACGCGGGTTGGCGGTCAGCATCGCCTGGGGCGCCGACCCGGTGCCGTGGGAGACCCCGGTGGCCCTGGTGAACCAGGTGGTACCCGAGTTGGCCACCATGGTTCCGGGCACCGTGATGAACCTGAACGTTCCCGCCATCCCCCTCGGGCAGCTCCGCGGTATCCGCCACGGGTCCCTCGGGTCGGTCGGACTGATCCGGTCCGCCCGCCACGACCGTGCCGGTGGACCGGTGGACGGTACCGCCGTAGACAGGACCGGCGGGGCGATCACCCTCGCCCTCCGAGGAGGTCGCGGTTCCGATCGGGATGAGGAGCTGTCCGAGTTGGACCCGGCCTCCGACATCGGGGCGATCTCCGATGGATGGGCTTCGCTGACGCCGTTGGTCGGGGTAAGGGAGGATGTGTCGAACGACGGGGCTGACGCAGTGGCCAAGACTCTGGCCGCCGTCTCGTCCCGGTTCTCCCGACCATCGGGTGGCTGACCGCCCCGAAGGCAGGCTCAACCGCACCCCCGCTGACCACGCTGAGTAACGGCAACACTACGTTTCGTAGCGTAATTGCAACAATGTGACTCTGGTCGGTAGTGTACGGGAACTCGCTCAGCCATTGGCAGACGGCGGTGATGCGGCAGCACAGAAGCTGGCGACTGAACCACACGAGGGTCGGCTCAAGCCGTTTGACCACCTGTGTCGAGAACCTATGAACACCACGTTCAACAAACGACTGCGCCGACCAGGAGCCGCCCCACGCTGACCTGACAAGGGTTACCCCGTCTGCACCTCGTACGGACCTCATTGAAAGTCCCGAGCCGTCTGCCCTCCCCGGCACCGGTCCGCGAGTCGAATGCACTCAAGACGGTTGCCCGCATTCCCATGCCACCCTCGAAGCCCTACGGGCTTCCGCGACTTTGAGGAGGCGCAAGATATGCGCAAGCACCGCTTTTTCTTATTGATTACTGCATTCCTGGCAATACTTGGTGTTGCCCTCCATCAATCAACTTCATCACAGGCAGCTACCGGGAATTCCGCGGCTGTCCTGGGTTCACAGCTGGCTGCCGACAGCCTGTCGGGGAACCAAAACGGGCTCAACCCCGTTCCCGGCTCGGCCGATGGCCCGATGGGTGGGCTCGATATCGCCCTGGCCTCGCTGGACCTTCCGGCGCCCGTAGCGGCTCCGGCAATTGCCACCGTTCCCGCCGCACCCACCACCACCACAACCGCAGCACCAACTCCGGCTCCGGTCGCCACTCCGGCACCGACCCCGGCTCCACCGGCAGCGGTGGCACAGCCGGCCGCGTCGGCTTATGCCCCCGCCTCCGGCGATTGGGCTGAGCTCCGACACTGTGAGTCGGGCGGTGACTACAGCGAAAACAGTGGCAACGGCTACTACGGCGCCTACCAGTTCTCTGTCGGCACGTGGCAAAGCATCGGGTACTCGGGACTTCCCAGTGATGCCGAGCCTGCCGTTCAGGATCAGGCCGCCCACCAGCTTCAGGCTCGCAGCGGATGGGGCCAGTGGCCGTCATGTTCGAGGCAACTCGGGCTGAGCTAGCCCGGGTTGTCCGGACCCAGAGCGTAAGGCTTGGCTCCGAGGACCAGACGCGCCAGGCTTCGGGGATGGACAATTCTCGAAAGCCTGGCGCCATCGCCTTCGTATGCGCCATGCCGATGGAACTGCGCCCCCTGGTCCGGAAGTTGTCGCTCCACAAGACCCAGATCGGCGACCTCAGGGTTCGCACCGGAATGCTCGAGGGACACCAGCTTGTCGCCATCGTGACGGGAATGGGCACCGAGTTGGCGAAGACCGGGACGGGCCGTCTCCTCGACGCGGTCGGCGTTCAACGAGTAGTCGTGGTCGGGATCACAGGAGCGGTGGACAACACGACACCCATCGGGACACTCGTTCTCCCCGAAGTCGTTGTAGACAGCGTGAGCGGCGTCGAATACCGTCCAGCACCGTTCGGCGGCGGATCGCCGCACGGCACGATGTGGACGACCGATCTGCTCCTGACCGACACAGCCGAAGTCGCCGATCTGCGGGCGAGGGGGGTCGTCTCAGTCGATATGGAGACGGCCGCGGTCGCCGAAGTCTGTGAGGGGCGCGGCATCCCGTGGTCGGTGTTCCGGGCCATCAGTGATCGAGCCACCGACGGGAGCATCGACGAGGAGATCTTTCAACTCAGCCACCGAGACGGGACTCCCAACGGACCAGCGGTTGCCCGTTACTTCCTGAGGCACCCGGCGCGCATCCCTCGCATGGTGCGTCTCGGTCGAGGGGTGACACGTGCCGCCAAGACCGCTGCTGCGGCCGCGGCAGTCGCGGTTCGAGCCTGCTCCCACCACTAGCCGCAGCCGGCCATCACCCTCTGGCCGACCCAGTTCAGGCCAATCGTTCGTCCAGCCAATCGAAGACGACTTGGGCCAGCAGCCTGATGTTGTCGGATTGACAATGGGTCGACGCCCCATCGTCCACGTTGAATCGACGGGTGCTGACCTCACCCGGAAGGGCGCCGACAAAGGCATCGAACTGGGAAAGAGGCTCGATGCCCTCACGGTCCCCGATGAGGGCGAGTACCGGGCAGGTGATCGCCCCGACCAGGTCGCCGAGTCGGTACTCGGTGATGACGTCCCGCCAGGCGGAGAACGACGGCACGCCGAAACGACGGCAGATGGACTCGATCCCCCACTGCATCTGCTTGGGCATCAGGTCTTCGGGAACACCCAGTACGTCTTCGGGTCGGATATCCCGAGACATCCCGAAGACCTCGCTTCCCACCCACGCCTCCATGTAGCGGCACATGTCGATGACTGGCGGATTGGCCACCAACGCCCGTACCCGGGGATCGGTGGCGGCACTGCGGGCGGCGAAGTACGAGCCGAAGCTTTGGCCGACCAGGGCCACCCGGCCGGGATCCACGTCGTCACGGGCGCAGATCACATCGAGCACCGCGGCCAGGGGAGCCTCGTAGTCCGGGCGGAAAGCCAATGCCGGGTCGAGACGCATGCAGCCCGGTTGTCCCGGGCCATCGAAGGTGAACACGTTCCACCCCCGCTCCACCCCCGGGGCCCCGTAGTGGAAGTAGAGCTCTTCCGCACTGGAGTCGAAGCCGCCGACGCACACCAGGGTGGGAAGCCGCCCGGGATCAGCCGCCACCGTCGCACGTGGACGCAGAAAATATCCGGGCAGCATGGATCCGTCGAACGGCACGTCGACCAGTTCCAACGGCGGTTCAAACAGTGATCCGGCCTCGGCGAAGCATTCGCGACTCCGTTCTCCGGTGTGACGGGACGCCTCGGTGGCCGGGTCCACGTAGTACTCGGCCGTCCGGTAGTAGGTCGACGCCCGCAACAAGTGGTCGCGCCCACTCACGCGGTGGCCGGCCGCAAGGCAGATTCGAGCTGTCGCCTCCACCCGATGGGCCAGCTCGTCAAAACACCGGGCCCAACTCTGTGGGCTGCCGTCGGTGATTTCGGCCGCCACCGCCAGGCACTCCCCTATCGTCGAGCCGCCGTAGTCGGCCACTCCCAACGCCTTGATCAACTGGTAGTCGAACTCGCCGTCTCGGAAGCCTTCCACCCGGATGGCACTGCGGACAATGTCTGGGTCTCCGAAGGACACGACGGCTCGATTCTTCTCGGTTGCTTCTCGGTTGCTTCTCGGTGACTGCCTCGATGACGGTTCCGACCTCTGCCCGGGCGGTCATTGTGCCCGATGGCTCCCCTACCATGTCACCATGCGAGTGGCGGCCATCCAGACGACCGCCACCACAGATCTCCACGCCAACCTGAATGCCGCGGCTGAACTGGTCAACCGGGCCGCCGGGGACGGTGCCGAGCTGGTAGTGCTACCCGAGTACTTTTCGGTGGCCGGTGGCGACGCCCACCTTCGAGCCAATGCCGAAGCCATGGACGGGCCCACCATGAGCTGGGCATCGGACCTCGCTCATCGTCATCGGATCTGGTTGCTGGCCGGAAGCTTCCCCGAGCGGCCACCGGTCGACCGCGGCCCCGAAGCCGGTACCGACGGGCGGCTCCGCAATACCAGCTGTCTGGTCGACCCCGGAGGCTCACTGGCCGCCGCCTACCGGAAGGTCCATCTCTTCGACGTCAGCGTGCCCGGGGCAGAGCACCGGGAGTCGGAGACCATCGCCCCTGGTGGCGCCCTCTGCCTGGTTCCCTTGCCCTCACCATCGGGCACCGATGACCCGCCTCCCGTCCTCGGGCTCTCCATCTGTTACGACCTCCGTTTCCCTGAGATCTATCGGGCGCTCACCCTGGGTGGCGCTTCCATGGTGGCCGTTGCTGCTGCCTTCACCACCTCCACCGGGCCGGCCCACTGGGAAATATTGCTGCGGGCCCGGGCCATCGAAGACCAGGTCTTCGTCATCGGTGCCGGTCAGGTCGGCGAACTGCCCGCCGGGATGCCGGCCTGTCATGGTCACTCGATGATCGTCGACCCGTGGGGAACGGTGATGGCCGAGCGGGTCGAACCCTCACCGGGCGTGGTCATCGCCGACCTCGATTTCCAGTCGCAGCGGCTTATTCGCCTCGAGCTGCCCGTTCTGGCAAATCGTCGTCCCGGCACCTACTCTTGTCCCGATGACAACTCTGAGCGCGATGTCAAACACTGATGGTGGGAGTGACCCGGCGGTAACCGGGTCGCCGGCGTCGGCCGTGGCCCCATCGGGTGCCGCCCCGTTCGAGGTCGGGGAGTTCGAATCGGGTGGCCTGTGCCTGTACTACGAGATCCATGGGCACGGACCGAGGAACCTCGTCTTCATCCACGGGATCTTGTTGGATGCCAACCTCAACCGACGTCTCGCCGGTGACCTGGCCGCCAAAGGCAATCGGGTCATCTTGCTCGATCTGCCGGGTCACGGTCTCTCCGACAAGCCCCGACGGGCGTCGTTCCACCGGATGGACACCTACGCCCGGCACGTGGTGGCCCTGCTCGATCATCTCGGCATCGACAAAGCGGTGATCGGTGGCGTGTCGCTGGGTGCCAGTGTCGCCCTCATGGCGGCGGCCCAGTCGCCCGAGCGGGTCCAGGGGCTGGTCATCGAAATGCCGGTCCTCGAATGGGCAGTCCCTTCGGCTGCGCTCACCTTCGTCCCCATGCTGCTGGCCGTCCATTTCGCCAGGCCGGCGGTGCGGGCGTTCGCCAGTGTGATGCGACGCGTCCCCCGTACCGGCATCGGAGCCCTCGACAGTGTGATGAACACCCTCTCCAACGACCCTGTGGAGATTGCCGCCGTTCTGCACGGAGTCCTCGCCGGGCCGATCACCCCCACCGTGGACGAGCGAGCAGCCATGACGATGCCGACTCTGGTCATCGGGCACGGTTCCGACCGCATCCACCCGTTCCACGATGCCGAAAGGCTCGCTCTCCGGATGCCGAACGCCCGGTTGGTGCGGGCCAACTCGCTGTTCGAGTTGCGGGTGCGCCCCGAGCGGCTCACCAACGAGATAGCTGATCTGCTCGACACCGCGTGGCAAGCTTCCGAACCGGTTCACCGCATCGCCGGGTGACCCATCGGGTCGAGCACGACCCCCCGGCCAGGCCCGATGCAGGCCTATGTCGAGAACGCGGTGGGCTCGTCATCCAACTCGAGGAGCCTCGTCCAGGTGTCCACCACGATGAGCGTCTTGGTCCCGGTGACCCGCCCGCTCCGTCGTAGCTGCTCGATGACGTGCCCGAGCCGTTCCACGTCGGGCACCCGAAGCCACACCAGGGCGTCGGGGTCACCGGCGGTGGCGAAGACCGCCTGTACCTCCGGCAGGGTGCTGGCCGTCGCCCGGATCTGCTCGAGGTCGGCTGTGCCGGAGAACCGAACCTCGGTGAATGCCTGAAGGGGACGACCAGCCTTGGCGTGGTCGACGACCACTGTGTATCCGCTGATGACACCGTCCCGTTCGAGCCGGTCGATCCGTCGGGTGACGGCGGACGCCGAGAGCGAGACCCGTTCGCCGATATCGGCCATGGTGCGGCGGGCGTTGCGGGACAACAGCTCGAGAATCCGATGATCGATGACATCCAGTTCGCGTTCGGCCACCCTTCCAACGGTAGCGGAGGCCGATTCAATGCACAATCCGTGCGGCCGTCATGCCCTATCCGTCGTTCTGCTGCGTATTAGTACACATTTCCGGATATTTTCACCTATCAGCGGGCATGGCGGTGTTGACTTGGAGCGTGAGCACCGTGATCAACGTGGAGGACACCATGCGGGCAATTCGGACCCCGGGGGTGACTCTTCGCCACGACGATGTGACCGGCATGCGGGCGGTCATCGCCATCGATGACACCACTCTGGGCCCAGCCCTGGGTGGGGTGCGCTGGATGCCCTACCCCGACATGGACGCCGCGGTCACCGAGGCCTGCCGGCTGGCCCGGGGGATGACCCTCAAGAACGCTCTGGCCGAGTTGCCCTACGGCGGGGCCAAGTCCGTCATCCTGAGCCAGGACGGCGAGGCGGATCGGGCCTAGGTGCTGCGCGCCTTCGGGCGGTTGGTGGCCGAGCTCGATGGCACCTACATCCCCGGTGTCGATATGGGGACGACCATCGAGGACCTGGCGGTGATCGGTACGGTAGCCTCCGACGTCGCCTGTGACCGGACCGACCCGTCACCGTGGACTGCACTCGGGGTCTTCTGCGGCATCGCCGCCGCCGTCCGCCACCTCGACCACACCGACCTCGCCGGGCACCGGGTGGTCATCCAAGGAGTCGGCCACGTCGGTGCGAGCCTCGCCCAGCGGCTGGCCGATGCCGGGGCCGAGGTGGTGGTGTGCGACATCGACCGGGCCCGGTCCGAGCGCGTCGCCGCGTCGGTGGGCGGCCGGTCGGTTGCACCCGAGGAGGTGCTCGGCATCGCGTGCGACGTGCTGGCTCCGTGTGCGCAGGCCCGGGTGATCACTACCGCGACCGTGCCCACCCTTGGGTGCCGCATCGTGGCCGGCGCCGCCAATGACATGCTCTCCGAGCGATCATGCGCCGACGAGCTGGCCGGGATGGGGATCACCTATGTCCCCGATTTTCTGCTCAATGCCGGGGGCGTCATCCACATCCATGCCATCCGGTCGGGGTGGGATCACGCACGGTTGGAGGGAGTGGTCATGGGCATCGGCGATCGGACCGGCGAGGTGCTCGAACGGGCCGAGGCGGCCGGGCGGACCCCGCTCGACGTCGCCGAGGAGTTGGCCGACGAGCGACTCGGGCACCCGGTTTCCGTACCGCTCTGAACCGGCGAACATGCCCTCCATTCCGTTCCGATCCCCACGGCAACCAGGAAGGCGACGGCAATCAGACGCGCGGCAAGCCGGGCGGCATGGCGCTGGGCGTAGCCGGTCGGGGGTCGCAGTGGACAACGTGGTCGATCTGGTAACCGGCCCGGCCAGGCCGGCGCCCCGGGTGACCTTGGATGAGAAGTACACCACTCGCCAGGGGCGGGTGCTCATGTCGGGAATCGACGCCATCGTGAGGACCGTGCTCGACCAGCGACGGCTCGACGACGCCAGGGGCCTCGATACCGCCGCGTTCGTGAGCGGCTACGAGGGTTCCCCGCTCGGCGGCCTCGACCTCGAGATGCAGCGGAACCGTTCACTGCTCGACGGTGCCGGCATCGTGGTCAGTCCGGGAGTAAACGAGGAGCTGGCTGCTACCGCGGTGGGCGGGACCCAACTCCTCGAAGAGCTCCCGGGACGTCGCTACCGCGGCGTCGCCGGCTTCTGGTACGGGAAGAACCCCGGGTTCGATCGAGCCGCCGACGCCATCCGACACGGCAATTACTCAGGGACGGCCCCGCTCGGCGGGGCGGTGGCGTGGATCGGCGACGACCCGACGTGCAAGTCCTCCACCATCCCGAGCTCGTGTGAGGGCATGGCCAAGAGCCTGCTGATTCCCCTGTTGGCCCCGTCCACGGTGGCCGAGGTCCGCCAGTTCGGCCTTCATGCCGTGGCGCTGTCCCGCTTCGCCGGAACCTGGGCGGCAGTGAAGGTGGTGGCCGACATCGCCGACGCGGCTGCCACCGTCGACCTCGATGATCCCGCCGGGTGGATTCCCGCACCCGATCTCTCCCGCCAGTGGCGATCGTCGATGTTGATCGGGGCCCAGTCGATGGTGGCCGAGGAGGACCTGATCGAGGTGCGACTCCCCCGGGCCACGGAGTACGCCGACTCGACCTCGTTGAACCATGTGGCCTACCAGCCGGCGCGGCCCCGCCTCGGGGTGGTGGCCTCCGGCCTGGCCTACGCCGCTGTCCTGCGCGCCCTGGTCGATCTCGGGATCGACCACGACGGGCTCGAGGCTCTCGGGATCCGCCTGGTGAAGATGGCCATGGTGTGGCCGATCGATCCGGGGCACCTGCGCCGGATGCTGGCCGGGCTCGAAGAGGTGGTGGTCATCGAGGACAAGGCGGGGTTCCTCGAGACCCAGGTGAAAGAAGCCCTCTACCGGCAGCCGCACCAGCCATTGGTGGTGGGCAAGCGCGACCACGAGGGGCGTCCACTGGTTCCCGAGCACGCCACGGTGACCAGCGATCTGGCCGCCCAGGTCTTGGCCGCCAGAATCGGCGACGCGCTCCCCGAACCCGCCCGCCACCATCTGGAGCAACTGAATCGAGCCGATCAGCTCCGAGTCAGTTCCGCTCCCCTGTTGGCCCGGACCCCGTACTTCTGTTCGGGGTGCCCTCACAATCGCTCCACCCGGGCCGGCGACGACGACCTGGTCGGTATGGGTATCGGCTGCCACATCATGGCGTCGTTCGACCCGCACGGCCGAGGTCACCCCGTCGGCATCACCCAGATGGGCGGCGAGGGTGCCCAGTGGAACGGCCTGTTCCCCTTCACCGACGATGCCCACTTCGTCCAGAACCTCGGCGATGGGACGTTCTTCCATTCGGGATCACTGGCCGTCCGGGCGGCGGTGGACAGCGGGGCCAACATCACCTACAAGCTCCTCTACAACCGGGCGGTGGCCATGACCGGGGGGCAGGAGCCCGTCGGCCTCATGCCGGTACCCGAGCTGACCCGGTGGTTGGCCCTCGAAGGCGTGAAGCGGATAGTGGTGACCACGCCCGAACCGGCGGACTATCGGGGGGTCACCCTCGACCCGATCGCCCAGGTCCGCCACCGCGACGAGCTGGACGAAGTGCAGACCGAGTTGGCCGAGGTCAGCGGGGTCACGGTGCTCATCCACGACGACCGCTGCGCCGCCGAGGAGCGCCGGATGCGCAAGCGCCACCAGCTTCCGACGCCGGCCATGCGCCTGTGGATCAATGAACGGGTGTGCGAGGGCTGCGGCGACTGCGGTCAACAGTCGACCTGCTTGTCGGTGGTGCCGGTCGACACCGAGTTCGGCCGGAAGACCGCCATCCACCAGGGATCATGCAACCAGGACTACTCATGCCTGAGGGGTGACTGCCCCTCGTTCGTGCAGGTCTTCCCGAAACGGCCGGCAAAGCGGCCGGCAAAACGGCCGGCCACACCGCCGGCCCTCCCCGAGCCGCCGGTCGTCCTGGTGCAACCGGTCGGGCGGGTGCCCGCCGATGACGTCCTCATCCGGATGCCCGGCATCGGCGGCACCGGGGTCGTCACCATCTCTCGGGTCCTGCAGATGGCCGCCCTCCTCGATGGTCGCTTCGCCGCCGGAGTCGAGCAGACCGGGCTGTCCCAAAAAGGGGGGCCGGTCACCTCCGACCTGCGGATCTCGTCCCACCCCATCGAGGCCGCCGTCCGGGCCGGGGGCCGAAGCGTCGATGTCCTGCTCGCCTTCGACCTGCTCGGCGCAGTCAGTCCCGCCAATCTGGCCACCGCCGATCGGCGGCGGACAGTGGCCGTGGTCAATACCGCCGAAGTGGCAACAGCGGAGATGGTCACCGACCCGACCGTCACCTTTCCGGAGCGAGCCAAGGTGGTGGCTCGGATCGACCGGGAGACCTGCCGGCGGGAGAACCTCTACCTCGACGCCAACTGGATCGCCGAGCGGATCTCGGGTGACCACCTGGCCACCAACATGGTCCTCACCGGCGCGGCGTTCCAGCACGGGTGCCTGCCCATCACGGCGGGATCGATCGAAGAGTCCATCCGGCTCAACGGCACCGCGGTGGCGGCCAACTTGGCGGCCTTCCGGTGGGGGCGCGCGGCGGTCATCGACCCCGTTGCTGTCCGCCGGGTGCTGGCATCCCCCGACCGCGGGCCGCTGCCGACCGGTCAGGCTACCCGTCTGTTGCTCGGGGACCGCGACATCCCCGATGTCCTCCGCCCCGTTCTCGAGCCGCGGCTCGATGATCTGATCGCCTATCAGAGCACCGGGTATGCCCGCGGCTATCTGAACCATGTCCTCTCTGTGTCAGCGGTCGAAGTGGCCGAGGCACCGAGCCAACAGCTGCCGGTCACGACCGCTTTCGCCATGGGCCTCCACAAGCTCATGGCCTACAAGGACGAGTACGAAGTGGCCAGGCTCCACCTCGACGCCATGGAACAGGCCAAACTGAGCGACGAGTTCGGCCAGGGGGCACGGATCCGGGTCATGCTCCTTCCTCCCCTGCTGGCGAAGCTCGGCCTCCGCAAGAAGATCAGCCTCGGCCCGGCCACGGCACCCGCCTTCCATCTGTTGCAGACCGCCCGCCATCTGCGGGGGACACCATTCGATCCCTTTGGCTATGCCCGCATGCGCCGGACCGAGCGGGCCCTGGTGACCGAATACCTCCGCCTGCTCGGGCAAGCCTTGACCCATCTCACCCCGGATACCGCCGCGGCGGTGGCCGAGGTGGCCGGCCTCCCCGAGCTCGTCCGGGGCTACGAGGGAGTGAAGAGAGAGGGCATCGATCATTTCCGGTCAGAGAGCGCCTTGCTGCTTGGTGCCCTTTCGGCGGCGAACCGGCCGGCGGTGCGATCGGCCTGAGTCGTCGCTCGGTCAGTCGTCGAAATCCGGACGCCGGGACCGCTTCCGCTCGGAGAGCTGTCGCTTGGCGGTGAGCCGACGCTCCTTGGCGCCCTTGGATGGTCGGGTCGCACGGCGCGGTTTGTCGACGTGGAGGGCGGCGGCCATCCGCTCACCGAACCGGGTGACCGCCAGTTGACGGTTGCGACCCTGGGATCGCTCATCGTCGGCGACCACCCGGATCTCCGCACCCAGCTTCTCGAGGAGTCGGGCCCGCTGGCGGGGTCCGAGCGACGGAGAGGCGGCCACATCGAAGCGAAGCTCCACCCGGGTGTTGACCTTGTTGGCGTGTTGGCCGCCGGGGCCGCCGCTCGGGGTGAAACGGAACTGGAGCTCGGACAGCGGGATGGACAATGACGACGTAATCCGCACCCGGTCTGGGCCGCCCGATGGTGCGGTCATGGCCGGTCGGACCGATCCCGATCGGGCCGGCCCCGGTCCGCTCCTGGCTCGTCGACCACCGGGTTGGACAGCTCGCCGATGCCCTCCACCACAATCCGAACGGTGTCCCCGGCGGCGAGCCAACGGGGAGGGTCGTCCTTCGCCCCCACACCCGCCGGTGTCCCGGTGGAGATGATCATCCCCGGCTCGAGGGTGAATGCCGTCGACAAGTGCTCGATCATCTGTGCACAGGTGAAGATCATGTCACCGGTGGCGCCGTCCTGACGGAGTTCGTCATTGACCCAGGTGCGCACGCTGAGGTCCTGAGGGTCTCCGAGATCGTCGGCGGTCACCAACCACGGACCCGTCGGACCATGGGTATCGAAACCCTTGCCCATCATCATGGTGGGGGATCGCCACTGCCAATCTCGGACGCTGACGTCATTGACCACGGTGTACCCGGCCACCACCTCGAGCGCATGCTCCACCGGCACATGGCGACACCATCGGCCGATGACCATGCCGACCTCGCCCTCGTAGTCGACGTCGGTCGACACCGATGGGACTTCGATGGCAGCACCGGGCCCGATCACACAGGTGGGTTGCTTGGAGAACCAGGTCTGACACTCCGGCCGCTCGTGCCCGAGCTCACGGACATGGGCGTCGTAGTTGCGGGCGATGGCCAAAAAGGAGGGCGGCCGCGGCACCGGTGCCAACAGAAGGGTCGAGGCCATCGGCAGCCGGCGAGCGCCGGTGGACGCCGCTCGTCGGAGAGGATCGGCGGCATCGGGGCCCAACGTCAGCAAGGCCACCATATCGCCGGGCAGTCCGATGGCCGGGTCGGTGAGATCGACGATCTCGTCCCCCTCCACCAGGCCGGTCCGAACCCCGTCATCGAGCATGCTCACCAGTCGCACGGATAGACCGTACGCCACCGGCAGTCCTACACTCCTCTCATGTCCGAGGCCACCACCCCCACCAGTGCCGATCCCCTCTCGCCCCTCCATGGTCAGGTGGCGTTGATCACCGGCTCGTCCTCGGGGATCGGTGCCGCCACCGCCCGGCAACTGGCCTCGGCCGGCGCCACGGTGGTGGTCAACTCGGTGCACTCGGTGTCCGCGGGGAAAGCATTGGCGGGCGAGCTTCCCGGGGCCGATTACGTCCAAGCCGACGTCGCCGATGAGGAGCAAGCCCACCGCTTGATCGAGACGGTGATCCAACGTCACGGACGGCTGGATGTCCTGGTCAACAACGCCGGTGCGACCGCGGTCATCCCCCACCGGGAACTCGAAGCAGCCACCCCCGAGGTCTGGCGCCGCATCTTCGACGTGAATGTGATCGGCACGTGGCAGGTCACCGTGGCCGCAGTCCCTCATCTGGTGGCTTCCGGACGCGGCCAGGTGGTCAACGTGTCGTCGATCGCCGGGGAACGACCGACCGGCAGCTCTATTCCCTATGCCTGCTCCAAGGCCGCGGTCTCGCACATGACCAGGTTGCTGGCCAACACCCTCGGTCCCGACATCCGGGTGAATGCGGTGGCACCGGGATTGGTCGACACCCCGTGGACGGCCGAATGGGACACCGTCCGGGCCTACGTCCAGGCCCAGGCACCGCTGAGGCGGATTGCTACGTCCGAGGACGTCGCCGAGATGATCTACGGCCTGATTCGGGCCTCCTACGTGACCGGAGAAGTCGTCCTGGTCGATGGCGGGCTCAACCTACGCTGACCGGCGTATTCTCTCCTCCCCTTTTTTGGGTAGGAATGACTACACTATGAGTATGAAGAGTGTCGTATCCGAAAAAGGCCAGGTCACCATCCCTAAAGCCCTCCGCGATCGGCTGGGTCTGGTTCCGGGACAAATCGTTGATTTCTCCGAAGACCGAGGCACACTGATCGGTCGCAAGGTTGCGCCAGTCGATCCTGTGGCGGCGAGTTTCGGAATCGTGCAGCTGGGTCGCTCCACAGATGCATGGATGACCGGTTTGCGCGGCGAAGAGGAACCCGTGTGATCAGCGCTGTCGACACCAATGTGCTGCTTGACGTGTTCGGCGCGGACTCCGCCTTCGGAAGACTTTCGGCCGACGCGCTTCGCTCCGCTCTGGTTGAAGGCGCCCTGATTGCATGTCCAGTGGTGTGGGCCGAAGTGGCAACAGCGTTCCCCGACCACCTTGCCGCCATCGACGCCATGGGGGCACTCGGTGTCACCTTCAGCGGGTTCGACAGAGACTCAGCGCTACTGGCGTCAACCGCATGGCGCGCTCACCGAACGGCCGGGGGACGTCGGGACCGTATTGCTGCTGACTTTCTGATCGGCGCGCACTCAGTTGTCTTTGCCGATCAATTGTTGACCAGGGACAAGGGATTCTTCCGTTCACACTTCGACGAGGTCAGGATCACCGACCCGACGGAGATGGCTGACTGACGGCGGGTCTCTCGGTCCGGGGTTGCCACTCGTCGCGCCCGAGCCGCCAGATCCCGTGGGGTATCTCGGAGAAGTGGCCCATCACCCTTATCTTCGAGGAAGGTGAAGCCGAGCCGCATCGCCACCGCCATCGAGCGGGTGTTCTCGGGCAGGATGACGCTGAAGAACTGGCGAACACGAGCTTGCCGATGGGTCACTTCATGTCATCACCTCATTCCACTCACGGGAGCCCATGCTTCTGGGCGCACGAAGCTTGCGCTAGGTGTGTGCCGGTGGGTTGGCGACCAATCTCCGAGGCCGGTAGGTGACGGTGTAGCGATCCTCTGTTGGGTCGACCAGCATGGACTCGTCGATACTGTAGATCTTGGCGAATTTGCGGACAGTTGTCTTCTCGGGGTCCGCGGTCAGTTCGGCTTCCGCACGTATCTCTAGGGTACGGAACGGATTGTGCGGGTCGATGATGAAGAGGGCACAGTTGCGATTGCCGCGTGTCCGGTCCTCGGCTGATTCAGCCAGTTCGTTCACCAGCCCACCACAGGTGACATCGCGCACTGCCGACCCATGCTCACAAGCCACCATGCCGAGGCCGTACAACAGATGGCTCCTGGCGGTGCCACTGTCGCCGAGGAGTGCTGCCGGGTCGCTGGCTCCCGGATAGCTGCCCGAGGCCAACATCGCCACGGATGTCTGGAACGAGACGAGCTCCATGGCAAGAACGTTTCCGGGAACGCCCCGGCCAAGCCTGCCGCTTGGCGTCTTCCACAGAGGGTGGTGCGTGGAGCCGCGATCGGATTCCGCCACACCGCGACGGTGCTGGTACCGTTCACTTCTGAAGCGCTGTCTTGAGTCGGGAACTAGTGCCGACACAGACATCGGTTTCTCTTATCAGGAAGGCGTTTTCACCTCTCTGCGTCGTTCAGCTCACCCGGTCGCGCGAACGATCAGAGTCGACGATGACTTGCCAAATAGACTTTCGCCGGAGGAGAACCACATGGAGTACGCAGGCTACGAGCAGTTGGATTTTGAGCGACGCGACCACGGCATTCTGGTGATCACCTTGAACCGCCCGGATAAGTACAATGCCGCCGACGAGAACATGCACAGTGAACTTTCCCGGGTCTGGGCGGACATTTCTCGGGACCCCGAAACCAACGTGGCCGTAGTGACCGGTGCCGGCAAGGCGTTCTCTGCCGGAGGCGACCTCGCCATGGTCGAACGCCTGTCTGGGAATTTCGATCGCGTGGCGCACATGATCTCCGAAATGAGTGACCTCGTCTACAACATGATCAATTGTGAGAAACCGGTAATCTCGGCAATCAATGGCGTCGCAATTGGGGCTGGTCTGGCTGTGGCCCTGCTCGCCGACATCTCGATCTGTGCGGAGGATGCCCGCCTCGGCGACGGGCATGTCAAGCTCGGGGTCGCCGCGGGTGATCACTCCGCCATCATCTGGCCACTCCTTGCGGGCATGGCGAAGGCCCGTTACTACCTGCTGACCGGCGAAATGCTGACCGGTGCTGAAGCCGAGCGTCTCGGCATGGTCACCATGGCGCTGCCCAAGGAGAAGGTGTTCGACGAGGCGATGGCGGTGGCCGAGAAACTGGCTACTGGATCCCAGCCGGCGATCCGTTGGACGAAGCGCGCACTCAACAACTGGCTCAAGGCCGCGGGACCGATCTTCGACCAGTCAGCCGCCTACGAGATGCTCTGCTTCATGGGTCCCGACGTTCTCGAGGGCGCTGCCGCACTGCGCGAGAAGCGAGCCCCGCACTTCCCTTCGGCAAGCTCCACCCTGGCACCTGACGGTCAGGTGACGTCGGACTCCGGAAGAGGGATCGCCGAATGAATGTGACAGCTCAATCCTGATCCAGATGCGCCCAGCAACTCGGAGGGACGCACTGGGCGGACGTGGTCAAGGATGACGCCATTTGAGCCCGCCCTGCGCGTCACAGTTCAGACCCCTCACCGCATCGATGCCGCCCTGAGTTGAGTCCGCCAGCATCAAGCAGAATGCCAAAGAGGGTGCGGCGCGAATCGTCAGGCCAAGTGCGGAGGACGAACGCCGTCGGTCATGCCGGGGGACCTGCTGAGCATTGAAGCCGGGCGTCGCTCCACTGAATGCGCCACTCTCGTAAGTGACTGGGGTCCGCACTTCGTAGGTGGCCTCAGTTCCCGACGGCTCCGGTTCGGCGACGAGACCGAGATGAAGGTTCGTTGGCGCTGACAACTGAGAGCATGTCATCCGAGTGATATAGCCGGACCCAACGCATGGCAAGGGTACCCTCACCCATGCAAGACCACACAGGATCGCCGTCTGAAGGTCCGCACCATGCCGGAACGAGAACGCTGCGAACCCACGATCAGAGCTACGCCGGCCCGTCGCCTTCTCGTCAGGGCAGGCGCTGGTGCGGGGCGACGTTCGCCATCCCATAGTGGAGCTTTCGGTACATGTCACACACGATCTCCGGATCGATCCGAGCATCGAGCACGAACGGCCCCTCGGCCGCCGCAGCGCGGGTCAGCGCAGCATCCATACCCTGGTCGTCGGTCACCAACGCTCCGTCCCCGCCGAAGGCACGGGCCACGTCATCGAACCGGGGTGTCGGGACATGCATCAGTTTCGGATCGAGACGGAGCAGCTCACCCTTGAACCGCTCGGCGCCGAGTTGCTGGTCGTTCATCACGACAACGGTCAGCGCAATGCCGTATCGGCTGGCCGTGTCCAGTTCCTGGATGGTCTCCATGATGCTCCCATCCCCTTCCACCACGACCACCCGTGAAGACGGGTCCGCAATCGCGGCTCCGATGCCAACGGGGAGGCCGAGACCGATCGAACCGAAGTAGTGGGCGAACAGGAAGCGCCCGTCGACGGGCTGACGCAGGTACATGATCGGCCAGGACCAGAAGTGACCTGAACCGACGACGACCCGGTGACGGTCACGGCTGAGATGCCCTTCGAGGATCTCCATGACTCGGGCCGGGTGGAGGAAGCCCGGCGCGCACTCTGTGCCAGGGCGGGCAGCGCCGAGCAGTCGAGCCTGGTACTCCTCGGTGCGGAAGCCTTCGTTCCGAAATCCGACATCCTCGATCCGGGCGGTCAGGACTTCGGCGACGCATCCGACATCGCCGACCACAGCGTGGTGGACGTAGGCGTTGGGGGAGCCATTCGGGCCGTCATGATTGATGGCAACCAAGGTCGCGTTGGGGAATACCGGGGTGGACCCGCGTCCGGCGATCGTGAATCGGTCAAGGCTGGCCCCGAAGGCGAGGACAAGATCCGCCTCGGCAAACAGCTCGTCGGCCGGTGCACTGGCCAGCGGGCCCACCACTCCGAGGCAGAAGGGGTCGTCGTCGAGGTATCCCTTGGCGAGCAACGTGGTCGTCGTTGCCGCGCCGATCCGCTCCGCCAAGCCGAGGAGGGCTCGCTGGGCACCTGCAAAGATCGCGCCGCGGCCGGCGAGGACAATCGGGCGACGGGACTGCTCGACAAGGCGGAGCAGTTCCTCGATGGCGGCAACCGACGGCGCCGACGGCAGCACGTCGACCACCGTAGGTCCCTTCGGTAGATCGTCGGGATCCACCGGGCACTCCGCTGCCTGGAGGTCCATCGGTGCGTTCAGCACCACCGCAGTGCGTCGGGCTCGCGCTATCGCGAAGGCGCGGCGGACGTCGTCCGCCGCGGTGGCTGGACTCCGCAGCGCCACGAATACCGCACCGCAGGCCTCGACGAAACGGCGCTGATCGAGGAGTTGCGGCCCTTCGATGGCCGTGGTGGGGCTGTCGCCGGCGAAGATCACCGTCGGGGCACCAGCCCGTGCAGCGTTGGCGAGCGCCAGGGCCGCCTGAGCGAGGCCCGGTCCCGAGGTCACCGATGCGACGCCTACGTCGCGTCGAACCTGGGCGTAGCCCTCAGCCATGGCGACCGCGCTGGTCTCCTGGCGAGTGTCGATCATCTGGACTCCCGAGCCGGCCATGGCCGCGTACCACTGCAACGTCGCATCGCCGATGATCCCGAACGCGTGCTCCACGCCCTCGGCACGGAACGCATGCGCCAGCACCTCGTAGGTCTTCACGCCTGCTCCTCCATCTCTCGCTCGACAGTCACGGTCCCATCGGCGCAGGTCCGACCATCGTCACCTGTCGCGTGAGCGGTAAGGGTCATTGTCGGGCCCTTCTCATCGATCACCTCGAACCGGCACCGCAGGGACTCCCCCACATGCACGGGTGACCGGAAAGAGATGTCCAACTCGCGGATCGTCCGCGCACCATAGCGAAGGCCGATGGCGTGGGCTATGGCCACCACCCCGATACCGCCCGGGGCGATGATCCCGGGCAATCCGATCGACGCGCAGAACGATGGGTCGAGGTGAACCGGGTTGGGATCCCGCATCGCTACGGAGAACTGCGCGATCCGCTCTTTCGTCAGCGCACCCGTGCTGAACTCGCAATCGTCGCTCATCGCATCTCCTCGGGGTGGCGGGTCGAGTACGTCACCGATTCCTCAACTGCCAGTTCGCCGTCGACCGAGTAACGGGTGGCGATCACGGTGGTGACGATGGTGGCCTTCGTCGAGGAGCGAACCTCGACGGTGTCGATGAGCGACAGACCGTGAACCACATCACCCACGTACAGCTGGCGATGATTACGGATCTGACGTCGCACCGCGAGCGAACGGTCGAAACAGATCCCGGCGCGCTCGAGCCAGCTGTCGTCAGGGAGGAACGAGAAGAATACCAGCGCACCGGGTGGCACGGGGATGTCGGGATGGCCTGCGGATCGGGCGACTTCGGGATCCTGATACTCCGGGACGTCGAGCCCGACGGCCCAGTCGACACGCCATACCCTCGCCCGGTCGAGTACCGCGTCGAACTCGCCGAGCACAGTTCCGACAACGGGCGTGGCCGTCATCCCCGTCTCCGATCCACGAGTCGCTTGGGCTTGAGATCGGGCACCGCCAGCGAAGGATCGAAGCTGATCGACGGTCGAACGTTGGTGCGCGCCTTGACCCTGCGGGACAGGATGGCGGCATGCGCATCGACCCCACTCCCGGTGGCGTCGTCGGGTCTGACGACGACCAGCAACTGCTCGACCCCGCGGGCGTCGACGACCACCTCGGCTCGATAGTCGAGGACCCCCGGGTCGCCGAGGAGCGCCTCGTCGAGCTGACCGGGCCAGACGTTATTGCCACGGAGCTTCACCATGTCGTCCCATCGGCCGATGGATCCGACCCGCAAGCCGAGCAACGGCGTGTCGTCGCCATAGCTCCCGGGGGGCACGACGTCGACCCGATCGTGGGTCCTGAAGCGGAGGATGGGTGACGCCACCCGGTCGAGGCAGGTGAGTAGGAGCTCGGCCTCGCCTTCTTCCACCGGATCAAGCGTCTCGGGGTGCACGGCTTCGACGATGAACTGGCGCTCGATACAGCGCATGACTCCAGGCACCCCACCAGGCACGGCACCCTCCGACCCTGTCCCGGCGATGATCCCGGCCGCCTGGGACATCCCGTACACTTCGTGCGGCACAACCCCCCAGGTCTCCTGCAACGCCATGGCCTGAGACCCGGACAGGCCGGAGGTGATGATGCTCCGGAGCGCCGGGAACGCCGCGGCGGGAGTGGTGCCCTCGGTGGCGAGTTCCTCGGCGAGAAGCCCGAACAGCGCCGGTCGGGCACCGAGTGCCTTGGGCTGAATCCGACGCAGCAGCTCGAGTGAAACCGAACGATCCAGTCCCGCCATCGACACCACCGGCACACCCGCAACGCGCCCGCCGGTCAGGACCGAGCGACCGTAGGCGAAGAGCGTGGCCGGGTAGAAGGTGGCAAACAGATCGCCCGGCGTCAGACCGGCAGCGGTGAATGTCGGGAGCCACGTGGCTCCAGATGCCTCGACGTCCTCGGCATCGAGCGCCATGGCCTCTTGCCCGAGTCCGGTCGTTCCCGACGTGAGGTGGACCTCCCGGATCTCGTCCACCCCGATGCCGAGACGGGCGCCGAACGGCGGCAGGGATCCTTGGTCGTCGAGGATGTCCTGCTTTTCGACCGGGTCGAACCGACGGAGGTCGCAGACACTGCGAAGGTTGTCCGAGCGCAGACCCGCCTGTTCGAGACGGGGTCGGTAGAAGGGATTCGCCTCGCACCGGGCGAGGAGGCGCCGCAGCTTCTCGGCCTGCAGCGAGAGGAGAGCGGCTCGTCGGTCGGCGAGGCGGGTCACGGTCACCCCCTTCGGCCCAGGATGATCACGGCTCCGGCGTTGGACTCCAGTTCCCGCACGTTGCCACCGAGGGTGTGAACCAGCCCGACTTGAGCACCCGGGATCTGCCTTGGGCCTGCGACCCCGCGGAGCTGCTGCACGATCTCGACGACCTGCGCGGCGCCGGTTGCCCCGAGGGGGTGCCCCCGACCCAATAACCCCCCGCCGGAGTTCAACACCAACCCCGGTGTCCCGAGATCGAAATCGCCCGCGGCGATCCGTCGACCGGCCGTGCCCGAATCGGCGAGCCCAAGGCCCTCGGCGCTCAGAATCTCTAGAATGGTGAAGGCATCGTAGATCTCGGCGACATCGACATCGGACGGCGCGACTCCGGCATCGGCGAATGCCCGCTCGGCCAGCCGGCGGGTGAGCGTTTGCGTGGGCCAACGGTCGGCTCTGGCCCCGGACCCGGTCGCGATCGCCAGTAGCGGCACGGCGTCGGCACCCGTTGGGACGTCGTCCGCGGCGGTGACGACGAGGGCGGCGGCGCCGTCGGCATTCGCGCAGCAATGGAGCCGGGTGAACGGATCGGCGACCGGCGGGGCCCCAAGGACCTCCTGGAGCGTCACCGGAGTCTGGAACCTCGCTGCCGGGTTCAAGGCGGCATGCCTCCGGTTCTTCACGGAGACTGCCGCGAGCTGCTCTGCGGTGCACCCGTGCTCAACGAGGTAACGGGCAGCATCGAGGGCGTACCTGGCAGGGTGGGTCACCCCGGCGCGCCCGAGCCGGTCCCAACTCGGGAGCGGGACGCTGCTGCCGAGGCCACTCGCCCGCTCCACGCCGACCACGACCGCCCGGCGCGCCATCCCGGCCGCCACATAGGCAGCCGCTATCTGCAACCCGACCGTCCCCGAGGCACAGGCATTCTCCGTATTGAGCACCGTCGCACCGGTCGCACCGAGCGCGCACAGCGTCCGCTGGCCGATGGAAGGATGTTCGAACCGCGACCCGAAGACCCAGAGGTCGACCTCGGGGATGTCGACCGAAGCGTCGTCGAGCGCGGCAAGGAGCGCCCTACGTGCAATCTCATCAGCATCGCATGGGTGCTTGCCGACAAAGGGCTCGATCCCCACGCCGGCGATCACGAGTGCAGGAGGCGTCGACATCACGCGTCGACCTGTCTCGTGTATACAGGGAGGTCATCTTCGAAGCGGAGGACTGCCGCCCGGTCTCCGATGTCGAGGTGTCCCTCTGTCAGCCCCACCAGGAAGACACCCTCGGCGGTCTCGATGTGCGCGAGGCCCCAGGGGGAAGGGTGACGTGCGTTCGAGTGGACCCAGGTGAACGAGCGCACAATGCCCTCCCCCGACATCGGGCTCGGTGCAACCTCGAACGAACCGCAGAGCGCGCAACGGATCACCTCGGGGTACCAGGCGGCACCGCACGAAGCGCAGAGAGACCCGCGGATCACAGGACCAGGGTCAAATGAACTGGCGACCGACCGAGTTGTCCGGCACCGTGAGCCCCAACGACTCGAGTTCCGGCCGGACGGTCGCGATGTAGGCCTTGCGACGCTCCTCGTTGGTGCGCTTCTTCAAGCGGTACTGGATGTACAGATGCTGGCGTGAACTTTCCGACCGTCCGAACATGTCAAGGGCCCGGGGCCACCAAACGTCCACAGCTGCCTGCGCCCGAGCGAGGCCGTCGTCGGTCTTGCACAGCTCCCGGAGCCAGAACCGGCCGCGGGCGGCATGGCCCTTCTCCAGCGGGAAGTAGACCTTCTGGACCGCCTCCGCATACGGCACGTAGGAGCAGTCGAGTTGCTCCTCCTGCTGGAAGCAACCGACACGATCGGTCAGGGCGCTGAGCGCAGCGAACTCCGCCCATTCCGTTGTCGGATGGCGGAAGCCCTCGTAACGCGATCCCCCCGATGGCACCGGCGAGAGGTCCGTCCAGTCGATCAGATCGCTCAGCTGGCGCAGCAGGCGCCAGCCCTCAAGAGCGTGCTCCAGTTCCTCTTTGATGGTGGTGAGCACCATGAAGCGGTCCTCGGCGCGTGGGGCGTCTGCTGCCCAATGAGAGAAGATGTCCTTGTCGAGCACGAACGCTTCGCCGGCAGCGTGACCTCGGAGAAGCCCGACGACCAGCTCCTGGTACTCACGCGGGGTATCTCCCAGCTCGGCCGCGGTGATGTCCCGCCCGGTGGCGATCTCGTCCTCGGTGATCGCCGACTCCGTGCGGGTCTCGTCTGGGCTCGCGATGAGCATGAATCCCCTTCCATTTCCATACCGACCGGACAGTTGGTCTGTTCTATCGCCCATGGCGAGCCGCCGTCAACCCAGGACGACCCGGCACCGTGGATACCGTGTTCTCGGCCTTGCGCTCTTGGCTTCCTCCAGTTACGCTAGCTCGGGTAAACGACCGGACAGCCGGTCGGTTCTTTTTGCGCACGGGGGGTGACTATGAGCGGTGAGGCGTCAAAGGGCCTTGCGCGTTTCGACCAGGAGCTGGCCGAGGCCGCGATGAAGGGGCAGTGGGAATTCGATCGCCTCCTCGAGGGCTTGGTCGGTGGGCCGCGCCCAGCTGGAGTTCCGCATCTGTGGAGATGGAAGGACGTCAACGCGAAGCTGCTCGAGGCCTGCGATGTGCTGCCGGAGAGCTTCACCGCCCGACGGAACCTCGCCTTCATGAACCCCGGGCTCGACCGCGGCACCTCTCACACGATGGTGATGGGCATGCAGATGCTCAAGCCCGGCGAGATCGCCTGGTCCCACCGTCACACCATGGCAGCGATCCGCTTCGTCGTGGACGGAAGCCCGGATCTCGTAACGGTGGTCGACGGCGAGCGGTTGCCGATGGAGGACAACGACCTCGTCCTCACCCCGCGTTGGACGTGGCACGACCACCACAACGGGACCGATGGCAACGTCACATGGCTCGATGCACTCGACATCGGTCTGGTGCTCGCACTGAACGGTGGCTTCTACGAGACACTCGGCGAACGCCGGCAGCCCGAGCACGAGCGCTCTGGCAGCACCCTGGCCAACCGCTCCGGCGACGTGCGGCCGACGTGGGAGCGACGCAAAGAACTCCACGTCCCGCACCGTTACCCGTGGCGCGACGTCGAGCCGATTCTGCTCGGAATGGCAGCAGAGGACGGCAGCCCGTTCGACGGGATCGTCCTCGAGTACGTGAACCCCATTACCGGTGGGCACACCATGCCCACCATTTCGTGCTGGATCCAGATGCTCCGCCCCGGTGAGCGCACCCGGCCCCACCGCCAGACCTCCAGCGGCATGTACCACGTCGTGCGCGGGGCCGGGACGACAACCGTCGACGGCGTCGATCTCGAGTGGACCGACCGGGATTGCTTCGTGATCCCCAACTGGGCGGAACACAGCTTCGTGAACCGCTCCACCACCGAGGAGGCCATCCTCTTCTCCGTCCACGACATCCCGACGCTCGAGGCCCTCGGCCTCTACTACGAGACCCCGGAGCCCTCGCTCGGCGTCGCTCCCTGGCCGGCCGTGCCGGCCGACGTGACACGCCCCAGATGACGATCGAACTGCTCCACAGTCGGTGGTGCACGGCTCGGGTCTCCTGAGCCGCTGGGAGGGCCGTCAGACTCGGGTGGTGGATCGCTCGCCCAACGGGATGGCAAGTTGAATGTTCGCGGCAGAGCCGAGTGCACCTGCGGCCATCACCGACAGCAGGTCGATCATCCGAGCGCGCGGCAGGGTACTGCTGAACGGCGTGGAGTTGATCAACCCGAACCCGGCGTGTACGGCGGCACGGGCGCTACGCGGGTCGACGCCATGGCCCCGGGCGAGGACAGCGTCGACCCACAGCGCCGCGTAACTCGCTTGCAGCCGACGGACGCGGCGTTGGTCGCTGCCAGTGGCTTGGATCAGATCACGGAAGTGGACCGCGATCAGTGATTTGTTGTCGACGGCGAACTCACAGTGGAACAGAATCAGGCGTTCGAGCAGGTCGACGGGCTGGCCGTCGGCCAGCAGCGTCCCGCCGTCGAGGAGGTGCTGGCTGATAGAGACCAACATCTCACCGAGCAGTGCCTCCTTGCTGATGAAGTGGTGGTAGAGCGCAGGCCCCGATACACCGGCCGCACCGCCGATGTCGTCGACCGTCACGTTATGGAACCCGTAGGCGGCGAAGAGGTCGGCGGCGATCGCGAGCATCTCGAGGCGGCGTGTACGTGTGGGTTTCATGGCGGGGTCCGCGAACTGTGGAACAAGGGAAGCGGGCCTGCCGCCGCCGTTCGGCCCGGGACGGAATGCCCGACCAACGACGGCAGCATGCTGGCTACCCGAAGGACGGCATCGAGGTCGATGCCGGTGGAGACGCCGAGGTCGTCGAGCACGAGGACGAGGTCCTCGGTGGCGAGATTGCCGCCGGCTCCCGGGGCGAACGGCGATCCTCCGAGGCCACCGGTGGCCGTGTCGAAGCGTCGGATGCCGTTCTCCAACGCCCAGAGTGCATTGGCAAGTGCGGTGCCCCGGGTGTCGTGCAGGTGAAGTCCGAGATCGGCGCGCGCCTCGCCGACGAGTTCGCCGACCACTGAGGCGATCCGACGGGGGGTCGCGGTGCCGGTTGTGTCGGCGAGTGTGATGCGGGCGCCTGGCATCGCCCGAAGAGCGGCATCGACAACGTCGATCACTGGCGCCGGGCTGCTCACATCGTCGAACGGGGAACCGAATGCACACGACACCACGACGTCGAGGGCGGCCCCGGCAGGGTGGGCGATGGCAGCGATATCGGCAAGGCCGGCGATGGCGTCGGCCGTGCTCCGTCCGACGTTCTTCTCGCTGTAGGCCGCCGACGCCGAAATGGTGACGGTGATGCACCGGGCGCCGGCAGCCAGTGCGGCCTCGGCCCCCCGGGCGTTGGGGACGAGGGCCCACCACGCCGTGCCACAGTCAGGGAGCAGTCCGAAGACTTCGTCGGCGCCGGCCATCGAAGGGACCGCACGGGCTGACACGAATGAGGCCGCCTCGACGTGAGCGAGTCCGGCGTCGGCGAGCGTGATCGCCAGTTCGGCACGGGCGATGCTGGACACGGGATTGCCGGCCTGCAGCCCGTCGCGTGGGGTCACGTCACGAATGGTCACCGTCGCTGTGTGGTCGGTCATCGTGCTCCCTCGTCGCACCTGGTCGTGTCGCCCGGTTGCCGTCCACACCTTAGTCAGGGTTAAGGTGCAGTCATGCTTGACGGGACCGAGGTGAGCTGGCCGATGCTGAGCACCACGTGTGATCCCAGGTCGGAGGCGTTCCGGCGCAACGCCGTGTTGATGGATGGCCTCGTCGCTGCGTTGCGCAAGGCGCGGGCGACCGCGGCTCTCGGCGGACCGGCTCCGGCGCGTGATCGCCACATCTCCCGTGGCAAGCTGCTGCCGCGGGATCGGGTGGAGATGATGCTCGATCCGGGTTCGCCGTTCCTCGAGTTGTCGCCGCTCGCAGCGAATGGCATGTACGGCGGTGACGCACCGGCCGCGGGGATCGTCACGGGCGTCGGCCGGGTGTCGGGGCGCTTGTGCGTAATCGTCGCGAACGATGCCACGGTGAAGGGTGGCACCTACTACCCCATCACCGTGAAGAAGCACTTGCGCGCCCAGGAGGTGGCACTGGAGAACCGACTGCCGTGCGTGTACCTCGTCGATTCCGGTGGCGCGTTCCTGCCGGCGCAGGACGAAGTGTTTCCCGATCGTGAGCACTTCGGGCGGATCTTCTACAACCAGGCGCGGATGTCGTCGCTGCGCATCCCCCAAATCGCCGCAGTACTCGGATCATGCACGGCGGGCGGAGCATATGTGCCGGCGATGAGCGATGAGGCGGTGATCGTGCGCGAGCAGGGCACGATCTTCCTCGGTGGTCCCCCGCTCGTGAAGGCGGCCACCGGTGAGGTCGTGTCCGCGGAGGACCTGGGCGGGGGGTACGTGCATGCACACATCTCCGGGGTGGTCGACCACCTCGCCGACGACGACGCTCACGCATTGCGGATCCTGCGCGACATCGTGGCCACGCTGCCGCCTACTGTGCCGCAGGTGGTGGCGACACCGGTCGATCCGGTTGTCGATCCCGTTGAACTCCACGGGATCGTACCGGCCGACAGCCGGACACCATATGACGTGCGCGAGGTGATCGCTCGCATCGTCGACGGCAGCCGGTTCTCGGAGTTCAAGCATGACTACGGTTCGACATTGGTCACCGGGTTCAGCCGCATCTGGGGGCACCCGGTGGGCATCGTGGCCAACAACGGCGTGCTGTTCTCCGAGTCGGCGCTGAAGGGTGCGCACTTCATCGAACTGTGCGACCAGCGCCAGATCCCACTGCTCTTCCTGCAGAACATCACCGGGTTCATGGTGGGGCGCGACTATGAGGCGGGCGGCATCGCCAAACACGGCGCCAAAATGGTGACCGCCGTGGCTTGCGCCCGAGTGCCCAAACTCACCGTGGTGATCGGCGGGTCGTTCGGAGCCGGCAATTACTCGATGTGTGGTCGGGCCTACTCGCCGCGTTTTCTGTGGACGTGGCCGAGTGCCCGGATTTCGGTGATGGGCGGCGAGCAGGCAGCGAGCGTGCTGGCGACCGTACGACGGGATCAGATCGAGGCGAACGGCGGCTCGTGGCCGGCCGAGGAGGAGGAAGCGTTCAAGGCGCCGATCCGCGACCAGTACGAGGTGCAGGGCAATCCTTATTACGCCACCGCACGCCTGTGGGACGACGGCATCATCGAGCCTGGAGACACCCGCACCGTGCTCGGGCTCGCGCTGGGCATCGTCGGGGGTGTCCCGCTCGATCCTGTTGCCTACGGCGTATTCCGGATGTGATCGGGGTGCCGGACGTGTCGCGACCAATGTTCTCGAGGGTCCTCGTGGCCAACCGCGGAGAGATCGCCGTGCGGGTGATCCGCACACTGCGCGAGCTCGGCATCGGCTCGGTGGCTGTGTACAGCGACGCCGACGTCGCCGCCCGACACGTGCGCGACGCCGACGTCGCCATGTGGCTCGGCCCTGCCGCCCCGACCGAGAGCTACCTGGACGTCGACCGGGTCGTGGCGGCCGCGCTCTCCTCAGGGGCCGACGCGATCCACCCCGGGTACGGTTTCTTGTCGGAGAACCCGGCACTCGCCAGCGCCTGCGAGGCCCATGGAATCGTGTTCGTGGGGCCGCCGGTGGCAGCGATCAGGGCGATGGGCGACAAGATCGCCGCCAAGCGCTCGGTGGCTGCCGCCGGTGTGCGCGTGGTGCCAGGGAGCGACGAAGCCGGTCTGGACGATGAGGCATTGGTGGTGGCGGCGCTCGAGGTGGGACTACCGGTGTTGCTCAAGCCGTCGGCGGGTGGTGGTGGCAAAGGCATGAGGCTGGTGCGCAACGAAGCCGAGCTGCGCCCGCAGATCGACTCCGCACGGCGCGAGGCTCGCAACGCGTTCGGCGATGACACGATCCTGGTCGAACGCTACGTCATCAACCCGCGGCACATCGAGATTCAGGTGGTGGCCGACACGCACGGCAACGTGGTCCACCTCGGCGAACGAGAGTGCAGCCTCCAGCGCCGTCACCAGAAGATCGTGGAGGAGGCACCATCGCCGTTCGTCACTCCCGAGATTCGAGCAGCGATGGGCACACAGGCGATCAATGCTGCCCGGGCCTGCGGGTACACCGGCGCCGGGACGGTGGAGTTCATCATGTCGGACGACCGACCCGGTGAGTTCTTCTTCATGGAGATGAACACCCGCTTACAGGTTGAGCACCCGGTCACCGAACTGATCTTCGGCATCGATCTCGTCGAGCTGCAGCTACGCATCGCCGCTGGCGAGCCACTGCCATTCACACAGGCAGACCTCTCGTCGGTGGGTCACGCCATTGAGGCACGGGTCTACGCCGAAGACCCGGCTCGCGGCTTCCTCCCGACCGGCGGGACCTTGCGCCGGCTGGTCGAACCTTCCGGCGTAGGAGTGCGGGTTGATTCGGGTGTCGACGTCGGTACGGTCGTCGGTGCCGACTACGATCCGATGCTCGCCAAGGTGATCGCCCACGGCGCGGACCGCAACGAGGCACTGCGGAGGCTCGACGCTGCACTTTCGTCGATGGTTCTCCTCGGCGTCACCACCAATGTCGGATTCCTGCGGCGGCTGCTCGCCGACGCAGAGGTGATCGCCGGCCGCCTCGACACCGGGCTCGTCGAACGGCGCGGCGATGCCCTCGGGGCCGCCGAGGTACCCGATGCCGCAGCCGTTGCCGCCGCTGTGCTGCCCCTGCTCGACGCCAGAGGTGCAGATGATCCCTGGCAGGCGGCGGTCGGATGGCGCCATGGCGGACCATCCTGGGTACGCCAACGCCTCGACGTACCGAACCGCGGCACGGTTTCCGTGGCGTTCCGCTTCCACGGTGGTTCGGCGCTAGACGCCATGATCGACGATGCGGAACCTCGCACGGCGTCGGTGGTCGCCGGAGCCGAAGGGGTGGTCCGGGTAACGCTCGAAGGCGTCACCACACCGATGGCCGTGCACCGTGACAATGGGGTCACCTGGGTCGGCATCGCTGGATCAGCCTGGCCGATCCGTGACCACAATCCAAGCGCCGATCACCTCCGCCCCGACACCGATGCTGCGGATCACGGCACGATCCGCAGCCCCATGCCCGGCATCGCCACCGCGGTGCTGGTGGCCGAGGGCGACGTGGTCGCTGCCGGGCAGACGGTAGCGATCATCGAGGCGATGAAGATGGAACACACGCTGATCGCGTCGGCCGATGGAAAGGTCACTGCCGTACTCGCCCGCCAAGGGCAGCCAGTCGGCCTCGACGACCCGGTAATCACAGTCTCCTCTGTCGACGTACCGCACGAGCGAGAGCACACCAACCAAGACGAATCCGAGGAGCAGCCATGAGCAGTTGGGAACTGAGCGACGAGCACGAGATGTTCCGCAAAGTCGTGCGCGACTTCGCCCAGTCCGAGATCGCACCGCACGCCGCCCAGTGGGACCGCGATCACCACTTCCCGGTCGACGTCGCTCGAGCGATGGGCGACCTCGGGCTGTTCGGGCTCGTCTTCCCCGAACGGTGGGGTGGGAGTGGGGGCGACTTCGCGTCGCTGTGCGTGGCGATCGAGGAGATCGGCCGTGTCGACCAGTCGATGGGGATCACACTGTCGGCCGGGGTCGGCCTCGGTGCCAACCCGATCCACCAGTTCGGCAACGAGGAGCAACAGGACCGCTGGTTGCCCGACCTCGTCGCCGGCCGATCGCTCGGCGCATTCGGGCTGACCGAGCCCGACGGTGGCAGCGACGCCGGCGCCACCCGGACCCGGGCTCGCCTCGCGGGTGACGAGTGGGTCATCGACGGGAGCAAGGCGTTCATCACCAACTGCGGAACGGACATCACGTCGATCATCACGGTCACCGCTCGCACCGACGACGGCATCTCCGCATTCGTCGTGCCGGCCGGCACGCCGGGACTCGTCGTCGAACCCGCCTATTACAAGCTCGGCTGGCACGCCAGTGATACCCACGGCCTCCTCCTCGACGACTGTCGCGTCCCCGAGGCCAACCTGCTCGGCAAACCCGGCCAGGGGTTTCGCAACTTCCTCTCGATCCTCGACGACGGCCGGATCGCCATCTCGGCGCTCGCGCTGGGCTGCGCGCGGGCATGCCTGGAACACGCGGTCGACTACGCCAAACAGCGGAACGCCTTCGGAGGCCCGATCGGTCGTTTCCAAGGACTGGCATTCCAACTCTCCGACCTAGCCGTGGCGATCGAGAACGCCCACAACCTGACCTACAAAGCGGCATGGTTGAAGGACCAGGGTCGCCCGATCGGGCAGGCTGCAGCGATGGCCAAGCTGTACTCCACCGAGACCGCGGTCACCGCCACACGAGTCGCCACCCAGGTGTTCGGTGGGGCCGGCTTCATCGAAGAGACCCCGATCGTGCGCTTCTACCGCGACGCCAAGATCCTCGAGATCGGTGAAGGTACAAGCAAGATCCAGCGGCTGGTGCTGGCCCGCGGCCTCGGGCTGCCGGTCGGGTGAGCTCACCTCGTGACTTGCAGCCCACGGTGCTGTGGTATCCGCTGGCGGTGATCGGCCTGCGTGTCGACATGGGCGAGGACGACACGTTGTTGTGGTTCACCACGACAGGTGGATGATGGGGAACTCCCTCGTCGAGGGCCTGCTCGTGGGCGCCACTGTCGTGACCTTCGACGGCGACCGGAGTGCCGAGGGATCCGCCACGTTATGGCAGGTCGTGTCGGAGATCGGTATCACGTGGTCCGGTGTGGGCGCGCCGTATCTCGTCGCCTGCCGCTAAGCGGGGCTGCGCCCCGGTCATGAGTTCGACCTGTCGCTCCTTCGCTCCGTGAACTCGACCGGGGCTCCGATGCCGTCCATGCCGGTCGGGTTCGTGGGTGACACTGATGGGTCGCTGTACCGCGCCGAATACTTCGACGACTATCCGGGCGTGTGGCGCCACGGCGACTGGATCACGATCACCTCGCGCGGCTCGTGCATCATCACCGGCATCGACGTCGACCGAGTGAGGCACCCAGACGGGTAAGGCCTCACGTTCCGACCCCCTCAGTGGTCAGAAACGATCGGCTCCACGACGGCCTTGCGGCGGTGCTCGTAGACGAGTGCCGTGCGGGTATCGGCGACGTTAGGTCGGCTGTCGATGTGCTCGATCACGAAGGTCCGGAGGTGATCGACGTCGGAGACGGCGACCTCGACGATGAAGTCGTCGGCGCCGGTGAGGGTGGTGAGGCTGATGGTCTCCGGGGCGTCGAGGACCTCGGCCTGGAACGCTCGTATGGACGTGGTGGTCTTGGGCTGCAGCCGGACACTGATGAACGCCCGAATGGGCCTGCCGATCGCAGCCAGATCGACCCTGGCGTGCCAGCCGCGGATCACGCCCCGCTGTTGCAGGGATCGCACCCGTTCGAGGCAGGTCGACTCGGCAATGCCCGCGGCCCGCGCCAGTTCCTTGTTGGTGATTCGTGCGTTCTTCTGCAGAAGGCGCAGGAGGACCACGTCTGAAGTGCTGATCTTCTGTTTTTCCATGTTATTCAGAATATCCTGCGGCTTACTTGCCATGCGCCTATATCTGGTTCAGCATTATGGCATTCACATAGGGCCGGACGCGAAGGGGAGGTGCAAGATGGCGGATCTGCTGATCCAGGGGATAAACCTCGAGCCGCGGCAGCTGCTGGCGCCGGATGGGACGACGACGCCGACGGCGGGTCTGGATCTGACCGCGCTCCACGATCGATTGCCGGCCATGTACGAGACGATGGTCGCGACCCGCGAACTCGACGAGGAGTTCGTGAACCTCCAGCGACAGGGCCAACTGGCCCTGTTCCCCTCGTGCCGAGGCCAGGAGGCAGCCCAGGTAGGGTGCGCCTCGGCGCTGCGCGACACCGACTGGCTCTTCCCCCAATACCGCGAGCTCGGCGCGTTCCTGGTTCGAGGTATCGACCCCGGCGGCATCGGCCTGGCCTGGCGGGGCACCTGGCACGGTGGGGTCGGCTTCATCGAGCGGTGTGTCGGACCGATCTCGATTGCGATCGGAACCCATGCCTTGCACGCGGTGGGTGCAGCGATGGCGTCAACGTGGCTCGCCGACGGTGGGGTGACCGTGGCGTTCATCGGCGATGGAGCGACGAGCGAGGGTGACGTCCACGAGGCGCTGAACCTCGCGGCAGTCAACCAGGCGCCGTGCATCTTCTACGTGCAGAACAACGGATGGGCCATCTCGACCCCACTGACGGACCAGTACCGGGCTCCATCGCTGGCCCACAAAGCAATCGGTTACGGCATGCCTGGTGTCCGGGTCGACGGCAACGACGTCGCCGCCTGTTACCTCGTGGTCGCCGAAGCCGCCGAGCGAGCACGGCGCGGCGCGGGCCCGACGTTGATCGAGGCGGTGACGTATCGGCTCGGCCCGCACACAACCTCCGATGACCCCACCCGGTATCGCAGTGACGAGGAGGTTGACGCCTGGGAGGCCCTCGACCCCATCGACCGGTGCCGGGCCTATCTGCTTGGATCCGGGCTCTGGGACGACAGTCTCGAAGAGCGGGCCCGCGCCACGGCCGCTGCGCTGCGGACCTCGCTACGCGACGCCGTGTTCGACGCGCCGGACGGGTCGGTCGCGGAGCTGTTCGATCACGTCTTCGTCGAGCCAACTCCGGTGCTGGTGGCCCAGCGGGCCGAGCTGCTGGCCGAGCTCGGGCGGGAGGTCTGAGGTGGCGACGATGACGATGGTGCAGGCGATCGGGGCCGCTCTGCACGACGCCATGGAAGCCGATGACCGGGTGGTCGTCTTCGGAGAGGACGTTGGCCGCCAAGGAGGCGTGTTTCGGGTGACCGACGGCCTGCGGTCCACGTTCGGGAAGCAGCGCTGCTTCGATACCCCGCTGGCGGAGTCCGCCATCGTGGGTGCAGCGGTCGGGATGGCGATCCGTGGGTTCCGCCCGGTCCCCGAGATCCAGTTCGACGGGTTCACCTACCCCGCGTTCGACCAGATCGTCACCCATCTGGCGAAGTACCGCTCCCGCACCCGCGGGCTGGTGAACATGCCGGTGACCCTTCGGGTACCGTCGTTCGGCGGAATCGGCTCACCCGAGCACCACTCGGAGTCGACCGAGACCTATTGGGCTCACACCGCCGGGCTGAAGGTGGTGGTGCCGTCGACCCCGTCGGACGCTTACTCGCTCCTGCGCGACAGCATCGAGTTGGATGACCCGGTGGTCTTCCTCGAGCCGAAGCGTCGGTACTGGGCCCGCGAGGACGTCGAGCGGGGCAAGCGCACGGAGCCGATCGGGAAAGCGGCGGTACGCCGAGCCGGGGACACCGTGACGGTGGTGACCTATGGCGGCCTGGTCGTCACCGCACTGGAAGCGGCGGCGGTCGCGCACGACGAGCACGGCTGGGACCTCGAGATCATCGATCTGCGTTCGCTGGTGCCCCTCGATTTCGACACGGTGGCAGCGTCGGTGGTCAAGACCGGGCGGTGTGTGGTGCTCCACGAGGGGCCCCGCACCCTCGGCATGGGCGCCGAGCTCGCGGCTCGGGTGCAAGAAGAGCTCTTCTGGAACCTGGAGGCACCGGTCCTCCGTGCGACAGGGTTCGACACCCCCTATCCCCCGGCCCGCCTCGAGTCCATCTGGCTGCCCGGGGTCGACCGCCTCCTCGACACGGTCGAGCGGTCGCTCACCTACGACCATGCCTGAGCCGACCGAGCGGGACTTCCTCGTCCCAGACCTCGGCGAGGGCCTCGAAGAGGCGACAATCGTGAACTGGTTGGTCGGCGTCGGGGACCGCGTTGCCCTCAATCAGCCATTGTGCTTCGTCGAGACGGCCAAGGCCGTGGTCGAGGTACCGTCACCCTACGAGGGGGCCATCGTGGCCCTGGGCGGTGACGACGGGGAGACCCTGCAGGTCGGTACGCTGCTCACCCGAATCGATACGTCCTCTGGTGCCGGCGCTCCAACCGCCGGGCCCGACGCGCCGATCCTTGCCGACGACGCTTCCCCGCGCCCCGAGCCGACCCTCGTCGGCTACGGACACGACGGCTCCATCGATCGCAGCCGCCGCACCACGCGTGGGGCGGCCCTAGTCAGAGCAAGTGCCACTGCGCCGGCGTCCATGCCCCCCCAGGCTCCGAACGAGCGACCGCTCGCCAAACCGCCGGTCCGGCTCCTGGCCCGTCGCCTCGGGGTGGATCTCAACCAAGCCACACCAGGATCGGGTCCCGGAGGCATCGTGACCCGGGCCGACGTGGAGGCGGCCGCGCGCACGACCACCGCAGGCACGAGGACACCTGCCTCGTCCTCGTCTTCGATCATCCCCGTGAGCGGCGTACGGGCTCGCATCGCCGAGCGTTTGGCCACCTCCCGGGCGCGCATCCCGGACGCCACCTGCAGTGTCACTGCCGACTGCACGAGGCTCCTCGAGGTCCGCGCCGCACTGAACGACCACGCGGCCCGCCAAGGCCTCGACATGGTCGTCACGCCCTTCTCGCTCTTGTCCCGCCTCGTCGTGCAGACGTTGCAGGCAAACCCGATCCTGAACGCAACCTTCATCGACGACGTCCCCGAGATCCGAGTCCACGACACGGTGGACCTGGGAATCGGCACGGCTACCCAGCGCGGGCTGGTCGTGACTGTCGTCCACGGTGCCCAGCAGCTCACAGTGCACGAACTGTCGACCGAGATGGCCCGGCTCTCGGAGGGTGCACGGGCCGGCACGCTCGGCCCCGCCGACCTGCAGGGCTCGACCTTCACGATCTCCAACTTCGGGGCCCTCGGCCTCGACGAGGGCATCCCGATCATCAACCACCCTGAGGCAGCGATCCTCGGCGTCGGCTCGATCCGACCTCGGCCACATGTTGTCGACGGAGCGGTCGTCGCCCGGTCGACGGCGTCACTCACGCTCGCCTTCGACCACCGAGTGTTCGACGGAACCGAAGCTGGCCGGTTCCTCAGTGGTCTGCGCCAACTGATCGAGGCCCCTGAGCTGGCCCTGCTGCTCTCGTGAGCGACACCTACGACATCGTCGTCCTCGGTGGCGGACCCGGCGGCTATGCAACTGCGCTTCGGGCGGTGGGCCACGGCCTGCGGGTCGCCGTCATCGAAGCCGACCGGGTCGGTGGTACGTGCCTGCACCGGGGTTGCATCCCCTCCAAGGCCCTGCTGCACGTCGCCCACCTCGCCGACACCGTGCCACAGCTCGTCGAGCTCGGCCTCGCCACTGCCGGCCCGGAGGTCGACGTTGACGCCGCCGGACGGTTCCGGGACCGGGTCGTGGATCAGCTTCACCGGGGCCTCAGCGGGCTGCTCGCCAGCCGGTCCATCACGGTCGTCGAGGGTTGGGGTCGGGTCGTGGGGCCGGGTGAAGCCGCCGTCACCGGCGCCGACGGCGATACCACCACCCTGCGAGCAGCGCACCTGGTGATCGCGACCGGCTCCGCACCGATCGACCTGCCCCACGTCACTCCCGACGGTAACCGGATCCTCCGCTCCGACGAAGCCCTACGACTCGAGCGAATCCCGCAATCGGTCGTCGTCGTCGGAGGGGGAAGCATCGGCGTCGAGTTCGCATCACTCTGGCGATCACTCGGCTCCGAGGTGACCGTGCTCGAGGTCGCCGATCAGCTCCTCCCGCTCGAGGACCCCGACAGTTCGAAAGCGCTGACCCGGGCCTTCTCTCAGCGGGGCATCAAGGTCCGCGTCTCGACGAGCCTGACCGGTGCACGCTGCAGTGACGCCGGAGTCGTGGTCGAGACCTCCGACGGCAGCACGATCACCGCCGACCAGATGCTGGTAGCCGTCGGCCGACGACCGGCTACCGCGAGAATGGGCTTGGAAGAGCTCGGCGTACTCAGCGAGCGGGGCCACGTGATCGCCGACGCGTTCGGGTCCACATCCGTCGATGGCCTCTGGGCTGTCGGGGACGTCCTTCCCACCCTCGCGCTCGCCCACGCCGCGTTCGCCGAAGGGTTCGTCGTCGCCGATGTCATCGCCGGGCTCGACCCGAACCCGGTGGAGCACCACCTCGTCCCCCGGGTCACCTATTGCACCCCCGAGGTCGCCTCGGTCGGGCTCACCGAACCGCAGGCCCGCGACACGCACGGCGACCAGATCATCGTCACCACAGTCCCGCTTGCCGGCAACGCCCGGGCCCTGATCGAAGGCGGCGGTGGACTTGTGAAACTCGTCTGCGCCGCCGACGGCACCCTCCTCGGGGGGCACGTCGTCGGCCCATCCGCAACCGAACTTATCGGCGAACTCGGCCTGGCCACTTCGTGGGAGGCGCTGGCCGCCGAGGTCGGCGACGTCGTCCATGCCCATCCCACCCTCACCGAAGGGATCCGCGAAGCGGCCCTCGCCGCCGCCGGTTCACCGTTCCACCTCCACCCATGACGGGCTCCACCAGGTCATTGAGCAGATCTGGACACCGGGGCCTCCGGAATTGGACAAGCTCCGCGCACAAGGCGAGCTCTCGGCCCCGAGCGAGGCCCAGCGTCTCGTGAACAGCCGCGGCTTCGCTTCCGGTGACGGTTCGGGCGAGTCAAGCGGGTCCGGGGGGTTCGTGGACGGCTCAGGTCGGGCCGAGTGGAGGTGCCAGTGGGTAGCGGCGCAACGGGTCGCCACCGCCCAGCAGAGCACCGCCCACGAAGAGGTCGAGAAGCGTGGCTCGCAGCGAGCTGACGGCGGTCTGGCCCCGATGCCACCGGGCGACCCAGTTGACCATTCCGAGGAACGCCTCACTCAGAATCATGGTGTCGAGTTCTCGTAGCTCACCCGCGGCGCGCATCTCGTCGAACATCGCCTTCATGCCGTGAAGGTACTTGCGCTCCAGCACGAGCACCCGGTCACGCTCCACGGGGGAGAGGCGGTTGCGTTCGCCAAAGAAGGCCCACAAGGCGCCGCCGTAACGCAGCACCAGGTCGAAATGCTCGCTGACCAGGACCTCGATGCGCTCCCGCGACGAGCCCTCGTGGGCTCTCGCTTTATCGAGACCCTCGAGCATCTGCTGAGCAGCCATCTCGCACACCAGAACGAGGACGTCGTTCTTGGACTGGACGTAGTGGTACAGCCCTCCCTTCGAGAGACCGACAGCGTCGCGCAGCATCTCGACGGTGATCTCGCCGAAACCACGCTCGTCGAGCAAGTGCGCCGCCGCGTCGACAATCAGCGCCTTCCGCTCCTCTGGAGCGATCCTCTTGGCGGCCACTCGCAGCTCCTCAGCCTTCGTCCCCCGCGTCGTGGGCCACGGGGGTGGTCGCGCCTACCACGACGGTCCGTCGGCCGATCGTACCAGGGGGCGTCACCACCGGCCGGAGGTTCGTCGCCAGGGACTCGTCCCAGCGACGACCCGGGTGGTCCCTCGCCTTACGGCCACACCTTCGGCACGAAGATCGGCGTCCCGATGCGACTCGCAATGCGCCAGCCGTCGACGGTCAGGCGGTACTCGTCGCGCAGTTCCATCAGGCGTCCGTGTTCCGTGCCGTAGACCATTGCTTCGCCGCTGTAGGAGCCATGGGCGTGGTAGGTCATCACGTACACCGTGCCGGTGGCGACATCGGGCCCGACAGTGTCGAAGTAGAAGTTGGTCATCACGTGCCGAGTGGTGATCGGGGGACGCTCCCGCATCCCCTCACGGAGCTCGTCGTGGCCACGATGCACCAGCCCGGCACGGTCGAAGACGCCGTCCTCGGTGAAGAGGGCGATCATCTCCTCGAACTCACCGTGGTCGATGTGGTAGGCGAAGGCGTAGCTGAGCCGGGTGCACTGCTGCTCGATTGCCAGTCGGTCTTCGATCGGCAGCTGATTGTCGGTGGAGGTCGCCATGTCAGGCCAGAAGCTCTTGCTGGCGCATGAGCGTCGCCATGATGTCGACTTCGCGCTCGGTATCGAAAGCGAGCAGCTCCGTGTCCGACGCGCCACCGGCCCGTTGGGCGACCAGGTCCTCGGGGTCGATCTCGTAGCCGATCGGGTTCTGGGCGTAGGACGGGCCCTTGAGGAATGCCGTTGCCTCCGCCGGCGGCATGGTGTCGACGAAGAACTCGACGTTGTTACCGTCGACGTCCTTGTAATACAGAGAGATCGTCGGCCCATGGTGGATGCTGGTCACCGGCTTGTTTCCCTGTGCCTTGATCCGATCGTAGTGGTCGAGGAGGTCACCGATGGTGTTGAACCCGAAGGCGACATGCGAAAGCCCGGTGCCCGGGGTGCGAGAACTCGAATCAGTCGAGCTCAGCAGCGAAGCGACGCGGTGGTGCTCCTCGTCATAGGTCATGAAGACGAAGAACGGCGAGTCGAAGACGATCTCGCCACCGAGCGCGTCGCAGTACCAGTCGATGAGGCGCTTGGGATCAGTGGAGTGGAGGACGACGTGGGACAGCCGGGCCGGCTTGGTTGTCATGGGAGGTTCCTTTCAAGGAGGTTCGGTACAAGGGTCAATCGGCTAGGAGTGCACTTTGGGCTCGAACACCGCCTCGACGGCCGAGACGTCGGCCCGGAGCCCGAACGCGGGCTCACCCCGTTCGAAGTCCAGGGCCGCTTGGAGTAGCGCCTTGCGTCCTCGGGTGACCACACGGTCGGTGGCACCGAGGTTCTCCTTCGAGCGGTCGAGATGACCTTGGCCCTCGGCGATGGCGATGTCCTCGACGAGGATCTGCAATGCACCCCGTCCGTCCGCGATACCGGTGAAGCTGCGGCCCTCGGCCATCGCCTCTCGGTCTTGCCTCCAGCCGTTCTCCGGGGTGAACTCCGAGCGGAACTCGTTGAGGTCGGCGAAGGCGGGGAACGATCGTCTCGCGTAGCCGTCCGGCTCGAAGGGGACGTGTCGGTTGTACATCAGCTGCCAAAAGAGGGTGTGGTCGTCGTCAATCGGCACGTGGATCTGCACGGCCTTATCGTCGAGGGGGTTCGGCCCGACGGTGTGGTGCACGTACCACGGCATGATCCAGGCATAGTTCAGATCCTTGAGGTCGTCGGAGGACCTGTAGGCGAAGCCGTAGTCGGTCGACTCGACCGACAGCTCGGGGAAGTCGTAGGCGATCGAACTCCCGGGAGGTGCCACGTTCGAGTAGTAGTTCGCCATCCGAGCGGTCTCGCCGAACGTGGAGCGGTTGGCCCGATTATGGAGGATCTGGGCGTGGAATGTGTCCCAGAGGCCCTCGAGCATCTGGACCCAGTTGGCACGAACGACCCCGGTGGCCGAAATGACCTGGCTCTCGGGCAGCCCGGAGAACGCGAACACCGGTCGCGGGGGTGCCTCGCCGACCCCGAGCCAAGCCCAGACCATGCCGGCGTCGTCGTAGGAAGGGTGGCCTCCCGTGGGAATCTTGTCCAGCTTCGCTGTCAAGGGATGCGTCGGCGCCTCGACCAGCTTGCCAGCGGTGTCGATCTTCCAGCCGTGGTAGATACAGCGCACGCAGTTGTCCTCGATATTGGCGAGTGCCAACGAGGCGCCGCGGTGGGGGCATGCCTCGTCGAGGACGCCGACGGATCCGTCGGCACCGCGGAAGGCGATGTAGTCCTCACCGAACATCCGGAACCTCACGGGCGCCTGTCCCACCTCGAGCTTCGCCGAGCGGAGCACCGGGACCCAGTAGCTACGCAGCAGCGAACCCATCGGGGTGCCGGGTCCGACCTGGGTGATCGTGTCGCTCTCAGTCATCTTCATTGGGTATCTCCTGAGGGTTCGATGTGCTTCAACTCACTGTCGTCTCGGCTGATGGGAGCCGACGGTGTTGCGCAGTACGCCGATACCGGACACCTCGGCTTCGACGAGGTCGCCTGGCTGGAGGAACCGGCCGTCCTCCATGCCGACACCGTCGGTGGTGCCGGTGAAGACGACGTCACCGGTAGTGAGACTCATCCTCTCGAGGACGTACTGGATGCACTCGTCGATGGTGAAGAGCATGTTGCTGGTCCGATCGAGCTGGCGACCCTCGCCGTTGACCCGAAGCGAGATCTCGAGGTCTGGCTGGGGTCCTCCACCCAGCTCGTCCTTCGTGGTGATCCATGGCCCTAGCGGCGTCGACCGATCGAGCGCCTTGATAGTGAAGAGATCCAAGCCACCGAAAGGTGGCGCCGCCGCGTCCCGAGCGCTCACGTCGTTGCCCACCGTGTAGCCCAGCACCGCGTCGGTCGGGTGGCCGAAGGGCACCTCTGGCGCACCGATGATCGCCACCAGTTCGACCTCGAAGTCGAGCTGTTCGGTGAGTGCCGAGTAGGTGATCTGCTCCTCGTGGGCGACCATTGCGGTCCGAGGCTTGAGATACCCGATCGTGCTCGGGGGTCGCTCCGTGACGCCGAGCTTACGGAGGTGGGACCAGTAGTTCATTCCCACGCCGACGATTGTGGAAGTCGGGACGATCGGCAGAAGGAAGGTCACCTCGGCCAGTGGGATCGCCGCGCCGTCGAGGGTCGGTTCGGTACCGTCGAGGGTGAGTGCCGGCCCCCAGTCCTCGATGGTGCCGACAACGGGGGTGACCGTGCCGGACTCGGTGTCGACGAGCCCCCACCGTCGTCGACCTTCGTGGCTGACGTGAGCGAGTTTCATGGGCGGCGGTTCCGTTCTTCGTGTCGAGGTCGCGAGGCGTGATTGATCGAGAAACTGGTGCTCATCGCCACCATGGCTCGATGCCGCTCACGGATGCCCAGTCGTCGGGCGCTCCCGGTCCGGTGTGTGGCGAGGCCGGGCATCAGAGGTAGACGGCGAGGTTCTGCATGCCGAGGGTCGCCTGGTCGAAGTAGATCGTTCGGGATGCCAGCTTGAATCCGTCATCGACACGGTGCAGGAGGTCGATCCGCCGACCCGAGAGCAGATCGTAAGTCGGCTCGTCGTAGCGGGACCGCAGTAGGAGGATGCTGCTCTCGACTCGATACTCGAGGGCAACATCTGTCTCGAACACCCGTACGTTACTGACGATGCGCCGGGTCCGCGACACCGGATTCTCGGCCCAGGCACTGGACGTCTGTGTCATCCGCATGGCCTTGAGGAACAGGGTCATGGCGGTCTCGTCGAAGTGGGCCATCTCCGTTTCGAACGGCGACCGATCGCCCGGCCCGCGCGTCACGCGGACCGGGGCACGGTAGACGATGTCCTCGGTGAGCAACTGGATCCAACCCATGATGTCGTTGTCGTCGAGAAGCTGCACCTCGTCCTCGAGGTGCTCCACGATCTCGCCATGCAGAGGATCCGAGGCCCGCACTCGGCGGCCCCTTGTCGCGAGCTGAGGATCGGTAATGGTCACCAGGGCCTCCCGGTCATGAACTTGAGGTATTCGACCCAGAACTCCCACTGGCTGTCGTCCTTGGCAAAGCCGTCGTATACCTTGCAGGGGCCGGGCCAGCCTTCGGGCTTCCCTTCGCCCGTGATGGCTTGGTAGCGCAACTTCTGGTTACGGCCGATCGCTCCGAGGGATGCCTTGGTCTGCACCGGCCAGGTGTCGGTGTCGTCGACCTCGACGAAACCGCTGGCGCCGAACGTCGCTGCAGTCATGATCCGCATCTGGTCCCGCAGTTCCTGTGGCGCATCGCGCTCGACCATGGTCCAGCTGAACAGCTCGAAGGCCTCGGGTCCCTTCNNCCCAGACCCGCCACGAGAAGAAGGCCGACACCGAACCATCCGGCATGGGGAAGGGCATCGCGAGGGCACCCACGTTCGGAAACAGCCCGCCGACCTGTGGTGGCATCTCTGCGAGCACCTTGAGACGCTCGGGCTCGAACCGCTCGAGCAGCTCGTCGATCATCTCGCCGGTCATACCCGGAGGGGGCTGCAGTCGCAGCCGCTCCACGGGATCGAGATCGGCCAGGTTCCGACCCTTGAGGGCGTTGATGTAATGGCCTTCGGCAAGGTCGAAGCAGCGCACGAAGTGGCCTCGGTGGCTTGCGCTGAGCCCCGCCATCGCCGGCTCCTGCACGACTCCGTCGCTCGAGAGCAGTCCGAGCTCCTGCATTGATTTGTGCAGGCTGAGAGTGTGGAAGATGTCGCCTGAGAACTGCTCGGCAGCGCACTTCCAGTTGGCTCGGATCGTGAACCGCTGCGGTGCTCCGATCACGGTCATTCCCGACTTCGAGCGGTCGAACATCATGTCCCAGTACCAGGTCATGGGGCCGAGGTAGTCGCGCAGGGAAGGGGCTTCGCTGTCGAACGTCACGAACACCATGCCGGCGTAGACGTCGACTCGGGCCCCGGTCAGACCGAGCTCGTCTTTGCTACGGAGATCGCCGTGCATGCGCTCACGAGCGACGGGCGAGCCGAGGAATGTACCGTCCGGACGGAACGCCCACGCGTGGTACGCGCACGTGAACCGGTTCGTGTTCCCCGCCTCGTAGCGACACACCCTTTCGGCACGGTGGCTACACACGTTCAGGACGGCGTTAATCGTGCCGTCGGGCGCCCGGGAAACGATCACTTCATCCTGCCCGACGAAGCGCAGGACGAAGTCGCCGGACAAGGGGATCTCGTCCTCGTGGGCCACGACGGTCCAGGCCTTGGCGAAGACCCGCTCGAGTTCGAGCCGGTACACCTCGGGATCGGAGAGCAGCCGGAGAGCGACCTCGCGGTAGCGGACGTCGACCAGATCCTCGATTGCCGTGCCGTCAGCCAGCAACGGGGACGAGGTGATAACCATGTCGTCGATTGCCATGGAGCCTCCTAAGAGCGTGAGAGGACCGAGCGGCCTCGGAGTGTGGGGTCTGTCTTAAGCATCGAAAACCGACAAGTCCGGCGGGCGGGTGTTGAGCCGGGGGACGTGGAGGCCTCCATCGACCGGGATGGTCGCACCGGTGATGTACCGAGATTCGTCGCTGGCGAGGAAGACGGCGGCGGGAGCGATGTCCTCTTCGGGATCACCCATGTGGCCGATCGGGATCATCATCGGGATCGCCTGGAGGATCTCCGGGTTTGCTTCCACCATCTTCTGGAAGGCCGCCGATGCTGCGATCGGGGAGATGGCGTTCACGAGGATCCCGTATCGGGCCCACTGATTGGCTGCGGTGCGGGTGAGTGCGCCGACACCGGCCTTGGCGGCGTTGTAGTCACCATGCAACCAGTTCCCGTTGTCGGCGTCGACCGAGTAGAAGTTGATGATCCGGCCGGTGCCCTGGGCTTTCATCGGCTCGAGCACAGCGTGCATGGCCCACCATACGGCCCATAGGCCGACCTTCAGGGTGGCCTCGAACATCTCGTCGGTCTTGAAGTCGAGCGGGACCTCGGGAGTCACCATGATGGCATTGTTGACGAGCGTGTCGATCCGACCGAAGCGCTCCACCGTGGTCGACACCATGTCGAGCACGTCCTGCTTGTTGGAGACATCGGTCCGCAGAAACAGGCCAGGCGTGCCGAGCTCCTCCAGCTCGATGGCAACCTTGCTGCCGGAGTCCTCGTTCAGCTCGGCCACCACAACGGTGGCGCCTTCACGGGCGAAGCGCCGAGCGATCCCCCGACCGATCCCATCCCCGGCACCGGTGACAATCGCGATCTTCCCATCCAGTCGACCCATGACTACCCCCTTAAAGCTTCGTTCGCGCTGATATGCGCCGCTTGGCATAGTACCTGAGACATTTGTGACATGCAAGGCCTGGGATCCGTGGACCCCGTCAGGGGGCCACCGCCACGCTCTCGAGGGGCAGCCCTGATGGGCGCGCTCGACACGTATGCCGCCACGGTAATTGCCGAGCTCGAGGAAGCTCCCCGACAATCGGCAGAGCCACGCCGGCCAGCCGGCTTCTCGTCAGGGCAGGCGTTGGTGCGGGACGACGGTCGGCGCAATTCCGTATCGGCCGGCCGTGTCCAGCTCCTGGATTGTCTCCATGATGCTCCCATCTCCTTCCACCAGACCACCCGTGAAGACGGTTCCGCAATCGCGGCTCCGATGCCAACGGGGAGGCCGATCGAACCGAAGTAGTGGGCGAACAGGAAGCGCGCGTCGACCGGTTGACGCAGGCATATGATCGGCCACGACCGAATGAGGCGCTACGATCACTCGGTGGATCTGACGCCCAACGGGACGGCGAGCCGAATCCTCGAGGCAGCGTTACGCACTCTCGCTCGTCAGGGTGCCAACAACTTCTCGATGGCCGGCATCGGCCGCGAGGCAGGCATCTCCCGCAGGACGCTCTACCGCTACTTCCACAGCAGCGACGAGGTACTCCAAGCCGTTGCCGTACATGTCGGCACCAGCTATGTCCGCGCCATCGACGCCGCCATCGCCAAAGACCCCGATCTCGACAAACGAATTGAAACCGTCTTGTTGGCGACAGTCCACTACGGCGACTACCACCCTGCGGCGGTCGCTGTCTTTCGCATGGAGCCAGGCTTCACGCTCGGCTACCTCGAGTCGACTCTCCCCCATTACATCGAAGTCGTCCGCAAGGCAATCGAGCCAGTAGTAGAGCAGATCCCGGCCGTGTCCTCAGGTGCAGTGACGGACGCGGAGGTCGCCGAGATCATCATCCGTCTCGGGATTTCCGGCTTCTCCATCCAATCCCCGGGAACCGAAGCTGTGTCGAGAGTCTTCGCCCAACTCGTCCGCGGCTGAGCGACGTCTGGTCCGATCAGAAAGCTTGACCAGGGCATCAACCTGACCATCGGGATGACTCGAGGAGAGTTACTTGGCGATCGCCGGTCCGGTGATCGCTCAGGAAGGGCTGGCGTCGGTCCCGAGGTACGCCGCCTCGAGCCGCTCGGGCTGGCCGGCGAGTACATCGGCCCTCTCGGAGAGGACGAGGTCCCCATGGACGAGGACCGCGGCGTCGTCGGCGATCCGCAGGGCCAGCGGGACGTGCTGCTCGACGATCACCACGGCCGTGTCGGTCGTGTCGGCGATACGCCGAATCGTCGTGAGGAGAGACTCTGTGACGATGGGCGCCAGGCCCATGCTCATCTCGTCGATGAGCAGGACGCGGGGCTTCTGCGCCATGGCTCGCGCCAGGGCGAGCATCTGCTGCTCGCCTCCGGAGAGCGCTCCCGCGTTCAGCTGCAGACTTCGGGCGATCCCTGGGAAGAACTCCACGGCGTCCTCGACGTTGCGCCGATGGCGGCGCCCGGCCAGCTCGAGGTGCTCTCGGACCGTAAGTTTGGGGAAGAGCGCACGGTCGTCAGGCACGAGCACGACGCCAGATCGGTTCGCCTTTCCCGGCTTCCCAATGGGGAGCACCTCGTCGCCGAGACGGACTTCACCACCCTGCCGAGGGAGGAGCCCTGCGATCGTCAGCATGAGGGTCGTCTTCCCCGCTCCGTTGGGCCCGAGAAGCGCCAGGATGCTGCCAGCAGCCACCTGGAGGTCCAACCCGCGCAGCACCGTCAGATCGCTGTACCCGGCCTGCAGCGCTCGACAGTCAAGGGCCGGTGCGGTCACCGGAGGATCAGCGATTCGCTCGGTGCCTCGTCGGGTGGTGTCCCGAGGTACGCAGCGACCACCACCGGGTCGCTGCGTACCTCCGCCGGTGAGCCCTCGGCGATGGTCCGGCCGAGGTCCAAGACGTGGATCGCGTCGCAGAGGTCGAGCACCAGCTGGACGTCGTGATCGACCAGAAGGATGGCGATGCCGGCATCCCGGATGACCCGAAGCTTCTCGCCGAGCCACCGGCTCTCCGAGCTGTTGAGCCCAGCCGCGGGTTCGTCCAGGAGGAGGACCTTTGGCTGTGCCGCCACGGCTCGCGCTATCGACACGAGCTGCCGCTGGCCCTGCGAGAGTTCGGCGACTGGACGGTCCCAGATGTCGTCGAGGCCGAGAAGGTCCCTTGCCGCCAGGCCACTGTCGCCTTGCCCGGTTGTGCGGTGCGCACCGATGATCACGTTCTCCTCCACCGAGAGATCGGCGAAGAGCTCAAGTGCCTGGAACGTGCGAACGAGTCCTGCATGGGCACGCTGGTGGGGTCGGAGTCCCTCGATCGCCTGGCCGTTGAGCACGACCGAACCTGTCGACTCCACGAACCCGGTCGCTGCATCGATCAGCGTCGTCTTCCCGGCTCCGTTGGGACCGATCAGGCCGACGATGGCGGAGCGGGATACGGAGAGCGTGACGTCGTCGACCGCCACCATCCCGCCGTAGCTGACCCTGAGCTCCTTGAGCTGGAGGAGCGGTGCGCCGTCGCGTCCCTCCGGTGGGGTCGCCCGTGATCGGCCCGGTACCGCCTCGAGACCGACCTCGGAAGATGCCTCCTGGGTCGCGGCACCCGGCGAGGCGGTCACCACCGGGCGGCTGAATCTCCGGGAGCTGGCCCATGAATGGAGCGGGCGCACGAGGCCCTCGGGGTTCAGGATCACGGTCAGGATCAGCGCGATCCCGGTGATCAGGTCGTACCAGACCCCGAGGGATCCGATGTGGGTGAGCCCGAGGTACAAGACGCCTCCGCTGCACAGGACGCCGGCCAGCAGGCCACCCGAGACCGAGGTGATGCCGGCGACGTAGGCAATGGCGAACAGGCCCAGGCCGATGAGGGCATTGAACTGCGTCGAGTCGACCACCGTCTGTTGGTAGCCCATCATCGCTCCGCCGATGCCGGCGATGAAGGCGCCGCTTCCGAACGCAAGGAGCTTGACCCGGACGACGTTGACACCAGCTGCCGCAGCCGAACGTTCGTTGGCTCGGATGGCCAACATGTCAGAGCCGAGCCGGCTCCTTCGGAGCAGAGCGACTCCGAGCGCCACCAGCGTCGTCGTCACCAGGCAGAGCAGCGCGAACGAGAGGCGGGGGAATGCCTTCCCGGCTCCAGCGGAGAGGTCGAGCCCAAAGAGGGTCGGTCCCGTCACGTGGGCCCCGGCCGGTCCGCCGTTCAGATCCAGATTGTTGAACCAGACATCCTGAACGGTGACCGCAAAGGCCAACGTGACGACGGCGATGCTCAACCCTCTGATCCGGAGGGATGGAAGACCGATGACGAGACCAATAGCGGTTGCTCCGAGGGCTGCGAGAAGAGGCGCGATCGGAAAGGGCACTCCGGCCTTCGTCGTCAGGTCGCTCAGCAGGAAGCCGGAGACGCCGGCCAGCGTCAGCTGGGCCAGCGAGACCTGGCCGGCGTAACCGGTCACGACGACCATCGAGAGCGTCACGATCGCCAAGACCAGCGAGGTGATGATCGCATCGCGCAGCGTCCCGTGAGCGATGACGAGCGAGACGCCCACGGCGATGAGTCCGACCACGCTCGGGAGGAGGAGAGATCGAGGCCTCGGAGCGTGGCCGAGCGATCGACGTTGCATCTCTCCTCGACCGGGGAGGGCCTTGGCCCGGAAGAGGAGGATGCCGAGGATGAGGATGAGGGGGACGAAGTCCACCGTTCCGACCTGTGGGAGCCATGAGTGCTGGGCGGTGACGTACTGCACGAGTGACTGCACGACCCCGATCAGCAGGCCGACGGCGACCGCGATGACGAGAGAGTCGAATCGGGCGGTGACAGCAGCGGCCAGCGCAGGGACAATGAAGAGGGTGTAGGTGAGTGGCAGGGGAGCGACGATGGGAGCGATGAGGATCCCGGCGATACCGCAGACGACAGCGCTCACGATCGAGTTGCCGGCCCCGATCGACGTCGGTGAGATGCCACTGACGAAGGCACCCTTCTCGCTCGCAGCCACCGCGCGAGTTGCAGTCCCGAACCGCGTGAATCGGTAGCCACTGGCGAGGAGGCACGCGAGTAGCACGATGACCAGGGTGAACCAGAGCCTGTCTTGGGGGACCCTGATCGAGCCGATCGAGATCGTGCTCGAGGGGAAGATGCTGCCCACGTTGAGCGGGGATGATCCGACACGGTCGACCATGACCGCCTGGATCACCGCCATGACACCGAGCGACGCCACGGCCCGTGCCACGTCCGGAGCGTTGCGGAGAGGGCGGAAGACGACGAGGTAGAGCAGAAGCCCGAGGATGCCGACCTCGACGAGTGCAATGGCCGCAGCAGGGAGGAATCCCATCGAGCCCGTGATCGTCACCGTCGAGGGGAGACCGGGTATGGGGACGAGAAGCTTCCCGTTCCGGAGGGAGGCGTAGCTATAGGCGGTGAACATGGCGATGGCGCCGGTGGCGAAGTTGATCACCCCGGAGGAGCGATACGTCAACACCAGCGCCATCGCCAGGGCGGCGAAGACCGCGCCGCTCCCGAGACCGAGCAGCAGGAACTGTAGGTATGTCGTCACCGAACGTGCATGCTGAAAGCCGCGCTACGGCTGGTAGAGAGGCGAGACGTCGACGATCGCGCTACTCGCGGTCGCCCCCGATGCGTCAAGTGTGGCGATGTTGATCCCACCACTGCAGACCGAGGGAAGCAGCGGAACAGGCTTGGAGCCACAGCTGAAGGTGGTTCCGCCCCCAAGGGCGAGCGGCACGTTCTTCGCGGCGGTCATCGCACTGTTGACACCTTTCACATCGACCGATGCCAGGTTCCCCATGGTCATCGCGTCAGCGAAGCTCACGACGACGGAGAAGCCGTCAGGTGCAGCTCCACCCGAGGACGTGCCCGGGGCGTACTTGCCGAGCAAAGCGAGGAACACCTTGAACTGCGGGCTGTTCGTGTTGTAGAAGGTCGGCGAGATTACGCCCTGCAGGCTCCCCACAGCTGAGGCCGTCGACGAATCGAGGCACTGCTGGATCACGGCGATCGTCCCGGTGAAGCCCAACGTCTTTTGGGCCTTGAGTACGGATTGGCAGAACCCGGGGTCACCGGCGATCATCAGCATCTGCGGCTTGCCCTGCAGTGCGGTCTGGACCTGCGGGGTCACGTCGGGCGTCCCCACGGGCACCGAGATCGTGTTATAGCCGATGTTCACCTTCTTGAACGGAATCGGACCGAACGCCTGGTAGGCACCGGCGAGTGTCGGTAGCCCCAGAACCACGGTCGTCACCTGCGTCATCTTGTGCGTCTGGGCGTAGAGAGCAGGCCCACCGGCCAAACCAGCGATGCTGGACGTGAGGTTGTAGGTCATGGTGCCGAGCAGCTCCGCCTGAGAGCCGGCCTCGGTGATGATGTAGGGGATCCCTGCTGCCTCGAGAGGTGGCTCGACGAGGTTGCCGACCCCCTCGACGCCCAGGAGCACTCCGGCGACGTTCGCCTGGATCATCTGGTTTACGCAGGCAGTCGCCCCGGTGGAGGTCTCGAGGGTCGAGCACGTCACCAGCTTGATGGGATGCCCGTTGGCACCGTTGCTGTAGCCGTTCACGTACTGGACGGCCGCCTGGGCAGCCGCGGTCTCGTTGGACTCATCGGTGGTCGCCGACTTTCCCGGCGAGATGAACCCCATGGTGATCGGCGTTCCCGTGGCCTCGTGCTTGGCTCCAAGGGACACGGAGGACGTCGACGGGCTGCTGGTGCTGGTGCTGCTGCTGCTGCATGCGGTGGCGATGAGAGCCACAGCTGCGAGCACGGCAAGAAGTCGCGTGGGCCTTCTGGACATTGGTTGTCTCCCTCCCCTTGGGCGGCTCTCGCCAGCGAATCAGCACGGGAATCCGTGCCGATGCTGTCGATCCCCATTCAATGTGACACCGCCCTACTGCCGTGTGACGGTATCATGCCGATGGCACTCCTGACAACCTACATGAGCCATCTGTGACATACAACGCGCGGGTTTCGTACGCTCCGCCGAGCGGCACCAACAACTACCACCCACTCATTGCGGGGGACCCCAGGCCAAGCGGCGGTCAGCCTCGGCTGCGATCGCTCGTGGCTGAAGAGCACTGACCCTTGGAACCAGTCATCCGCTCTTGAATGTCACATATGCCTCAACTACAATGTCATCTGAGACACGCTCGTCGGATGGAACACTCAAAGGGGAAGTCGTGGGTCGACTTGGGGGGCATCGCCACCGGAGAAATGGGCAACATCGATGCTGGCGAGGTTCTCGTCAAAGAGGGTCGTGGTGCTGCTCTTCATGATTGATCAGCTCGGCGGTCCAAACCGCAAGCACTCAAGTACTCGACCTCTCCCAGCCGCAACGATTGCCGCCTGGCCTGACACGGCCATTTCCGTGACGACCGGGTGCACCGCAATGGCGCGGCACCGGACCGGTACGAAGCTAGGGCCCGGCGACATCGCCCATCCAAAGGCCGGACGTGTATACCCGCAGGCCATAACGTCTATGTCCCGGAAAGGATATGTCCAACAATGAAGGTCTGGATCGATCAGGACCTCTGCACCGGCGATGGCCTCTGCGAGGAAATCGCCCCCGCGGTCTTCACTCTGCTCGACGACGGGCTCTCGTATGTCAAGGAAGGCACCAAGGTCTTCAACCTCACCGGTTCTGACGGCCTCGCTCGCGTGCCCGACGACCACGACGACGCCGTCCGGGAAGCCGCCGAGGAATGTCCTGGCGAGTGCATTTTCATCGAGGAATGAGCGCCTGATCGGCCCCCGCGTGGTTCACCCACCAGGTGAGTCGAGGTTGGGGTGGCCATGCCGATCGAGCATGAGTGTCTCCACTTCGACCGACGGCCAGTGGCACGGCATCCAGTGAGGCGACTTCACAGAGCCCGGGACGCACCGCCAGTAGGCATGGAGAGGACGGCAACTAGCCGGTGATGAAGCACCAGAGTCCCTCGGCGCCCCTGTCAAGAACTCGCGCCCCCAACTCACAAGCCCACTCCGCCTCACTCCCCGCCTCGTCCCGCCATGCCCACAGACGCGTCGTCGCCAGCCCCAACGAATGCTCGTCCGTCAACCCGATCGCCCCATGCAGTTGGTGGGCAATGCGAGCAACCCTCCCCGCTCCCCGACCCGCCTGCACCTTGGCGGCTGCGAGTACATCGCCGGCTCGATCGTGCTCCAGTCCGTGCCTACCGCAGAGATCGATCGCGGCGTCCACCGAAATTCGCATCGCCGCTGTTTCACCCGCCAGTTCAGCCACCTGTTGCTGAACTGCCTGGAATCCGCTCAACGGCCTGCCGAACTGCTCGCGCTCGCTGACATAGCGAAGCGTCGATGAGAGCGCACGCTGTGCCGCCCCGGCCATGAGTGCGATGCGCACCAGGACTTGCCGCCGGCGTAGCAGCTCGTCGGTTCCGGGCTGGACACGAGCCTGTTCTGCCCGATCCACGATGCAGTCGACCAGCAGAGTGTCGCGCGGCTCCCCGGCGAGGTTGGCCCCGGGCTCGACGGACACCGCCTCCGGCGCCAGTGACAGCACATGGTCTCCGGCAAGCACCGCGACGCGCGCCACGTACCGGCCCCAGGGGACTCGCGGTAACCGACCCAGCACTGACCAGCCGCCGCCAACAGGGTTGACCTGTAGCTCGGGCGGAGCGCTGACGGCGGTCAGGGGTCCGGCCGGGATCTCCAGACCTGCCTGCCCAAGCAACCAGGCACCGAGCACTGCGGTCTCACCGATCGGCGCCATCACGCAGTGTTCACCTGCCACGGTGAGCACCGTCGCAGCCTCGCGCAAGGTGCCACCCTCCCCGCCGTGCTCTACCGGCACCGATACCAGGGCGAAGCCTGACTGTTCGATCGCTTGCCACAGTCGGTCGTCCCACCCCGCCCGCCCGTCCTGCTCATCCTGGTACCGGTTGAACAGGTCGGAACAGCTACGCCTGAGCAGCTCCAGCTCGTTGGCATCCATCGTTCCGGTCATCGCATCCCCAGTGCCCTCGCGACAACGCCGCGCAATATCTCGTTCGTGCCTCCACGAAGGGTGAATCCCGGCGCATGCGCCACGGCCTCGGCCAGCAACCTGGGCAGGCGCTCTCCCGACGAGAGGTCCGGCTCGGTATGAACCAGCAGCCGAGCTGTGTCGATCACGTCACACTCCAACCTCGTTCCTAAATCCTTCACCAGGGCCGCCGCCACATCGGGAGCTTCGCCGCCGGCCAGCGCGCCAGCCACTGCCAGGGACATCTGCCGCAGGGTCCACAATCTGGCGATGAGTTCACCCAGCTCCCGCGTCGAGTCGCAAGGGATGTCCTTGGCCGACAAATGGTCCACCACGGCGACCAGTAGCGGGAAGGTCGACAGAAAGCGCTCGGGCCCACTCCGCTCGAATGCCAGTTCCGAGGTCACCTGCTGCCAGCCGGCACCGATTGCGCCAATGACCGCGTCATCGGGCACGAACACGCTGTCCAGGAGAACCTCGTTGAAGTGATGCTCGCCGGAGGTCATCCGGATGGGCCGCACGGTCACCCCGGGAGAGGACAATCCCACCAGGAATTGGGACAACCCGGCGTGCCGATCGGCGACGTCGATCGGCGAGCTGCGGGCCAGTACGAAGAAGGCGTGCGCTTGATGGGCCCCAGATGTCCACACCTTGGTGCCATTCAGCTCCCAGCCGCCATCTCGATGCACCGCCCGGGTGCGAACCGCGGCGAGATCGGAACCGGCATCCGGCTCGGACAGTCCAATGGCAAAGAAGCACTCACCGCGAGCGATGGCCGGCAGATATCGACGTTTCAGCGCATCCGAACCGTATCTGAGCAGCGACGGCGCAGTCTGCCGGTCCGCCACCCAGTGCGCAGCCACCGGCGCACCCGCCGCGAGCAGTTCCTCGGTAACCGCGTAGCGCTCGAGTGATGAGCGCCCATGACCGCCGTACTCCCTCGGGATTGTCATGCCCAGCCAGCCACGCTCGCCGAGTCGGCGGCTGAACCCCGCATCCCAGCCGGACAGCCAGGCGTCGCAATGGGGCTCGAAGCGCTCGGCGGCCAGCTCCTCGGCGAGGAAGTCCCGCACCTCCGCTCGCAGGACATCGACCTCCGGTCCAAGATTGACCATCGGAGGGATCAGGGGGGTATCCGTTGAGGTTCCTCGCGCCGTCATCATCTCATCCCCTCGGCTCAGGCACGTTCCGCCGATGCGGCGAACACTTGTCCACCCGTCCGACCGAGTTCGCCGATACCCGGGATCGGCCTCCTTCACCTCGGGGTGGGCGATGTCCGACGATTCCCGCGACGTCGATCGTCACAGACGGCATGTCCTCGACACGAACCGGATCGATACCGGTGCGAACGACCAGGGCGCCCAATACCTGAGGCAACAGGTCCACTGCGTGCAATCCGGACACTCCCCCGCCCAGTGTTCCGCGGCCCAGTGCTCCCCGGCCCACCGGCGAATGGGCCTCCTCTCCGATGACCACCGAATCCACCGTGTGCCTTCTCACAGGCCCAGTGACTTGCTGATGACTACCTTCATCACCTCACTGGACCCACCGTAGATTCGCGACACGCGCGCGTCGACATACGCTTTGGCAATCGGATATTCGAGCATGTAGCCGTAGCCACCGTGCAGCTGCAGGCAACGATCCACCACACGGCCCTGCAGTTCGGTGCAGAACAACTTCACGACTGCGGCATCAACGGCCGTGAGCTCACCGGCCTCGTGCGCTTCCAACGCCCGATCCACCAGCGCCTGTCCGGCTTCGATCTCCGTGGAACAGGAGGCGAGTTCGAACTTGGTGTTCTGAAACGAGGCCACGGTAGTCCCGAATGCCTTGCGCTCCCGTACGTACTCGATCGTACCGTGCAAGGCCTGGACGGCCGCAGCCTGGCTGTTAATCGCGATCGACAGTCTCTCCTGTGGGAGGTTCGCCATGAGGTACTCGAAGCCATGACCCTCCTCGCCGAGAAGATTCTCGACCGGCACGCGCACATCGCTGAACGACAGCTCTCCGAGGTCCTGCCCCTTCAGCCCCATCTTCTTCGGAATCGGCCTGCGTCCGAAGCCGGGTGCATCCCCATCGATGACGAACAGGCTGACACCCGCCCGTCCGGCTTCGGGATCAGTCTTGACCGCAGTGATCACGAGATCGGCTGTGCTCCCGTTTGAGATGAAGGTCTTGGCCCCGTTGACAACGTAGTGGTCTCCGTCGCGTACCGCTCGGGTCGCCATCGACTTCACATCCGACCCAGCTCCGGGTTCGGACATCGCCAGGGCGGTCACCGCGCTGCCGGAAGCCAGCCGGGGCAGCCAACGCTCCTGCTGGCCCGCATTCGCATAGCGCAGGAAGTAAGGCATGCAGATATCCGTGTGCACCCGCAATCCCCCCAGAGCCAGACCCGCGAACTGGGTCTCTTCGGTGAGAATCGCATTGAACAGGTAACTGTCCACGCCGCCACCGCCAAACCGCTCCGGCACCTGGATGCCCAGCAACCCCAATTCTCCGGCCCGCTGCCAGAACGATGGCGGCGGGCAGCCGGCTTCTTCCCATTCCGTGAACTGTGGCCGCAGTTCGTCGACATAGAACCTCCGCACCGTCTTTCGGAAATCCTCGTGGTCCTGGCCATAGACACGACGCTTCACACTGTCTCCTCACTCACAGAACAAATGAACATATGGGCAGATCACAAGGGGCTCCCCTCAGGACTACTTGCGCGGCGCCAGCTCAAAGGCCAGCGGCTCCAAGGGGGGGGTTCGGAACCCTCCGCGCAAGTAGCCCTGAGGGGAGCCCAAAGGCACGACACGTCCTTCTCACCGCTGTAAAGCTCAACGTGATCACGCTGTATGGCGAGCTTGGCGTCGACGGCACGTCAGCGACCTTCAAAGACAGGCTTTCGCTTCTGACGGAAGGCCTCGAACGCCTCTTTCGAGTCGTGCGTGGATTGGACGATCGCCAGGTGCGACGAGATCAGGTCGAGCGCAGTCCGCAGGTCCAACTGCGATGATTGGTAGACGGCGCGCTTGATCATTTGGATTGCGATCGGCGGGCCGTCAGCAAGCCGGCGTGCAAGCTCATAGGTGCGAGGGATGAGCTCATCATCCGGATAGACATGGTTCACGATGCCCAACCGGGCGGCCTCATCCGCATCGACGAAGTCACCCGTCCACAGCAGTTCGAGGGCCTTGGCTGTGCCCACCAGGCGAGGAAGGAAGTAGCACCCGCCATCTCCGGGCACCAGGCCCACCTTGACGTACCCCTCGGAAAACCGGGCCGACGCGCCGGCGAAGCGCATATCGCACATCAATGCCATGTCCATGCCCGCTCCAACCGCGACGCCCTTGACAGCGGCGATCACCGGTTTGTCGAGATCCTCCAGTGCGTGCGCCACTCTGTGTATGCGTTCGGTCAGCATCATCTTGTGCTCGAGTACGGACCGTTCCTCCGCGTGGAACGCATCAAGATCGACGCCCGAGCAGAACGCTTGTCCGGCCCCGGTCACCACAACCACCCGGACCTCAGGTTGGGAGCGCGCCGCGCGCAGCGCGGCCGCCCACTCATCGACCATGCCCAGTGTGAAGGCGTTCTTTCGGTCAGGACGGTTCAACAGGATCGTCCCGATGCCATCCGATACCTCGTATTCCAAGTCTGCCATGTAGATACCTTCCCTAACCCGTATACCGATCCGGCTGGTGCCGGCCCCTACTTACACATCCGGCGCCACCCTCGGTCGCGCCTCCCCTGCTCGTCAGTCCACTTCGAGACTCTCGGCGACGACGCTCTGCAGCCGGCGCTTGTCTACTTTTCCACCAGGGTTGATCGGCAGTTCGTCCAGGATGACGAGAAACTCGGGGAGTTTGAACTTCGAAAGTCCCTTGTCCGTCAGGAAGTCCGTCAGGTCCTCCAGTTTCGGCGGGACGCCTGCCGGCACCACGGCCGCACACGCGCGCTCACCCAGGCGTTCATCGGCCACCGGAACGATCGCCACTGCAAGAACCTGGGGATGGTGGCTGAGAAGGCTCTCCACCTCGATCGGGAATATGTTCACCCCACCCCGCAGGATCATGTCCTTGGCTCGGCCCACGATCTGCAGATATCCGTCGTCATCGAAACACCCCAGGTCGCCGGAGCGGTACCATCCGTCCTCGCCCCAGTTGGCCGAGTCGTAGTCCGGCTGATTGAGGTATCCGTAGGAGTTGTTCGCACCGCGCCAGTAGAGCTCGCCTGATTTACCTGGCGGCACCCGTGATCCATCCGGGTCCCGCAGCTCCACTTCTTCGCCGATGCACACCCGGCCGACCGTGTTCCACCTCGCAGAGTCCGGATCGCTCACCTTGGTCATGGTCGGCACGCCACCGTCGGTCGTGCCGTAGACGTTTTGGACACGGCAGCCCATTCGAGCCTCGACCTGTTCCGCTACGCGCGGCGCCAAGGGAGCACCGGCATTGTTGAAGCGGGTGAATCGTGAAAGATCCACGGACTCGAGCGGCAGATCCAACAGCATGGTCATCTGGGTCGGAATGGCTGTGCCGTAGGTACAGCCTTCACGCACGATCAGCTCCAGCGCTTCCGGCGGGGACCAGTGCTCGAGGATGGCGCTGGTGGCGCCGATCAGCAGCGGGGCCAGAATCGGGAAGATGTAGCCAGTAGAGCCCTGTCCGGCAGGGGCGATGGCTGCAGCCACGTCATCAGGCGTGAGCTCCAACGCCTCCCCTGTCTGATGAACGAGCATCGCTATCAAATCGTTGCCGCTCCACAAGGAGGCCTTCGGCACTCCGGTCGTCCCCGAAGAGCACATGACGTGTGCGGGCTCGTCGGGATCGAGGCGTAGCCGTTCCTGGTCCTCCGTCGAAAGCGGGTCAGTAGCCAGCATCTGTTCCTCGAACGAGTCTGCTGATCCGGTACGCGCGTACAGGATCGTCCGCAGGCCCGGCAGTTGCTGCCGCAACTCTTCGTGCAGCGGACACAAGTCCTCGCCGCGCTCGGATTGCACTGCGATGAGCACTTCGGCCTCGACGGTCCGCAGCAGGGACCCCACTTCCGCCCGTCGCCAACGGGTGGGAACAGCGACCATGATTGCACCAATGCGATTTGCGGCCAGGTGGACCAGAGGCAGCAGACCACAGCTCGGCACCTGTACGGCAACAGGATCCCCCGGGCCCACCCCCAGGTCGAGCAGGAGTTGGGCGGCCCGCAGGGACAGATCGCGCAATTCGGCGTACGTCCACCGGACGCGATCATCAATGATCGCGATCTTTTCAGGGTGCCTCGCCACGCACTCATCGAAGAGCTCTATCAGTGCGCGGTCGCCCCAGATTCCCAACCGGCGGTACTCCTGTGCTTGCGCGTCATCATGCCAACGCCTGATCACCCGATCCCGTGCCATCCATGCCTCCTCTGTTGACGCCCTCGATTCGCGCTCACCGTGCCAGCAGCCTGGTTTCTCGGATTAACGTCATCACATGGGCTTCCGTTCGCCTATCGGAGTAAGCGACCCGGTGAGTACCGAACGGTGAGCTCCAAAGTCACCGGCTCCGAGTTTGGCCAGAAGATCCCGGCAGCCATCGGAACCAACCTTTTCGGACCCCTCGCCAAGGGTTGACGATCCCGATTCGGTGATCATCCTCGCAACTCATCAAATTCATCACGCAGCGCCCACTTGAAGACATCGGCCATCTGCTGGTCAGGGAGCGCGAGTGGTGGAGAACGTGTGGCACCCGCAGCGAGTACGGCACCCATGGGCGATAGCTCCCTATGCCTCGGTCCGGTTCAGACTTTGCACTTTCCGCATTACTTCGCCCATCGGTGCAGAATCCATGTACTCCTCGATCCGGGTGATTCGGCCGGCTGCGCAGTAGATTCTCTCGATAGCCGGAACGTCGATTTCGCTTCCATCGGGAAAACGGATCTCAGCGACATGCTGCTGGACGCAGCCATCGGGGAGAAGGTCACGGCGCACGATGCGGAAGTGGGGCTTCAGCGAAGTCAGGAAACCCAGACTCGCCAACGCCTCGCTCTTCGCTTGTTCGATCTGGTCGTAGTTGTGCCAGATAACGGCATCGTCGGCCATGATGTCGTGGCAGGCTCCCAGATCCCCGTTCTCCAGTGCATCGAAGAAGTTCCCCACAACGTCGAGTATCTGGTGTTCTCCATCGGTCATGAACTTTCCCCCTTTTCGAAACGCGCAACTCTTGACGGCATTGGGCGTGATGGCCACCCCTTTGGAACCATCCGACCAATATGTCTCATATGCTATTGCACTTGAGCCATGTGTGACACACCGTACCACGCGGCACCCGCGCCTGGGTGATTCCGGCGCACCAGCCCGATGACGCGTGGGCCCGCGAGATCGCCTCGACCGGCCCCGCCATTGTCAGGGTCGATCAGCCACATATCGCTGTCGGTGAGATCAGCCCGTCCAGGCCCGACTGTTCCATCGCGGCCGCCGCCTCGCTACGACCCATCAGGCGCGGCGCTTCGGAATCGGGCGGGCATTGCCTGACTTGCCTCTTTCACGCTGGGGCGGGCAATGACGTGACCGCCGTGATTGTCGTGATCTGGTACGGAAAGCCGTCATAGGTGGTGGTCGTCGTCTGGGTGGAGCGAAGGACGAAGCGCAACGCCGGGGACACCCAGTCGGTCTCGACAATGGTTGCCGGAGTGGTCCCCTTCGTGACGATCGTGGTCCGCACCGCCAGCGTGGCGTAGTTCACTCCGGCCAGAGTGATCGTCTTGGTGCCTTGCACCACTCCGTTGACGTCAGCGGAGAAGTTCCCACACGACGCGCCGGCCCTGAAGGTGCTGCCGAACACCGGGTGGGTGGGGAGGATCGGCACCGGTGGGGAGAAAATACAGGTCAACGTGCTGGCCGTGAGGCCCAGAGTCTCGGTGTGCAGTGACGCACCCTGTTGGTCGAACACCACAGCCAGCGAGTCAGTGGGTTGGTTCTGCCCTGAGGTCTCCGCCCACACCTGCATCCCGCTGGCGCTCGCCGGTCGGACGGTCAGCACACCTGTGCTCGAGACGTTCACAGACTTTCCGTTGAGCGTGTAGGAACCCGAGACCTGCTCGGGGTAGTTGCCGGGCGCGGCTGGGCTGTACTGAGTGTCGAACACCCCTGGTATGGGGTTGGTGATGGCGCCGCCACTCGGGACGTTGTCAGGTGAGCTGGTCGAGCCACCGGGCGAGGATGGCACCGGGGAACCGGGAATGCTAGTGATGCCGCCAGACGGCGGCGCCATCGAGCCGTGTGTTGTCGGCTTGCTCGCTTGTCCCCCGTGGATGGGACCTCCACAGGCTGCCGTCAGCCCGGCGATCGCCAGCATCAGCGGACAGGCGCGCCCCGCCCGCCGCCGGCGCGGGCTGGGTGGGCCAAGGAAGCTCCTCAACAGACCGGGGCATTACCCTCGGGAGCTGTCCAAGCACCGTTCTTGATCTGCACCACGAAGTAGCACGAGGCGCGGGGCGCGGGTTGGCCGGCGGTAAACGAGAGTGGCGGAGCCAGGCCACCCAAGGTGTTGTTCTGGATGGCGTCGAGACCCTTGATGATGTTGGCCGAGGTAGGCGTGGCGCCGTTGAGGTTGGTGATCGCCTGGCCCAACAGGGCGCCGGCTGTCCACATCTGCGAGGTTCCGGCCGAAGTGGCGAGGCTCGGATCGTATTGTTGAACGGCCTGGAGGTAGGCGGCGCTGGCGGGGGTACTGCCGGCAAACCAGGGGAAGTCCCCGACCGGGGCTATCAGCCCGTTCAGGTTGGGGTCCGACTTCAGGCTGTCTACCACCGAGAGTGCGAAAGCGAAGTACTGGGGGTGGAAGCCCAGGCCGTTGCAGTTGCTGGCCATCCGCTCCAGGGAATTGGCGTCACCAGCGAGACCCAGGATGGTCACCCCGGCAGACTGGGCCTGTTGGCACTCCACGGTGAAGTCGGGCTGGGCCAGTGAGAACTGGGCCGAATAGGTGGGGTGGAGGCCTGCTGCCGCGGCTCCGCCCTTGGTGAATAGTTGTGTATAGCCATTGGTACAGTCCGGCGTCTCGACGCAGTAGAGAAACCCGAGCTTGGTCTGCCCACTCAGCTTCGTCGCCTTGATGCCATTGTTGATGAGGTCGTCGACCGCAGTCCCCTGGGGGAACAAGATCGGGCTCTGGTTCCAGGTCTCGGATAGGAGGTCACCTCCGACCACGGGGATCCCCTGCTGCTGGAGGTAGTTGAGGCTGGCATTGAGGGTCAGCGGCTGCACGTTGTCGACGAAGGCCACCACATGGTCCTGTTGCACCATCTGCTCGGTGAGCGACAAGGTCGTCGACGGGTTGGAGCCATCATCGGCCGAAATCACCTTGACCGGGTGGCCGGAGAGTCCGCCGTGCCCGTTGACCCATTTCGCCCACACCTGCAGCATTGGCTCCACTGTCGCGGTCGAGGCGCCGACTACCCCGCTGTAGGTCCCGACATTGCCGAGCACGATGGTCGATCCGGATCCGGCAGAAGAGCTCCCCCCCCCGGAGGATGCCGCAGGGCCGGACCCGGTCGCGCCCGTCCCATGCGAACTCCCACTGCTCGACGTAGGACCTGAACCGGCAGGGTTCGGCCCGGTCGCTGCCGATCCTCCCGAAGTACTGGTTCCCCCCGCAGTCGACGCCTGGCCGCCGTTGCCCGACGCTACCCCCGACCCCCCTTTGACGACGCTCCCCTCCTGCGCTTGCACCACGGCTGAGTGGGCAAACCGATTTCCGCAACCGGCGGCGAACACCAGGACCAGCGCCAGCGCGATGTAGGTGGCCCAACTCTTCCCCCCGTGTGCTCGACCGCTCGAGCGCCGATGGGCACGAGCATTGCTGCGCCCGGATCTTGGTTGCATGATCGGTGCTCCCTGTCTGGTCATGGTTATGCCGTTCCTAGCTTCGGTGCCGAGGGACTACGACGAGACCTACTTGCACGACGAAGATGAGAAGAAGGCGATCGTCTGAGACAGCTGGGCCAGCGTCCCGTTGAACGGGGCGATGGACGTGCCGAAGGTCGTTGCGCCGGATCCAAGACCTCCCGAACCCAGGGCGACCAGCGCGTCGAGTGCCGGATTGGCACTGGCCAGGGGCCCGATCGACTGACCGAAGACGGTGAGGCCCTGAGAGCCCTGCGAGGAGATCTGGTTGGCCACGCTATTGAGCTCGGGGAAGGCGGCATAGACGGTCGAGCTGGTCTCTGTGATGCCCGGGACCTGAGCGAGAGGACCGAGCACGGTGCCGCTGACCAGCCCCGGAGCAGCCGCTACCTCACCGAACAACACGGTGTTCCCCTCTTGGAAGGCCCCGATGGTGGGCGTGAGGGTGGACACGCAGGGCGGCGCTGCCGAGCTGGCTTGCGCTGGACCACCAGAAGCGAGGCCCACAACCAGCAGACTGGCGCCGGTCCCCAACCCGGCAATCACTCCGGCCCGTCGGAAGATACTCAATTTGGTTGTCATCTGTATTCCTTTCGTCTTTGTTTCATCTGGTTACCCGATACGTCCGTCATCGTCGAGACCGTCGGAAGAGCTGAAGCTGGACACCGAGACGTCGGAAGAGTTCTGTGGCCATCAGGGCAAGCAGAGCCCCCGCCATGAGCGCAAGGTAGAAGACACTGGCCGAGCCTTTGAGCGGAAGAGCATTCCGAATGAGCTCGGTGATCTGCTGGGGGGTTGATCCCCCCGGGACGCTGCCGGTGCTGCTCACCGAGGAAGGGGTGCTCGTCGACGGGAGAACGGACGATGAGGGAAGGCCCGAGATGATCGGGGACATCGTGAATGGCGTCGAAGGCAGCGACGACCCTGGCAACGGGGACGATGATCCGGAGACAGCCGAGACCACAGTCGAATCAATCGTCGCCATGACACCACCGATGGTGACAGTGACCACGACATTGCCCTGGCCCGGAACCTTCTGCTGCTCTATCACCTGGAGTGCCGCCGACTGGACGCCGTCGGGCAGTTGCTTCGCCGGCAGGTAGGTGAGGGTGATCCCACTGGATGCCAGACTGCCAAGCAACGACGCCAGGGTGGAACCAATCCCAGGGATCGGAATCGACGTACCGGCGACCTGAAGACCTTGATCGGTGAGCGAGAGCCCGATCCCGCCGATGGAGATGTTGGCGGCGCTCAACTTGGACGAGGTGTGCAGTGCTGCACCCGAAGCCCGGCTCGCGCTGGCCGAGGTCTGCACCCCGTCGATCTGGAGAAGGCTGCCGGCGCCGAAGTCCACCCCCTTGACATCGGTCTGGGCGGTGGCCGACACACTCCCGTCCGCATTCTGGGTGGCCTCGGCCGAGGTGCTCACCTCGGCCACGGACGGCGCACTAGCCGATACGCCGATGACACCGAGCGCCTTGGAATCGGTCGTGCCGCTGATCGCGCTCATTTGATACGGGCCCTGGGTCACCACATCGCTGGGGGTGGTGGGGTATTGCGAGGAGACATAGAGCGGGTAGGTCGGCAGGGGAGGGAACTGGCCCGCGGTCAGCCCGTTGACCAGGTTGGGGAGGGTGGCCACCAGGGGCCCCGGATAGGGGACCGAGGCAAAGGCTTGGGACTCGCCGAGCGAGTCGAGCTGCGCTTGAGTTGAAGAGTCGGTGGCGAAGATGAGTTGGCCCTTGGGGACCAGCGGGGCAGAAGGATCGTCCACCTCGAGGCTGAAACCGTCGGACCTCCCAAGCGCGGTGAAGGAGCCGAAGGTGCTGGATGGACCAGCGCTTGACCCGCTGGTGTTGTCGGTCCCCGGACCCGCAGCATGCGAGGGGGTTCCCAATCCGAGAATGCCCACCGCAATGAACACTGCCGTTCCGCACCAAGTAGCCGCGCGCGACAGATGTCCTCGACGCGTGGCGCGCCGCGTGTGCTCTTGGCCGTTCATTCCCTTACTCCCCTCATCCGAGGTACGACTCCAAAATCGCTTCGCCCTCGATCTCTTGTGGCTCGCCGACGAAGTTGATCGCGCCGCGGTTGAGCACATAGACGTAGTCAGCAATGTCAAGGGCACGTTGGACGTACTGCTCGACGATCAGCAAGGAGACACCGGTTGAGCGGAGGCGATCGATGAACTCGAAGATCTCATCGACGATCACCGGGGCCAATCCCATGGACACCTCGTCGAGGAGCACCACCTTGGCGTTGGCCAGGTAGGCGCGGGCCAGGGCGAGCATCTGTTGCTCCCCTCCACTCAAGGTGCCCGCCACCTGGTTGAGGCGTTGGCCGAGACGAGGAAAGGTCTGTGTGGCCCGATCGATCGAGTCGGACTCGCTCCCTGGTTCCGATTGGAGCCGCAGGTTGTCGCGGACACTGAGGGCAGCGAAGACACCCCGCCCTTCCGGGATCAGGCACATCCCACGCTCGGCCCGCGCAAAGGGCGGCCAACGAGTCATGTCGACGCCGTCCAAGACGATGCGTCCTTGCGCCGGGTCAAGCAAGCCTGAGGCCACTCGGAGCGTGGTGGTCTTGCCCGCCCCATTGGGGCCGAGCAGGGCCACCACGGAGCGGTCGGGGACGTAGAGGGTGACATTCCGGAGCACCGTCGAGCCCTCGTAACCGGCATTGATGTCGAGGAGCTCGAGCACTAGGCCGCCTCTGAACCGAGGTAGGCGGCCCGGACGACCTCTGAGTTCTGAGCCTCCGCCATGGATCCTTCGAAGATGAGCTGTCCGAAGTCGAGTACATAGACGTACTCACAGACGCTTCGCACCAATGCCATGTCGTGCTCGACCAACAAGATCCCGAGCCCTGATGCGACTGCTCCGGAGATGATCTCAGCGAAGCGCTCGGTCTCGATCTTGTCGAGACCAGAGGAGGGCTCGTCCAAGAGCAGGAAGCGAAAACCACTGGCCAGCGCCCGGGCCAGCTCAACAAGGCGCCTCTGGCCGGTCGAAAGATCGCGGACCCGATGTTGGCCCAGGTGCGAAAGCCCGCACCCGGCCAGGGCATCGTCGGCTCGCTGTGCGATGTCCCTACGTTGGCGCGGTGGGGATATCAGGTGCGACCACAGGTGTCGGCCGGCGAGTGCAGCCTCTGGTCCGAGAGCCACGTTCTCCGCCACGGTCATCGAATCGAAGAGTTCCATGCGCTGAAAGGTGCGGCCGAGCCCGGACTGGGCCCGGCTGGCCGGCCCGTGGTGCGAGAGATCGTGCTCGAAGAGACTCACCGACCCTGACGTGACCGGCACCGTTCCAGTGCAGGCGTTGAAGGTGGTGGTCTTGCCGGCTCCGTTGGGGCCGATCAGCCCGGTGATCGCACCTCCTGGGGCCGACAGTGTGACCTCGTCGACCGCCAGCAAACCGCCGAAACGGACCGAGAGCTTTTCGATGCCCAAGCCTTCTCCCCTCATTGGTGGGCTCCCAGCCGGGCCATCTCGACCCGCTCGGCTACTCGATTGTCACCGTTGCGACCGCCGGCTCGCCCGGTCCCCGACAAGGGTGCTCCTGCCACTACAACCTCGGGTCGAACCAGGGCGCGGCGTTCAGCAACCGGCGAAGCGCCGCGGCGCTCGCGCACCCGTCGGGCGACCAAGAACCGCTTGGCAAAGCCGATACCCGGGACCACCGCCACGGCAACGGCAGCCACCCCGAAGAACGCCGGTACATAGGCGCTGACGGTGGCATTCGTGATGTAGCCCGGCACTACCTGCAGAAGGCCGCCGGCGATGAAGGCCGAGGCGAGAGCTCGGCGGCCCGAGAGGGCGAGCACCGCCAACAGCAGGAGCGAGATCGAGTAGTCAAAGGTGAGTCCGTCGGTGAACCCGGTAACCGGACCGCTGAGCGCTCCGGCGATCCCGGCCAACCCGGCCGAGATGGCGAATACCAGGAGCCGAACGAAGTTCGTGTTCGTTCCGTGCGCATCGAGGGCGACGGGTGAGTCCCCAAGTGCGCGCAGCAGTCGCCCGAGCCGGCTCCGCTGGACGAGCACCACGACCACGCAACAGGCCACGGTGATCCCGAGGATCACGTAGTAGTAGCCGGTGTCGGTCCCAAGGTGAAAGCTGCCGAGGTGGGGGCGGGGGGCGGTCAGGCTGTCGGTGGACCCGAACATGACTCGGTTGGTGAAGACGAACCGCTGCATGAGGATCCCGAATCCGAAGGTGGCGATGGCCAGGTAGATGCCGGGCAGTCGGATGGCCGGGATAGCCAGGATGGCTCCGATCGGTACCGTGACCAGCCCGGCCAAGAGCACCGCCAACGGCCAGGGAATGCCGAAGCTCTCGAAGTGGGCAAATGAGGAAGCTCCGACGGCCGCGAAGGCGAGGTGGCAGAGCGAGACCTGACCCGAGGTGCGCACCAGGAGTCCGAGGGAGGCAAACAGGATCACGAAGAGCAGTCCGGTCATGTAGAGCGGCAGACGGAACCCGACGAACTGGGGTAGAGCGATGAGAAGACCCAGCCCGACCAGGGTTGTCGGCACCGAGATTCTCTTGTTGAGCGCCGGCGCAAAGTCGAGGCGCCGCGCCAGTCGAGTGCCCTTCTCCAACAACAGGCGCTTGGGGGTGACCAAGAGGACGACGAACAAGATGATGAACGGCATTGACGGCGGAACGCCCTGGAAACCCGAATGACTGGCCAGATACAACTGGGAGAGGGCCGTGGTCACTCCTACGATGAGTCCACCCACGTAGGTCCGCGGAATACTGGTGAACGATCCGATGGCGGCGGCGCCGAAGGCCTGGACGACCAGCAGGGTCAGAATCGGAGCATCGAGACCGATGGTGGGAGCGATCAAGATGCCCGAGACGGCGGCGAAGGAGGTGCCGATCGTCCACGCCCAGCGGCGTACCACGATGGGGTTGCGGGCCTGCAGCGACAACAGATCAGGATCATCGACAACGGCCTGCATGCCGATGCCCAGCCTGGCCCGCCGGAAGAACAGGCTGAGCCCGACGGCGGAGGCAGATGCCAGTAAGAAGATGATGATCTGGTCGGTGCCGACGTTCACGAAGAGATGGACCGGATGAGATGGCAAAAAGTGGTCAAACGGACGACTGGAAGATCCGTACCAGGCAGCAAGCAGTGCCGGGATGCCGACCAAGAGGCCAACGGTGGCCACCACCTTGGAGGCCACCGGGGCCTCTCGCAGCGCGTAGCCCATGCGTTCGAGCAGCAGTCCGCCGACGACCCCGATGAGTGCTACCGAGATGAGCGCGGCGATCGGCCAGGGAATGCCATCGCTCTGGCGCAGCGTGTAAAACAGGTAGGCCGCCGCCGCCGCGACCGCTCCCTGGGCGAAGTTGAAGATCCCTGATGTCTTATAGGTGAGCACCAGCCCCATGGCGGCCAGTGCGTAGATGGACCCGGTGGCGAGTCCGAGGATCACCGCGACGATGAAGGCGTTCACGGCCTGCACACTCCGCACGGTGCCCGCCCGGCTGCCTCATGGGCCGACCGGCTGGCGGAAAAGGCCTCTCGGCCCACGGCCAGGAGGCACTCGGGACGGTGGAAGAGCTTTGCACCATTCGGCGCCACCAACTCGAGGGACACCGCATGTCCCTCCCCTGCACGTGGGCCCGCCTGAGTCCTGACTTGAGACGGGGGGGCGTCTCCGAGCAGCGTCTGCATGCGCTCACCAACACTCCTGCGGCCGCGCAACAGCCAGATGACGTTGGCGTAGAACCCCACGAGCGCTCCGGCGACCGCCAGGTCACCCCAGACGTACTGGTTGTGGAACAGCTTCTGCCCGTGCGCGGCGATCCCGGCGACGGCAATGACGGCGAGCGCCACCGCGGTGGTGGTCGCCCACCGCACAAGGTCTTCAGCTATCCAGGGACTGTCGACGCCCCCCCGGTCCACGGCCCGTTCGCTCATGACAGCCGCGAGCCGTCACTTCCAAGATCAGATTGCCAAGAGCCAACAGGGCCTGAGGGAATGCTCGGGGCAGTGGGATTCAGCAGTTCTCCATGCACGCCGTGGTCAGGTGAGTCCCCGTCGGCAAGGTCGCTTCGATCGCCATTTTTGATCGCCGCCTCGATCCGGTCCAGCTTGTGCCACTCGTCGCGCAGATCGGCCGAGAGCCACAGCATGCATCCGAGCCCCAAGGAAAAAAGACCCCCCAAGCCTCCGGTCATGATGTAGGGGAGCTGTTCGGCCGGGTAGACGGTCCCACTCACCTTGAAGTAACCGACCACCAGGATCACCAGCCCCACCACGACGAGGACCCATGCACTGACGCGATCCCACTCCAGCCGCAACCAGTCGCCGAGGTCGCTCGATCGTCGGCTGGCCGTGGGCGAATGCGCCCCCCGGTTCGCTCCGTCAGCCTCTTGGCCGGCCGGTTCGCTCTTCTTGTTCAGGCTGAGCACTCTTACTCCCCCTCCCGGCGCTTGGAGTCGTTGCACGAATCCCGCCGCTCGTCGAAGCGGCAAATCCCTGCCGGATCTCCGACAGGCCGCTTCTCATAGTTACTTGACTACATGAATCGAATTTGATCCTTCACGATACCGATTCGATACCCGAAAGCATGGGCTGGTGAGCCGTCTTTCGGTGTTGCTTGCGGCCGATCAAGAGACGGCAGAAATCAGCGATGGTCGGCGCTCATACCTCGATGACAATGCACTCGCCGGGACATTCCTCGACGGCTTCCCGTACGGCGCCGTCGTGGTCGTCGGATAGGCGAGCGCGACCATCCTGCTGGGAGAATACGAACATCTGGGTGCTTGCGGATCGGACCGCCGATGCTGTTCAATCATGGAGAGCAGCACCACGACCTTCGTGGACGGGAACCACGCCGGCATCGACGTTGACCACCCTTGCGGTGGCGGTGCCCCCCAGTCGACCCACGACTTCCCCTTTGAGAGTTCCATCCGACTAACATGTCTCACATGTCATCATAGCTGAGGCATATGTGATAGGCAAGTCAAGTGTCCGAATCAGGGAGGTATCACCCATGGGTGCCGTACTAGCTGCAGGCCTCACCCACTTTCCGCCACTGGCCCTACCCGACGAGCGGATGGCCGACGTCTTCCGGTGGGCGTTACGCGACCCCGAACTTTCCGAGGAGAAGCGCGATCCCAGCACCTGGACGAATCGGCTGCGCCGCGAATGGGCAGATGACGAGGGGCTGCGTGCTGCGGCTCATCACCGCGAGGAGCTGCGCTTGCAGTTCCAGCAGGTGCGGGACGCCTTGGACGAGTTCCAGCCGGACGTGGTCCTGATTTGGGGAGACGACCAGTACGAACTGTTCCGTGAGGATTGCGTCCCGGCATTCGCCGTCTGCGCGTTCGACGATCTGGAGACGTGTCTGTGGAAGAGGCCGTTCTACTCCGGTCGTCCCAATGCGTGGGGTGAGGACGAGGACACGTCGTATCCCATCAAGGGAGCCCGGCGTGCAGGCAAGAAGCTGGCCAGCGAACTGCTGGCGCGGGGTGTCGATGTCGCCTACAGCTACGAGCCGCCGGCTGGTCGGCCGATGCCGGCCGCGTTCGTGAACACGTTGAGGTACCTCGACTGGAACGGCGAGGGGTTTCCGCACCCTGCCCTCTTCGTGTCCGTCAACTGTTACGGGCGGCGGTTGGTCAAGCACAAGGGAGGCCTCGCCTATCTGGGTGATATCCCGCGCGGCGCCGCCGAGCTCGACCCGCCCTCCCCTACGCCGACTCGATGCTTCGATGTGGGTGCTGCCATCGCCGAGGTCTGTGCGCAAAGCGCTTCCCGGGTGGCGCTGATTGCGTCGTCGAGTTGGTCCCACGCCTTCCTCAATGAGAAGAGCCACTTCCTCCTGCCCGACACCACGCGGGATCGGGAGCTCTTTTCGCTGCTGGTCGATGACAAGCCCGCGGCGTGGCGCGATGTGAGCCTGGACGAGGTCGAGCGTGCCGGTCAGCACGAGATGCTCAACTGGTTCTGCCTGGCTGGTGCCGTAGACCGGCTGGGCATGCGTCCCCGGTGGCTCAACCTCATCGAAAGCGACCTGTTCACATCGAACAAGGTCTTCGGCGTCTACGAGATTGCAGGGGGTGAGTGACATGGGCAAGTTCACGGACCAGTGCGTCATCATCACGGGTGCAGCCGGGGGAATCGGCCAAGCTCTCAGTGAGCGGTTCGCCAGAGAAGGGGCGTCCCTGGTGTTGGCCGACCTCAACGACGAGGGGGTTGGGAAGCTCGCTGTGGCGTTGGAGCACGACTACGCAATCCCAGTCGTGACCAGCGTGGGTGATCTGAGCACGCCGGACGGCGCCAAGCAGGCGGTGGAGGTGGCGACGTCGACGTTCGGCCGGCTGGACGTACTGGTCAACAACGCGGGAGGCGGAGTCATCCGGCCCACCTTGATGCACACGGAAGAGACCTTGCAGGCCACCATCGACCGGAATCTGTGGTCGGCGCTCCGGTGCACACTCGCGGCGCTTCCCGTCATGCTCGCCGCCGGTTACGGACGGATGGTCTTCATCGGCGCCGACTCGGTTCGCAACGGACTTGAGGACCACGCCATCTACAACGCGGCCAAGGGCGGCGTGCACGCACTCGTCGGCGGGCTTTCCCGTGAGTTCGGGATGAAGGGCGTGACCTTCAACGTGGTCGCGCCACCGGCTGTTCGTTCTCCCGAGTTCGAGAGATACATGCGGGAGCAGCCCGAGCTCACCAATCGATTCGTCTCTCAGATACCGATGGGACGTCCCGCCGAATTGAGCGAGGTCGCAGCTGCCGTCGAGTTCCTCGCGGGCTCGGAGGCGGGCTTCATCAATGGTCAGGTCCTTGGGGTGAACGGGGGGTCGACGCTCGCCTGATCGCGGTACTGGGCCAGGCGAACGAACGCAACGACATGAGGAGTGGGATCGGAATGAGCGACAGCAACGGATTCGAGGACCTGGTGGTGGAAACGCCGGGCGTGGACTTTCGGGTTCATCGCTCCGTCTTCACTGATGAGCGTTATCTGGAGCGCGAGAAGAAGACGATCTTCACCAACGGATGGCTGTACGTCGGGCACGCGTCCGAGGTCAGGAACCCGGGTGACTTCATCACCAGGACCATCGTGGGCGAGCGTCTGATCATGTGCCGGGACACCGGGGGCGAGCTGCGGGTGTTCTTCAACTCGTGCCGGCACCGCGGGGCCCTGGTCTGTCGGGAGCCTTCCGGGAACACGGCCAGGTTCCGTTGCCTCTACCACGCGTGGACGTACCGAAACTCCGGAGAGCTCGTCGCGGTTGCCGAGCGGGCATCGTTCCCGGAAGGATTCAGCCTCGAGGACAATGGCCTCGAGTCACCACGTTTCGAGGTCTACCGGGATTTCGTCTTTCTTACGTTCGGGGCGGACGCATCGCCCCTCCAGGACTACCTGGCGCCCGTTCTTCCCTATCTCGACTCCATCGTCGACCAGTCGCTGACAGGCGATATGGAGGTGCTCATGGGGTCACATCTGTACCGCATGGGCGGGAACTGGAAGCTCATCGTCGAGAACAGCCTCGACGGCTACCACGGCTTCGCTGTCCACCAGACATACTTCAAGTATCTCGCCGGCCGCGGGTACGACCTGGACGGAGGCCTGGAGGGGGTAGGCCTCAGCCTCGGCAACGGGCACGCCATGTTGCGGTACAAGGCTCCTTTCGGTCGGTCGGTGGCGCGCCCCTGGCCGGCCATGAGCGAGCAGGCCAGGCAGCGGGTCGAAACGATCGCATCGGAGCTCGTCGACAAGCACGGAGAAGAGAAGGCCGACCTCATCACCAAGACGTCGAAGAACATCCTGATCTACCCGAACCTGCTCATCATCGACGCGGCGTCACTGCAGATTCGGATACTCGACCCGATTGCCGTCGACCACACCGACGTGAGCGCATGGTGCCTAGCTCCGGTCGGCGAGGAGGAGGAACTTCGCCAACATCGCATCCAGGGCTATCTGGAGTTCCTCGGACCAGGCGGCTTCGCCACCCCGGATGACAACGAGGTGATCGAGGCGTGCCAGGAGGGCTATGGACAGGTGCGTGGGATCGAGTGGTCCATCGTGTCGAAAGGAATGGGGAAGGAAGTTCCAAGCATGACCGATGAGGAGCAGATGCGCGGTTTCTGGCGTCAGTGGCAGCACGATGTGGCGGGCACCAACGAGGCGGCGGCTGTCACGGGCGGGAGGCAGGGATGACCGAGATGGCGACGCGCGGTCCTGCGCTGGCCGACCTCGAGACGACACACGAGATCCAGGCTTTGTTGAACTACGAGGCGGAGCTCCTCGACGGCTGGCAACTCACCGAGTGGCTGACGCTGCTCACAGAGGACTGCTGCTACCTGGTGCCGGCCACCGACGCGCCAGACTCCGAGTCCCCGCAACAAGCGGTCTTCATCATTTCCGACACCTACGCACAGATCTGTGGCCGTGTGGAACGGCTCGAGAGCGCAATGGCGTTCGTGGAGCGACCACGTTCCCGCACGCGCCATTTGATCACGAACGTGCGGGTTCACGAGCCTGTCCCGAACGAATACAAGGTCTACTCGAACTTCGCTGTCTACCGTTCCCGGCGAGGGGTATCGCACGTGTTCGTCGGTGAATATCGACACCTGCTCGTCCGTTCTTCGGATGGGAGCCTCCGGATCAGCGAGCGCAGAGCAACTCTCGATGCCGAGGAACTCCGGCCGCAGGGGAAGGTCAGTTTCATCCTGTGAGGACCAACGCCAATCGTCATTTCAGCAACGGAGGTAATGCATCGTGCGAATAGCAAACATTGGTGGGCGTCTCTCCCTCATCGTGGATGGGGCTGGGATCGATGTCGAGAAGGCAAGTGATGGCCACTTCGCGGCTGACCCCGCCGGCATCTATGACCGCTGGGTGGAGTTTCGGCAGTGGGCGGAGACGGGCGTGAGCACGGCCGCCGAGCCGATTGACGAGGACGCACTCGGAGCCCCGTCGCCGTCTCCTCGGCAGGTGTTCTCGATCGGTGCGAACTATCCAGACCATGCCGAAGAAGCTGGTTTCGAGCTGCCGAAGGTGATGGAGGTGTTCTCGAAGTTTCCGTCCTGCATCGTCGGGCCGAACGCGGACGTACCCTTGCCGAAGGCAACGGTGGACTGGGAGGCGGAGCTCGTCGTTGTGATGGGAACGTCTGCTCGTCACGTGAGCCGTGAGGGCGCCTGGGACCACGTGGCCGGTGTGACAGCCGGCCAGGACTACTCCGAGCGGGAACGCCAGATGGCGGCCAGTCAATGGGGGTTGGCCAAGTCCTACCCCGCGTTCGGTCCCACCGGTCCGTGGTTGGTGACCCCTGACGAGCTGGCAGACCCGGATGACCTGATCATCTCCTGCTCCGTCAACGGCGAGATCATGCAGAATGCTCGGACATCAAGAATGATCCACTCAGTGCCCGACATCATTGCGGAACTGTCGGCCGTCTGCACGTTGCTGCCTGGTGACCTGATCTTCACCGGAACGATGGCGGGTGTCGGGTTCATCCGAAAGCCGCCGCGGTACTTGGCGGTCGGGGATGTCGTTGTCACCGAGATCGATGGTGTCGGCCGGATGCAGAACCGAATGGTAAGCGCGTAACGGATGGGTGTCCGGATCGTAGGAAACGACGGCCTGGGCTCGATGGCTGACTGACGGCGGGTCTCTCGGTCCGGGGTTGCCACTCGGCGCGCCCGAGCAGCGTTCGACTGGACTTGTCGCCCACTGCCCACTGCCCACCGCCCACTGCCCTGTCCCCCGAAGCTCCCACTGACCGAGCCACTTGGCCATGCCTGTCCACGCGTCCGCACGTGAGAACCCATCGGGGAGATGGAGGGCGGCACGCACCTCGGGTGAGGTGACGATGGCGGTGTAGGCGTCGAGATCGGACTCTTCGAACGGACGGAGGATCAACCGCTCGGTGGTGAGGGTCGGGCACGCGCTCACCGCGTTACCCGCGAACGGTGTCGATGGCCACACCGGCACGCAGCGTGCGAGTGACGGGTGTCCGTTCGGCGATCTCCATCAGCCGATCGACCTGCTCCTCCGTGAGTTGGGCCCCGAATCGGATGGACCGCTCGACCTGTTCGGTCTTGGACGCCCCATCCCCGATCCGGACCAACCGGGCCTCAACCCGGATCTCCCCCGGTTTCCACCCTTTCCGGTCGCTGTACATGCGCAGCGTCGCCGAAGTGCACTGGCACAGGGCGGTCATCAGTAGTTGATACGGGTTCGGACCTTCATCGTTACCGCCGTCCACCGGATCCTCGTCGACCACGAACCGGTGGGTGCCGGTGCGAGCCTCGCCCCGGTATCCCTCGGAGCTGGTCACCGTGGCCATGGCGATGGGCTTGGCCGCAGCTGTTTCGTTGTCGGCCATGCTCGCCAGGATACCCAGGAGGGACGGCACCGCCGAGCGAAGGGGCGCGGGCCATCTCTCCGCCGCTATTCCTGGGTGACCAGGCCGCGTAGGTAGGCCGCCTGCCCGGCGTGCTGCAGGTCGTCGGAGATCACACTGACGAGCCGTACGCCGAGGGTGACCGGAGGATCCCACGACCGGTCGACGACCCGGTCGAGCGAGCTATCGATGAGAGTGGAGAGGAAACGGGTCGTCTGCTGGTAGACCGCATCGTGATAGCCGGTCAGGAGCTCCCCCGATGCCACCGTGACCTTGGCCACGTCATCGGCCCCGTGGCCGTAGCCGGTGTCCCCGGCGTCGAAGGGCAGTCCGAAGCGCTCGAGCCAACCCTTGGAGGTCCAGGCCTGCTCGAAGCCGGCCGCCCCGGCCACATGGTCATCTTGGATGCGGGTCAGGTGCCAGATCAGCCACGCTATGGAGTTGGCATCATTGTCGGGGCGGAAGCCCAGCTGATCGACGGTGAGACCGTCGACAATGTGATGCACCACCTCGTGAATGCGGTCGAAGGCGTCGGACAGCAGTTCGTCGGTCGTCATGGGTATTCTCCCTTCGTCCCCAGGGTAGCGCCGCACCTCACCCTGTTCCGACGCGAGTTCCCCAGTACCTGCTGACGTAACCTCCTGATTGGTCTAAGCCTCGATTCACCGAATTATTTCTGGGGAACCGAGGAAGTTGTCGTTTCGGGCCGGCAGTCGATGCCACCGACATCGTTTCGTGACGTCACCAGCGATCAGGGCGTGACCCGCCAGAGGTTGAGGAACGGTGATCGATCTGGGAGTGGCTGGGACTTGGCGGTCCACCCCAAAGAGCGGGGTTCAGGTTTGAGGAGGCAATGCCCGAAGGCGNNCCGGGGACGGTGAGGAATTTCCATCGGATTGTCTTCATCACGACTGGGCCATGGTGCTCGAGTCCGAGCCTTGCTCCGGGGCCTCTCCGGTCTTCCTCGTTACAGGCCGGCTTGTCGGTCCTCGTGGACGACCAGGTTCGTCGGACCCAGTTCGACGAACCGGCTTTCCTCAACGGCCAGGACGATCTGCTCCAGGTTGGCCGTGAACAGCGCGAGAAGAGCGGCGTTGGTGATGTTGCCGGTCACGACGGCTAGGAGGCGACGAGGCGTCCCTCGGAGAAGATGGCTGTCTCGGAAGTCACGGTCCTTTGTGACCACCACGCGGTCTTCCTCATCCGCAGCGGCGGCTACCTCGGCGTCCGTGCTGCGGCGACCTCTCGGGAGGGTCGCGACGTGGATGGCGTCATGTCCTGCCTGGCTGAGCAAGGAGATGAGGTGAGCAGGGAGCTGCGCGTCGACAAGGAACTTCACGCGGCGCTGAGTGGGGTCGCTCTGCCCATGCCCAAGGCCAAGGCGGCGAACTCCAGCGCGGCGAGCACGTCATCGCGCTCGAGCTCGGGATAGTCAGCCACGATCTCCTCGGTCGTCATCCCCGATGCCAAGAGTTCGAGGAGCGTCTCAACTGGATATCGCAAGCCGCGCACGGTCGGCTTGCCATGGCAGATCGCCGGATCGGTGGTGATTCGTTCGAGGCGCGACATGCGGCCGATGTTACTGGGCGCCAGCGCCAACTTCCCCGCAACCTTTGAATTCGCGGCCTTCGACCCGGTATCCCATAGGCCTCGGTCTAAGCCTCGATCCACCGAATTATTTC
>PKXA01000069.1 GCA_003133325.1 Acidimicrobiaceae bacterium | reverse complement strand
CATCCTGGCACGCCGATCTGTGACTTTTCGACATTACGGAGGCCGACTGACGCCCTAGTGCAACAGTGCCCCTTCCTCCTAGGTGGCTGGCATCGCGTCACCGAGTTTGGTCAGGAATTCCGCAGTTCGCTCACTACCAGAGGCCAGATAAGGTCCGACCATGTCCAACCCTGAATGGATCGCCCCCTGAGCAAGCGGCTCCAGCTGCCGGGCCGCATTTCCTACCGCCGAAACGGCTTGCTGGGCCGCTTTTGCGCCCGATTCCCGAGCAGCGTCCGACACCACTCCGCCGACATGCCGCAGGACCTCTCTTCCCGTCGAGTCCACTAGTTGGGCTGCAACGGCACCGGCGGCTGCGGCCCTCTTGGCCGAGTTGAGGCCGGCCTTGTTGGCTCTTCGGACCGCACGGCGAGTGGTGGCATTCCCCCGTCGGATCGCGTGTTTGCCGACCTTCGACGCGGTAGATGCTCCCTTCTGAGCTTTGCCTGCCGCGCCTCGCAGGTCGGCATTGCTGGCCGCTCGCCCCATAGCCAGCGCCGCCTCAAGCTGATGGGCGCGCCGCTTGGTCCGCCACCCCAGAGAGGGATCACCTTCGGTGTCCACTGCCGCCAGAATTAGCCCACCGAGCAGGCCCAAGTTCTTCAGAAAATGAATTCTCTGCTGAGCGCGAGCGACCTCGTCCGTCTCCTCCCAAAATCGGTGTCCGGCGTACGTGGTGGGAATAATCGACCCGATCAGGGCTAAGGAAGCTAGGCGGCGAAGCTTCCCCGTGGCCAGCAGCAAGCCAGCACTGATCTGCACGGCCCCATTAATCCGCACCAGGGTCTCCGGGTCAGAGGGCATAGCATCGACTATTTCGCTCAGTGGTTCAGTGACAGTTTCTGCCTTCTTGACCTTGCCGGCCGGATTTCGGACAGCCTCCAAACCTCCAGCAATAAAGATCGATGCGAGCAGCGGACGGGCAATGCGCCGAGAAAGTGCCATAGAACACTCTTACCCCATCTTTCGGGTCCTGTGAATGCTGATCGAAACCTGGAGCGCGCGCCGGTCGAAAACGGGAGCACTTCGGTCAGAAGTTACTTGGCGGCCTGAGCCTCGTCCACTGGCGCCGCCGGCTTGGACCGCCGCGTCCGGGCCTTGGCGTCATGTAGCCGGTAGCTCTCGCCTTTGGTTTCGATGATCTTGCAGGGCCCTGTTGCATTGAGCGCGGCCTGGCGTGGACGCCATGAGGCTCGTGCTCAGATCATTGATGGGCGAAACTTCCGATGGGTCCAGCGGTTCACGCCGTTGCTGGTGGAGGCGGACCGGCCATGTCGCCAGAGTGTGGGCGGTCGCTGGTTCGTCGACGAGACCTACATGAAACTTCTCGGGTCCTGGCGGTACGTCTACCGAGCCGTTGACCAATACGGGCAGGTCATAGACGTGTTTCTATCGAAGAAGCGAGACTTGAGGGCGGCGGCGTTCTTCGCCAATGCGATCCGCTCCCACGGCGAGCCTGCCGAGGTCACAACTGACCGGGCTGACGCCTTGGTACGAGCCATCGCCGAGCTCTTGCCGGTCGTGCCCCACGCCACCAGGCAATATGCCAACAACCGGGTCGAAGCCGACCACGGACGGTTGAAGGCCAGCCTTCGGCCGATGCGGGACCTGAAGCGTCACCCCACCGCCAGCGTGATCATCGAAGGCCACGCGTTCATGCAGAACCTACGGAGAGGGCACTACGAACTCGGGGTCGGCGCACTTCCGGGCTGACTATCGCCGCGTCCTTTGACGAGCTCGCGCTCGTGGTCTGAGCTGCGGATCTCACCGGAGTCGACTGGACCGCGCCTGATTATCGGCTAAGGCAACAGTACTTCTCGAAGCTTCCGCACATCGGACATGAACCCTCTGTTCCATTTCGGGGTCGCCTTGCTCGCCATTGTCCGTGTCGGAGCGGCTACGGATTGATGCGCTGACATTACTCCGGGGACTCGGGAGAAAACTGGTCCCTTGCCTCCGCCGGAGGGCCGAGGCATCATCGGATGCCCTCGCGCCGCTGCGCAGGGCGGAAGGAGACTCCGTTGTGATGCGAGAAGAATTGTCCAGACTCTTCAAGATTGAAGAACGACACCGGCGCCTGCTCGCGCGCCTGGTACTTGCGTTCGGCCTGTCCATTTTGGTCTACGCCGCCGGCGCAGTGCTCACATGGGTATTCGAGAGCGGCCAGAAAGGCGGGGATATCAAAGGATTCGGTGACGCAGCCTTCTTCGCCGCCGTGCAATTGCTGACCGTTTCGTCGCAGATCAAGAACCCGCTCACGGTGGCCGGCAGGATCGTCGATGTCGGCCTGGAGGTGTGGGCCATCTTCGTCGTCACCGTCGTCGCAGGCAGCTTCGCCACTTTCTTTAGCTCGGGCGACTCGAGCTAGTCCAAGGGCACAAGCCGAAAGGCCATCGACATGCCAGGGCAGGACCACAACCACATCCGTTTCTTGCCGAGCATGGTCCGTCCGGTCGCACTGGCTCCGGGCAATCCATGGGCGAGCCCTTCCGATAGTCGTCCTGCCGCTCACTATGCGCCAACAGATACCCGTTTCGGCCCCCAACGCGGCGGCGTAGTAGTCCATGGCTCAACGGTAGGGCTGGGGAGTGACGGCTGCGGGCGTAACTTGGTCCCCATGCTCTCAAACGATGTTCGCCAAGTGATGACCCAGCTTCAAAACCTCCGATCCGGCCACTCAGGCGCTCGGGCAGTTCGTGGGGAAGTCGGCCGCAGAGGTTGACCGACTGACGGTCAAGAGCGCCGCGCGTTGAGACAGCAGGAGCGAGCTCCTGCTACGCCGGCATGGTGCTGGTTGACGGCACCTGGTACAGCCCTGGTATGCCCGAGTCGTTGATCGACGCCACGCTGGACTTCCGGAAGGGTGTCGTCGACGAGGCCACCCATACGGCCCGGATCGAAGAACGACGGAACTACCTGATGCGGCCCAAAGCACGACCCGATGCCGACTGACATATCCGGATGGTATGTCCAGCCGCGTCACCGTCACCGCGGGTCCGCTGCTCCTTGAAACCGAAGTCCGAAGGGGGCGAGGGTCAGGCCAGGACCCGCATCCCGGTGACCGACGTGCTGTTACTCCATCAGCCGAAGGTCTGTACCCAGCAGTCGATCACCGTACCGCCGGAAGCTGGGGCCAAGTACGCCCAGGAGCTGCCCCACGAATCGCCGGAGTGGCACGCCATGTATGCCACTTTGCGCAACTCGAACGAGGGCATGAACGGCTTCATCAAGGACGGGGCGCGGGAGGCCGTCGACGACCCCGAGCGACGAAGGATCCGGGGAGTCGCTGCTCAAAGTTTGCTGGTGGCGTTCCAGCTGTTCGCCGCCAACATCCGCAAGATCGAGGAATTCCTCGCTCACAAGGAGACCGAGGCGAAAAAGGTCCGCAAGCTTCCATCCCGCCGGCCCACCAGGTCTCTCGCCACCTGGGCTCCGGAGACGTCTCCCAATGTCGCCGCCACAATGGATGACGTCGCGAGCGACCCTGACCCACCACTGACCGCCTGACGGTCCGGGGGGTCCCTTCCAACCACCGAGGTGGTCGGTCCGCGCCTTGAGCTGAAATCAAGGCGGTGATCCGTGTCGGGATTCGTTGGGTGCAGCTGGCTTCCACTGGGGAAATTGAAGGCGGACGGTCGATTCTCCGGTTCGATGCCCCAGAGGCAGTCGCCCCGTCGAGTTTTGTCGACGCGAACCGCCCAGTTCTGTCGGAACCACACGGTGGGCGAGGGGGGACTTGAACCCCCACATCCTTTCGGACACAGGAACCTGAATCCTGCGCGTCTGCCAATTCCGCCACTCGCCCGAGCGACTGCACGAGATTACCCGAAGAACCCGGCCCCTCCTACCGGGCAACGGGCCGGGGCGATCATGGTGGACGAGTCCGGCGGCCGTTGTTTTTCAGTCGATGGGGACCCGGGAGGACCTGGGTAGGGGGCCTCACTACTGCCGGCACCTTGGCACCGGTAGGCTATGACCAGCATGGGACTTCAGAAGTTCGAAGGGCGCCTCGAGCGCATTGTTGATGGCACGTTCTCCAAAGCCTTTCGGGGTGAGTTGCATCCTGTGGAGATCGGTCGTCGCCTAACCCGAGAAATGGACCTCAAGCGTCAGCTGGGCGTCCATGGCCTCATCGCGCCCAATTACTTCGAAGTGTGCCTCTCGTCGGTCGAGTTCGAACGATTCGAGAGCTTTCTCGACGCCCTTGTCCGCGAGTTGGAGGAAGCGGCTCGCGAACATGCCCGCACTGAGGATTATGTGTTCGTCGGCCCCGTCACGGTGGTGGCGCTCGAGGATCCCAGTCAGCGTCGAGGCCGTTTTGCCATTCTGTCCGAGGTCCGCGAGGGCCCCGCCGGTCTCTCGGCGGCATCCATCGTGTTGGCCGATGGGGAACGCATCGTGCTGGGCCCCGAAACCATCACCATCGGCCGCCTTCCCGAGAGCACAGTGGTCGTCACCGACCCCAACGCGAGTCGGCGCCACGCCGAGATACGCAGGGTGGGCAACGACGTGGTGGTGGTCGACCTGAACTCGACCAACGGGACACGGGTCAACGGTGCGGCCATTCAGGAACGCACCTTGGCAGATGGCGACGAAATCGTGGTCGGAACGACATTCCTCCGATTCGAGACGTCGTGATGGCGGCAGGCACCTGAATCCATATGCACCTGTATCTCGTTGTGATTCCGGGGCCGACCAACAACACGCCCGTACTCCGTGCCCTCGAGTACGGAGTCATTCTGCTGTTGTGGCTGTTCTTCATGTGGGTCGTTCGAGCGGTGTGGGTGGAAGTCCGCCCGCTGAAGCGCCGTCGCCGTCGCGACAAGGATGACGACATTGACACCGCGATCGCCGGAAAGTCGCGCAAAGGCAAGCATCTCCGCCTGCATGTGGTGCGTCCCGAGGATCACACCGGTGCAACCTATGAGATCGGCGCCGAAGTCACGGTGGGGCGGGCGGCCGGATGTGGTGTGCCGATCGACTACGACACCTTCGCGTCGAATCTCCACGCTCGGTTGTTCAGGCTGGATGGCGACGTATGGGTGGAGGATCTCGGTTCCACCAATGGCACGTGGGTGAACACGGAACGGATCGCCGAACGAACCCGTATCGAAAAAGGCGACCTGTTGCAGGTGGGTGGAACCGTATTCGAAGTCGGTAAGTGACATGACGGTTCTTCGGTCAGGGTCGGCCTCCGACGTGGGTCTGGTCCGCTCCTCCAATCAGGATTTGGCCCTAGAAACCTCCAGTCTGTTCGCCGTGGCTGATGGAATGGGCGGCCATGCTGGCGGCGAGGTGGCGTCACGCCTGGCGATCGACGAGCTGAGTGCGGCGTTTGGCCGCCAGCCCACCGGACCCGGGTTGGCCGAAGCTGTCTCTTCCGCCAACGCGGTGGTGTGGGAGCGCAGCCAAGAGAACGCCGATCTTCGGGGCATGGGCACCACACTCACCGCGGTGGCCCTGGTCGAAGATGGCGGACGCGATGTTCTGGCGCTGGCCAACGTGGGCGACTCGCGCTCCTACCGGTACCACGATGGTGAACTGACTCAGATCACCAACGACCACAGCCTGGCCGAAGAGATGGTCCTCAACGGCGAGCTGACTCCCGCTGAGGCCGCCTTCCATCCCCACCGCCACATCCTCACCCGAGCCCTGGGGGTGTCTCCGGAGGTCAAGGTCGATGTTTGGCGGATCCGGCCGATTCGCGGAGAGAGGTTCCTCCTCTGTAGTGACGGCCTGACCAACGAGCTCGGGAACAACCAGCTCATCGAAGTCCTGTCCACCGTGGCGGACCCCCAGGCCGCGGCCGACCTCTTTGTCCGTGCGGCGCGCACCCACGGAGGCAGCGACAACATCACCGCGGTCGTGGTCGACGTGATTGTCGGAGAAGAGGACACCCAGTCGGTCCCGGCAGTGATGGCCGTGTCACCTGAGTTTGTGGACCCAACGGGCGTGGTCTCCGATGGCGTTGCCGAACCGGTCCCTCTGCCCGTCCCCGAGATAAGGATCCCGAATCGCCGCGAGCGCCGAAAGGCCAAACGCCGCGAACGCCGCCGCGACCGCGGCCGGCGCCTGATCACGTTCCGGACGCTGCTGTTCGTGATCCTGTTCGTAGCGATTGTGGGCGCCGGTTATTTTTCCGTTCGCTGGTACAACACCAACTCCTACTACGTCGGCCTCAATGGCAATGAACTGGTGATCTACCAGGGCAGAATCGGTGGGTTTCTCTGGTACCACCCGGTCGCCGTGCAGCGCACGGGGGTCACCACCACCGACGTGGGCCCGACCTACCTCTCCGCTCTCCAGGCCGGGGTGGAGGAATCGACCATCGGCAATGCGCGGAACTACGTGAAGAATCTGGTGTCGGACCATACGAGCACCCATAGCCCCACCTCTACGCTTCCGCCCGCCTCGAGCACGCCAACGACCACTGCGCCGGGCGCCGGGTTGGGGGGCACCTGATGGAAAAGCGCATCCGCCGGCTGGGAATCTTCATGATGCTCTGTATGGTGGCCATCTTTGTGCAGCTCAACAACATTCAGGTTGTGAAGGCCAATTCACTGGCCACCAGCCCGGCCAACCCTCGGGTCCAATCGGCAGGCCGGAGCCAGCCCCGTGGCGACATCATTTCGGCGGACGGGGTGAATCTGGCCAGTTCGGTGCTGGCTGATTCCGGGGTCTACAAGTACAGGCGGGTCTACAACCCGAACACGGCTGTGCTGTTCTCGCAGATCGTGGGCTACAACTCATTGAAGTACGGCAATTTCAACGGGGTTGAAGCCGAGTACAACAGTTATCTCGTGGCCCACAACAAGCCGGCCAAATCCCTTCGTGATCTGTTGACCAGCCAGACCGAGGTGGACAACGTCACCCTCACAGTCAATTCCAATCTGCAACGTCAAGTCGCCCAGGCCGTTGACAGCGGTGCCCCCGGCGTGAACGGAGCTGCGGCGGTGGTCCTCGATCCCACCACCGGTGCCATCGAGGCCATGTACTCGAACCCGGTGTTCGATCCGAACCCGTTGGTGTCTCCGGACCTGGCCACGGAGACGGCCGCGTGGACCGCGCAACTCGCCTTACCGGGGAACCCACTTCGCGCCGGCGCGTACAACCAGATCTACCCACCCGGCTCGAGTTTCAAGGTGGTCACCACCTCCGCAGTGTTGGAACATCGGCCGGACCTGGCGGCGATGACCTACCCGGTGGTGTCGTCCATCCCGCTCCCCGACACCGGCACCCCTCCCCAAATACTCCACAACTACAGCTTCGAACCCTGTGGTGGGACTCTCCAAGAACTTCTGATCCAGTCGTGCGACGCCGACTTTGCTTCCGTCGGCCAACTGCTCGGCGCTCCCGCGTTGGTAACCCAGGCCCAGCAGTATGGATTCAATCAGCGGATCCCGCTGGATGTCCCCGCCTCCACGGTGGCGATCTCCAACTTCGGGACGGANNCGTTCCTACTTCACGAATCACCTGCCACAGCTCGCGTACTCGGCCATCGGCCAGGACAACGTGGCGGCCTCGGCACTACAGATGGCCATGGTGGCCGGCACGGTAGCCGACGGAGGGGTGGAGATGACCCCCCACGTGATGGCCCAGATCCGCGGCTCGCAAGGGAACCTGGTGGCTTCCTACACCCCCAAGCCGTGGATGCGGGCGACGTCGAGCCAGACCGCATCCACCCTCACCACGTTTATGCAGGGGGTTGCTTCCAGCGGCACGGCGGCAGGAATCTTCCCAGCCAACTGGAACGTGGCGGCCAAGACCGGAACTGCCGAGGTCGGGCCCAATCTTTCGAAGACCACCGACTGGTTGATCGCCTTCGCACCCAATGGCCAGTCCAAAGTGGCGGTGGCGGTGGTGGTCCCGAATCAGGCGGCCAAACAGACGGGTGCCGGCATTTCGGGCCCGATCGTCAAGCAAATTCTCCAAGACATATTGGGCAGCAAGTGAAGGACAGTACGACCACCCATGAGAACCCCAGAGAGCAACGATCGTAGGCATAGGCTTTGACCCACATGGACCCAACCCAGGCACCGCGCGTCTTCTCCGAGCGATACGAGCTGAACCATCTGATTGCCCGAGGTGGCATGGCGGAGGTGTACCGTGCCCACGACCGACTCCTCAACCGTCCAGTGGCGCTGAAGGTCCTCTTCCCCGAGCTGTCGGTGGACAGATCTTTCGTCGAGCGCTTCCGGCGGGAGGCCCAGGCCGCCGCCAACCNNCGGTGTTCGACTGGGGCGAGGATTCGGGGGCGTACTTCATAGTCATGGAGTTCATCGACGGGCGACCCCTCTCGTCCATTCTGAAGACGGCCGGCCCGCTGTCGGCTGATCGGGCTGCCGACATCGGCGCCCACGTGGCTGCGGCGCTCGGCTACGCCCATAAGCACGGCGTGATCCACCGTGACGTGAAGCCCGGCAACGTGCTGATCACCGACGAAGGTCAGGTGAAGGTGACCGACTTCGGTATCGCCCGAGCCATCAACACCGAGGAGAGCCTGACCCAGACCGGCGCGGTGATGGGCACAGCCACCTACTTCTCGCCCGAGCAAGCCGAGGGGATCGGGGTCGACCCTCGGAGCGACATCTACTCACTCGGTGTGGTCCTGTTCGAGATGGTGACCGGGCGGGCCCCCTTCTTGGGGGACACCCCGGTGGCGGTCGCCTCCAAGCACGTGCGTGACACTCCGCCGGTTCCACGTGAGATCAACCCGTCGATCCCCCCGACCTTCGAAGCCATCATCTTGAAGTCCATGGCCAAGGATCCCAACCACCGGTACGCCACCTCCGAGGACCTGCGGGCCGACCTGTTGCGCTTCAACGAGGGCCGGTCCGTGCTGGCGATGGACGACCCGACAGCCATGCAGGCCGCATTGGGTGTGACCCAAGCGGTAGGAGCCGTGGGTGGTGCGGACGTTACCCAGGCGATCTCGGCCCAGGCTCGCTCCGGTGTGGGCACCGGGCCCGGCGATGAGGCAGAGGGGACCCGAGAACGAAATCGGACCCGGACCTACGCAATCGTCCTGGTTGCCCTACTGGTACTGCTGGCCGTGGTTGGTGTCCTTCTGGCCCGCCAACTCGGATATCTGGGGGGCGCGTCGTCGTTCAATCTTCCCAACGTGGTCGGAAAGCCGTTGACCCAGGCGACTTCGACCTTGAAGGCCGACGGCCTCACCGTGGCCACCACTACCCAGGCCACCACTACCTACGCCGCCGGCACCGTCCTCAAGACCGACCCGGCCGCCGGCGCCCTGGTCAAGAAGGGGAACACCGTGACGTTGACGATCGCCGCCCCACCGGTGGTCCCCAAGACAACAGTGCCTTCCGGCATCACCAACACCGACGTGAATTCGGCTGAGTCAGTGCTGAGACAGGCCGGCTTGCAGTACACCGTCAAGTACCAGACCAACAATGCCCAACAGGGCCAGGTGCTCAGCTCCGATCCGAGCTCGGGGGCATCCATCAACCAGGGTGCCATCGTCACACTGACTGTCTCCTCCGGACCTTCCAATGTCACGGTGCCTTCGGTCGCCGGACTGACCCAGCTGGAGGCGGGAAACCTCTTGGGTAATCGAGGGCTGGTGGCCGGCGTCTCGACCTCGCAGCCGTCGTCGCAGTACGACCCCGGCATCGTCATCGCGTCTAATCCGGCGGCGGGGACCCCGGTTCCTCCCAACTCCACCGTCAATCTGGTGGTCTCGTCCGGGCCGCCTCCTGCGGCGTCTTCCACGACCACCACCTCGACTTCGGCGACGTCCTCGACGACCACCAACCCCTCCTCCACGACCACCACTACCGGCCTATTAGGCCACGCCAAGCGTTAGCACTGAGCACGACCCGGGCCCGCCTGTCGGCCACTGGCCCCTCCGGGGTCGACTAGACGCGAACGGCAGCGGCGAGGAAGTTGGCCAGCAACGATGGTCCTGTCGGAGTGAGGATGGACTCGGGGTGGAACTGCACCCCCTCGATGGGTAGCCGGCGATGGCGGAATCCCATGATGACCCCGTCGGCGGTGGTGGCGGTGACCTCCAACACGTCGGGCAGCGTGGATGGCTCCACCACCAGAGAGTGGTACCGGGTAGCGACGAACGGGTTGGGCAGACCCTCGAATACACCCGTCCCGTTGTGATGGATGGGGGATGTCTTGCCGTGCATCAGGGTGGGGGCGGCGACCACATCCCCACCGAACACCTGGCCGATGGACTGGTGACCCAGGCACACCCCGAGGATCGGATAGACCCCGCCCAACTCGGCGATGACCGCTTGGCTGATGCCCGCATGCTCGGGCCGACCGGGTCCTGGCGAGATGAGAATGGCGTCGGGTGAAACAGCGCGAATGCCGGCAATATCGATGTCATCGTTCCGATAGACGACAGGCTCGGCTCCGAGTTCGCCCAGCTCCTGGACGAGGTTGTACACGAACGAGTCGTAGTTGTCGATGACCAGCACCCGGGTACCCATGCGGTTATCAGCGTACCGGCCACACAGGGGATGACCCCCGGATTCGGACCCCGGCCAAGGCTGGCTATCCTTTCGCCATGGCAACCAAAGCCAAAGCAGGCCCGGGCAGGGCTTCGAAGAAGGGGCGCTCCGTAAGTGGACGCACCACACCTCAGGCCGAGCGGGAACATACGCGTAGCGATCGCTATACCCCACCGATCCCGAAGAACACCAAGGTCAGCCCCAAGTGGATGGGGGGGCTCATCATCGGTCTCTTCGTCGTCGGCGTCCTCATCATCATCCTCAACTATGCCGGTGTGCTTCCCGGCGGCGTGTCCAACTGGTGGTTGGTCGGAGCCATCGGCTCGATCTTCGCGGGCCTGATGGTGGCCACCCGCTACCACTAGCGGGTTCGGTTGCGCCCGGTGGGCGAATCCCCGGGCACGCGAAGAACCGGCCCACGAGGGCCGGTTCTCCGATTCGTGCATGTGTCTCCCGGGCTTCGGCAATGAGGCCGGGGATCTCCGGACGATTCAGCCCAGGCGCTCGATGATGGTGGCGTTGGCCATGCCTCCACCTTCACACATGGTGACCAGACCGTAACGGCCATTGGTGCGCTCCAGCTCGTTGAGCAGCGTGGCCGCCAGTTTGGCACCCGATGCTCCGAGGGGGTGTCCGAGGGCAATTGCCCCACCGTTCACATTGACCTTGTCCATGTCAGGGTGGTGCTCCTTCTCCCACGCCAGCACCACACAAGCGAACGCCTCGTTGATCTCGATGACGTCCATGTCCTCGATGGTGAGCTTGGCCCGGTCGAGGGCCATCTGGGTGGCGGCAATCGGCCCGGTGAGCATCTTGATGGGATCGCTACCGACCACCGCGAAGCTGTGGAACCGGGCGCGGGGGGTCAGGCCGAGCTCGTTGGCCTTCGCCTCACTCATGATCAGGACCGCGGAAGCTCCGTCGGTGATCTGCGAGCTGTTGCCCGCGGTCACCCGCCCATTCTCGGGCCGGTAAGCGGGCTTGAGGTTGCCCAGCACCTCCACCGAGGAATCGGGGCGGATACCCTCATCGGCGGTCACCATCTCATCGGTGTCGGCACCGTCGTCGTCCTTGATCGCTACCGGAATGATCTCGCGCTCGAATCGACCTTCGGCGGTGGCCCGGGCGGCGTTCTGGTGGGACCGCACGGAGAACTCGTCGAGGTCGTGCCGGCTGATGTTCCACTGTTCGGCGATGAGCTCGGCCGATTCACCCTGGCCGACCAGTCCACCGCGCTCGGCATAGCGCTGCATCACCCGGGGCCCGAACGGGAATCCGAGGTCGCGTACGACCGATGCACCCATCGGCGTGCGCGTCATGACTTCGACCCCGGCGGCGATGACAATGTCGTAGGCCCCGGCGATCACACCCTGGGCTCCGAAGTGGAGCGCCTGCTGGGATGAACCGCACTGGCGGTCGATGGTGGTGGCGGGAACCGAGTCGGGGAATCCTGCGGCCAACACGGCGTTGCGCCCGACGTTGAGCGACTGTTCGCCGACCTGCATTACGCAGCCCATGATGACGTCCTCCACCAGGCCCGCATCCAGATGGTTGCGCTCGATGAGCGCCTTCAGCGGCTCCGAGGCCAGGTCGGCCGAGTGCCAATTGCGGAACTTCCCGTTGCGCTTGCCTCCAGCGGTTCGCACCGCATCGACAATGACAGCATCCGTCATAATGGGATTCCTTTCTTGTCTTGGTCCGGCGGACCCTTGCCTGCCGGCCACACCTGCTGTTGCGGACCTTCGATCGGCCCGTCAACTGCATGGGCGGAAAACTTGACCGCTTGGTCAATATTCTACCCGGACCGGATTCGGAGTCAAGTGTGCCACCCGTGCCTCGTCGATCGAACCTGATGGCCGGGTCGGATTTCGACGCCGACCCACGGTGACGCTACGGTCGGCCCCGTGAGTAGCCGAGTCAAAGATATGGACCGCTGGTTGGGCAACGGTGGAATGGAGCTGATCGGTACCGTGGGTGCGTCCTTTGACGACTACGGGGTCGACGGGGAGGACCTGGGTTGGGTGACCGGGATATTCACACCGCTTCAGCCCGCCTGTAACCCGCATGGCATCGTCCAGGCCGGCGTGCACGGGCTGCTTCTCGATGCAGCGATGAACTTCGCCATCAATTCCGCCCTTCCCGGTCGCGACAGGACGAAGGCCACCTTGGAGATGAAGATCGAGACCATGCGCCCCGCCCTACTCGGGGAGTCGTACCGGCTGCGGGGCGATGTGGTGCGCATGGCTCGCCAAATTGCCTACGGCGAGGCCACCGTGCGGGACAAGGAAGACCAGGTGGTCAGTCGATCGACCGGCACCTTCATGTTGCATCGCCCCGGTCCCAGCGGAAATGGCAGCGCCGCCGCCGGCTGATCCTCAGCTCACGCGTCACGTTCGCGACGGGTCGATCCGACCGACGTCGCCGGCAACCGATACCGGCATCACGCCGGTCGTCAGCGGGAGTACGTGGCCGTGGGATCGACATCTGTTGGATTCGGCATCTGCCGACTGTGTGAAGGACCCACCCAACCCGGGTTCGCACTCTGCTACTGCTGCACGACTCTGATCGGTCGCCTGCAGATGCCGTTGGCACCGGTGACCGCGGTCACGCCGTATCGGGTGGGCGACAGGATGCACCGCCTGCTCCGTGGCTACAAGGACGCCCCGATGGCCGAAGCGCGCTCGATCTGTACCTCGCAGTTGGCCGGCATCCTCCGCTGGTGGCTGAGCGAACATGGCGACCGATTGTTGGCCCGCACCGGAGGTCCGTGGGACCTGGTGGTGGGGGTTCCCTCCTCGCAACGCCCCATGGCCCCGGTCGATGCTCTGGTGGATGCGGTGCCGGAGTTGGCCCGACAGCACTTGTCATTGCTGGTCCGGGGACCCGAGCCCACCGATCACTTGGTGGCGTCGAGGCGAGGGTTCGCGGTGACGTCGGGCGGTGATGCCGGCTGCGGTGAGCGGGGGCGCCGGGCCCTGGTGGTCGACGACAGCTTCACGACCGGCGCCCGTGCGCAGAGCGCGGTGGCGGCCCTGCGGCTTGCCGGTGTCCGGGTGGCCGGAGTGCTGGTGGTGGGCCGGGTGGTCGCTCCCGAGACTGCATGGTGGCAGGCGGCCTATTGGGACTCGGTGATCGAGGAGAGACGAGCGGCTCGGACCGTCGAATGCGTTGGCGGAGGGCGTCCGGTCGTGGGGCTGCCCCGCTGACGTGGGCATTTGGACAGGACCACCGACGCATATATAGTTGGTTGTTACAAGCAGATAGCCGCGACCGCCGCCGAGGGCGGGTGCCGGACCGCCTTTGGCGGCCGGAACAGAACTGACTGGACGATGGCAACCATTTCAACCCCCACCACAACGACGGCTGCCGATGCCGCCACCCCCGATGCCCGGTCGAAGCCGTCCTCAGCGGCCGGCGCGGGCTGTTCGGTCCCGGCCGGTCTCGAACGGGCATTGACCCAGGTGGGCCGGGCCATCCTCCGGCTCGGCGTTCCCCAGCATGCCTTGGCCGAAGGTGAGGCGATCGACCGATCCGGGTACTGGCTCCTTGTCCGGGTATCCGAGTACGGGCCTATCCGGTTGTCGGAACTGGCAGAAGCGGTGGAGCTCGATCTGTCAACGGTCAGCCGCCAGATGCGCGACCTGGTCAACGGCGGGTTGATTACCAAGGTGCCCGATCCTCATGATGGTCGCTCTTCGTTCTTGAGCCTCTCGGTCCGAGGCGCAGCTGTGTTGGAGTCGGTATCCGAAGCTCGTCGAGAGGCGCTGGCCGAAGCCATCACCGAGTGGTCGGACGAAGAGCGCACTGCCCTGGCTGCCGGACTGTTCCGCTTGGCCGCCGGGTTGCAGATGACCCCGAGAGGCACACGATGAGCATCGAAACACCCTCGAGGTCGACTGACGAGGTCGCCCCGGCACCGACCGGCGCCCCGGCGCCGGAAGTTGCCGGCGAGGGACTGTCCCATCGACAGATCCTCATAGTCTTCAGCGGCCTGATGCTGGGGATGTTCCTGGCTGCCCTCGATCAGACCATCGTGGGTACGGCGTTGCCCACCATCGTGAACAGTCTGCACGGTCTCAACCACATCAGCTGGGTGGTCACCGCCTACCTGTTGACGTCGACCATCTCCACCCCTCTGTACGGGAAGTTGTCCGACCAACTGGGCCGCAAGGGAATCTTCCAGTTCGCCATTGTGATTTTCCTGATCGGATCCGTGCTGTCGGGTTTCAGTCAGAACATGGGCGAGCTCATCGCCTTCCGCGGGATCCAGGGCATCGGGGCCGGTGGACTGATGGCCATGGCCATGACGATCATCGCCGACGTGGTCGCTCCTCGTGATCGCGGCCGTTACCAGGGGTACTTCGGCGCCACCTTCGCACTGGCGTCGGTGGCCGGACCTCTCCTCGGTGGGGTGTTCACCGACAACCTGTCGTGGAGATGGATCTTCTACATCAACGTGCCCATCGGCATCGTCGCCCTGTTCGTCACCTCGGTGGTCCTCAAGCTGCCATTCCGTCGGCAATCGCACAACATCGATTACCTGGGGGCGATGTTGCTGATGTTGGCCATCACCGCCACCCTCTTGGTGACCGTGTGGGGTGGGACCCAGTACGGATGGGGATCGTCGACGATCATGATCCTGGTCATCGCCGCGGTGGTGCTGGTGACCGCCTTCATCCTGTGGGAGAGGAAGGCCTCCGAGCCGATCTTGCCTCCCAGCCTGTTTCGCGTCGGCATCTTCCGGGTGTCGGCCGGCGTGAGCTTCCTCCTGTCCATTGTCATGTTCGGCGCCATCATCTATTTGCCGCTCTATCTTCAGCTGGTGGACGGGGTGTCGGCCATGGTGTCCGGGCTCCTCCTGGTGCCGATGATGGTCGGCTTGTTGGTCACATCGATCGCCTCCGGACAGATCGTCACTCGAACAGGGAGATACAAGGTATTTCCGATAGCCGGGACGGTCCTGATGGTGATCGGCATGTGGATGCTGTCCCACCTGGGGCTGCACACCTCGCACCTCGTGATGAGTCTCTATGTCATTGTGCTGGGGGCCGGCATGGGGATGACCATGCAGATCATGGTGCTGGCCACTCAGAACGCGGTCGCCCACACCCAGATAGGGACCGCCACCGCCGCCGTCACGTTCTTCCGGTCGCTGGGGGGCGCTTTCGGCACCTCACTGTTCGGGGCCATTTTCATTGCCGGTCTCGGACACTGGATTCCGCTGTTGGTTCCCGGCGCCGAGTCCAAGTCCCTCCACGTGAATGGGAATTTCTCCATGAGCCCCACCCTCCTGCACACCTTCCCCGTCGCCGTGCAGCATGGAATCCTCGAGTCGTTCGTGCGCTCACTCCATACGATGTTCTTGGTGGGCGTGCCGGTGGCCGCAGCCACGTTTGTGCTGACCCTCTTCCTCAGGGAGGTGAAGCTCCGGACCAAGTCCGGCCTCGAGCGGCCGACCGAGGATGTGGCCATGGCGGGCGGTGCCCCGGGCTCCGCCGATGCTGAGATCGACCAAGGGGTCCTTGGATCGGGTGCGATGATCGAGTAGCTCTGACGCCCGACGTCCGCTCGTCCCGATCGGGCCCGGGTGTACTAAACCAGGGTCATGCTGTTACGTGTCTTCACCGAGCCCCAACAGGGCGCGACCTATGACCAACTCGTGCGGGTGGCTCAAGTTGCCGAGCGCCTGGGGTTCGATGCGTTCTTCCGGAGTGACCATTTTTTGGTGATGGGCGGCTCTGATGGCCTTCCGGGACCCACCGACGCATGGATCACCCTGGCCGGCATTTCCCGGGAGACCAGCCGGATCCGACTCGGGACATTGATGACGTCGGCCACCTTCAGGCTCCCGGGCCTGTTGGCGGTAGCCGTGGCCGAGGTTGACGCCATGAGCCACGGCCGGGTCGAGCTGGGCTTGGGGTCCGGGTGGTTCGACGCCGAACACACCGCCTACGGGGTTCCGTTCCCCCCACTGGGGGAGCGGTTCGAGAGGCTCGAGGAACAGTTGGCCCTCATCACCGGGATGTGGGCGTCCCCCAGCGGCGAGAAGTTCTCCTTTCGTGGAGCCCACTACCAGTTGGAAGATTGCCCGGCACTACCCAAACCGGTGCAGCGACCGGGACCTCCGGTGATTGTCGGAGGAGACGGAAAGAAACGAACTCCACGGTTGGCCGCAACCTACGCCTCGGAAATGAACGTAGCGTTCTCTTCTCCGGAGGACACCGTCGCTCAGTTCGAGCGGACGAAGTTGGCCTGTGAGGCCATCGACCGTGATCCGGCCACCATGGTGTATTCGGCTGCCCAGGTGGTGTGTTGTGGGCGTGACAATGCCGAAGTGGCGCGTCGCGCCAAAGACATCGGACGATCGGTGGACGATCTACGCGAGCACGGCCTCTGCGGAACGCCTGAGGAACTGGTGGAGAAACTGGCGAGCTTCGCCGACCTCGGGATGGAGCGGGTGTACCTGCAGTTCCTCACCTTGGACGACCTCGAGCATCTTGAGCTGATCGGTGAAGAGGTACTGCCGCACTGTGCACAGCTGGGCTGATTCCCGCTGAAGCTGCGATACGAGGTGAAGCTCTGCTCAGGTCGTGTCGTGGTTGGTGGTCAGACGTTCGATGCGCTCGAGAGTCTTCTCGATGTTGGAGCGGGTCTTCTCGGGCAGACCGCCCAACTTCAAAAGCAGGCGTTGGTGATCGTGGGAGATATCCCAGCTCTCCTTCACCCGGGTCCCACCCTGGACCGGCTCGAGCTCGTAACGCCAGATACGCCCGGCGGCAATCCGACCAAGGAGGCCTCCGGGCCGGGACTGCCACGCGATCCGCCGGTTCTCTTCGAACTCGATGACCGTGCTGACCATCGAGTAGTTGATGCCCATGTGCATAGACATGCCGAAGGTGGAACCCATGGAGAGACGTTGGGGTGAGCCCACCTTGGCCTGCTTCACCGTCCCCGAGCCGTCGATCTCGGGATGGCGGGCCACGTCGGCCAACAGATCGAAGATGGCTTCGGGTGCGACCGCGATCACCCGCTCGACCGAGACAGTATCGCCTTCCATCTGAAGCCTCCGTGAGGTGGGGTAGCGCTGGGTCGGCACCGATCGGTGCCGACCGACATCACCTCTGGCCCATCATGGACCGGAGCCCATCGATGATGCCAATGCGGGGCTCTGACCGACTTACCGGTTTTCTTCGTGAATGTTCGATTGACGCCCGGCACTGTCGACCGACTGCTGGTCGTAGGTCCTGCGGCGCGAAGACCCCGAGGTGGCGGTCAGCACGGCGCTGATCACCAAGCCGACGACCCCGATGACCATGAGGATGACACCGACGGTGGAAAGACGGAACCCGTGGGTCTGGGTGGTGGTAATTCCCCAGTACAGAACGGCTCCCACTGCGAATACCAAGATGCTGACTACGAATCCGGCACCGAATCCCGATCGCATAGCGCCTCCGTCCATTCTCTCTCGTAGTGGCGATGCTCAGCCATCGCCACCTGTCTTTACGACAGTAGTACCAATGAGCTACCCGAACGAGGGCCGTCCCTACCGTTCAGAGACAGGCGATGACAGGCGATCACTGTCATGGTGGATGGGCTCGAGGTGGAGGTGGTCCCCGTCGCTCCACTGATCGGCGAAGCCATCCGCAGGATCGCCCGTCGGGAGAGCATCTCCGGCCTCTACCGGTAGGGGGCAGCCGACCCCGACCGCCGGCTGCGAGGCCGAACTTACGCCGCCGATCCGTAGAACTGGCTGGAGCCGAAGCTGAAGATGCCGCCGTCGTCGGCGACGAAGCGATACCCGGCGCCGTTCGGAGGCGCTCCCATGCCCACGATCGGCCGGTTGAGTCCGAGACTGCCGGTCGAGCCGTGGAACGGGGCACTCCCGAAGGAGAAGATGCCGCCGTCGGCGCCCACCAACCAGTACCCGGCATTGGCGGGATCGACAGCCATGCCCACAATCGCCCGATTGAGCCGCGATCCGCCCATCGAACCCCGGTACGGAGCGTCGAAGGCGAACACACCACCGTCTGAGGCATCTATCCAATAACCACCTGTGGCCGGATCGACAGCCATGCCCACGATGGGCGCATTCAGCGGGAAGCCACCCGTGGAACCGTGGAACCGTGCATCACCACCGGTGAAGATGCCGCCATCTGAGGCCACCAACCAGTAGCCCCCACCGTCGGGGGTGGCTGCCATGCCGACGACGGGATGACTGGGCGTCACTCCGTCCGCAGGAAGGGACCCATGGAACCCGGCATCACCAAAGGCGTAGACCGAACCGTCCCGTCCCACCAACCAATAGCCGTGGCCGTCGGGGGTGGCCGTAATCCCCACGATGGGTGATGGAGGTGCTGAAGGTAGCTCTCCGTAACTGTTCGCTACGGAACCGCACGCGTCCACCTGACCCGCGGCGTTGACGATCCAGTATCCGGCGTCGCCTGGGCCAGGCGCCATGCCGGTCACGCTGCCGCTGGGAAAGCCGGCGCAGCTCTGAGCCGGCGGGTATACCGGGGATAGTGGCGAAAGAGGCGGGTTGCCGGCGAGCGTGATCGACGTCGAATTGGTCAGATCGGTGCACTGGCCATTTGCACCGGGGAGGACCAACCCGTAATAGATATCGAACTGATCGGGGGCTACCGGCAGCACGAACGGTGTGAGCGCCGAACAGTGCTGGATCCCATCCACCTGGATCACCGGTGCCGAGGTCGAATGCGACCAATCTGTGGAGGAGGCCGAGTTGATCTGCCACACGTTGAAGCGGGTCGCGTCTGACGCAGTTGTTTCCTGCACATTGAAAAACATGTACCACCGGGAGCCGCTCTGAAAGACATCGGGATTGGACATGCATTGCGAACCAGAACCTCGGTAGGCGACTGAAGACGTGAGCAGATCCCGATTGGCATCCACGCTGGCCACACCGATCACGCAGTCGGCGCCGTAGTACACCGTCCATCTCTGTGCTCCCGAGGGCGCCAGCACAACCGACGGTGAGGACGCGTCCAAACCGTAGGCATCAGTGAAGACCAGTCGTTTGAACGATGCCCAGTGATCGCCGTCACCGGACGTGGCTGACCACACCTGGTTGTTGCATCCCACACCACACGACAACACTGTGAAGAACATCGTGTACAGATCCGAAGTGCCCACGGACACGACGCTCACCGACGGATCGCCCACCTCACTGGCCGTTGACCCGAGCTGGGAGGGAAGGATGTCGGTGGTGGGATTCGACCACGGGCCGTTGGGGGTGGGAGAGGTCCGCCGAAAGATGGTGTCCAGCTGGCCGGAATTGAGGGCCTGTTGAGTCTGCCAACCGCTGTACCACATGATGTAGCCCAGGCCATCGGGGTTGGGGATGACGTCCGCCGAGTAGATGTCGCGCCCGGTGAACTGTTGAGCGTCAGCGGCGGCCGCACCTGCCGACCCACCAGCCACGAGTTGTCCGACCGAGGGAACGACCAACAGGGTCGCCGCGACCGAGATCACCAAAGTTAGAACCCGCAACCGCTTCCCCACGACGTCCCCTTGCGTTCTGCAGTGCAGCGTCACCCAAGACCTACTCTGTGATTGGCGCTTCTTGGCATTCGGCCTATCGCCGATTCGAAGTTCCCCCCGGAAGCACCAATGGTAGGCGGTGTGGTCGCCATGCTCCATTCCCCGGTGCCCTATCCGCAGGGACCGGAAGGCGTCACGCCGCGTTTCGGCCGGGAATTGGGACTCGGAGACCGTCGGGAAGTGACCACCGCGGCCGTGTTCGACCCAGGTGGTGACCGCTCAATTGCGTTCGGCCGGCTCACGGGGGCGGTGTTTGGGAAGGGGACCCTCTTGCCGCCGCAGATGGTGATCGCGGTGGGGAGCGGAGGCGACTCCCGGTTCGTCATACCGGACTGCATGGCGGCCCGGTGAAGTTCTCCGCTGGCCAGTTCCGCACGGCCAGGCGGGTGGTCTACTTCGACCCGTCCATCTCGCAAAGCGATGCCGCCGTTCCTCCGTCGATCAGAGGCCGTATGTAGGAGAGGGCGAAGGTGCGGAGTTGTTCGGTGCTGTGCAGGTCCGGTGGAGCGTCGGGGGTGAGTATGAGCGAGTGGACGAGACGTACCAGGATCGCGGCGATCGGTTCGGCGTTGGCGTCATCGGGCAGGCCCCGGTCGGACCAGGCGCGGCGGATCTGAGCGGCGACGAATGTGGTGGCGATCTTGAGTGTTTCTCCGGCGTCGATGGTGAGCCAGACCAGGGTATCCTCACGCTCCGAGGCGAGGACCTGGCGAAACAGTGGGTTGCCTCTCAGGATCGTGATGCTGACGACGAAGCCTTGGGTGATCCGTTCGGACACATCGTCGATGCCCTGGATCGCGGCTGCGACCTGGGTGAGTATCCGCCGGGTCTCGTGGAGGACAGCGGAGCGGACGATCTGTTCCTTGGTGCCCATCCGCCGGTAGAGCGTCGTTCGGTTCACCGACGCCCGCCGGGCGATGTCGTCAGCGCTGGTGCGGCGGATGCCCACCAGGGCGAACTGCTCCAACGCGGCGTCGAGGATGCGCTCGTCCACCGCGTCGGCCGGCAGTGCATCGTCGGCGAGCAGCCCTTGAATCGACAGGGGCGAATCCACAGGAACCTCCTCCTCCAGGCTGAGCGTACCTCGCTCCCTGCTGCTACTATGCAACACAATGAGTTGCACTGATGCACCCGGTGCCGCTGTCTGGCTCGCTCGAGGCGAGCACCCACCTCCAGGCGTTCCCCGACCGTTGCGGGCCATCGTGGGTAGGCCGATCATGCGCGTCAACATCTGGTTCGGCACCGCCCTGGTGCTCGAATCGGCCCGACAAGTCCTCGGCCTCACCTGGACCGAAGGGGACCAGCGCCGACTCCGGCTCTTCGCCACAGCAGTTCGACGCACATGGCCATACCTCTCCCAACGCGCCCGCCACTTCAATCGAGCAGGCCACGACATGCCCGACGTACTCCGCCGCCGCATCACCGCTGGCCACACCCGTAGCGTCAGAGCCAGCCGGTCCTGCCGTGCCCGGCCGGTCCTCTGGTGAGCAACAATCGAACCCTGTTAGGAAGGATGCCATGTCACTGATCCCTGTCGCACTCGGCACCACCGATCCCCGAGGCCTGGTGCTCATCACGCCCGAGGCGTTCGGCGACATGGAGGCGTGGCACGCCACGGTCGCCGAGCTACGACGCGAGGCTCCGGTACTGCGCGTCGAGGCCGAGGGTTGGCCGCCGTTCTGGGCTATCACCCGCCACGCTGACGTGTTCACGGTGTCGCGCCGCAGTGACGTGTTCTGGAACACCGAGCGGTCCGCTCCGGGCCCCGACTTCCAGTACGACATGTTCGGCGCGCTCGGGATCGACTTGCCGAGGACCCTCGTGCAACTCCACGGCACGGTGCACGATCAGTACCGCCAGGTCACCAGTGACTGGTTCCGGCCCGCCGCCGTCAAGGGGCTGCAGCCGGCAATCGACGAGATCGCCGACGAGTTCGCCGACAAGCTCCTCGAATTCGACGGCCACTGCGACTTCGCCACGGATCTGGCCGTGCCGTTCACCCTCCGGGTCATCATGAGCATCTTCGGGGTGCCGCAGAGCGACGAGCCGCTGATGCTTTCGCTCACCCAAGGGCTCTTCGGCGCTGCCGACCCGGAGTACCTGGGCGACTTCGCGGATCCCTTGGAGCTCGTCACCAGCAACATCCGGAAGTTCGAGGCCTACTTCGACGAGCTGACGGCCGACCGCCAGCAACACCCCACCGACGACCTCGCCTCGGTCATCGCCAATGGCCGGATCGACGGCCAACCCCTCGGCGAGATCGAGCGGTTGTGGTACTACATCATCGTGGCGACTGCGGGCCACGACACGACCTCGTTCGCTCTCTCTGGAGGGCTCGAGCAGCTTCTGCGCCATCCCGACCAACTGCGCGCGCTGGAGGACGACCCCTCCCTCCTCGGGAACGCCGCCCAGGAGATCCTGCGGTGGACCAGCCCGGTCCGCAGCTTCTTCCGGTGGGCACAGGAAGACTTCGAGCTCGGCGGCGTCACCATCCCCAAGGGTGACGTCGTGCTCACGTCCTACCCGTCGGCCAACCGCGACGAGGACGTGTTCGCCGACCCGATGCACTTCGATATCGGCCGACCCGATGCCGATAAACTGCTCTCATTCGGGCTCGGGATCCACTACTGCCTCGGCGCCCAGGTGGCCCGGCGCGAGATCCGGACGCTGCTGGGCAAGGTGTTCGAGCGGGTGGCGACCATCGATTTCGACGGCGAGCCACAATGGTCGGCCGCGCACTTCGTGAGCGGCGTCAAGCACCTTCCGATCACCTACACGCTGCGCTGAGTCCCAAGCACCCCGAATCCCTGTCGGGGCAGCCCCTTGGTCCGACTGCCGGACAGGATCAGGTGCCTTCAGCGGGTCAGGGTGACGCGTTCCGAACAATGCTGTGGCTCATCCGATGGTGATGGGTAGCCGGACCGGCCCTCGTACTGAGGGCGTGTTGATGTACTCCACCTTGTCGGTGGTGACCTCGTAACCTGGCATGCGTTCGAGGAGGATCTGGTAGCCGAGGCTCGCCTCCTGGCGGGCCAGGCGAGCACCCATGCAGTAGTGGATGCCGACACCTAACCCGAGGTGGGGGTTGGGATCACGTCGGATGTCCACCCTCTCGGCATTCTCGAATTGGCGGGGATCGCGGTTGGCAGCAGCGGTCACCAACAGGACCTTCTGTCCTTCCGAGAGGTGCTGGCCGTGCAACGTGACATCCCGCGTCAGCGTACGGGTCAAGGTCGGGACCGAGCCGTCGTAGCGGAGGAACTCCTCTACTGCGGTCGGAAACAGCTCTGGTTGGTCGATTAGTTGTTGGCGGATGTCACGGTGCTGGTCGAGGATCACGGCGATGTTGCCGAGCAGATTGGCGGTGGTCTCGTTCCCGGCGATGAGGAGCAGGGCGCAGAACCCGAGCACCTCGTCGTCGGTGAGGGATTGCCCATCGACTTCGGCTTGGAGTATTGCGCTGACGAGGTCGTCTCTCGGATCCCTTCGTCGGTCCACCACGACCGACTCGAAGTAGTCGAAGATCGCCCCGTAGCACTCGAGGAGTTGGGCGGCGTCGGGTCCGTTGGCCAACATGATGCCGTTCGACCATTGGCGGAACTGGGCGTGGTCGGCCGGATCGATGCCGAGCATCTCAGCGATGACCATGATCGGCAGTGGAGCGCCGAAGTCCTGAACGAGGTCTATCTCTTCGCCGGCTCGTCCCCTCGTCACCAAATCGTCGACCAACACCGTGGCGATGCGGCGCACCGTCGCCTCCATCCCCGCGATCACCTTCGGTGCGAATGCGTGGAGCATCACCCGCCGCAGCTCATCGTGGCGGGGCGGGTCCATCAAGATGAGCATGGGCTTGAGTCCGATGAAACCGTCAAGGGTGATTCCCTGTCCCGAACAGAACGAGCGCCAGTCCTTGAGGCACGCGTGAACATCCTCGTACCGAGTGATCGTCCAAAATCCACGTCGCTCGTCGAGGTACACCGGGTGGGACTCTCGCAGCTCCGTGTAGATGGGAAACGGATTGCCGAGGTGTCGTCTCGAATAAGGGTTGAACTCCTGCACGCCTCTCCTTATTCAACCGGTCGTTCCCGGACACCGAGATGTTGAGAGGCGACGCTATCGCATGCGCCGACAAGCTTTGTGGGTCGGCGGAAGTCGACGATATCCAGTTCGAGACTGGGATGGGTCCGGTCACGGGTGGGTGTGACCTGATCCCCTGAACCAGGTCAACGCACTGTGAGAGTCCGATGCCCCAGAATGGGGCGAGGAGGATCGCACACAATGAAGAATCGCCGGCACACACCGGATCAGGTCATCAGGAGGTTGGCTGAGGGCGACAAACTCCTCGGCCAAGGCCAACCGATTGCCGAGGTGGCCGGCCACCTCGAGGCGGCTTGACAGCTAGAGGAGCATCATCGACGGTCCGTGTCCGACTGGAGGGGATGCAGAGGTCCCCACCGAACAGTCGGAACCAACGTCCGCCATCTTGGAAATGGTGCACCTACTCGGAATGTTGTGGACTGGCCAACAGTCTGAGTTCATCGACTGTCCGGGAGAGCTCGGAGGACAAGGTGCCACCAAGCCGCCGTTGGAACACGTCAACCAGCGATCGGTAGTACCAGAGTTGCTCGGCTACTGGGGCGCTGAACCTTTCCCACAACCCGTCGCCGACCACGCGAAAGTCCACAAGGAGTGATCTGGCATTGTGAAGCTTGTCCGCCGCTGAGACCCGCAGAACAGGAACACTGGCGCTCTCGAGATGGAGGAGGTACTGCTCCTTGCGATGGTGCCATGGAGGCTTGGGAGTCTGATCGGTGTCACTCGCGGCCGCCACAATCTCGGCCACGTCATCCCCGAAGGCATCCCGGATCCGGCTCAATGTCGCCGCACCACCCTGGTCCTCCACTGCGTCGTGCAGCAGCCCGGCTATGGCCTCATCTTCGGTTCCGCCATTCTCGAGAACGAGCGCCGACACTGCCATCAGGTGAGCCATGTAGGGAATCTCGGTGCCCTTTCGGATCTGACTTCGATGCAGCTCGGAAGCAAGCAGCAGTGCCCGGTCGAATCGTTCTGTGAGCTTCAAGTTGCCTGCTCCTTCGCACTCGGCCGCAAGCACGCTGAGCCGGGCTGCATTCGTGTTCAACGGTGTTGCCGGCATCGCCGCTCGCCTGACATCAGAGATAACCGCCAGTCGGAACCTGTCTTGGCGGCAGCGCCTGACCCAGCGCCACACGGCCTCCGAAACGTTCCTGGAGCTTCTTCGCGTACTCGTCTCCGAGCGACAGCACTGCCCTGAAGGCCGTCGCCAACTGCTCGGTGACGAGCGGAGATCCGACCACATCGGCCGCAAGCACGACGCCCTTTCCGTCCCAGGCGGCGCGACCGAACCGGATGGAGGAGTTGATCTCGTTCACAGCCTGGAGGATGTCCGGAGGGGAGCCGATGTCCCAGATGATCGGGGCGAATATGGACACGATCGGGGCGTCCTTCTGGACTCTCACATAGCTGATGACAGTTTCGCCACGCACCGGTATGTCGTCCTCCTCGTCGGTGACGATCGTGTCGAGGCCGAGCACGACCTTCATCGCATCCTTCACCTGTTCGAGCAGCTCCTCACGATTGGCCGGTACCGCCTGGGCCAGCGCACGAGCTGGCTGAGGCGCTTGAGCCGGCGGCCTCTCTCTCACCAATCCGAGATTTGGCAGGATGATCTCGGCGCCACCCGTGGCGAACGCCCTGTAGGCGAGAAGACCCGGGTGACGGGCTTCGAGGACATCGTCCAGCGTCTGTACTCCCAGATCGGCAATCTCTCGATATGGCACAGGGAGCTCCCAGTCCCGAAAATAGTTCGGCGACCCCATGGAGTCCCGACCTTTCCCTTTGCCTGATGTCGGGGATTGCCACCCGATCGACGACAGTCGCGCCTGGGCGTCATCATCGAGTTGCTCCCACTGCTCGAGAAAGTCGTTCGATACGGTCTCGGCCCGAAGTCCGGACGGACCCTGCTGAGCAAACTGGACGAAGTAATCGGGTTTGTCCCTGATGCTCAGAATCAGGTACTGGTCGACCTCCAGCTGTGCCAGCGTCACCGCCAATGCGTCGGCCAACGATGCCCATGCTTTCGACGAGCCGAGGATGGAGGAGCCACGATTGTTCACCTTTTCGGCAGCCGGGGCCTTGGGAGCGCGAAGCTCCTCGCCCGCAGTCAGGAGATGCGCCAGAACCACAGACCGCAATGTCGGGCTGTTCCGGCATGAACGCAGATAGACGACCTCACCTTTCGCCGTACCAACTCTCGTCTCCATGCGGCCCAGACTCTTCGCTCGGAGTTCCGAGACGACCGACTTGCGCACCACAGGATCCTTGACGATCCATCGCTCCCGCAGGGGCCCCCAGGCCTGCTTGACGAACTCACCCGAAGGTCGAGCACCGAAAGCCCTCTTGAGTGCCGCGGCTGGATCGGGACCGGGCAACTTGAGATCACGCTGAACCTCGCGCAACAGTCCACCAGGTAGTGCCGCCCAATCGAATCGATATCTAGGCACTCCGCCTCCTTCATTGGCTGCCCGCACGGCCAGCGTAGATCAGGTGTCCAACTGATCCCTCTGGCACCGCCATTCGGATTGAGGGAAGTCTTCCGACGTGGTGTTGACCAGGTCGTCGACCCGCCTGGTCGAGAAGCCCTCGATGTAGGCCTGGCAGACCACCGAGACCAGGGCCTGTTCGGCACGCCGACGGAGCTCGAGGAGGCCCGGCAGGTAGCTGCCCTTGCGGAGCTTGGGGATCTCCAGGTTGAAGGTCCCGGCCCGGGTGTCCCAGCGCCGCTCCCGGTGGCGGTTCCGGCTGTTCACCCGGTCCTCGGTGCGGACGCCGCAGGCGGCATTGCAGAGCACGTCCACCTCGGCGTCCATCAGCAGTTCGGCCGCCATCTTCACCATCTCGGCCAGCAGGTCGTAACCCGCATCGGACTCCAGGTACTTGCGCAGGAGCGCTGACGCGCCCATCGTGTTGGTGATTTCCACCGCATCTTCTCCTTCGTGAATTTTCGTAGGTTCTTGAAGATTGATGCGGTGGTCGTCGCGTCGGGGAGACCCTCAGGTCGGGCTATCCCTCGTACACCACTCTGGTGGACCCAACGAGACCAACTGCGAAGCGGTGGACCCTGAGGACGACAAGAGAAATGCAATTATTCTGGGATATGGGAGATCTGAGACCATCGCCACAGGCGAGTCACCGACACCGTCACGAGGTGAGCGAACGGAGCACCTGGGGCAACGGGCCTTACGCCGTCATCCCGAGCGCTCACAGTTCGCTCACAGTTCGCTCACATCGGCCTGGTACTTTTCCGAGAATGGGGAAATCTGGTCAATCAGCACCAAAGCCGCCCCGGTGCCGATGGATGGCGTTCCTCGTGGTGGTCGCCGGCAGTGCGCTCGTCCTGGGCGCCTGCTCGAGCCCGACGGGCTCACCCACCACCACAACGACGCGTCCATCATCGCCACCGAACAGCCCCCATCTCACTCCCATCTCACAACCGCCTGGGCCCATCCCTACCCAGTACCAATCGCAGTACGGCCGAATCCAATCTGAGGTGGATGGGTTCGCGTCTGAGGTCGGCACACCACAGAAACAACCGTCAACAACGATCGGCACTGAACTGCTGGCCGCCAACGGCAACATTGGATCGGGACTTCTCACCTCCTCGGCGATCTCCGGTGTCACCTCCGAGCTCGACGCGTTCTCGGCCCTCGGTGTGCAAGGGGTCACAGTTGACGTCTCTTTCCCCCTACTGTTGCCGACCACCCCGGACAGCTCGGAGTACCTGAACTTCTACGAAGGGGTGGCCCAGCAGGTGCGGGCGCACCACATGGTGCTATCGGTTGAGGAGAACCCGGTCTTCTCGGGCACCCCGCTCACCTCCCTGTCGATCAGCTACGCCGGCCTCACCATCGACACCTATGCCGGCGAGCAGCGGGTCCAGGCACAACTCATCATCGATGATCTCCACCCGACTTACCTTTCGCTGCTCGACGAAACCGACACGTTCTCCGACGCGCTGGGCATCGACATCAACACTCCCACGGCGGCTGTTCAGGTAGTGACGGAAGAACTCACGGGCCTGAATCGGGGTAGCACCGAGGTCGGTGCCGGCACAGGCACCTGGACGACCCCAGCCATCGACCAAGCTCTGCTGGCGCATACGTCGATCGACTACCTCGGCGTGCACGTCTACCCTCTCGGTCCAGCGCAGATCGCCAATCTGAAGACCGATGTCAGCGCCGCGGACGCGGCCGGCAGGGGTCTCGTCATGGACGAGACGTGGCTCGACAAGCCCACTGCCGCGGAAACAGCCGGAGCCGGTCCGCAAGGGGCACCGGAGGAGCTAAAGGTGAAGAGCTACAGCTTCTGGGAGCCATTGGACGTGAAGTACCTGTCTGCGATGGCGACGTATGTGCGTGCGCAGGGGTTCACCTACGTCTCGTTCTTCGACGGGGCGAGGGCGTTCTTCGGCTACCTCACCTGGTCGCCTCAACTCGACGCAGCCTCCTATCCGGTGTTCACCGGAGAGTACAACCAGCTCGTAGCGAGCAACATGAGAGGGCTTTCCGTGTCAAGTACCGGGCTGGAGATGCAGCGTGTGGGCAAAGGGACTTGACGAACCGCATCTGGACGACTTCACGAACATCGGTGAATCAGCGCATCGCGGGTACCGATCGGCCGCATGGGCAGGGAGTGAGTTCCTAACGGAAGTCAAGGGCCTTTGGCGACTCTTTCGCTAGCGTTCTCCACCGGCGGGTCGGTGGCCGGAGGGACCTTCGTGGTCGACTCCTTTCTGCCTTGACCCGCCCTCTTCTTGAAGGACTTGGCAGGGGTGATCCGGCGTCGAGCGGCCCGGACTCTCGGGTCAATCGTGAAGCGGTCGGCCAAGCGGCTACTAACTGCCCTTGACCGCTGGAAGGGCGGGATAGTGCGTCACTTCACGGACGGTCTGTGGCCTGGCCTTTTCCTGAGGTCACACCTCAACCGCCAGCAGATCGGAAGCCAACACGACTTCTCCGTTGAAGTTGGCTGCGGCTTGGTCCAGCCACTCCTGTTCAGTGCCAGGTGTTGGTGCGGGTACCAGATGGGTGAGTATCAGCTTTCGGACCCCATTTCGCTCAGCTGTCCTAGCTGCGTCCGGTACCGACGAGTGGTAGTCGAGCACGTCGGTGAGCCGGGGCAGGCCGAACTGTTCGATGAGATCACGCCGGACGACAGTGTGTACGAGTACATCAGCATCAGCGCATAACCGGTCGAGGCCCGCGCATGGCACCGTGTCACCGGCAATGACCACGGACCTCCCTTCGTCATCAACGCGATAGCCCACAGTTGGACGAACGGGCGCATGATCCGTGGGAGCGGCCGTGACTCGTACCGTACCCTGGTCGAGCATCACTCCTGATCCAACTTCAGTTACGACAGCGGAGGGTCTCCATTTGAGGTCGTCGTGGTGAGTAAGTCGGTAGCCGATGTCCGGCTCTAGCATTGCCTCGGTGGCGTGCAGCAGCCTGGCTGTTCCGCTCGGGCCGAACACGGGCAATGGATTGGGCGAGAACGACATGACCCACCGCATCGTGAACACGTCGTTGAGGTCGGTGATGTGGTCGCTGTGAAGGTGGGTCAGGAGTAACGCCTGGAAGGCTCCGGCACCCGACCCAGCAGCAGCGGCGCGCATGAGCACCCCCCGCCCGCAATCGAAAAGCAAGTCTCCGATAGAGGTGCGAACCAGCGTCGAAGGTCCAGCTCGCTCTGGGTCAGGAATCGGGCTTCCGCTGCCCAGAATGATTACTTGCATGGTGCACCTCGGATCGGGCGGGATCACAGCCACCGCCTCAGACTAGGTGTCCCCGCGCCACCCACCAGTGTTTTGGCTCTCGATGGCCTCCGCGTCATTGTCCAGGGGCACCCACGCGGAGAACGACGAGCCCTCCAAGGGCTTCTGCAATGAGTGTTTACCGGCCCCTCGAGCAAGCCGAACGCCTCGCGGAGGAGAGGGCGAAGGGGCTCCACGTCCCCCGGGCCATGCCTTCCGATTCTTCAAGTGGGATTACGCCCACGGTGTGAGCAATGCGGCGCATCGTCCCGCCCGACAGTCAATATCGGGCGCCACGGATCATTGGGCATCCCGCCAGGAGTGTGCCATGGGGCACAGTGATTCTGGGTTGGAGGTGGTGACCTTTGGTGCGCCCGTTGCCGTCCTGACCTACGACGCAGCGGGGAGGTTGCCTGCCGTTGTGAGGGAAGGGCGGCCTCCGAGTTGCGCGCCAGGGGGTTGTGTCTGCAGCCAGGCTTCCATGGCGTCGTAGACGGCTGGATGGTTGAGCAGGTCGAAGTGGTTTGAGTGTCCGAGGTGGTAGCGGTGATCAACTTCGAACGGGATGTGACGGTTCCGTGGGTGGCGTCCGTTGGCGCTGGCAGGGGGCACGAGAAGGTCGCCGAAGATCCAGCCCAGCGGGTGGTGCTGTCCTGTCGTGATGGTCGCGCTGATCGAGTAGTGGTTGGCGGTGGACAGCAGCGGCAGGTTGTGGCGGTGGCTCTTCAGGTTGGTGTCGGGATCGCAATCACTCCAGTCATCGTCGACGATATAGCCGAAGCGCAGGTCTTTGATGCCGGCGCTGCGCCTGTTGATCAGCGCCGCCATTGGCCGGGTCGGTTCGGTTTTCGACAGCGCCCAAGTCCAGTAGCTGGTGAGGCGCTCGAGGGGTGCTCCCAGGTGAGGCGCGCCGAGATAGAAGACGTGGCGCACGGCTGGAATCCATGGTTCGTGGGTTTGCTCGCCGTAGTGACAGGCGCTGCGGGCGACAAGGCCGCCCATCGAGTGGGCGACGATGACGATCTCTTCGATTGGTGTGGGCCAGGCTGCGACAACCGCGGTCAACAGCTCGGCCAGTCGCTTCCCGTTGTCGGAGACGTGAAGGCCGGTGTTGTAGCGCAGGTACAGCGGCGTGTAACCGGGGCCGACGGCGAGTCGTGAGCCGTAGGTGACGGTCGAGTCCTGGTAGTACTCGTCGGCATGAAGCTTCCAGGAGTTCTCGGTTTCACCCAATCCGTGGAGGAACACTGCCAGCTTTGACGTGGCGCCGGAGTAGGCGGCTTCCAATGTGTCACGTCGGATCCGGACGTCGCGGCCGTTCGAACGCAGAGCCATGCGGATAGCCAGGGCGCTGTTGGCGTCGCACAGCCGGTCGCCGACGGCGGCATTGAGAGCGGCGACCGCCAGGTTCGTTCGTTTCTTCGTTGTGGCGGGCAGAGCGGCGACCTTCGACGCCATTCCGCCAGCCAGCCAGCCAGTGGCCAGGAACCCAGACCGGACGCCGCCGTACACGGGCCCGGAAATGGCGTCGTGAGCGGCACGGACCGGGGCACTCCCGGGCATCGCTCTGGTCGCACCAAAGAGGCCGGCCGCGACGAAACGGTGGGTCGCTTCGATGTAGGACACCGCACCTGCCGCGGCCCGCCCTGCGGACTGGCCGAAAACCTGAGCCTTCGCTGGTGTCATCGACGGGACCCCCCTGATTCAGACGCACTGTAGCTCGCAACGGAACACGCACGGTGGACGAGGTACAAGCCGATTATCGGCATAGGTGGCAAGCATCAACCGGGACTCCACAGGTGAGGGCGCGACGGGGACGGGGACGAGGACAGCGACATCGTGGTGGTCGTCGACCACCTGGGATCCGACGACGCCCAACTACGGGCTGATGCCATCGTCGCCGTGCGCTCGTTCTACTCGGGTTTCGTCTCCCGATAGCGAAAGTCTGTCGACACGTCGTCCCTTGGACTCGTCCGGTGGTCGTTGCCGTTGGCGGATCGTGAGCCTTCGCGGATCCACGTGGCGAACCACGCTTCGTCCACATCGTGCGCCACGACGGAGACCATTGCCGTTTCCGCTTCACCGACGTCAGGGGGTCGGGATCCCAGACGACATCATTGAGGTCAAGGAACATGACGAGGCTCGCCCAACTGGACCGCTTGTTGCCGTAGACAAGGGGATGGTTCCACGCCAGGTGGCAGGCGAGCACTGCCGCCTTATCGATCAGGTCGGAGAAGACGTCTTGACCGCCGAAGCTCGCCCGGGGAGCGTGTAATGCTGAATCTGCCAGGTTGAGCCGGCTCGATCTGGCCAGGACGTCGGCGTCGATCCCCGTCACCTGCTCGGCCAGCCACAGGAACTCTGACAGGGAGATGAACCGGTTCAACGAGCGAGCCGGTCCAGCAATTCCTTGTCGCGTTCGAGGAGCTTGCTGGCCCGGGCGGTGAACTCCGCGTCGGCTCGGACACGGGCGATCTCAGAGGAGAGCGACTCGATGATGAGAGCGTTCACGCTTGTGCCCTTGACGCGTGCCACCGCTTCAGCCTCTTCGGCCAGGTCCTCGGGAAGCCGAACGGTTGTCTGCTTTGTCATGACATCATGACATCGAGATGCGATGCGCCAGCGATCGACTGCGCCCGAGCGCCCCCGAACATTCGGGCTGGTGTCGCCGGGGCTGACTGGTGGAGACGCCAACCGCCGGGAGGCTGGCGAGGGAGAAGCGGGTCGTGCCGATGCCCTGTGTATGCTGATTTGCATGCAATCGACGAGTGTGCGGATCGATCCAGAGACCCACGAGGAGCTCAAGCGGCTGGCCAAGGACCTCGGGACGACCGTGGGACGTACGGTGACGCTCGCGGTTCGAGCGCTTCGACAGGACCGTATCGGCAGCCAGCTCGCCCGACCGTTACGAGACGACGAGACAGCCTGGCTCGATGCCGACGTCGGGTGACGTCGTCGATCTGGATCTCGGACTCCCCGAAGGCCGAGAAGCCGGCTTCCGCCATCCTGCGGTGGTAGTGACGGCCCAGCGCATCTTGAACGCCGAACCATCAGTCATCCACGTCGTCCCCCTCACCTCGACCGTACGGAACTTCGACTCTGAGGTAGCCATCGAACCCGATGGTCGCAATGGGCTCACGCTCACCTCAGCAGCCCAATGTCAGCACCTGCGCGCCGTCTCACCCGGGCGAATCGCCTCGACTGGCGGCAACGTCGGAGTTGCCACCCTGGCTCAGATCCGCGAAGCCATCTCGATGATCCTCGACCTTCCCGGCTGAGCCCCGAAGCCACGCGGCCTGACTGCTGCTCCCTGCCCCCGAACGGTTCGAGGTCGCGGTCGGCGACTGATCAGTACCGGATGTCGAGGGCGTAGCGGAGCGCGTGATCAAGGGCGGCACGCTTTTCCACGCTCAAGTGGCCGACTGCAGGCTCCGCCAGCATCGTCTTCGGCAACGTCACGATGTTGTCGCACGTGATCACGCTGGCATCCGGCAACCCCTCGTCAGTTCCCACGGCGATCTCGGAGCGAATCCCACGCATAGTGCGGGTGATGGGCGCACATGTGACGGCGGACAGCACTGCGATCGCCGCATCACGGGTCAGGACGCAGACAGGGTGTCGACCCGCAGGAGCGCCAAGGTCTACCCAGACGATGTCTCCTCGGGCTACCACTCCGGCATGGTCGCAGCGGCCAGCCGCGTGGCCGCTTGGACAACGTCCGGATCCTGCGGGATTCGACGATACGCCGCCTGAAGTTCGACGTCCGCACGACGCATGTCTGCTGCGTCCAAAACCGCAATGGCTCCTCTGCGGAGGAGCGCGGAGCGATTCGTCCCGCGTTCGGACGCCAAGAGATCGAGTCGGGTCACCAAGTCATCATCCAGCTGCACGAGAACTTCGCGTCGACTCATAAACCATATGGTAGACCATATGCCACCCGCAGCGACCATTGGCGGCTACCAGGCAGAGTCCCACTTCGTCGGCTCGGTGGGACACATTCCGGCACACTGAGCCGCGGGTGCTTGCCATGGCGAACGGGCACCCCGGTGATTTCCGACGTGCCACCAAACGGGTACCGGTGCAGGGTGACGCTGAACCGGCCTGGGATCCCGGAGGCCAGTTCCGGACAACGGGGTGTGCGGCCGCCTGAACCGCGACGCTCCTACCCAGATGATTGCGGGTGTCAGATTTATGACTAATAGATCTGACATGAACACGTCGACCATGGCTGCAATCCGAGAGGAGTTCGAGCAAGCAGCGCCCGGGACACCGATCCCGACGTCGCGCCTACTTCGCCATGGGACGCGTGCCTCGGTTGATCAGGCTCTCAGCCGCCTGGTCCGTTCAGGGCTCATCAAGCGAGCGACCCGTGGCGTGTACTACCGCCCCAAGACCAGCCGCCTGGTCGGCCCCGTACCCCCGGTGCCTCGTGCCGTCGTCGAGGCTCTCACGGAGGGCCGCGGGGAGATGATCGGCGTCCACGGTGCAGAGGCAGCTCGACAGCTCGGTTTGAGCAACCAGACTCCGCTCTCCCCCGTCTTCCTCACCTCCGGGCGTTCCAAGACCGTACGGATGGGCAACCTTGCAATGCGACTTCAACACGCATCTCCGAGAGAGCTGACGCTCGCTGGGCGACCCTCCGGTACTGCTCTCTCGGCGTTGCGCTACCTCGGCCGGGGCCAGGTGACCCCCGAGGTCATCGCCCAGGTGCGGTCCGTCCTGCCTCATGCCGAATTCACCGCGTTGCGGGAGGAGACCGCAGTGATGCCGGCGTGGCTGAGCGACGCGTTCTTCCACTACGAACACGACGGCAAGCCCAATCTCACCACAGAGTCGGCGCTTGTCTGAAGACTTCCTACTCCTCGACGTCGAGGAGCGCCGGGAGGTCTATGGCGCGGTCGCTGTCGAGATCGGCGTGCCGGGCGAGCTCTCGTTCTGCTGCCCTCTTGCTGCCGCGGAACACGACGCTGCGCTGCTTCGGACAACCGTGGTTGTCACGACCGATGAACACGCTCAGCTCCCAGGTGTTGGCGCCCCGATCTTTCCGCTGACGAATGGATCCGGCCATCGCTGCCCCTACACCTCTCTTTGCCGGTCCCAGATTCGTAGGGACAAGTGTGGGGACAGAGGTGAGTTGAGACCGGGGCCGATAGGCGTAACGCCAGCTACCAGGCAAAACAGAGTGGAGATGATGGGACTCGAACCCACGACCCCCTGCATGCAAAGCAGGTGCTCTAGCCAACTGAGCTACATCCCCGGGGAACGCGCCACAAGCGAACCTGCCTGTTTCTCTCTTGCAGCAGGTGGGCTTCTCTGACCCGATTTCCTCAGTCCTCAATCGTAGATCGTAGGCGAGGGTGGTCTCGACGCTTCCATTCTCAGGACACCCGGCCGCACGAGCCGGCACCTGCCCGGGTGGGGCGCGCCGACCGGCGACCCGGTGACCGGATGCTCAGCCCGGAAGGGCACGCCGTGCAATGCGGCGAATCACTGAGCCGAACTGACGGGAGAATGAACGGGAGTTGTAGGGGATTCCATGCTGCTCACAGATGGCGCGCACCCTGGGGGCGAGCTCGCCGTAGCGATTGCTCGGCAGGTCCGGGAACAGATGATGCTCGATCTGGTGACTGAGGTTGCCCGACAGGATATGGAACACCTTGCTGCCCTCGATGTTGGCCGAGCCGAGGACCTGGCGTGCGTACCAACCGCCCCGACTCTCGTCCACCACGTCCTCCTCGGTGAACCGTTCCACGCCATCGGGGAAGTGCCCACAGAAGATGATGCTGAACGTCCACAGGTTTCTGACCACATTGGCCGTCAGGTTGCCAACCAGCACCGGCAGAAAGAACGGCCCGGCCATGGCGGGGAAGAGCACATAGTCCTTCAACAGTTGGCGTCCGCCCTTCTTGGCGATGGCGGCGAGTTGGGCCTTGGCATCGGCTTTGGTCTTTCGACCCTTCATGACTTCTTCTATCTCTACGTCGTGCAGGGCCACGCCCCATTGGAACAACGTGGCGAGAACCGCGGCGTAGACGGGTTGACCGAGAGCCACCTTCGACCAGGGCTGGCGCTCGTCGATGCGGAGGATGCCATACCCGACGTCGCGGTCCCGACCGATGACATTGGTCCAGGTGTGATGGATTTCGTTGTGGGAGTGCTTCCACTGGTCGGAGGGACAGACGTTGTCCCACTCCCAGGTGGACGAGTGGATCTCGGGATCGCGCATCCAGTCCCACTGACCGTGCATGACATTGTGGCCGATCTCCATGTTCTCGAGGATCTTGGCCGTCGAGAGCATGGCGGCACCGGCTACCCAGAACGGCGGGAAGACACCGGCGAACAGCGCCAGCCTTCCGGCCACCTCCAGGCGGCGTTGCACCGCGATGACGCGGTGGATGTAATCGGCATCGGCTTTCCCCCGGTTGGAGATGATTTCATTGCGGAGGTCATCCATGAGCTTGCCGAATGCCTCGAGTTCATCAGCATCCAGACCGGACGGATGCTGATGAACTGTCCGAAGGGTGGTGATGGGAACGATGGTGTGGTCGGTTTCGCGTTCGACGCTGAGAGTGGAAGTCATGGGGTTCCTTTCAGAGTTCCAGTGAGACGTCGCCGCACGGTGCGGAGACGCAGATCTGGACGAAGTCCCCTTCGTCACTTTGGATCCGTCCGTCGCGAAGATCGAGGACCGATCCACTGTTGAGTCGGACCACGCAGGTATGGCAGATGCCCATTCGACATCCGTGTTTGGGAGACAGTCCTGCCTCTTCGGCCAACTCGAGCAGAGGCCGGATGCCATCGCCGGGGGTCTCGACTCCGCTGTCGAGGAACTGCACGATGCCGGCCTTGGTGCCATTGGTGGCGGTGAGACTTGGCTGAAACCGCTCACTGTGGAGCTGATCGCTGATACCTGCCGACTCCCATATGGCTTCGGCTGCCGCCAGCAATGGGGCGGGTCCGCAGATCCAGGTCTCCCGAGCCGACCAGTCGGGGCACAGGGCGTCGAGGCGTCGGGTGGTCAACGCCAACTCCGGCGGGATCGGACCGGTTCCGGTGGCGCCGAACTTGAAACCGAACCCGGAATGGCGCACAGCCAGACGACGCAACTCGTCGGCGAAGATCGCCTGGTCCGGAGAGGCGGCGTAGTGGAGGTGGACCGCGTCCAGTGCGACGTCTGCGGCATCGAGGGTCCGGAGCATGCCCATGACCGGGGTGACGCCACTCCCGCCGGTGATGAACAACAGGGGGGAGGAAGAGTGCGATCCCAAGGTGAAGTCACCGTTGGGAGGATCGAGGTGGACGATTTCGCCCACCTGTAGCTGATGGACGAGGAAGTTGGAGACGACTCCATCGGGGACGGCTTGCACGGTGATGGTGATGCAACCGTCAGCCCGCACGGGAACCGAAGTGAGTGAGTAGGGACGCCGGTGCCTCACGCCGTCGATATCGACACCGACGGCAATCCATTGGCCGGCCTGATGAGACTCCCAACCGCGCCCCGGACGCAGGACGATGCTCGCGGAATCGGGGGTCTCCCTCATGATGCGGGTGACCCGGGCCCGACACACGGTTGACGACCACAATGGATCCACCAGCCGAGCGAATGCATCCACCGGAAGTGGGGAACTCAGGGTCGCACCGAACCGGGCCGTGCGTTCAAGGACGGTAGTGAACATATGTTCACTCTAAACGGCGTTACCGGTCAAGTCAACATCTGTTCACTAATATGTGCCGATGGCAGCCCCACCCTCTGATCGGCGAAGGAAGCAGCCGGGCTCCCGGGACGAGAGGAAGTCGCGGACCCGACGGGGACTGCTCGATGCCGCCCTGGCCCGACTCAGCGGTGAACAGAGTTTTTCCAGCCTCAGTCTCCGGGAGGTGACCAAGGATGCCGGGGTGGTCCCAGCCGCGTTCTACCGGCACTTTCCCACCATGGAGGCGTTGGGGATGAGCCTGGTGGAGGAGTCGTTTGCCACGCTGCGGGGCTTGATGCGGGAGGTTCGCTCCGAACCACTCCCGACCACCCACCTGATCCGCCAATCGGTCGACACCTTCTTGGACTACGTGCTCGAACACGAGCTTCACTTTCGATTCATCGCCAAGGAGCGTTACGGCGGATCGAGCACCATGCGGATGGCCATCCGACAGGAGATACGACTGTTCACTAGCGAACTGGCCACCGACCTGGCCCGCATGCCGAGGTTGGCTACGGTCAGCTCAGCCGATCTCCAGCTCATTTCGTCGTTGGTGGTCCAGACGATCATCGCCGCCTCCGAACTGGCGCTCGATGCGCGTCCCGAGGACGCCTCCGAGTTGCCCCGCATCGCTGACGAGGCGGAACGAAAGCTGCAGATCATCCTGCTGGGTGCGGCCGTATGGAGAAGCGACCAGTCCCGGTAGGGGGTGGCGGTCTCAAACGATCGTAGGAAGCGCAGAGACTCAGGGTCGGGTTTCCTTGGCCCGTGCGTACGAGCGGTCGATCTCCTCCCAGGCGGCGTCGACCCCTTCGAAACCCTCGACTTTGGTGAGTTTTCCCGGTTCGAGGTCCTTGTACACGTCGAAGAAGTGAGCAATCTCGATGGTGAGGTGAGGAGGCAGTCCCTCGAGGTCCCTCACGGCCTCCCACATGGGATCGCCGCAGGCCACGGTGATGATCTTGGCATCGGGGCCCATCTCATCGGACATCCAGAACACGCCCACCGGCCGGGTTTCCACCAGGCACCCGGGGAAGGTCGGCTCGCCGATGAGGACCAGGGCATCGAGGGGATCCCCGTCCTCGGCCAGGGTGTCGGGCACGAATCCGTAGTCAGCCGGATAGAAAGTGGCCGAAAACAGCCTCCGGTCGAGTCTGATCAGGTGACGTTCGTGGTCGTACTCATACTTGTTCCGGCTGCCTCGAGGGATCTCCACGATGACCTCGAGCAAGCGATCGTCAACCATATCGGCACCATCCTGTCTGTTGTCGACCCACCCCACCGGGTGGAACGTCCCCTGCAACCTACCGGCCCCCCACCCGACCTGGGTTGGCGGGGCCCCATTCCTCCCCAGGCCACGGTGGGAGTTGTCCCCCCGTGAGCGAGAGGTTCAACGGTCTGCCGGAGGCGATCGTCAAGTTTCACCCTGATGCCTCTGTTTGACAGGGCCGGTATCGTTGGGTGATGAGCGGAGAACCGGCCAAGGCGTCGGGTACTGGTGGAGCGTCCGATGGCGAGGTGCTGAGTTACTTCGCCCGCCAGCTTTCCGATCTCGACTTCAACCAACGGTTGCTCGACCTGGTTGACGATGCCGGGGTGCCCCTGCTCGAGCGGGTCAAGTTCCTCATTCTGACCAGCGAACGGATTGACGAGTTCTTTCAGGTGCAGGTGGCGGGGTTGAAGCGTCAAGTGGTGGCGCGCATCAAGACCCGGGGCCCCAGTGGGCTCACTCCCGGGGAACTGCTCGGCGATGTGCGTGCATCGATGGAGCGGATGGTTCGCCGTCAAGAGGCACTTCTGGTGGATGGGTTGATCCCGGCGTTGGCGGTGGAGGGGATCGAGCTGAGTGACTGGGACACCCTCGACGCCGATGACCGGGAGCATCTTCACGACCTCTTCGACCGACTCATCCTGCCGGTTGTCACCCCCTTGACGGTGGACCCCAGCCATCCGTTCCCCTACATCTCCAATCTCTCCCTCAACATCGGCGTCGAGGTGAGCGACCCGACCGAGCAGAGCAGACGTTTCGCACGCGTGAAGGTTCCACCCAATGTGCCGAGACTGCTGCCGCTGCCCGGCGGCGCTCACTTCGTCCCCCTGGAGCAGGTCCTGGTGGCCTTCCTCCACGAGCTGTTCCCCGGGATGGAAGTGGGTCCCGCATGCGTGTTCCGGGTGACCCGGGATGCGGACCTGGCCCTCGACGAGGACGCCGCTGACGACTTGCTGCTCGCCCTCCAAGAGGAGCTGCGACGACGACGGTTTCTGCCCGTCGTCCGACTCGAGATCGACTCGAGGACTTCCTCCGAACCGGTCGAGCGCCTCACCGCCGACCTGGGACTGGATGCCGAGGATGTCTGTTTCTTCAGGGGACCCCTGGGGCTCGACTGCATGTGGGCCATCCACGCCCTGGATCGCCCCGAACTGCACGACGAGCCGTGGACGCCGATGGTCCCGGCGGCCTTCTTGTCGGCCGAGTTGGACGACAACCCCTCGATATTCTCGGTGCTGGACCGACAGGACGTGCTCGTCCATCATCCCTACGACTCCTTTACGGCGTCGGTGGAGGAGTTGATGGATGAAGCCGCGGTTGATCCCCACGTACTGGCCATCAAACAGTGCCTGTACCGGACTTCGGGAGACAGCCCGGTGGTGGCGGCACTGGTGAGAGCGGCAGAACGCGGCAAACAGGTGGCGGTGCTGGTCGAGGTCACCGCCCGCTTCGACGAGGAGGCCAATATTGGCTGGGCCCGGGCGCTCGAAGAGGCGGGTGCCCACGTGATCTACGGGCTCATGGGCCTCAAGACCCATGCGAAGACAACCCTTGTGGTCCGCCAAGAGGGCGGCCACGTGAGGCGCTATGTCCACGTCGGCACGGGCAACTACAACCCGAAGACGGCCCGCATGTACGAGGACCTCGGTGTGTTGTCGTCGCGCCCCGAGCTCGGGGCCGACGTCACCCGTTTCTTCAACTACATCACCGGATTCAGCCAGCCGCCCCAGTACTTGGAGCTGGTCACCTCACCGGGCGGTATCCGTGAGCGGGTGGTCGAGTGCATCGAAGAAGAGGCCAAGGCCGGTCCCGAGGGACGTATCGTGATCAAGGTCAACGGGCTCGACGATCAGGTGGTGATCGATGCCCTCTACCGGGCCTCGCAGGCGGGTGTGCCGATTGATCTGGTCATCCGGGGAATCTGCTGCCTCCGTCCCGGTGTGCCGGGCATGTCCGAGACGATTCGGGTGCGTTCCATTGTCGGCAGGTTCCTCGAGCACTCGCGCATTCTGCGATTCGGGGGCGAGGCGGGCCGGTCCGCCCTGTTCTACATCGGATCGGCTGATCTCCGTCGTCGGAATCTCGATCGGAGAGTCGAGGCGATGGTCCCCGTCGCCGACCCCGAGGCGGTCGCCCAATTAGAGGAGATCCTGTCGCTCAACCTGGCTGACGACACCCAGTCGTGGTCACTGGCATCCGACGGGACCTGGCACCGGATTCCCACAGTTGCCGGGGTGAGCGCCCAGCAGTCGCTTCAGGCGTCGGCCCTCGACAGGAATACGCCGCATGACGAGGTCGTCCTGTCCCGTCCTCCCCCGGATCGGGGATTTCCGGCCGCTGCCGATCGAGTGCCGTAGCCCGGCAATCGATGACATAGCCATTGCCTCAGCGTCCGGCGCCCCTGACGACCCCACTGGGCCCGGCCCGCACTTCTAAGCTGGCCGGGTGCCGAGAAGGAGATCGACGGAGAGGAAGCCGGTCCAGCCGGTCGTGGTTGACGGGAGTGTGCAGACCTCCCCGGAGGTACGGCGGAGATCTCGGCGTCTGGCTTGGATCTATCTCATTGTGGCCACCGGGCTGCTGCCCTGGATCGTGTACCTGGCCCTGAGTCTGCCCAAGAGGAACCTCGAACATCACTACCGGGGCACCTGGGTGGGATTCGACACGCTCCTGGTGGTGGCCCTGGCCGGGGCGGCCTACCTGGCCTTTCGGATGGATCCCCGGGTGCAGTTCCCGGCGACGACGGCGGCCACTCTGCTGGTGGTGGACGCGTGGTTCGATGTCACCACCTCCGACAGCCGCAGCAATTTTGTCACGGCGGTGATTCTCGCCGTGCTCGTCGAACTACCGGCGGCGGCATTCTCGCTCTATGTGGCCCGGCGGGTGAGCCGTCGGGTGATCGAAATGGCCTACCTCGAACACGCCGCCAGAGGGCAACCCCCGGATGACCCCGTCTCGGTCCCGGTCAGCCGGTAATGGCGGCGATGCGGGCCATGACATCGTCGGACAGCATGGGGATGACCTCGAGGGCCTTGAGATTCTCGTGGACCTGCTCGACCCGACTTGCTCCGGTGATGACCGAGGAGACGTGGGGGTTCTTGGCGCACCAGGCGATCGACATCTGGGCCAGAGAGCAACCCAACTCCTCGGAGATGGACTGCAGCTCGCGCACCTTCTGATTGCGCTCGGGGTCGGTGAGCAGGTTCCGCAACCACTCATACCCCGGCAGTGTGGCGCGCGAGCCGTCGGGGACGCCGTCGAGGTACTTGCCGGTCAACAAGCCCGAACTGAGCGGGCTCCAGGTGGTGAGGCCCAGCCCGATGTCTTCGTAAAGGGGGGCGTACTCCGTCTCGACCCGGTCCCGCCAGAGCAGGTTGTACTGGGGCTGTTCCACTACCGGCTTATGGAGGTTGTGGCGATCGGCAATGTCCCAGGCCTCGCGCACCGCGGCGGCCGGCCACTCCGAGGTCCCCCAGTAGAGCGCTTTTCCACTGGTGATGATGTCGGACATGGCCCACACCGTCTCTTCGATGGGAGTGTCCGGATCAGGTCGATGGCAGTAGAGAAGATCGACAAAATCGAGGCCCAACCGCTCCAACGAGGCGTCGATGGCCTGCAGGAGGTACTTGCGATTGAGGGTGTTCCGCATGTTGGGCCCCTCGTGGAGGCCCCAGAACAACTTGGTGGAGAGGACGTAACTGTGGCGGGGCCACCCGAGGGAATCGATCGCCTTGCCCATGATGCTCTCCGACTCACCGCCGGCATAGGCCTCGGCATTGTCGAAGAAGTTGACTCCGGCATCGTGTGCGGCGCTCAGGCATTGCTCGGCCAGATCGCCGGCCAACTGGGGCCCGAATGTCACCCACGAGCCAAAGCCCAGCACGCTGACTTTCAGCCCCGACCCACCCAAACGTCGATACTCCATCTCCACGGTGTTTCCTCCCCTATCGATTTCCGAGATCCTACGGGCTGTGCTGAACTGGTCATTCGCACGTGGCGGCGGTGGGGATTGGCCATCCTCGAGGTTGATCGGCCACATCAGCCATCATCGCCACGGTCGATTGTCGGTCAGGAGTCATGTCCTCAACCTCGAGGTGGTCCTTGCCGATTGGCTCTGTGGAAGCGCACCTGCTACCTAAGGGCGACCGAGGGTGGCTTGCTCGAGAAGGGGTGTGTGGCCGGTGACCTGGTTTCGCAAGGTTCTGCTGACAGTGACGGGTTCGGTCGTGGTGTCGTTGTGCGCCACCACCGCCTCCTTTGGATCCACGTCGCCCGCGGCGTCGGTCACCACTGGTCCCGCCCCCGTGTACGCGCCCATCGATCAACCCGGCCCGGCATTGAGCGAGTCGCCCGCCACGCTCGATGCTGCACTGCACTGCACTGCACTGCTCTCAGCCTCCGGCATCAGCCACCCGGGACATCATCCTCGAGGTTCCTCCCACGGTGTTCGACCCTCAAGAGGCCTACAGCTGGAACTACGATCCGGCCTTCGCCTCTCGTGGGTGGCCGTATTGCACGGTGACGGTGCCGGATCACAGTGACGGCGACGTGCAGATAGCGGCTGAGTACGTCGTCAACGCGGTGCGGAGCCTGCACGCGCAGAGCGGTCGCCAAGTGGAGTTGATCGGATGGAGCCAAGGGGCGAGCACCTCCCCGCGGTGGGCATTGCGTTGGTGGCCCGACATCCGGCCGATGGTGGCCAGTCTGGTCGGCATCGCACCCGACAACGAGGGCGGCGGCAACGTGGCGGCGCCGGTGTGCGGGTTGGAATGCGTTCCGGCGGTATGGCAGGAGGTGAAACGGATCAACGGTGATCCGCCCCACTTCATCACCGCCATGAACTCTCTCCGGCAGACATTCCCGGGAATCGCCTACACCGACATCTACAGCTATACCGACGAGTTGGCCGGTTTGAACATCACCACCACCCCTGTCTCACCGTTGCCCGCGGCCGCCAACGTCCTCAACGTCGCCGAGCAACAGATCTGTCCGCTCCAACCCTTCGAGCACCTGACCATCTTGGCGTCCTCTGTTGTCTACGCGGTGGCCATGGCGGCCCTGGCCGCCCCCGGCTCGCTCCCTCACCTCGCCGCCATCGACACCAACGCGGTCTGCTCCGACCCGCTGATGCCCTTCGTCACTGCCGTCTCATTGATGAGCAACGAGGCTTCGCTGATCGCAGAAGTGCCGGGCAGGCTCACCACGGGCATGGTGACGAGCGAACCTCCCCTGAAGTGTTACGTCACCGACTCCTGCCTCCGCTGAGAGGGGCGAACGGAGTCGAACGGAGTCGAACGGGCGGCACCCTGTGCTCGGCGCCTGGCGGGAGCGATCCGTCCCACAGCCGGGATCCGCGTCCCCGCTGACCGGGTACTTCAATGGTCGGGCTGCCCGGATTTGAACCGGGGACCTCTGCGTCCCGAACGCAGCGCGCTAACCAAGCTGCGCCACAGCCCGTTGACCGGAGCCGGCTTACCAGCCGGTCCAGAACAGAAGAATGCTAGCCGACGGTTGTGCGCTCGCTCCCCGTCTCACCGGCCGCCGCGTCGTGCCTGGGACCGGGGTCACCTACGGTGACCCGCCTGGCCACCACTTTGGCTATCCGTCGCTTGTCCATCTCGGACACCCGGAGCTCCCATCCGTCGACGGCGAGCACCTCGCCTTCGGCCGGGATATGCCCGAAGCCGTCGAAGAGGAATCCCCCCAACGTCACGTACTCACCCTCGGGGAGATCGATCCCCAGGCGATCGTGGACATCGTCGACGCTCATCCGCCCGTCCACCAGCCAGCGACTTCCGTCCACCCTCACCACGTCAGGCTCGTCGTCAGGGTCGAACTCGTCGGAAAGATGACCCACGAGCGCTCCCAACACGTCCTTCATCGTCAAGACACCCTCGACGCCACCGTGCTCGTCCACCACCACCGCGTACGATCGTCGGTGGCGACGCATTTCGGCCAGGACGTCGAACACCAGACGCGACTCGGGTACCAAAAAGGGCTGGCGGAGGCGGCGGGAGATATCCACCGGATCGGGAATTGCCTGGTTGGCGGGGTCGGTCGGCATCGCCCCTGCAGGGATGGAACTCCGGGCCCCGACATCGTCGATCCGTTGGTCCTCGGGCCTCCCACTTTGCACCTTCCAACCGGCCCGGATCAGATCGTTGACGAACAACACCCCGATCAGGTCGTCCAGATTGTCGTCGTAGACCGGAAAGCAACTGTGGCCCGATTCACGCACGGCCCGGGTGACATCGTCGGCCGTCACCGGGATGGACAAAGCCACCACGTCCACCCGCGGGGTCATGATCTCGCCGACGACGGTATCGCGTAGATCGTCGAGCGCCTCCACGATGAATTGTTCCTGGGCATCACCCCCGCGGCCGACCCCGATCCCGGCAGCGCCATTGCGGTCACTGACCGCTGCCGCCGACCGTCCCCTCCCCAGCAGGGTGCGGCGCTTCTGAATGGGTTGCAGATGCCGATTCTGGTGTCGTCGGAACACGGACCCTGCCTTCGTTGGGTCGGTGAAGACCTTCAGGAGCCGGTCGCGGGGACGACCGACAGTGGTTGGTAGGACTCGTCATAGTACGTACCACCGTCGAGCAATGAGGTGACGGCCCGACGAAGGCGGATGGGGTCGAGCGGCTTGACCACCCACCCCTCGGCGCCTGAACGGCGGGCGAGGAACACATCGGGACGACGGTCGAGCAGCATCAGCACCGGCACATGTTCGAGACTGCCGTACGACTCCTCGAGACGTAGCTCGAGGCAGACAGCCATCCCACCCATGTTGCCCATCTGGAGGTCGACCACCACCAGGTCCGGACGGCTCTCGGCCACCTCCTCGAGCACCGCCGGCCCGGATCGGGCCTCACGGATGGCGATGTCCGGGCGTCCTGCGATGGCGGCGATTTCAGCCCTCACCGACGGCGCGTCGCTGGCCACAAGGATTGAGCGCACGGACCTGAGGCTAGCTCGCCGGCTGGGATGGTTCGCCAGGCGCCTCAGCCGAAGGCCGGGCTCCCCGCCCGTCGCCGAGAAACAGGAGATCGGCGATCACCTCGAGCCCGTCGAGATCGTGGACATCGGTGTTGAGGAGCGGAACCCGCGAGACCGGGGCGGGAGCGATCCGGGCCACCAGGTCGCCGTAGGTTCGCTCATCCCGATCCGACGCCACCGTATAACCGGCCAGGTTGTCGATGAGATCCTGCAGAGCGCCGCCTTCCGCCGTTGCCCGGCCGGCGATGGCCGTCAGCTGCTCCAATCGGCTGTTGTCTATGAAGCGCGGCTGTACCCGGTTGACGATGAGGGCGGTCACCGACATATCCGACTCGGCCAGCTTGCCGGCGAAGAACACAGCCTCATCGACGGAGTTGGGCCAGGGTGAGGCCACCAGAATGAATGCCGTGCTGGGCAGGGTGAGCAGCTCACGGACCCGGTTGGCCCGGGTCCGGAATCCCTCCTCCATCCCTTCGAATGCCTGGAAGAACGTCACCGCATCACGGACCACGTCGGCTCCGGCAACCTTGGAGATGGTGCGCAGCAGGGCATGGGCGGCCATTCCCACGAATTTGAGCGATGCCCGGGTAGGCATCATCAGCACCTGGAAGAGCCGGTTGTTCAAGAGGCTGGTGAGCCGACGGGGGGCGTCGAGGAAGTCGAGGGCGTGCCGGGTGGGAGGGGTATCGACCACCACCACGTCGAAGCCACCTTCTTCTGCCAGCTCGTGCAGCTTCTCCATGGCCATGTACTCCTGAGTGCCCGAGAGCGCCCCGGTGAGGTTCCGGTACATCCGATTGGCCAGGATGCCTTCCGCCTGATCGGGGGTATCGGCGTAGCGGCGGACCAGGTCGTCGAAGGTGCCTTTCGGGTCGAGCATCAGCGCGTGGAGCTCTCCCGGCCAGTCACCTTCGATCCGCGACGGCCGGTTGGAGAGAGCATCGAGCCCCAGCGAGTTGGCCAGTCGCCGAGCCGGGTCGATGGTCACCACGCATGCTTTTCGCCCCAGACGGGCGGCGTGCAGAGCGAACGCCGCCGCGGTGGTGGTCTTTCCCACCCCACCCGCACCGCAGCAGACAACGATCGCCCGGTCCTGGGCAATGTCGGTAAGGGTGACGCCCTCGCTCATGGGACAGCCGCTTCGGTGTGGGGAAGCGCGGTATCTGCGAGCGCAGTATGGGGGAGCGCAGTGACCCCCGCTTTCAAAGCGTCGGCCAGAAACTGAAGCTCATCGGGACCGATGGACGCCGCGAAGGCGAAGGGCACCCGCAGCTGGGGTAACGGTAGTTCATGTTCCAACCTGTCGATCTGCTCCCGTTGGAGGGCCTCCCGGGTGCGGTGGAAGGCACTGGCGGCGTCGAGGGCCTCACGCAAGTCGTCGTCGAGGGTCACACCGGCGGACTCGGCGGCGTCGGCAGCCGACACCTCCAGCCCCCGAATCGGTGGGTAACAGGCGTTGACGATGATCGGACCGAGGGAGATCCCCACCTTGTCCTCGAGTTGGTAGGCAGCGTCGACGACCTCGTTCACCGGCATCTCTTCGGGGAGGGTCACCAACGCCACCTGACACCGGGAGGGATCGGTGAGTAGTTCCACCACCTCGGAGGCCTGGGTTCGGACCGGGCCCCCGCGGGCGGCATCGAGCAGTCCGCTGGCCGATGACAGGAACGTCATGGCGTGGCCGGTGGCCGGGGCATCGACGAGGACCAGATCGGCGAGGCCGGCCTGCTCGATCTGTTTGACCTTGCCGAGCACCAGAATGTCCCGGATGCCGGGAATCGCGCTCGACACGATGTCGATGATTCCCGACGACATCAAGCGCTTCGAGAACCGGCGGAGCCCGTGATCGGCCAGGTATTCGATGAGGGCATCGTCAGGGGTGATCCGGCGAGCCTGCACACTGCCCGGCGGGATGTGTGGCGCCTCGCTCTCGGGCCCGAGGTCCTCTTCGACCTCGTTGGCGCCCGCCGCGCTGAGCACGGCCCCGGCGTAATCGATGGTGTCACCGTGACCGAAGGCGTCGGAGACACCCGATCGACCTTCGAGCTCGATGACCAGGACCGACAGTCCGGCGTCGGCTGCCATCCGGGCGATGGCCGCCACCATGGTCGTCTTCCCGACCCCGCCCTTGCCCGCCACGATCAGGACGTGACTCTGCGTGCAGAATGTGCTGACGTCCATGATGCTCCGGAGCGTAGCGTTCCGGCCGCCCATCGGCGGTTTTGGGCCGAACGGGGGTGGGTGGAGGGCCCCTGGCCGGCACTGGTGGAGGGGCTGCGTAGGAAATCGTGGTCAGACCCCTTGTCTCCGTGCCGCGGCGCGAGTACGTTCGCTGGCGTGGGGGCAGTACCCACTGGCAAAGGGGGAAGGAAACAATGGCGCAAGCTCTCGACACGTGGCAGATCAGAGCGTCGTGCCGCGGGCCTCACGCCGAGATCTTCTTTCCTCCCGCCCATGCGGAGCGTAAAGAGGAGAAGCTCCAGCGTGAGGCACACGCGAAGGCAATCTGCTCCACCTGTTCGGTACAGTCCGACTGTCTCGATTACGCCGTCCGGATTCGTGAGCCTCATGGGATCTGGGGAGGCCTCAATGAAATGGAACGCAAGCTGTTGACCGATCGCCAGGCCGGCTGACCGTCGGGGCTTCTTTCTGTGGCCGGCTGCCGCGGTCAGGCCACACCCAGCGACTGAGCGGCGACCCGGACTCCTTTCGATGTGCATACCGAGGTCGGTTGCTGGTTGGTGGCCGCGCAGATCCCCGCGGCCAGATAGTTGGCAGACGCCACGATGGCCCGACTGTCCGGCGTCTCCCCCTTCTTCAGGTCGCCGATGATCGTCGACCTGGGCCGCCGCAAGATTGTCGCCGGACTGAAGCCTGAGGTGGTCGACACCACCATGTTGTCGATGTCGACCAGTGGGTAGGTGGCGTTGCCGGTGCGGCTCGCGGCCCCGTAATGCGTCATCAGGGACTGCTGGCCCGGTGTGAGGTTGGTGATCTTGGTGAACGCGCCGCTGGGGGCAGCCACGTCAGAGTAGATCTCGACACCTGTGAAGGTGATGTACGGACTCGTATACGACGCGTCGAAGAAACTGAAGGTTTGGATTCCCGGGAAGACCGACGTGGTCGACGACAGTATGTCATGGAGCATCCCGAAGTGGCCGAATCGGGAGAGTGCCAGCACCAGGGGCCACCGCTCCGCCGCGCAGAATGGGCAGTACTCCGCCCCCACGAAGAGCACCTCGGGCTTTCCCGCCGCATACAGGGGGGCTTGTCCGGTCACCACGGTCGGGGGAGTGAGCCCGGCGTCCAGAGCGGTGATGCCGACGGCGTCGAAGGTGGAGACGGGCACGGCGGCCAGCGCCAGGAGGGTGTCGGGTGAAGTCTCTGCCCGGTGGATCACCCGGAGGGTGGTCGGGGTATCGGTCAACGTGTAGACGAGGAGAGCGGTGACGCCGACCAGGATCACCACCACCGCGCCCCACGCGAAGCGGGACGTCCGGGTATAGGGGAGATGATCGGGTTCCGCGGGCATTCCTTACGACCCGTCGGGAGCCAGGTGGTCAGCCCTGGCTGTCCCGAGCCCGTATCCGGGCGTGAGCACGACGGGCGCCGCCGTCACGATGATCACGAACAGGATGAAGGTGATGACATGGACTCCAGTGCACCACAGGCAGATCGCCTTGATGATGAACAGTTCGGCGATGATCAGGTAGATGATCATTCCGACGCCGGTGATCGACAGGATGAGCCGGGCCAGATGGATGCGCCTGTCGGCTGAGCGCCACGGGGCCGGCAAGCACATGGTGATCATGGGGAGGAAGAATGCCAGACCCAGTACGGCCACCGGTATCCCGAAGACCACCGATTGGGGGCTGGTGGTGACCTTCTCGCAGTTGATGGCCCCGTTGTCCGCGCAGACCAGCGCCACATGGGTGTCGTAGTGGGTGATGGTGAGATAGGTGGCCACACCGAGCCCGCAGATGCTGAGGATCAGTGTGAGGATGGGCTGCCAGCGCAGCGTGGGCATGGTCCTATCTCCGAACAACTGCCGGGTCAGCCCAGTTTGAGAGCTGTGGCCGCGGCTCGGACACCCGAACTCTGGCAGACAGTCGATGGTTGCTGCTTGGTGCTGGCACAGATGGCGGCGCTGATGTAGTTGGCGGTACCCACAATGGACTGGGTGACTGAATTGGTCGGGTCACTCAGATTGCCGGCGATGTCGGAATGGCTGAGCCCGTTCAGCATCTGGGGGCTGTAGGTGGCACCCGATATCAGGGCCACATTGCCGATATCGATAAAGGGAAACCCGATCTGTCCGGCGGTAGCTCCGGGAATGTACGTCGGCGAGCTGTACTTGCTCAGCACCGCCGCCTCCGCCTTGTTGGGATTCTGCAGATTGGTATACCCGCTGGAGCTCGGAGTCGTGGTGTACTGCTCGACGGACACGAAGGTGAGGTAGGGGCTGGTGAAGGTTGCATTCCGGTAGCTGAAGGTGTTGGTGGAAGGATCCACGTCGGTGTGTGACGAGGCGGTCACATCCAAGTTGCTCCAGGTTCCGAACCGCGAGAGCGCGGCGGTCATCGCCCACCGCTCGGCGGCGCAGTACGGACAGTATTCCGCGCCGTAATAGAACATCGCCGGGGTGTGGCCGTTGAGGGTCAATGCCGGTTGACCTGACAGCACGATCGGCGGGTTGGGGGTGGCCACCGAGGGGATGTTCGTGCCCACCTTGTCGTAGACGGAAGCCGGAATGCTGGTGACGTCCTTGACCAGTGACGCCGCCGCCGGGGTCACCGGCGTAAAGGCGGCGTTGGAGTTGGAGGAGCTGCTGGTCGCCTTCACAATGACCAGCACCGCGATGATGATGATGACCAGGCCCACCGCACCCCAGGCGATCAGGGCGCCGGACATGCGCCGGGGACCGGGAGTGGGTTGACTCTTGCCACCGGGACGGGGGGTGTTCCCTCCTTTGCCCACCGGTTTCTTTCCCGATATGGGGCGGCTCTGGGCCCGGCTGGCATCCTTGGCTGATGGGGAGCCCGATACAGGTTTGGGTGCCTTGCCGCCCGGCTTGGGTGTGTTGCCGCCCCCTGCGCCCTTTTTTTGTTCCACAGCCATCGTCTGCCGACTCCTCTTCGCCTTTTGCTCCCCGTGAGCGTAACTGTTCGATCAGAGGGGGTGCGGTCAGGTGAAGAAACCCATCCTCGGTGGTGCATCCCGACGCCGGGCGAGGATTGTGCCTAGGGTGACCGGATATGCCGGGTGCACCTGCCGTTGCCGAGACGTTGCTGGCGCCGGATCGCGACAGCACCACCCGGGATTCCAGAGCCGTGACCTGGAGCAATGTGGTGGTTGACGGCCATCGTGTGAACTATGCGGTCTCAGGGGAGGGACCGCCGGCGTTGTTCCTCCACGGGTGGGGACTACGGCCCAATGGCTACCGGGAGCCGATTCGGCGTATGGGAATGGCCGGTTGCCGGGTCTACGCCCCGGCCATGCCCGGCTTCGGTGGTACCCCGGAACTTCCGGGTGAACAGCGGTCGTTCACTGGCTATGCGACCTGGGCCGGGAGATTTCTGGACGCTATCGGAGAAAGCTGGGTGGCCCTGGTGGCCGGCCACTCGTTCGGGGGCGGCGTGTCGGCGGCCTTCGTCCATGACCATCCCGGTCGGGCGGGTTCCTTGCTGTTGGCAAATGCCATTGGCGGGCCCACCTGGGCCTCGTCCCCTGATGGCATCCGCACCATGACCCAGCGGCCGGCGTGGGACTGGGGACGTTATTTCTGGACCGATCTGTTCCACTCGCCTCACCTCATGCGGGTTCTCCCTGCTCTACTCGAGGATTTCATCCCCAACCTGATGCAGAACCCGCTGGGAATGTTCCGTACCGGCGACTTCATCCGGCGGGCTGATCTGTTGATGGAGATTCAGGCCATTGCCCGTCGCCGCACTCCGGTACTGGTGGCGTGGTCGGATCGGGATCGGCTGGTGCCCCGGTCCGTATTCGACGAAATGCGACAGGCGGCCGGGGTGGACGGAGTGGTGGTCAACGGATCCCACGCGTGGTTGATTGCCGACCCTGAGGCGTTCGGGGAACTGGCTATCCACGCGCTGGTGGATTCGGGGGCGCTCGTCGTCCGCCCTTCCCTCCGCGTCGTCTGAACCGTCTGACGGCGGCGGTAGCCTGAGCCGATGACCGTCCCCATCCGTGATGCCGCCACGGTGATGCTGGTTCGGGATGCGGTCGACGACGACGGTGCACCGGCCGTCGAAGTCTGCATGCTCCGCCGTAATCTGGCTTCCGAATTCGTGGCGGGTGTCTTCGTCTTCCCGGGTGGCGGTGTCGACCCCGAAGACTATGGGGACGACATCGAGGCTCTGTGCCCGGGCCGCACCGACGCCGAAGCCAGTGCCATCCTCGGAATTCCGTCAGGCGGGTTGGCCTTCTGGGTGGCGGCCCTACGGGAGTGCTTCGAAGAGGCCGGGGTGCTGTTGGCATTTCGGCCCGGCGATGAGGCCGATTCCGACAGGCGGTTCCTCGACACCACCGACCCGGACACCTCGGCACGGTTCGTCACCTACCGGGACGCCCTGAACGCCGGGACGTTGCGGCTGTTCGACATCTGTCGTCGTGAGGGACTGGCCCTCGACGTGGGCTCGGTGCACTACGTCAGCCACTGGATCACGCCTGAGTTGGCACCCCGGCGATACGACACCCGTTTCTTCATCACCGCCGCACCCTCGGGACAGGTGGCCCGCCACGATGATGGCGAGACGATCGCGTCCATCTGGATCCGCCCGACCGACGCCTTGCACCGCTTCGAGGCCGGAGACATCGAACTGCTTCCCCCCACCATCGAGAACCTGAAGCGCATCGGTCGATTCCGGACCACCGTCGAGGTCATGGCATGGGCAGAAGAAGTGACCGACGTTCCGACGGTGCTGCCGATCGTGTTGGTGGAAGACGGGCAGGTGCTGGTGCTGCGACCCGGTGACGATGGTTACGAGGAGGCCATCGAGGCCAAGATGGCCTCGGGGACCGAAGCCGATGTCCAGATTGCCCCCGCTCCCGCTCCCGCCCGTGGCCTGTCGTGGCCAAAGGCCGACCCGCTGTGAGTTGACGGTCATCGATATCAAGAGCGATCGACCGCAGATGCTTCTGACGGTGTGCCCACACCTGGCGCCGGGACCTCCTCCGGTCAGCTCCGCGACGCCGGGCTGACTGCCAGTACCCCGGCGTCCACTGCGGCTTCCACCCGTTCGAGAAGTCGGGCGCTACACCCATCCATCGGGACCACCGGGGCGATGGTGGTCACCACTTGTTCGGCCATGTCGGCAAATACCTTGGCGAGCGCATGACCTTCTTCGAGTGCCACCGGAGTCCCGGCGTCGCCACCGGCCGACACCGAGGGATGGAGCGGGACCTGGCCAATGAGGGGGACGCCCACCTCGGCAGCCAAGCGGGCACCACCGCCGGAGCCGAACAGGGCGTACGAAGTGCCGTGCTCGCAGGTGAAGTCGCTCATGTTCTCGATGACGCCGGCCACCCGCAGGTAGCCCTTGCGGGCCATATCCGCGGTGCGGGCCGCCACCTTCTGGGCGGCGACGGGAGGCGTCGTCACCACGATGACCTCGGTACGGGGCAGCATCCGGGCCAGGCCCATCTGGATGTCTCCGGTNNCCCCGCCACATGATGGCGCTGTCCTCGTCGGCCAGGAAGCCCATGGACAGGACCCGCAGCAGTCCGTCGCCGATCCGTCGCTCGAGTGGGACCATCTTCTTTTCCCGGGACTCGACGTCACCCTGCATGCCGAGGAGCCGGGGTATGGAGAATCCCCAGATATCGGCGTCGAGCACTCCGATGGTGAGACCCCGCCGGGCCAGGGCAACCGCCAGGTTGACGGTGACCGAGCTCTTTCCCACGCCCCCTTTTCCCGAGGCGATGGCGATGACCCGGGCGGTATCGGGGATGTCGGTGGCGGGGGCCGGGTTCCGGGCCACAAGTCGGGCCCGGGCCATCACCGCTTTGCGTTGTTCGGCGTCCATGACCCCAGTGGTCACCGTCACCGACTCGACCCCGGGCAACGCGCCCACGTGGGTCTCCACGTCGCTCCGGATCTGGTTCCGGAGGGGGCACCCGGCGATGGTCAGGGCCACCTCGACCTCCACCACGCCGGCCCCGGGGAGACGGATGGCGGTCACCATGCCCAGTTCGACGATATCGGCCCCCAGTTCGGGGTCGACCACGCCGCGCAGAGCGCCGCGCACCTGTTCCTCGCCGACCGGGTTTGAGGAACCCGAGGCACCCACGCTGGTCATCACGCCCCAAATTCTACCGGGGTCGCCGCTTGGTCCACCCGCTGGGGGTGTACCAATATGGCGCGGGCGCGGGTACGCTGTTCTTCAAGGGCCACCTCGGGTGTCGTACCCGTGGTTGGCCGGTGTCAATTCGATCCGCAGGAGGAACGTCGGTGAGCACGGCCATGCAAACTGTAAGCATCGGAAGGAAGCCGAGTCCGGTGACGTTGACCGACAAGGCGACGGCCAAGGTCGGCGAACTTCTGGCCCAGGAGGACACCGAGGGCCTGGCCCTCCGGGTGGCGGTGCGTCCCGGCGGTTGTTCGGGGTACAGCTACGAGATGTTCTTCGATGCGGATATCGCCGCCGACGACGTGGTGCGCGAGTTCAGTGGCGTGAAGGTCGTCGTCGATTCGGCCAGTGCCGATCTGCTCAAGGGCTCGACCCTCGACTACGCCGATGGTCTGCAGGGCGACGGTTTCCATGTAACCAACCCGAATGCGACCCGCACCTGCGGTTGCGGTTCTTCTTTCAGCTGATCGACTGATCCGCCCCGCCCCGCCCCGCTGGCGCCCCGCCCCGCTGGCGCCCGGTGACGGGTGTTGGCTGCGGACGACCAGGTTAGGAACGGCACATTGAGCGCACCCATCGGTCCCTACAGTCCCGTGGTGAGAGCCGGCCCGTGGTTGGTGACTTCCGGCCAACTCGGGTTGGTAGCACGTGCACCCGATGGATCGGCCGGCGACGACCCATCTCCGGCCCCCGCCCCGTCTCTCATCAGCGGCGGTGTGGTGGCCCAGTTGACCCAGGCCCTGTCCAACGGCGAGGGCTGGTTGCAACGTGAGGGGGCGACCCTTCGAGATGTGATCAAGACCACCGTGTTCATCACCGACATGGACGACTATGCCGCGGTCAATGAGGCGTACGCGACGTTCTTCGGAGACCACCGGCCGGCCCGATCCGTCATCGCGGTGGCGGCCCTGCCGATGGGCGCCCTGGTCGAAGTGGAACTCTGGGCCTACACGCCGTCCTGATCAACCGGTCACCGGCCGACCCCTCCCCCGGTCATCGTCGAGTACGCCGCCTCGGCGTGTTGGGTGAGGTCGAGGCCCTGGAACTCTTGTTCGGGGGTGACCCGCAACCCGATCGTCCGATCGACTGCCTGGGCGATGAGGTAGGTCACGGTGAAGCAGAAGCCGATGGAGACCATGGTGGCCAACGCTTGGTTGACCAGCAGATGGAAACCCCCTCCGCTGAAGAGGCCGTTGGTGCCGGTGGAGTTGATGGAGCGGGCAGCGAAGAGCCCGAGTAACAGCATGCCCACGATGCCTCCGATCCCGTGTACCCCCAGGACGTCGAGGGAGTCGTCGTAGTGGTAACGGAACTTGAGCCGGACCGCGAATGCACACGCCAGTCCGGCGGCTCCCCCGACCACCAGTGAGGCCATGGGACCGATGTAGCCGGCGCACGGGGTGATGGCCACCATGCCGGCCACCGCCCCGGAGGCGGCACCGAGGGTGGTGGCCACGCGCTCTTTGAAGGCTTCGAACACCAGCCACATCAACAACCCGGCGGCCGCGGCCAACTGGGTGTTGACGAATGCGCTCACCGCCACACTGTTGGCCCCCAATGCGGACCCGGCGTTGAACCCGAACCAACCGAACCAGAGGATGCCGGCTCCCAACAGGGTGAGTGGTACCGAGTGGGGTTGCATCGACTCTCTGGGCCATCCCCGACGCCGACCGAGCACCAACACGATGGCCAGGGTGGAGAACCCCGAGTTGATCTCCACCACGGTGCCACCGGCGAAGTCGAGCACGCCGCGTTGGGCCAGCCATCCCCCTGGGCTGAAGACCCAATGGGCCAGAGGCACGTACACCAAGGTGAACCACAGTGCGATGAAGACGACGAAGCCCACGAACCGGACCCGGTCCACCGTGCCCCCGCTGATGAGGGCGGCGGTGATGATCGCGAACATCATCTGAAACACCATGATCGCCATGGGCGAGACGTGGACCCCGTGGAAGCCGGACAATGGCTGGGTCATGTTACGCAGGCCCAGGTTGTGCAGTCCTCCCAGTAGGCCACCACCGATGTCGTGCCCGAAGGACAGACTGAACCCGTAGACGGCCCAGAGCACGGTGATGATTCCCATGCAGATGAAGCTCAACATCATCACCGCCAGCACGCCCTTGGGGCGGACCATGCCGCCGTAGAAGAGTGCCAGACCCGGGGTCATGAACAGCACCAGCGCGGCGCTGATCAAGACCCACGCAGTATCTCCTGAACTCATGGTGCCACCTCATTGGATTCAGACTGTGTACGGGGAAGTCGCGGAACCCTGTCCGAGTCCCGGCGATCGGCTGAGACCCTAGCCGGGGCATCATTGTCAGGTGACAGACGACGAGGGCTACCTGCTCGACAATCAGCAAACGGAGGCAAAACGGCACTTTGACGCACTGTCGGCGCTGTTCGACCCCTCCACGTTCCGCCACTTCGACCAAGTGTGGATCGCGCCGGGTCGGCGCTGCTGGGAAGTCGGTGCCGGTGGCCCCACCGCGGCCGCCTGGATCGCCCAACCGTGGGACCCGCCGGATACGTGTCGGCCACCGATGTCGATACCTGGTGGATCACCGACCCGGGCCCCGCCGCGTTCGAGGTCTGTCACCATCATGTGGGCCAGGATGAGCGCCCAGGCGGTATCTTCGACCCCGCCGAACCGCGGACCGTCAGCGGGTGGCCATCGCCACGTGGGTGCCGGCAGGGATGAGCCGTACCCCTTCGGCGACCAGGAGACGACCGTTTTCGCGCTGTTTCCCTGGTGCGAGGCGGCCTGAAACGGTTACCACCCTCCACCACGGGAGCGTCCCTCCCGAGGTGGCGAGTATGTTGCCGACGGCCCGTGCCGCGCCGGGAAACCCGGCCTCTTGGGCGATTTCGCCGTAGGTCATCACGTCACCACTGGGAATGGCGGCGATGACAGCGGTGACATCGTCGACGAAATTGGGAGGAGGTGTCATGTTCGGAACACCCCTACCGTTTTACACGGTGACCAGTTGAACAGCCGCCTTTTCGCCGGGACGTGGAATCTGGTGAATGGCCCGGGGTGCCGCCACCACCGGCCTCGACAGCCCAACAGCCCGACAGCCCGACAGCCCGACAGCTCAGGGCGTCCAGGTGGTCTGGCCGAACCGGTAGCCCACCGACCGGACGGTTTGGATCAGATGAGCGTGTTCTTCGCCCAACTTGGCGCGCACCCGCCGCACGTGCACGTCGACAGTGCGGGCACCGCCGTAGTACTCGTAGCCCCATACCCGGCTCAGCAGTGTTTCGCGGGTGAACACTTTGCCGGGGCGGGCCGACAGGAACCGCAGCAGTTCGTATTCCATGTAGGTGAGGTCCAGCACCCTTCCTGACACCGCCGCCTGGTATGTCTCGAGGTTGAGGACCAATGGCCCGTGCTCGACGAGCTCGGGCCGCAGGCCGCGCCCGGTCCGCCAGAAGAGATGAGCCAGGCGGGTGGTCAGCTCGTCGGAGTTCACCGGTTCGAGACAGATGTCGTCGAAGAGGTCCTCCCGTAGCTCGAGCTCGGTGAGTTGGCTGCTCCGCACCACCACGATCACCGGGGCGAGGGGTACCTCGCGTTTGCGGAGCTGACGACAGACCACGAACGCGCCGGCCGGGTCGTCCCCGCTGCAGATGACCGCCCCCGACCAGCCGTCCTCCGGTTCATCACTATCGGCGGACTCGGGAGTGGCGATGGCGCGCCAGGGATAGCCGGCCCGGTCGAGCACGGCGGTAACCGGGGTAGGCGGGGGATCAGGAAAACACAGAAGTGGCTCGATGTCCGTCTCCTCTCCGTCTCTCGTCCGACAAAACCGGCGGTGCGTCCGCCAGTTTTACAGTTGGCCCTATCAGAGCAGCGGGAGGTAGCGATCAAGTTCAAACTGGGTGACGTGGGCATTGTACTCGGACCATTCCTGCCGCTTGTTCCGGATGAACCATTCGAAGACATGTTCGCCGAGGGTGTTCGCCAGGAGTTCGGAAGATTCCATCAATTCGAGGGCCTCATTGAGGTCACCGGGCAGGTGGGCGATGCCCTTGGCCCGCAGTTCGTCGCCGGAGAGGGTGAACAAATTGGCGTCGGCCTCGGCAGGCAGCTGGTAACCGTGCTCGATTCCCTGTAAGCCGGCTGCGAGGATTACCGCGAAGGCCAAATACGGATTGCACGCACTGTCAGGTGCCCGGTACTCCACCCGAGTGGACTCGGACTTTCCGGATTTCACCACTGGGACCCTCACCAACGCCGAACGGTTGTTCCGTGCCCAGGACATATAAATGGGAGCTTCATAGCCTGACACCAGGCGTTTGTAGGAGTTCACCCACTGATTGGTCACCGCGGAGATCTCGCCGGCATGGCGGAGCAGGCCGGCGATGAATCCCTCGGCCACCTCGGACAGGCCGTTGGCTCGCTCGGAACCCACAAAGGCATTGGTGTCTCCACTGAACAACGACAGGTGAGTATGCATGCCCGAGCCCTGCACTCCCTCCAACGGCTTGGGCATGAAGCTGGCGTGGACGCCTTGTTGGCGAGCCATCTCCTTCACCACCAACCGCACGGTCATCACCGTGTCCGCCATGGTCAGCGCATCGGTGTACCGGAGGTCGATCTCGTGTTGGCTGGGGGCATCCTCGTGTTGGGCGTGCTCGACGGGAATCCCCATTTCCTCGAGAGTCAACACGGTCCGCTGCCGGATGTCGCTGGTCCGGTCGGCTGTCGTCAGCTCGAAGTACGACCCATGGTCGAGACCCTGGGGGGAACGGGACGGATCGGAGTCGGCGAAGTAGAAGTATTCGATCTCCGGCGCGGCGTAGAAGGTGAAGCCACGTTCACGGGCCTGCTCCAATGTGCGGCGCAACACGTGACGCGGACACCCCTGAAAAGGCGTGCCGTCGAGGTTGAAGATGTCACAGAACACCCGGGCCACCTGGGCATCGGGACCGTCAGGGTGACCCCCCGACTGGGTATCGGCCGAGGTGTGCCCGCGGCCGTGCCAGGGGAGTAGCTGAAACGTCTTGACATCCGGCCGTGCCAGGACGTCGCTCTCCTGGACCCGACTGAATCCGTCGATGGCCGACCCGTCGAACGTCATGCCCTCGTCGAGCGCGTTCTCCAATTCGGCCGGGGTGATGCTGAAGGTCTTGGGAGTGCCGAGGACGTCGGTGAACCACAGCTGAACGAACCTGATGCCGCGTTCCTCCACCGTTTTGAGGACGTACTCTTTTTGGCTCCTCATCGGATCGGGTATTTCCGGATGATCAACTCCCGGCCGCGTCCCCGCAAACGGTCTCCACCATGATGGCGGTGACCTTGTACGGGTCCATGTTGGCGTTGGGGCGACGGTCCTCGAGCCAGCCCTTCTTGGCCTTGGCCACGCCCCAGGGGATGCGGATCGACGCACCGCGGTCCGAGGTCGCGTAGCTGAACGAGGTGAAGTGGGCGGTCTCGTGGGCCCCGGTCAAGCGGGTTTCGATCCCCACCCCGTAGACGTCAATGTGCTCTTCGATCCTCTTCCCGATGGCCTCGCATCCGGCGATGATGGCATCCCATCCGCCCTCGTCGCGCATGGCCTTGGTGGAGAAGTTGGTGTGTGCGCCGGCACCGTTCCAATCGCCCAGGATCGGCTTGGGCTCCAGGGTGGCGAACACTCCGAAGTTCTCGCCGATGCGGAAGAGCAGCCAACGCGCCACCCACAGGTGATCGGAGACATCGAGCGGGGAGAGAACGCCCACCTGAAACTCCCATTGACCCATCATGACTTCGGCGTTGGTTCCTTCGATGGCGAGCCCGGCCTTGATGCAGGCGGCGGTGTGCATCTCGACGATCTCGCGTCCGGGCATCTTGTCGCCACCCACTCCGCAGTAGTACGGGCCCTGGGGCGCCGGGTACCCGGTGGCGGGCCAACCCAGAGGGCGCCCGTCCTTGATGAAGGTGTACTCCTGCTCGATCCCGAACTGGGGTTCCTGCTTGGCGTACTTCTCCGCCAGGACCTCGAGCCGGGCCCGGGTGTTGGACGGGTGTGGTGTCATGTCGGTGAGGAGTACCTCGCACATGACCAGAATGTCGTCGGGCCCCCGCAGGGGATCAGGGCAGGTGAATACCGGATGGAGCACACAGTCCGAGTCGTGGCCCAAGGCCTGGTTGGTGCTCGAGCCGTCGAAGCCCCAGATACCCGGCTTGTCGCCATTCGGGATGACCTTGGTCTTGCTCCGTAGAAGCGGTGACGGCTCGGTCCCATCGATCCAGATGTATTCGGCTTGGTAAGGCACTCGCACTCCTCTGCTGCTCGGGTGTTGGGTTCTGCGGGCATGTCGGTTGCTGAGCCAACGAGCGCCCATCTTTACAGAGCGTCGTTTCTTCGCCGTTTCCCGATTGTGAACGGTGGATGAACAATCACCCAACCGCTACCGACCGGTCCGACCCCGGTGGGTTGGTCCGGACAGTCTATGGCACTTGATCCGTTGCCCCACGGGTACCGCTGTTTCCCACCCGGCCGCCTCGGCGGGGGCCTTTGTCGGTGCCGGTAGTCTGAGCCGATGGCCCGACTGCGGCTCGCCGCCTGCCAGATCAACACTGTGGTCGGGGACCTCGAAGGGAACGCCGAGCGGATCCTCGCCGCCCTGGCCTCTGCGGAGATTGCCGGCGCCGATCTGGCCGTGTTCCCGGAGTTGACGGTCACCGGCTATCCACCGGAAGACCTGCTCGGTCGGCCTGCCTTCGTGGCGGAGAACCGGGCGGTGTTCGACCGGATCGCCGACGCGACGCGAACCTGCGTGGCAGTGGTCGGTTTTGTGGACACCGATCCCGAAGGGAACCTGATCAACACGGCGGGAGTGTGTGCCAACGGGTTGGTCTTGGGTCGCTACGGGAAACGTCTGCTCCCCAACTATGGGGTGTTTGACGAACAACGCTGGTTCAGGCCCGGTACCGAGCCACTGATGACCCATCTGGTGGCCGGGGTTCGGGTGGGGATCACCGTGTGCGAAGACCTCTGGTTCCCCGGCGGCCCGGCGGCGGCCCATGCCGAGGCGGGTGCCCGACTGGTGGTCAACCTCAACGCCTCGCCCTACTCCCAGGGGCGCTGGGCCGAGAGGGTCGAGATGCTGGCGGAGCGGGTGGCGGAGACCGGCTGCGCCATCGCCTATGTGAACCAGATCGGCGGCCAGGATGAACTGGTGTTCGACGGTGCATCCCTGGTGATGTCGGCCGACGCCGAACTACTGGGCGTGGCGGGCCAGTTCGTCGAAGAGTTGCTCGTCGTGGACGTGGAGATCGATGGTGACGAAACCGCTCCGCAGTGCGTCAGGAGCATCAGCCCCACCCTCGCTCCCGATGCCGAGGTCTACGAGGCCCTGGTCCTCGGGACCCGCGACTACCTCGGTAAGAATGGATTCACCGACGTGGTGATCGGCCTCTCCGGTGGCATCGACTCCTCATTGGTGGCGGCGATCGCGGTCGACGCCCTGGGGGCGGACCATGTGCATGGGGTGGCCATGCCGTCGCGGTACTCGAGTGAAGGCTCGGTGGATGATGCGGTCACCCTGGCCGGCCATCTCCGGATCGATATCGCCACCGCGCCCATCGAGGGTGCCCATCGGACCTTCTCTTCCATGCTGTCGCCACTGATCGGGACCGACCCGGCGGGGTTGACCGACGAGAACCTGCAATCCCGGATCAGGGGAGTGCTGCTGATGGCGCTGTCCAATGCCAATGGCTGGATTGTGCTGACCACCGGCAACAAGAGCGAGATGGCAACCGGTTACTCGACGCTGTACGGCGACTCGGCCGGTGGCTTCGCCGTCATCAAGGACGTGGAGAAGACCCTCGTCTACCGGCTCTGTCGGTACCGCAACACGCGGGCCGGCTTCGACCTCATCCCCGAACCGGTGCTGACCAAGGCTCCGTCGGCCGAACTGCGGCCCGACCAACGCGACGATGAGTCGCTTCCGCCCTACGAAATCCTCGATCCGGTGCTGGCCGGCTACGTGGAGGGGGACCGCTCCGCCGAGGAGTTGATCGCCGCCGGTTTCGACCGAGAGGTGGTGGAGCGGGTGGTGCGTCTGGTGGACCGGGCTGAGTACAAGCGCCGTCAGATGCCCCCCGGGGTCCGGATCTCGTCCAAGGCCTTCGGTAAGGATCGGCGTATGCCGATCACCAATCGGTACCGATCGGGGGTCACCCGTGTCTGAGGACACTGCAATTTGGAGCCCACCCCCCCTCTCGGGCGGGGCCGAGGCCGGTGATTCCGGCGGTTCCGGTGGCTTCGGGGGTCGGCCTTTGGCCTTGCCCCTCGGTGTCACTGCCGGCCTGGTCGGAGGGTACCGGTGGATCGAGCATGCGCTCTATGAGGTGCTTGGCTCGTGGGTGACCGACATTCCGTTGGCCGCGGTCCAGGTCCATCTGGACGCCCAGAGCACTCGGCATGCCTGGCACGCCGAACTATGGGCTGACCGCCTACCGGTCCTGAACGGCGTCGACCCCGACAGCCTGACCAAACCCCCCGATCCGGCCGGCACCGTGCTGACCACCCTGACCGGCAGCGCACCGCTTCTCGGAACGCCGGTCACCGCAGGATGGGGGTGGGAGATCCCCGAGGATGACGGTGGGGTACCCGATCCACCGGGGGCCCTACCCCGCCTGGCCGGCCTCTACCGGGTGGTCATGCCACGTCTGGTCGTGAGTTACGAGCACCATCTGCGGGCGGCCTCGGCGGTGACCGACGCCCCGCTGATAAGGGCGTTACGCCTGGTCCTGGCGGATGAAATCGAGGATTGGCACGCCGGGGAGAGGTTGGTCCAGCGCCTGGTCACCCGCCCCCACGACGTAGAGGCCGTCTATGCCTTCCAGCAACGCCTCGAACTGGCGGTGGTGGGCTCGTCGCTGGCCTCGGGCCTGGTGAGGTTTCCCGCCGGCATCGGCACGGGCTGACCGGAGGAAAGCCCCGGATAGGCCGGGTTGCGTCTGGTTCGCGGAGTCTTGGGGGTTTCCCCCGGAGGACAGATCCGTCGAGTTGACGCTCCCACCGTGGTCACCCCCGTTCGGAGGGCTTGACGCGTCCGGTAAACTTCGAGGAAAGCGATAGTTGCGCCCGAGAGCGTCAGACCTAATCGAGCGAAGCACCGGCATGGTGTGGATGGGGCGGCGGCGCCCCGGTTAGGTCGGCGGCCCCCATAGCGTGGGGAGAACAAAGGACCCGGTAAAGTTGGCAAAGGAGCGCCTCGAAAGAGACGATGAGGACCTGGTACGGCTGTACCTGACCGATATCGGTCAGTACCCGCTGTTGACCAAGGACGACGAAGTTCGCTTGGCTCAGGCTATCGAAGCCGGTCGGGAGTCGGACGCCGCGCTCGCGTCTACGCCCAAGGGACTCACCCCGGCCAAAAAACGCGAGTTGCGGCGGACCACCTTGCAGGGCGAGCAGGCCCAGCAGACGTTCGTGCAGTCCAACCTCCGTCTGGTCGTCTCCATTGCCAAGAAGTACCAGGCCTCGGGTCTTCCTCTCCTCGATCTCATCCAAGAGGGAAACCTGGGCCTGATGCACGCGGTCGAGAAGTTCGACTGGCGCAAGGGCTTCAAGTTCTCGACCTACGCCACGTGGTGGATCCGCCAGGCCATCACCCGGGGTATCGCCAATACCGGGCGGACCATCCGTCTCCCGGTACATGCCGGCGACACGCTGGCCCGTGTGCAGAAGGCGCAGGCCCGTCTCGAGCTCAAGTACGGGCGACCGGCCACCCTGGCTGAGCTCGGTGCCGAAGTCGAGATGCCCGAGGACAAGTTGGTGGAGGCGTTGCGATTCCGAGCCGAGCCGCTGTCCCTCTCCGAGCCGCTTCGCGAGGATGGTGACGCCGAACTGGGTGATGTGGTCGAAGACCGCTCGGCCGAGTCCCCGTTCGAGGTGGCTGCCGTCTCCCTGCTTCCCGATGAGATCGGTCGGCTCCTTTCACCGCTCGACGAGCGGGAGCGTGAAATCCTCCGGCTCCGGTTCGGACTCGACCGCGGCGAGCCCCGCACCCTCGAGGAAGTCGGCGAGCATTTCAACCTGACCCGTGAGCGGATCCGCCAGATCGAGGCTCGGGCCATGTCGAAGCTGCGCCATCCCTCCTCGGATACCGGCGCCCGCGATCTTCTGACCGTCTGAGCGAGCCGGCCAGGGCCCCCCGGGCCGGCCTCGGACTACGGCCCGACGGCACGAAACCGCTACAACGTGGTCCGAGAAGACAACACGTCTCTCACCGGGTACGCTCCTCGATTATGAAGAAGCTGATGATCCTCGCCGTTCTCGTTGCTCTGGGTGTTGTCGCCGCCAAGCGGCTCCGTCCTTCCTGAGCCTTTCGCTGAGCCTCCGGCTCAGCCACCAAACGGATTGCGGAGCCAACCGGACCCGGGTCGTGGCCCGAACCGCGACTGCCGCCCTGCCCTGGGTCGGCGGGCGACCCGCCAGGCCACCAGCGCGCCGACGGTTGCCGCCGCGGTGGCACCGGCCACCATGGCCGTGGTCGGAAGGCTTGGCACGCTCACCCGGTCGCGCAAGCGCACCGGCTTGGTGAACTCCATAACCTCCCACTCCCGTTCTTGGGCAGCTTTGGCCAACACCCGGTCGGGATTTACCACCACCGGATGGCCGACCGCCTCGAGCATCGGAAGGTCGGTGTAGGAGTCGGAGTAGGCCCATGACTCCGCCAGGTCGATTCCCTCCTTTTCGGCCAGGGCCAGCATGGCCTCGGCTTTGAACGGACCATAGGCGTAAAACTCCATCTCTCCCGCATAGCGGCCGTCCTCGTCGACGACCGCCCGGGTGGCGATGCACCCATCGACCCCCAAGTGCTCGGCCAACGGTTCGACGATCTCCTCGGGCGAAGCCGATACCAAGTAGACCTTGTGGCCGGCAGCCCGGTGGGCCTCGATCAGATCGAGGGCCTCGGCGTAGATGATCGGCTCCACCGTTTCCTCGAGCGCTTCGCGCACGATGTCGCGGATCTGCTGTTGGTTCCACCCCTTGGTCAGGGTCAGCATCGACTCGCGTACCCGAGCCAGCTTCTGCTCACTCGCCCCCAACTGGAGGTAGATGATCTGGGAGACCACCGCCCGGGCGATGAGGCGCCGGTTGATCAGCCCACCTCGGTAGAAGGGCCGACCGAAGGCGGCGATCGACGCCTTGGCGATCACGGTCTTGTCGAGGTCGAAGAAGGCGGCCTGCAATCTGGTCAGCGCCCCACGAGAAGTTGTCGTACAGCATCCTCAGCGTCGGCTGTGACCAACACCAACACCTCGTCACCGGCGGCGAGCCGGGTGTCCCCCCGAGGCACGATGAGTCGGTCCTCGCGCACCACCGCCACCACGGTGGCCTCGCGGGGTACCCCGAGGTCGGCCAGGCTGGTTTCGGCGGCCGGGGAGTCATCGGCCAGGGTGACTTCCACCAGATGGGCGGTTCCGCCTTCGAAGCGGAGGAGGCGGACCAGTGATCCCACCGAGACAGCCTCTTCCACCAGGGCGGTGAGCAGTAGAGGGGTGGACACCGACACGTCGACGCCCCAGCTCTCGGTGAACAACCACTGGTTCTTCGGATGGTTGACCCGGGCGACGACCCGGGGCACCGCGAACTCCTGTTTGGCCAGGAGCGAGACCACCAGGTTGTCCTCGTCATCGCCGGTGGCCGCCACCACCACATCGACGGTGGCCAAGCCGGCGGCATCGAGAGACGCCACCTCGCAGGCGTCGGCCACCACCCAGGTGACGTCGAGGCTGTCCCGGATACGGGCGACCAGATCGTGATCCTTGTCGATGAGGAGCACTTCGTGCCCTCCGTCGTGAAGGTCCGAGGCGATGGAGGTGCCCACGCTTCCGGCTCCGGCGATGGCGACCTTCATGACGGTCCGTCTCCGAGGTCGGGGTCCGGCGCCGAGGTCCCGGCGATCACCGTCAGCGGGTTGCCATCCGGCAGGGGAGGGGTGGGGACGTCGAAACGTTCGTCGAATCCGGCCTTCCCGGTGGCGGAGACGACGAAGTGGAGCACATCGCCATCTTGGCCGACCAGATCACCGATATCGAGGCGGGCCACTCCGGCCCGGGTCACCGACACCAGGGTGACCTCACCGGACACGTTGAGGTCGAGCAGTGGTTTGCCGGCAAATCGCTCGAGAAGCTCGCGCTCCACCAGGGACAGGGTGCCGGTTGGATCGGTCCATTCCACCTCACCCTCGTCCGGGACCAACCGCCGGCGGACCTGGTCGATGGTCCACGACACGGTGGCCACGGTGGCGATGCCGAGCCGCAGGTAGATCTGGGCGCGACGGGGATCGTAGATGCGGGCCACCACGTTGGGGATCTCATAGGTCTCGCGGGCGATGCGGGCGGTGAGGATGTTGGAGTTGTCACCGTTGGTGACCGCGGCCAGTGCCGTGGCCGTGGCCGATCCGGCCTGTTCGAGTTGATCGCGGTCGAACCCCGATCCGACGACTACGGCTCCCGGCCAATCGGGCGGGAGCCGCCGGAATGCTTTGGCATTGCGATCGATGACCGCCACCGAGTGCCCCTGTTCCGTGAGGCCGATCGCCAACCCCGATCCGACCCGTCCACAACCCACGACGATCACATGCACGCGGTCCATGCAACACGCCCGAGGGGGAGATGACAACTCGTCCCCCCTGGGCCGGTCGGCACCGGGGGGAAACCTCGTGTCCCGCCTGCGGGTCCGGCCCGTGTTCTACTGAGAGGGTGGAAGCTCCCGGGACCGGTGAAAAGGGAACTGACGCGCCCGCCGGTGCCAGGATGGCGCCGGCCAGGCCGACGGGCTCGGGCCAGGGAAGGGCGACCCGGCCGACCGCCACCCCGTCGATCTCGGTGGACATCCCTGAGACGCTTCGCTATCGACTGAAGAACGCCCTCCTCGGTCCCCCGCTGGTCAACGAACAGCTGAGCTCGGAACGATTGGGCCGACCGGTGGCGCTCGGCGTCCTTGCCCCCGACTGCATCTCGTCGTCGGCGTACGGAACCGAAGAGATGCTCACCCAGTTGGTTCCGTACGTCGGACTGGCGGCCTTCAGCTTGGTGGTGCCCATCACGTTCGCCATCCTCGGGGTGCTCTTCTTCGTCACCCTGTCGTACCTCGAGGTCATTCAGCTCTACACCAAGGCCGGCGGCGCCTATGTGGTGGCCCGTGAGAACTTCGGGACCAAGGTGGCCCAGGTGGCGGCGGTGGCTCTTCTCATCGATTACACGGTGACCGTGGCGGTCCAGTCGGCGGCGGGAACAGCCGCCCTTTCCAGTGCTTTCCCCTCCCTGGTCCCCTACACCGTGCCCATCACCATCGCCGTGGTGATCCTGCTGCTCTACGGCAACCTGAGAGGGATCCGGGAAGCCGGCAGATTCTTCGCCTTCCCCACCTACTTCTTCGTCCTCAGCCTGGCCGCGGTGGTCATCGTCGGTTACATAAAGGCGGCCACCGGCACCCTGCACGTCCACTCCGTCCACCACCTGGGCACGCTGGCGATCGGCCATTCGGGGTCAGGGCTCCTCTACGGAGCGTCGTTCATCATCATCCTCAAGTCGTTCGCCAACGGCGGCTCGTCTTTGACCGGCCTGGAGGCCATCTCCAACGGAGTCGGCGCCTTCCGGCGTCCGGCGTCCAGGCATGCCCGCCAGACGCTGGTGGTCATGAGCAGCGTGCTCGCCTTTCTGGTGCTCGGTGTGACCCTCATCGCCCATTGGACCCACGCTGTTCCCTACGCCGCCGGCTCGCCGACGGTGGTCTCCCAAGAGGTGCAGTACGTCCTCGGCACCGGCCCGGTCGCCAAGGTCCTCTTCTACGTGGTGCAGTTCGCCACCGTGTTGATCCTCTATACGGGGGCCAACACCAGCTTCAACGGGTTCCCGTTCCTGGCCAGCTTCGTGGCCGAGGACTCGTTCCTCCCCCGTCAACTGACCCGGCGGGGTCACCGGCTGGCCTTCTCCAACGGGATCATCGTGCTCACGGTGGTGGCGGTGGTGCTGCTGGCAGTCACCCGGGCAAAGGTCAACAATCTTGTCGCCCTGTATGCCATCGGCGTCTTCACCGGCTTCGCCATGGCCGGGGCGGGCATGGTCAAGCACCACCTCGACAACAAGGGGGCGCACTGGCGACGGAGTGTGGCCGTCAATGGGTTCTCCGCCCTGCTCACCGCCATCGTGGTGTTGATCTTCGCCACCGTGAAGTTCACCGAGGGGGCCTGGGTGGTGGTGGTGGCCGGTCCGCTCATGTATTACGGGCTGATCCGGTTGCATCGTCAATACGTGGATGAAGAGCGCCAGCTCGAAGAAGGCGCCACCGAAGCCGCGGAGGCCCCGGTGCTGAACCGGCACACGGTGATCGTGCTGGTCGACCGGTTGGACATGGCCACCGCCCGGGCGCTCCAGTACGCCCGCACCCTGCACCCCGATGACCTCCGGGCGGTGCATTTTGCCCTCGACGACCGGGAGTCGGCCGCCCTCGAGGCGGAGTGGAGCCGGCTCGGGCTGACCCGGCTCCCACTCGATGTCATGGAGTGCGAGGATCGGCGGCTCACCCGCGCCGCCCTCGAGCTGGCGGCCGAGACGGTGGCCGACAACGCCACCGAGCTGACCATCCTGCTGCCCCGTCGGGGGTTCGCGGCCGGCTGGCACCGCCTCCTCCACGATGCCACCGCTGACCGCATCGCCGCCTCGGTCAGTCAGCTCCCCCATGTGAATGTCAGCGTGGTGCCGTACCAGCTGACCGGCGGATGGTTTTCCCGGCGTCGCGAGTGGGGACGGGCCCCGGGCGTGGGGGCCGCGCCCTCCAGCCGCCGATCGTCCAAGGCAACGGCCCGTTCTGCCGACCGGGTGGCCGAACGGGAGGCGGCGAAGCCGGTCTTCGATCGGGCGGCCTTTGGCCAACGCGGCCAGGGGACCACCCCCATCGGGCAGGCGCAGTGGCGCAAGCGGGTCGAGGTCGTCGGCCGGATCAACTCGGTGCGGGTGCAACCCCGGGCCGGCACCTCCAATCTCGAATGTGTGCTGACCGACGGCACCGGCAAGCTGCTCTTGGTGTTTCAGGGCCGGCGGCGCATTCCGGGGATTCAACCCGGGGCTCGGCTCCTGGTGGAGGGAATGGTGGGGGATTGGGGCCACCACCAGGCAATTCTCAATCCCGACTATGAGCTCATCGCCGGTCCGGACGCCGGGGAAGATCCGGCTTGATCCAACGAGTCTTGCCTTCGGGGTCCTTTTGTCGGTAGCTTCTGCCCGCACTGCCGGTGCGACACGCCGTCTCGGTGTTCTCCGGTGCCAGGCTCCGGCCGTGGCCTCGTCAAAGGGAGGAACCCCAACCTCGAGGGCACGTGCGCGGCTGTCGGGGTCTGATCGAGTTCGTCCACACCCAGCCTCATCCACACCCAGTGTTGCAATCGAAGGGAGCGCCACCGATGACCCACCTCCTGGCTGAAGGGGGTTACCAGAATTTTCTTCTCTCCCACTCGGAGAAGACCTGGTTGTACCTAGTGCTGGCCGCCGCCGTGGTAGCGATCATCGTGGCCGTGTCCCTGGTGCGGGGCGTGCTCGCCGCTGATCAGGGAACTGCGTCGATGAAGGAGATCGCTCTGGCCGTCCAAGAGGGCGCGGAGGCGTTTCTCGCCCGGCAGTTCAAGACCATTCTCGTCATCGTGGTGCCTCTGGCCGTGCTGATCTTCTTTACGGCCACCAAGGTCACCCACGTGGCCAATGGCCACACCGTGGTGGACCTCACGTTCGTCCAAGCCGGGATCTACCGGGCCATCTGCTTCTTGGCCGGCGCACTGTGCTCGGGACTCACCGGCTTCATCGGCATGAGCCTGGCCGTCAGGGGCAACGTACGCACCGCCGCCGCCGCCCGTGAAGGGAAGATGGCCCCGGCTCTGAGGGTGGCCTTCCGCACCGGCGCCATCACCGGGCTGTTCTGTGTAGGCCTCGGCCTGCTGGGCGCCACCATCATCGTGCTGGTCTTCCAGAATACCGCCACCTCGGTACTGATCGGCTTCGGCTTCGGTGCGTCACTGCTCGCCCTCTTCATGCGGGTGGGGGGTGGCATCTTCACCAAGGCGGCTGACGTCGGCGCCGACCTGGTGGGCAAGGTCGAGGTCGGCATCCCCGAGGACGACCCCCGCAACGCCGCCACCATCGCCGACAACGTGGGCGACAACGTGGGCGACTGCGCCGGCATGGCCGCCGACCTCTTCGAGTCCTACGTCATCACCATCATCGCCGCCATCATCCTGGGTGTGGCCGCCTTCGTCTCCATCGGCAAGGGCAACATCTCCGCCCGTACGGTGGTCTTCCCGCTGGTGATTCCCGCCATCGGGATCATCGCCACCGTCATCGGCATCTTCTCGGTCCGGGGCCGGCCCAAGGACAAGAGCGCCATGGCCTCGATCAATCGAGGGGTGTGGATCGCCGCCATCCTGACCATCGGCGGCACCGCCGCGGTGGCCGGTGGCTACATGCACTACTGGAAGGCGTTCTACGCAGTCCTGACCGGTGTGATCCTGATGTTGGTGGCCAGTGCCATCACCGAGCAGTTCACCTCCACCGAACGCGGCCCGGTCAGAGAGATAGCCGAAGCGGCGCGGACCGGACCGGCCACCACCACCCTGGCCGGCATCGCCATTGGCCTCGAGTCGTCGGTGTGGGCCATCATCGCCATAGTGGTGGCCATCGCCGTGTCGGTGGGCCTGGGCGGAGGGAATATCGAGTTGACCCTGTACCTGGTGTCCCTGACCGGTATCGGGCTCTTGTCGACGGCGGGGATGATCGTCTCCGAGGACAGCTTCGGCCCGGTGTCCGACAACGCCGCCGGAATCGCCGAGATGTCGGGTGAGTTCACCGGTGAAGCCGAGCGGGTGATGGTCAGTCTCGATGCAGTGGGAAACACCACCAAGGCGGTGACCAAGGGTGTGGCCATCGGCTCGGCGGTCATTGCTTCGGTGTCGCTGTTCGCCTCGTTCATCGAGACCGTCGGATCCCAACTGGGATTGCATGCCCCATCCATCGGGAGCCCCGGGTACGACGTCAACTGGCTGTTCAATCAGGCGCAGACCCAGATCAACGTGTCCCATCCCACCATCTTCATCGGGCTTCTCATCGGCGGCTCGATCGCTTTCCTCTTCTCGTCCCTGGCCATCCGGGCGGTGGGACGCACCGCGGGTACCGTGGTCCAGGAGGTCCGCCGTCAGTTCCGCGAGCACCCGGGGATCATGGACTACACCGAAAAGCCGGAATACGGCCGGGTGATCTCCATCTGCACCTCCGCTTCGCAACGCGAGTTGGCGACCCCGGCGCTGCTGGCCGTGCTGACCCCGGTCATTGTCGGCTTCGGCATCAGCTACTTCGCCTTGGGCGCCTTCCTGGCCGGAACGATCCTGTCCGGGCAGTTGATGGCCAACTTCCTGTCCAACGCGGGTGGGGCGTGGGACAACGCCAAGAAGTACATCGAGGACGGGCACGAAGGCGGGAAGGGCTCCGATGCCCACAAGGCGGCGGTCATCGGTGACACCATCGGCGATCCGTTCAAGGACACTGCCGGACCGGCGCTCAACCCGATGATCAAGGTGATGAACCTGGTGTCCCTCCTCATTCTGCCCGCGGTGATCACCCTTCACTCCCACACCGCCGCCCGTTTGGCCATTGCCGGTGGCGCCCTCGTCGTGCTGCTCATCTCCATTGCCTTCTCCAAGCGCAAGACCGAGGCCATGGACAGCGAGCTACCGACGTCGGGGTCCACCGCGGCGAACGTGCCGGCCACGGCCGCGGTGGGATCCACCCACGGTTGAGGCTCTCCGCCGACGGGCTCCGGCCTGACGGCGGTACCCGGGGTTGACAGCGGGCAACCGCGCAGTTCACCCTGTCGCGACAGCTATGACATCCACTGACATGACCCAGACGAGCGAAGACGTCGACCAAGCCGAGGACTCCTCGTCGAAGTCGAAGGCCGCCCCACGTGGGGCAAGACCCCTGGTCATCGTGGAATCACCGGCCAAGGCCAAGACCATCGCCGGACTGCTTGGCCCTGGATACGTGGTGGAGTCGTCCATTGGGCACATCCGGGACCTGCCCCGCCGGGCCGATGAGGTCCCCGCCGCCATCAAGGGCGAGGCCTGGGCCCGCCTCGGCGTGGACGTCGACAACGGGTTCAAGCCGCTCTATGTGGTGTCTTCGGACAAGAAGGCTCAGGTCGCCAAGCTGAAACAACTGGTGAAACAGGCCAGCGAGGTCTACCTGGCCTCGGATGAGGACCGCGAGGGGGAGTCGATCGCCTGGCACCTCCTCGAGGTGCTGGCACCCCAGGTACCGGTGAAGCGGATGGTCTTCCACGAAATCACCCGCCCGGCCATTGAGCGGGCCGTCACCGAATGGCGGGAGCTCGATCGCCGTTTGGTGGATGCCCAGGAGGCTCGGCGCATTCTCGACCGCCTCTACGGCTACGAAGTGTCGCCGGTCCTGTGGAAGAAGATCATGCCCCGGCTGTCCGCCGGACGGGTCCAGAGCGTGGCCACCCGGATGGTGGTGGAGCGGGAGCGGGCCCGGATGAAGTTCCGTTCCGCCGGCTGGTGGGGCCTCGACGGGACCTTCACCGCCGGTTCCCCGGCCAGCGAGGGAATCCCCAACTCGTTCACTGCGTCACTGGTGGCGGTGGACGGCGTGTCGTTGGCATCCGGTCGTGACTTCGATGACACCGGGGCACTGACCGCTCCGGGTTCGGTGCTGGTGTTGGGGGAGGCCGAAACCCGGGGGTTGGCGGCGGCCCTGGAGGGCGCCCCCTTCGCGGTGAAGTCGATGACCCACAAACCGTTCCGACGGTCCCCGGCACCCCCGTTCATGACGTCCACCCTGCAACAAGAGGCGGGCCGCAAGCTCCGTTTCAGTTCGAAGCGCGCCATGCAGATCGCCCAACGTCTCTATGAGCAGGGGTGGATCACCTACATGCGCACCGACTCGACCACGTTGTCGGGTGAGGCGTTGGCCGCGGCTCGGACCCAGGCCGCCTCACTGTACGGATCCGAATACGTGCCGCCCCAGCCGCGGGTGTACGAGCGGAAGGTGAAGAACGCCCAGGAGGCTCACGAGGCCATCCGGCCCGCCGGTGGGTCATTCCGGACGCCCGATGAGGCGTCACGGTCGTTGTCCGGAGACGAGTTCCGGCTCTACGACATGATCTGGAAGCGGACGGTCGCCTCGCAGATGGCCGACGCCCACGGGACCAGCGCGCAGGTGCGCCTGGTCGGGACCGCCGTGGGGCCTGTGGGCAGCGACGACCGTGAGGCGGAGTTCTCCGCCAGTGGGAAGGTCATCCAGTTCCCCGGGTTTCTGCGGGCCTATGTCGAGGGCGAGGACGATCCCGACGCCGAGTTGGCCGATCGCGAGGTGCACCTTCCCTCGATGGCCGAGGGTGACCCGTTGTCGGTGGACGGACTGGAGCCCGGGTCCCATGCCACCCAACCTCCGGCCCGTTTCACCGAGGCGTCACTGGTGAAGGCCATGGAGGAACTCGGGGTCGGCCGCCCCTCGACCTACGCCAGCGTCATCGCCACCATCCTCGACCGTGGCTACGTATGGAAGAAGGGAACCGCACTCGTCCCGTCGTTCACCGCCTTCGCGGTGGTGGGGCTCCTCGAGCGGTACTTCGCAGACCTGGTGGACTACGGGTTCACTGCATCAATGGAAGACGACCTCGATGCGATCGCCTCGGGGGATGAAGAGGCGCTGCCCTGGTTGACCCGCTTCTACTTCGGCACCGGCGACGAGGTGGCCAACGGCACGGGTGGCGGGGACCGGGTGACCCCGGGCCCCGGTTCGCAGGTCCGCCGACTCGGTCTCAAGCACGAGGTGAACACCTACCTGGGAGAGATCGACGCCCGCGAGATCAACTCCATCCCGATCGGGAAGGGCAGCGACGGAGTCGAGATCGTCGCCCGGGTGGGTCGCTACGGCCCGTATCTCCAGCGCGGCGAGGACCGGGTCTCCATCCCCGAGGACCTGGCGCCCGACGAGCTCACGCCTTCCCGGGCCGAAGAGCTTCTCGAGGCTCCATCGTCGGATCGGGTGCTCGGAGAGGATCCGGAGACCGGTCTGGCCGTACAGGTCAAAGCCGGCCGCTTCGGACCGTATGTCCAGCTGGGTGATGTGGTCGACGGAGGCCCGAAACCCCGCACCGCATCGTTGTTCGCCTCGATGGTCCCGACCACCGTCACCCTCGAACAGGCGCTGGAACTGCTGCAGATTCCACGGGTGGTGGGCCCGGATCCCGAAAGTGGCGAGGAGTTCGTCGCCTACAACGGGAAATTCGGCCCTTATCTGAAGAAGGGCACCGATACCCGAAGCCTGCTCACCGAAGAGCAGATCCTGACGGTGACGGTGGACGAGGCCCTGGCCCTGTTCGCGCAACCGAAGGCCAGGCGGGGCCGCAATGCCGCCGGGCCGCTCCGCGAGATGGGGGCCGACACCGATACCGGATTGCCCATGGTGGTCAAGGATGGTCGATTTGGGCCGTATGTCACCGACGGCACCACCAACGCGTCGCTCCGCAAGGGGGACGACGTCGAAACCCTGACCGTGGAACGGGCATCCGAGTTGTTGGCTGAACGGCGAGCTGCGGGCCCGTCGACCCGTAAGAAGGCGCCGGCCAAGAAGAAGGCCACCGCCAAGAAGGCGCCGGCCAAAAAGAAGGCCACCGCCAAGAAGGCCACTGCCAAGAAAAAGGCGGCAGCCATGAAGTCACCGGCGAAGAAGGCGGTCGGCGACCCGAAGATGGTCGCCGGGCCAGAGTGACCGATGGGTCCCGCGGACGCCTGATCGCCCTCGAAGGGATTGACGGCTGTGGCAAGTCCACCCAGGCTCAGATACTGGCAAGCCGGCTCGGCGCCTTGCTCACCTTCGAACCGGGAGCCACCCCACTGGGCAGGTCACTCCGTCACTTGCTCCTCGACCCGGACCTACCTCCCTTGGCCGAACGGGCTGAAGCCCTGTTGATGGCGGCAGATCGGGCCCAACACGTGGCCGAGGAAGTGGGTCCAATCCTCGAGACAGGGAGGTGGGTGGTCACCGATCGGTTCTCGGGATCGACCCTTGCCTACCAGGGGTATGGACGAGGAATGGATGTGTCCGAGCTCGGGAGGCTGGTCGCCTGGGCGACCCGAGGGTTGCGCCCGGACCTCACGGTGTTGATCGACGTGCCGGTGGCGTTGGCGGAGGGGCGACTGTCCGGTGGACCTGACGATCGCTTCGAGGCGCTGGGGACACCCTTCTTCGAGCGGGTGGCCGATGGGTTCCATCGGTTGGCCACCGGTGACCCCGAGACGTGGGTTGTGGTGGATGGGATCGGTGACATCGACGGCATTGCCGAAAGCGTGTGGGCGGCGGTGCGGGAGCGGTTGGGGGAGCCGGCCGGTGGCTGAACCAGGTCCGACAGAGGTGCCGATGGCGGCGTTGTTCGAAGGGGTGGTGGGTCAACCCGCCGCCGTCGCCCAGTTGCGGGCGTCGGCTCGCCGACCGGTGCACGCTTATCTCTTCCACGGTCCGCCCGGGTCGGGCAAGCGGGCGGCTGCCCGTGGGTTCGCCGCCGCCCTGTTGTGTCCTCAGGGTGGCTGCGGGACGTGCAGCACGTGTCGGAGGGCGCTGGCCGGCACCCATCCCGATCTGGTGGTGGTGGAGCGATCAGGTGCGTCCATCAGCACCGACGACGCCCGCATCATCGGCACCCGGGCCCAGCGTCGACCGATAGAGGCGTCACGTCAGGTGCTGGTGGTCACCGACATCCACCTGGCCATCCAGTCGGCACCGGCACTGCTCAAAACGGTGGAAGAGCCGCCCGCCTCGACGGTCTTTGTACTGGTGGGGGACGAGTTGCCCCCGAGCCTGGTGACGATTGCCAGTCGGTGCGTGAAAGTGGCGTTCGACCCGGTTCCGGTCGATGCGGTCAGGACATGGTTGGTCGGGCACGGGGTGAGTGACGAGGTTGCCCATTCGGTGGCCGCGGTGTCGGGTGGTCGGCTCGATCGGGCCAAACTGCTGGCCACCGATCCGGGGTTCGCCGAACGCATCGAGCGATGGAGATCGGTCCCGGCCCGCCTGGACGGCACCGGCGCGGCCGCCGCCATGGTGGCCGCCGAGTTGCTCAACTCGGCTGACGAGGTGCTGGGCCCATTGAGAGAGCAACACGTCGCTGAACTGGCATCGCTCTCCGAGCGGGCCGAAGCCGTGGGGGCCAAGGGCATCCCGGGCCGCAAGGATGTCGAGGATCAACACAAGCGCGAAGAGCGGCGATGGAGGACCGACGAGCTGAGGACGGGGCTGGCCACCTTGGCCGGGGTCTACCGTGACCGACTGCTGACCGCCGCCGATGGACCCACCGGCACCAGTTCGCCCGGTGCCGAAGCTGACAGCCGCCAGTTGGTGGATGACGTGGAGGCGATCGAGCGGGCTGCCGGCGTGCTTGGACGCAACCCCAACGAGGCCCTGTTGATGGAAGCGCTGATGACCAGATTGTCGGGACTGGGGAACTGAACAGCGTTCCCCGTTCCGGTTGTGAGTCGGACGACGCGGGAGAGGGACGGCGAAATCGTAGTCTCCGGGGTTCGGATAGCGTGGCACCTCGCGCCTGGGTAGCTCAGTCGGTAGAGCAACGCATTCGTAATGCGTAGGTCAGGAGTTCGATTCTCCTCCCAGGCTCCAGTTCAGAGGTGGTTTTGGATCACCGATTCTGCCAACTGCCCCATATCCACCCCATAAACCGATAGAGTTGAACCCATGAAGGGTTCGAGGCGGTTGGTCCGTGGACGTGGCAAATCGGCGGTGTGGGAGCTCCGGGTCTACGCCGGCAAGTCGCCGATCACTGGCAAGCCGAAGTACGTCTCCAGGCACTTCCACGGCTCTGCCAAGTTGGCCGACGACGCCCTCAGCGAGCTGGTCATAGAGGTCGGTACCGTCGACCACACCGGCCCGCCCGAGTCGTTTGGCACGTATCTGGACCGCTGGCTCCCGAAGGCGACCATCCTCAAGGAGCTGTCGCCCACGACGGTCCGGGAACACAAGCGCACCGTCGAGAAGATCATCAAACCGGCCCTCGGCGAAGTCGAGCTGCGAAGGCTTGACGCCGGGATGCTCAACGACATGTACGTCTCGCTCCGAACCCGGGAACGGCCCTTGTCGGCATCATCGGTGCGGCGCGTCCACGCGGTGATCTCAGCAGCCCTGGCCCAGGCGGTGAAGGAAGACAAGCTCGCGAGTAGCCCCGCCGACAAGGCGACGCCGCCGTCAGTGCGGCAGGCACCGAAGGTTGCACCATCGCCTGAGGACGTCCAGGCGATGATTGCCACAGCCGACAAGGCCGATCCCGACATGGCTACATTCATCGCCCTCGCGGCCGTCACAGGGGCTCGTCGTGGTGAACTGTGCGGACTCCGGTGGGGCGACGTGGACTTCGACCGGGCCACATTGACCATCGAGCGGTCGGTGGCGGTAGTGTCCGGGCTGTGGGTAACCAAGGGGACAAAGACTCACGCCGGTCGGGTGCTCGCCCTCGATCCCTTCGGTGAGGAAGTTCTACGCCGTCAGCGGGCACGGCATGAAGATCGGGCTGCAGACCTCGGAGTGGAACTGACCGATGACACGCCGGTCCTCAGCTACAACCTTGAGCGGCCCATCTCGCCCGACACGGTGTCGCACTATGTCCGGAGGATTGCATCGAAGGCTGGCGTGGACACTCACCTCCACGGTTTGCGGCACTTCGCCGCCACCCAGATGATCGGCGGCGGTCACGACGTCAGGACCGTGGCCGGTCGGTTGGGGCACCGGGATGCCTCAACCACGCTGAAGGTCTATTCGCACTTCCTCCCAGAGCGAGACCGGGATGCCGCCGATTTCCTGGGTAAGGCGCTGACTGCGGACGAGTAGGTAAATCGTCACCACGGGATCGATCAGGTGTCTGGCGCACGCAGGGGGAGGCGCACCCGTAACCTGCGGAGAAAGAGAGTGAATCGATCGCTGTCAGGGGGATGCTGGAGACCACTAAAGGAACCCTGAACAGGTCTTATCATTTTCACTGAATTGGTCTCCCTGTTCGGAACCTGCAGGATCATGGGATTTATTATGGGATACGTAACCTGAGGATTTGTGGAATCCGTTTGCAGCCGCACCAATTAGGAAAAGGACCGATTGGTTGGCCCCCGAGCGCAACTGCTCAACCCCGGTCGCCCCTTGCTCCGGGCCCGAATCGCCACCGTTCTCGACCGCTACGGCACCTCGCTGGGGCACGGGACCACGTTCATCGACCCGACCGACGGCGGCGACACCCCTCGGGTGCTCATCTACCTTCAATACGCCATTACCGACGGAAAGTCCCTGAACAGGGATGACGTCGGAAGCTCGAACGTCACCTTGTGACATACGGGTGGTGATTCTGCTGCCAGCGAGACGTCACCCTCACCTCCTGGAGCGGCCGGCCAGGGGACGCCGCACGCCCGAAGGCCGGTCCTCCATGGGAGGCATCAGTCATTCTTTCCAGACAAAACTTGGTTGTGCGATGAGTTCGGCTAGAAATACTCGCAAAATCAATGTATGTAGTCAGAATAGCTAGACGCTGCTGCAATAAGTGGCTAGGTTTGCGGACCGTGGCGTACTATCGATCTGGTCAACTCGCAGAGCTACTCGGGGTCAGCGTCGACACCGTGCGTCGCTGGTGTGACGAGGGGCGCCTTGAAACCGTTCGCTCCGAAGGTAGGCATCGAATGGTTGACGGCAAATCGCTGGCCCGATTCGTCCGTGAGCAAGTTGATGCCTACGAGCCCGAACTCCTTCTCTCCCAATCCGCTCGGAATCGCTTCACCGGTGTCGTTACCAGCGTCCAGCGGGACAAGCTCACCGCCGTCATCGAGCTCCGGGCCGGTCGTTTTCGGATCGTCTCACTCCTCACCCGCGAGGCCGCCGACGACCTCCGGCTCGAGGAGGGTGACCTGGCCACCGCAGTCGTAAAAGCCACTGACGTAATCATGGAGGTATCACCCACATGAGCACCCGCCGGCACCAGACCCACCGGCATCGTCACCTGTTGGCGCTCTCTGCGATCGCCACGGTGGCCCTCGTGTCCTCGGCCTGCAGCAGTTCGTCCGGGTCGTCCGGTGCGACGACCACGTCGACGCCCAAGCTCACGGGCTCCATCACCGTGTCGGCGGCGTCGTCGCTGACGGCCACCTTCACTCAGCTCGGTACCGAGTTCCAGTCGGCCCATCCGGGAACAACTATCTCGTTCAACTTCGCTTCGTCGGGAGCGCTGGCAACCCAGATGACCCAGGGTTCGCCAGCCGACGTGTTCGCCTCGGCCTCCCCCTCGGACATGGCAACGGTGCAGCAGGCCGGCGACATCTTGGGAAAGCCCGTGACCTTCGCCCGCAACAGTCTGGAGATCGTGGTGAAGCCGGGAAACCCGCTCGGCATCCACTCCCTGACGGACCTGACCAAGGCCAACGTGGTGGCAATCTGCGTGAGCACTGCGCCGTGCGGTTCGACAGCCGATCAGGCCCTGAAGAACGCCGGTGTCACCATCCCCACCTCCAAGATCACGTTGGGTGAGAACGTTGACGCCACGTTCGAAGCGGTGACCACCGGTGACGCCGATGCCGCCATCGTCTACGTGACCAATGCCAAGACCGTCGGCGACCAGGGCGTCGGAATCCCGATCCCGGCCTCCTTGAACGTCACCACCAGCTATCCCATCGCCGTGGTCAAGTCAACGAAGAACCGGACTCTGTCCCTGGCCTGGATCGCTTACGTCCTCGGTCCCACCGGCCAGAAGCAGCTTCGGGCAGCCAGCTTCCTCCCACCCCGTTGAACCGCCGGCCAGGGCCCGGTCCGCAACGGAGCCGGCGGCCGCCCGTTCTCGTCGTCGCCACCGCCTCGTTGACGGTGGCGTTTCTGGCCGTTCCCCTGATCGGGCTCCTGACGAAGGTGTCATGGGGCACGCTGTGGCAGGACCTCACCACCCCGGTCGCTCTCGACGCCTTGAAGCTGTCGCTGGTCTGCTCGTTGTGGGCTACGGGGCTCTCGTTGATACTCGGCGTGCCTCTGGCCTGGGTGCTCGCCCGCACCCAACTTCCCGGACGCAACCTGGTCCGGGCATTGGCCATCCTGCCCATGGTGCTCCCACCGGTCGTCGGTGGCGTGGCCCTCCTGCTGGCCTTCGGACGGGACGGGCTCCTCGGCCGACCTCTCTACAGCCTGTTCGGCATCCAGTTCCCGTTCACCACCGCCGGTGCGGTTCTGGCCGAGACCTTTGTGGCCATGCCGTTCCTGATCATCACCGTGGAAGCAGCCTTGCACTCGATGGACGGACGCTACGAGGAGGCCGCCGCCAACCTCGGTGCCGGACGGTGGCGGACCTTCCGCCACGTGACCCTCCCCATCATCGCCCCCTCACTGATCGCAGGTGCGGCACTCACCTGGGCACGTGCGCTCGGTGAGTTCGGCGCCACGATCACTTTCGCGGGGAACATCCAGGGCCGAACACAGACATTGCCGCTGGCCGTGTACCTCGAACTCCAGAGTAACGAAGGGGTCGCCATCGCCATGTCGCTGGCGTTGCTAACATTCTCCATTGTCGTGCTGGTCGCACTCCGAGGCAGATGGCTCGGCGCCATCAGGCGATGAGCCTCGATGCAGAGATCAGCGTCGCCGTGGGCGAGTTCGAACTCCACCTGGATCTAGACGTGGCCGACGGCGAGGTGGTCGCCGTGCTCGGCCCCAACGGCAGCGGCAAGACAACGCTGCTCCGCACCCTGGCCGGGCTGCAGCCCCTGAGCAGTGGACACATCACGCTGGACGGCCGGGTTCTTGACGATCCGGCGGCCAAGGTGCTGGTTGCCCCGGAAAGTCGTCAGTGCGGGATGATCTTCCAGGACTATCTACTCTTTCCCCACCTCACCGCCGTTGCCAACGTCGCGTTCGGCCTCCGCAGTCGGGGCACGAACAAATCCGAGGCCAATGGCCGTGCACTCAAGTGGCTCGGCCGAATGGAGGTGGCCCACCGGGCCCAGGCAAAGCCTCATCAACTCTCGGGTGGAGAGGCCCAGCGGGTGGCACTGGCTCGCGTGCTAGCCACCGACCCGCAGCTTCTCCTCCTCGACGAGCCCATGGCAGCGCTGGACGCGGGTGCCCGTGGTGCGGTCCGTCACCAGCTCCGGCGCCATTTGGCCGCATTCACCGGTGCGTGCGTCTTGGTGACCCACGATCCCCTCGACGCCGCCGCTATCGCTGATCGCCTCGTCATCATCGAGGCCGGGCGCATTACTCAACAGGGGACGCTGAAGGAGATCACCACGCGCCCCCGCAGCAGCTACATCGCCGGGCTGATGGGTCTCAACCTGCTCAGCGCCAGCGCGAGTGGGACGACCATCGTCCTGGCTAACGGCGCTACCCTGGAAGCTGCCAGTCGGGCGAACGGTGAGACGCTCGTGGTCATCGCCCCCCAGAGCATCTCTCTACACCTGGATCGACCCGACGGGAGTCCTCGGAACATGTGGCCGACCCGAGTCAGCGAGATCCACCTCATCGGCGATCGGGCCCGTGTGCTCCTCGGCGATCCGGTGCCGGTGGCCGCGGAGATCACGGCGATATCCCTGGCCGAGCTCGGGCTGACCGAGGGATCGCCTGTGTGGGCATCGGTGAAGGCCACACAGGTCGACACCTTTCCTGCGAACGGCGGACAGTAGCCTCGGAAAGACCTGACGAAACGGTCTGGCGGGACTCGGAAACACGGCGCAGGTTGCTCACGCTGGCACCGGTGCAAGGCCCTCGGCGACAGAGCGCTGATGCTCGTCGGCGGGGGCGGTTGTTGTTGTGCCGACATAGAACACCTATCGGCCCGGGTCGACTTGCTCGGACACGTCGCTTTGGGTTCGACGGCGCATCGGACCTACCACTAGGTCGCTTCCAACACGAGGTCCTCAATCGCCGATGCGCTGGCCGAGGTTCGTTGGGAAATGTGGAGCCGAAGTGCAACTACGACCGGCCCGCACCGAGCTTTCTGGTCATCGATACCTCGATATCCAGTGATCCACCCGGAGAACACGGAGGAGACTTGCCCCAACTTAAGGTGCGGGGGGTTGGAATCCATCCCTGTTGTGAGAAACCGTTTGCGCCTTGTGAGCGGGTTGATATCGGACAGCGAGCTTCGACCGCGCGTCGGCGTCCAGAGCGGGGAAGTCGATGAGCAGGGCGACTGCAGCGGCCAACTCCAAGAACTCGTGTAACTAGTATCGCTGGATCCAGACTCCGAGATTCAGAGCATACATTGCACGATCAAGTGCTTGAGAAACGCACTGACACGGATCGGTAACCACCATCGGGGAAGGGAGCCGGATCCGGTACGTCTTCGGCGAGATCGATGGAGGTCATGCGTGAGAGCAGTACTTCCGTCACTACCCGGAGTTCCATTCGAGCTAGCCCAGCGCCTGGGCATTGGTGTATGCCCCGGCCGTAGAGCAGATTGTCGGGGGCATGGCCGGCAGCATCGAATTCGTTACTCGACCCGAAGACCAACTCGTCCCGATTTGCAGAAGCCCACAGCACAGTCACGCGTTCGTGCCGAGGAATCGTAAAGCCACCCACATCTACGACTCGTGTCGTGACCCGTCGATTGGAAATCAGCGGTGGCACGATCCGAAGGATTTCGTCGATCGACATTGAGATCAGCTCCGGGTGTCGACGAAGGCGATTCTGGAGCACCGGGTGAACGGCAAGATGCCGGATGACGATGCCTACGCTTGCTGCGATGGTAGCGAGCTCTCCCACCGTCCAGTTCCGCATGATGGAGATGAGCTCAGGATCCGTGAGCGGCCGACCTTCGATTCGCTCGTCGAGCAATTCCTGAGTCAGGTCATCCAGCCGCGGGCTAGTCGTCGAACGACGGTCAGAGAGTACTCCCATGATGACCCCGTCAAACTCTTCGGCGATGGCGCCTCGCGCCACTGGGTCGTTATCAAGCGTCGCGTGGTGCCTGCGAACTATCCATTCCCGTAGTGACGGCTCGCTCGAAGGCGGCCAGCCCAACCAGCGACGCTGCACCCGCATGGCGAAGTGCAGCGCGAAGCGGCTCATGACCTCGACCGGCTCGTCGCACGGAAGAGTGTCAACCAGTTCAGTGGCCACCCTCTTGCAGTCGGGCTCGAATTCGGCTGTCTTCTGCTGCGTAAAGTAGCGATTGATGAGCTCGCGATACATCGTATGTTTCGGTGGGTCGAACCCGTTCGGAACGGCGGCGTGGTGCGCCGAGACTGCGCTCGAGAAAGTCTCAGGATCGTCGAGAATGCGAACGACCTCGGCGTGGCTGAGGACAGCTATGCCAAGCCGTGCGTTGACGGCGATGGGACAGCGACTGCGAGAGTCGTCAAAGGCCTGTAACTGGTCGACCAGGAGGGAAGTCGGATCCAACACAGGAGGACCGCCGGAGTTCGGGAAAGGAGCGTTGGGTGCTCCGCTTGGTTCACGGATCGACATCATGTTGCCGCTTTAGCTCCGGTCATCCGCGCGGCCGTATGACCTGAAAGGCGCATATCCGCTGACGTGCCGTTCCGGCCTGGGATTCTGAGGGATGTGAACCAATCGGGAGCAAGAACAAGAAGGGCATCAACGAAACAGAAACTACCAGCACCTCCGGAGGTTGTGACATCCGGGGGTGGCCGGGTCGCCTGCCGCGACGGGCTCCATGCCCAGGGTAATGTTGCCGACTGGTTGGGATTCGGTCAGCACCCCTCGGCGAGCATCCCTATTCCCAGCGAACGAGCCCTGAACCTGGCAAGTCCCTCGTCTGCATCGCGTTGATACTGGTTGGCGGTTACGAGAGCAGTGCAGACATCGAGCACCTCCGCTCCCAGGTCGACTTATGCGGACAGGTCGCCTTGAGCTTCACTCCGCCCGCCGGACGCTTGGTTATGCGGCTCGCAGTTGGGTGAGTCGGTAGTGCAGCTCCCACTCGACCGGCGGCACGTAGCTGAGCGGTTCAAACGTAACTTCGGCCTAGCCTTGAACCATGGCCGGCAACGGGAATTCTGACGGGGTGGCCGGCATCCTCCTCACCGGTGGCGCCAGCAGACGCATGGGTGAGTCGAAGACGACGCTGCTCATCGAAGGGCGCCGGCTGGCGGACCTGATCGGCTCCAAGGTCGCGGTCGTGGCGTCACCCGTCATCGAGGTGGGACCCGGGGATTCGGGCCTACGGGCGGTGCGGGAGGAGCCACCTGGCCATGGTCCCTTGGTGGCAATCGTCGCCGGGTGGGCCGAGTTGAAACGCGTCGGCCACCGGGGTCCGGTACTCGTCGTCGCCGGCGATCTCCCGTTGGTGACCGTCGAGGTGCTGCGCCTGGTGGCGAAGTGGCCGTATTCGGGGTCGGTCGTGCCACGTGTGGGAGGGCGGCGTCAGCCTCTCTGCGCGCGCTGGTCAGTTACCGACCTGGACCGAGCGGTGGCAGCGGCGGCATCCGGGGAGCGGTCGTTGCGGTCCTGCTTCGGTGAAGGCACCCTGTTCCTCGAGGAGGACGCGTGGGGCCACCTCACCGGAGGCTCGGCCTTCGCCGACGTCGACACCCCCGAAGATCTGGCCAGGCTCGGAATCTCCCCGACCGGCAACGCCTGAGGGCGCCAGTGAGCAGGCCGGTTCTTCCGGTCGAGAGGGAGGGGAGATTTTGTGGTCATACACTGGAGCCATGCGCGTTCGCGATTCGTCGGTGATCTGGGTGCAGGTCACCGAAGGGGAACTACGGATCGAGGACGTGGCTGCCTGGGTGGCGTCACCGGAGTGTGGGGCGGTCAACCTCTTCTGCGGGACCGTCAGGGACCGCTCGGAAGGACGGCCCGGAGTGACGTGCCTCGAATACGAAGCATTCGTCGATCAGGTCGAGCCGCGCTTGTGGAATGTGGCCGAGGCCGCGCTTGACCGGTGGCAGGTACTCGGGCGGGTGGCACTGCTCCACCGGGTCGGGACGCTTTTCGTTGGCGAGACTTCGGTGGTTGTCGCGGTCTCGGCACCCCACCGGCAAGAGGCGTTCGCCGCGTCGAGTTGGTGCATCGACACCCTGAAGGCCACCGTCCCCATCTGGAAGCGCGAGGTGTGGGAAGGAGGCGCTGACTGGGGTCTCTGCGCCCATGAGTTGAGCGAGGTCGCCGACCTGGCCGAGAGCACCTGACGCGGTGGCCGAGTTCGCCCGACCAGGCCCCACCGTCTCGCTCGAGGCCGCCCGGGACCAGCTCTTGGCTGCGCTGCATCGCCTAACACCTCGACCCGCGCCTCTCGATCAGGCACTAGGCACCGTGCTCGCCACCCAGGTGATCGCTTCCGAGAACATCCCGTCCTTCGCCAATGCGGCAATGGACGGCTATGCCGTTCGTGCCGCCGATATCGGAGAGGTACCAGGCTCCCTGCGCTTGGTCGGCCGGATCGCCGCCGGGCACCCGGCCACCACGCCGCTCGGACCGGGCCAGGCCATGACGATCACCACCGGGGCCCCGTTGCCACCCGGGGCCGATTCCGTGTGCATGGTCGAGCATGCCGTTATCGATGGCGATGACGTGACACTCGAAGCTGGCGTACAGGTCGGTCAGCATGTCCGGCACACGGGCGAGGATGTGACCAGGGGCAGCCTGGTCTTCGACGCAGGCACGGAGATACGACCGGCACACATCGGGGTACTGGCAAGCCTCGGGGTACGAGAAGTAACGGTCTATCCACGGGCGCGTGTCGGTGTCTTGTCCACGGGTGACGAATTGCAATCGGGATCGGGGGAACTGGGGGACGGGAAGATACGGGATTCCAACCGTCACGCATTCCTCGCCCTGGTGTCGGGGGCCGGGTGCGAGCCGATCGACCTCGGTATCGTCGGAGATGAGGAAGTCGACATCCAATCAGCACTCGACGGCGCACGTTCCACGTGCGATGCGATCATCACGTCAGGCGGAGTGAGCGTGGGCGTCGCCGACCATATGAAAACGGTCCTTGGCAGGCTATCGGGGGGATCGGCCCATTGGATGGAAATCGCCATCAAGCCGGCCAAGCCATTCGGGTTCGCCACAATCGGCAGCGCGGGGACGCCGGTCCTGTGCGTACCGGGCAATCCCGTGTCCGCTCTCGTCAGTTTCGAGTTGCTGGCGCGGGGAGCCGTCCGGTTCATGATGGGGCACTCCGTCCTCGACCGGCCCCGATGGAACGCCACCGCCGCTGAACCTCTCAGGCGCCGCCGTGACGGCAAGGTGCATCTCGTTCGCGTGCTGGCCGGCGTGGACGCGGGCACCCTCGTGGTCCGACCGATCGCCGGGCAGGGCTCGCATCAACTCCGGTCCACGGCTCTGGCCAATGCGCTCGCTGTCCTGCCCGACGGCGAAGGCATGGACACCGGAGAGGTGGTGTCCGTGATCCTGCTGGAGCCCGACGCGGTGCCCGACGGCAGGAGTGATCAATGACAACCGGACCTCTCCCAATGGCCTCCGGCTCGCCACCGGCCGCCCCCATTGCAGACCCCCGGGTACCGGTCGTGATCAGGCCCCGGCCCGACAGGAGCGTGGTCGACGCCATGCCGACCACGGGTCCACTCATCGATCGGTTCGGACGGATCCATAGAGACCTGCGGATCTCCGTGACGGACCGGTGCAACCTCCGCTGCGTCCACTGCCTCCCCGAAGAGGGGGTGACCTTCCTGCCCCGGTCGGAGATCCTCGGGTTCGACGAGATCGTCCGGGCGGCGGCGGTGGCGCGCCGACTGGGCATCACCTCGGTGCGGATCACCGGAGGGGAGCCGCTGGTCCGCCAGGGCGTGCCCGATCTGGTGGGCCGCCTGGCCGCCCTCGGGTTCGATGACCTGTCGCTCACCACCAACGGGTCGGAGCTGGCCCGTCTGGCCCCCTCGCTGGCCGCGGCCGGGCTGCACCGGGTCAACGTGAGCTGTGACTCGCTCTCACCCGAGCGGTTCGCCCGCATCCGACGGCGCGGGCAGCTGGCCCCGGTGCTCGCCTCCATGGACGCGGCGGAGGCGGCGGGGCTCGATCCGGTGAAGGTGAACGTCGTGCCCATCGTCGGCGTCAACGATGACGAGGTGGAATCGTTCGCCGAGTTCGCCCGGTCCACCGGTCGACCCGTGCGCTTCATCGAGTTCATGCCACTCGACGCTGATGGCGCGTGGCGGCGGGACCTCGTGGTCCCGGCCGACGAGATCGTGGCGCGCATCCACGCCCGATGGCCGCTCGAAGCGATGCCGGCGTCTGGCCTCGATGCATCCCAACCAGCCGAGCGCTACCGTTTCGTGGACGGGAACGGCGAGATCGGCGTCATCGCCAGTGTGACCCGTCCGTTCTGCGGTACCTGTGACCGGTTGCGCGTGACCGCGGACGGCTCGCTCCGCAACTGCCTCTTCGCTCACGATGAGCTGTCGGTGCGAAAGGTCCTCCGGGAAGGCGGCACGGAGGACGACCTCGCCCTCATGATCCGTCGTGCGATATGGGCGAAGCTCCCGGGCCACGGGATCAACGACCCGACATTCCTCCGTCCGGAGCGCTCGATGTCGATGATCGGGGGCTGACGCGATGGTGCAGCTCCGACTGTTCGCTGCGGCACGGGAAGCAGCCGGGACCTCGGTGTGCGAGCTTCCCGGGGAGAGTGTCGGCGATGTCCTGCGAGTAGCGTCAGACCGATTCGGTCCTGGCTTTGAGGGAGTCCTCGAACATTCGAGGGTGTGGGTTAACGGTGAGCCTGTTGGTGCCGACCATCGGCTCTGTGCGACGGACGAGCTTGCCGTCCTGCCACCGGTCTCCGGTGGATGATGACGCCGGGGCCACCGGTCGGAGCGTGGTCGGATGCCTGGGGTCGCTCAACCGGGATCGACAGGCCGGGCCGGTTCGGTCGGCGGCCCGGGGTGCGCCGCTCCGTTGTCGGCGAGGAGCGCCAGTGCATGGGGGAGCACGTCGAGCACTGCCTCGAGGGACTCCATGCCACCGGCGGGAGAGCCGGGAACGTTGAGCACGAGGCACCGCCCTACCGTCCCGGCCCGCCCACGGGTGAGGCGACCGAGTGGATTGACCGATCGCATGGCCTCGGCGAGACCAGGAGCTTCCCTGTCGAGCACGGCCAGGGTGCCTTCGGGAGTGAGATCTCGGGGACCGAAGCCGGTGCCCCCGGTCGTCAACACGAGCCCGCTGAATCCCTTGGCCGCGATCCGCAGCGCATCGGAAACCTCTCGAATGCCATCGGGAACCGTCAAGCGTTCCGTGACGACGAACCCTGCCGCCTCGAGACCGCCCACCAGTAGCGGACCCGTTCGGTCCGGTCGTTCACCGGCGAACGCGCTATCCGAGACGGTGATGACCTTCGCCTGCAGCCTATCCATGCGTCTATCATTACCGGTTGTGACGATCACGGATCGCGAGTGGATACGCAGGTTCGCAGCCGAACTCGGGTTGCCCGCACCGACCGACCAGGACATCGAGGACTTGCTCGACCTGGCCGGCACCGCCGCGAGGGCCTCGCAACGAACCGCGGCTCCCATTTCCTGCTGGCTCGTCGGCCGTTCCGGCTCTGACCCGCAGACGGCCCGTCTTGCCGCCGAGCACCTCGCCGCTTCCCTCGGTGACTGACCGATCCGCTGTCGCGAGCCAGACGGAGACCGCTGGTCCGAAGACACAGGTCGATCCATTATGAAAGGCGCGTTCACCCACCTTGACAGACGGGGTCACGCGCACATGGTGGACATCACTGCGAAGACCGTGACCTGTCGGCTTGCTCGCGCTGCGTGCCGTGTCGTCATGCGCCCGGGAACGGCTGCTCAGTTGGCCGAAGGGGGGGCGACGGCTCGAGACATACTGGAGACGGCTCGGGTGGCTGGGATCCAGGCGGCAAAGCTGACGTCCCAACTGTTGCCGCTGTGCCACCCGCTTCTGCTCCAGGACATCCACATCACCTTTACGGTGGCTGAAGACCACGTGGCGATCGGGGTGGAGGTGGGCTCAGTTGACCGGACGGGCGTGGAGATGGAAGCACTCACCGCGGGAGCGGTTGCGGCCCTGACGATCTACGACATGTGCAAGTCGTCGGACCCCGATTTGAGCATCGAGGACCTGTGCGTCTGGGAGAAGACCGGAGGACGTTCCGGTTCGTGGCACCGAGAGGAGCCCGGTGACGCGGTGTATTCGGATGCATGACCACCGTTAACCGTGCCGGTTCAACCCCAGACGGTACCTGACGTTGCAGATCGAGGAACGCGGCCGTCGAGTGCTCCCTCCTGCATTCGGGGTGCAGCGGGTTATGGGTATTATCACTTGACGCTAGGAAAATGCGCTGAAACGATGCTGGCAGGTGGTGCCTCGGGTGCGGGAGTGATCCTGGATCCGTAGGCTCCCAACGGCCAGGCCGGGAGACGTGAACCATGCCCAAACGTGTGAACCCGAAGAACCCATCCGGCTTCGGCGACCAGACTGGTACCGGCCAAACTGGCCTCCTTGCCGACTCCGGTCTGGTCCGCCCGGCCCGGTACCTTCAGCCCGGAGAACCGACATCCGATGGTCGCGAGGTGCATCGTCGCGGTGGGCGCCAAGCCGAGGAGTTCTACCGCGAGCGGTGGCGCCACGACAAGGTGGTGCGTTCCACCCACGGTGTGAACTGCACCGGCTCGTGTTCGTGGCGAATATTCGTCAAGGACGGGATTATCACGTGGGAGACCCAGGCCGTCGACTATCCCTCGGTCGGCCCGGACTCTCCCGAATACGAACCACGAGGCTGTCCCCGGGGAGCATCGTTCTCGTGGTATACGTACTCGCCGGCGCGCGTTCGCTACCCCTACGTGCGCGGTGAACTGCTCGAGATGTTCAGAGAAGCCCGGGACCGTCTCGACGATCCCGTTGCCGCCTGGGCCGAGATCACCGGCGATCCGGAACGCGCGCGTCGATACAAGCAGGCCCGTGGCCGAGGTGGGTTCGTGCGGGCGCCGTGGCCCGAGGTACTCGAGCTCATGGCGGCGGCCCACGTGCACACCGTGGCTGAGTACGGCCCGGACCGGACTGCCGCGTTCACCGTGATCCCGGCCATGTCGATGGCGTCCTATGCGGCTGGTACCCGGTTCTACTCGCTACTAGGTGGCACCATCCTCTCGTTCTACGACTGGTACGCCGACCTCCCCATCGCCTCTCCCCAGGTGTTCGGCGATCAGACCGACGTACCCGAATCGGCAGACTGGTGGAATGCCACGTATCTGATCCTCTGGGGAACCAACCTCCCGATTACCCGCACCCCGGACGCCCACTTCATGACCGAAGCCCGCTACCGGGGCCAGAAGGTCGTGGTCGTCTCCCCCGACTACTCGGACCACACGAAGTTCGCAGACGACTGGCTGGCCGCCAATCCGGGGACGGACGGTGCCCTGGCCATGGCCATGGGGCACGTCATGCTCACCGAATTCTATCGCGATCGACTGACTCCACGGTTCGCCGAGTACGCCACCACCTTCACCGACCTGCCATTCCTGGTGTCGTTGCGAGAGCGCGACGGGAACTACGTACCCGACCATTTTCTGACCGCCAGCGACCTAGGCGAGGCGGATGAAGGAGCGGAATGGAAAACGGTGGTCTTGGACGAACGTACCGGCACACCGGCAGTGCCGAACGGCTCGCTGGGCTTTCGCTGGAACGCCCAGGACATGGGGCGCTGGAATCTCCGCCTCGAAGGCGTGGAACCGGTACTCAGTCTGTTCGGGCGACCCGGGTCCGAGACACTGGCCGTCGATATGCCCCGGTTCGACGTGGGAGATGGTGAGGGTGGCAGCGTGCTCCAACGGGGAGTACCGGCGGTGCGGGTGGCCGGTCGCCTGGTCACTACGGTCTTCGACCTGGTGATGGCCCAATACGGCGTGTCGAGGCCCGGGCTCCCCGGCGAGTGGCCCACCTCGTTCGATGACGCCGACGTTCCCTACACGCCCGCCTGGCAAGAGAAGATCACCTCGGTTCCGGCGGCCTCGTGCACCCGGGTAGCACGTGAGTTCGCTCGCAACGCCGAGGTTTCCGGAGGTCGTTCGATGATTGCCATGGGGGCAGGCACCAACCATTGGTTCCACTCGGATCAAATCTACCGGACGTTCCTGTCTCTGTTGATGTTGGGTGGCTGCGAGGGAGTGAACGGGGGAGGTTGGGCGCACTACGTCGGCCAGGAGAAAGTCCGTCCGCTGACCGGTTGGTTCACCTTGGCTTTCGCCTATGACTGGGCACGGCCGACCCGCCACATGCCGGCTACTCCGTACTGGTACCTCGCATCGGATCAATGGCGATACGAGGGTGCCCACGCCGACACGCTGTCGAGCCCACTCGGTGATGGCCGGTTCACAGGGCGCTCAGCGGCCGACCTCAATGCATATGCGGCAAGACTCGGCTGGCTGGGCTCGCATCCGACCTTCAACAGAAACCCGCTCAAGCTCGCCGACGAGGCGGCTGGCTCCGGAAAAGATGCCGCTGAGTACGTCGTTGACGAGCTCACATCCGGGCGCCTGCAGTTCGCGGCATCAGATCCGGACGATCCGGCCAATTTCCCCCGCGTGCTGACCGTCTGGCGCAGCAACCTCTTGGGTTCATCGGGCAAGGGCCACGAGTACTTCCTGCGCCATTTACTCGGTGCCGATAATGCCGTGGCTGCCTCGGAATGCCCGCCGGAGTCACGACCAAGCGAGGTCGTGTGGCACGACGAGGCCCCGGAGGGGAAGCTCGACCTGTTGGTCAACATCGACTTCCGAATGACATCAACGGCCATCTACTCCGACGTCGTGCTCCCAGCGTCGACGTGGTACGAGAAGCACGATCTATCCACAACCGACATGCACCCGTTCGTCCACTCGTTCAATCCGGCGATCGCACCGCCCTGGGAGACGCGGTCGGATTTCGACATCTTCAACGATTTGGCTACTGAATTCTCTCACCTTGCCGAAACGCGTCTCGGAGTCCGCCACGACGTCGTTGCCATTCCATTGCTCCACGACAGCCCTGATGAATGCGCTCAACCCGGAGGGCGAGCGCTCGACTGGGCTGCAGGCGAATGCGAACCCATACCGGGCAAGACGATGCCTCGAATAGTGGTGGTGGAACGGGACTATCCGCACCTCGCAGAGCGTATGAAGGCGTTGGGTCCGTTGGTGGATGAGCTCGGAGCAACCACCAAGGGCATCGCCATGCCGGTGGGCGAGGAGGTCGGCTACCTGCGTAGCAAGAACGGGGTGATTCGGGGTGGTGTCGGCAATGGGCGCCCTCGCATCGACCGCGATGACCTCTTCTGCGAAGCCATCCTGGCCATGTCGGGAACGACCAATGGCCGGCTTGCCGTGGCGGCATTCGAAAACCTGGAGCGCCGCACTGGTGTGCAACTCTCCGATCTGGCCCACGAGCGCGCCGGGGATCGCATCACGTTCGCCGATACCGTGACCCAGCCCCGCTCGGTGATCTGTTCACCCGAGTGGTCCGGATGTGAGTCCGAACGTCGACGGTACTCCCCGTTCACCATCAACGTGGAGCGCCTGAAGCCGTGGCACACCCTCACGGGTCGCCAGCATTTCTTCGTCGACCACGAATGGATGGCCGAATTGGGCGAGATGTTGCCCACCTACCGTCCCCCGCTCGACCTCGGGGGTACGTTCGGCGATCAGCGTCGTGCCGACCTTGGCGAGGAGCAGTTGGTAGCGCGTTTCTTGACACCTCATTCGAAATGGTCGATCCACTCCGAGTACCAGGACAACCTGCATATGCTCAACCTGTTCCGAGGTGGTCCGGTCATCTGGATCAATGACCTCGACGCACAACGAGTGAAAGTCTCCGACAACGACTGGATCGAGGCATACAACCGGAACGGCGTCACGGTCGCCCGAGCTGCGGTGACCCATCGGGTCCCACCGGGGACAGTGTTGATGTACCACGCAGTGGATCGCCATTTGCAGATGCCGATCTCCGAAGGGTCGGGGCTTCACGGCGGTACCGACAATTCACTTACCCGCACGATCATGAAGCCAACGCACATGATCGGCGGCTACGCACAACTGTCCTACGGGTTCAACTACTACGGTCCGACCGGATCGCAGCGCGACGAGATTGCCGTCATCCGACGTCGATCACAGGTGGTGGAGTTCTGATGCGCATCATGGCCCAGGTATGCATGGTCATGAATATCGACAAGTGCATCGGATGCCATACCTGCTCGGTCACGTGCAAACAAACATGGACGAACAGGCCGGGTACCGAGTACGTCTACTTCAACAACGTCGAGACGAAGCCCGGACTCGGGTACCCAGCTCGCTACGAGGACCAGGAGCAATGGAAGGGTGGTTGGGAACTCGACCGCAAGGGACGGCTCCGACTTCGAGGAGGTAGCCGACTGCGCCGTTTAGCGTCCATCTTCTACAACCCTGATCTTCCCACCATTGACGAGTACCACGACCCGTTCACTTACGACTATGACCGACTGATCACCGCCCCCGCAGGTACCAAATCACCAAGCGTGTCGGCCCGGTCGGCACTTACCGGTCGTGACATGGTCCCTTCGTGGGGAGCGAACTGGGAGGACGATCTGGCTGGCGCCCCAGCCCGGGCGCTCCACGATCCGAACATCGAGGCGATGTCCGAGAAGGTGAAACTCGATTTCGAATCGGTGTTCATGTTCTATCTGCCGCGTATCTGCGAGCACTGCCTCAATCCGTCGTGTGTGGCATCGTGCCCGTCAGGTGCCATGTACAAGCGTGAGGAAGATGGCATCGTCCTCGTCGACCAGGACCGATGTCGGGGTTGGCGCTTCTGCGTGTCGGGGTGCCCGTACAAGAAGGTGTACTTCAATCACCGAACCGGCAAGGCAGAGAAGTGCACGCTTTGCTTCCCGCGCATCGAGGCCGGATTGCCCACCATCTGCTCGGAGACATGCCCGGGCCGACTGAGGTACCTAGGCCTCATGTTGTACGACGCCGATGCCGTGATGGCCGCGGCAGCGACACCCGATGCCGAGGATCTCTACGAAGCGCAGCGTGATGTCTTCCTCGATCCCAATGACCCTGAGGTGGCGGCAGCTGCGGAGGCTCAGGGTATCCCGCATGATTGGGTGGTGGCCGCTCAACGCTCACCTACCTACGCCCTCATTATGCGGCATCGGGTGGCACTGCCACTGCACCCTGAATACCGGACGATGCCGATGGTCTGGTACATACCGCCACTCTCCCCGGTTGCAGACGCGGCTACAGCGGTCGGGTACGAAGAGAATGCCGATGTCATATTCGGGGCCATCGACACGTTGCGCATACCACTCGAATATCTGGCGAATCTGTTCACCGCCGGACGCATCTCCCCGGTTCGTGACGCCTTGCGGCGATTGGCCCTGGTACGCACGGTCATGCGGGCCAACCAGCTCGGCCAACATCCCGACGTCGATCTATCCGACGTGGGGCTGACCGAGGATGACGCCGAGGACCTGTTCCGGCTACTGGCCATTGCACGCTACGAGGATCGCTACGTCATCCCTCCTGCCCATGCCGAGCAAGCGGGCAGGCTTTTGGCCCAGCATGCCCAAACTGGCTGCTCGCTCGACACCGACGGAGGGCCGGGTATGGGTGGAACGGAGGACGATGGCTCGGGGGTCGAGAGCTTTCACCTGAACCGCCGGGACTCGGACGATGTGGCGGTAGCCGGACGGGACGCGACGGGACGCCTGCACCTGTTGGTGAACGAAACGCCGGCAACGGGAGGAGCACTGTGAAACGGTCTGAAGCGCGTGTGGTATTTGGCTGTGCGTCGGTGTTGCTCAGTTACCCCGAGGGCAATTACGCCGAAGATCTGATCGCCGTTGCTGACGCATTGGGCCGACTACCGAAAGGCTCGGTTACCAGCCGGCTCGAGCGGACACGGGCGTGGCTGGCAGGTATGTCGAGGATGGAAGCGGCGGCATCCTACGTCGAGGTGTTCGACCTCCGACGTCGGCGTACATTGCACCTTACGTATTACCGCCATGGCGACACCCGCGAGCGCGGTATGGCACTGGCTGCCCTCATCGAGGCGTACAGACAGGCGGGCGTTCGGGTGGTACCCAACGAGCTTCCGGACTTTCTTCCGGCGCTCTTAGAGCTGGCGGCACAATCCTCCACCGGGGCAGCGCTTCTCAGAGAGCATCGCGCCGCCATAGACACGCTGAGTATCGACCTCGCCTCGGAGGACAGCCCCTATGCCGAAACGGTGAGCGCGGTGGGGGATACCTTGGGGGTACCCTCGCGAGCTGACAGGGAAGCCGTCCATCGGTACCGGGCCCAGGGCCCACCGTCGGAACGGGTCGGTCTCGAGCCGTTCGCCCCACCGGAATTCGTCGCCATGGGACCGACCCGACGTTGAGCGGCACCCAGGGCATCACCGGCTTCCAACTGTTGTGGTGGGTCATCCTGCCCTACCTGGCATTGACGACGTTCGTCATCGGGCACGTCTGGCGCTACCGCTACGACCAGTTCGGCTGGACGAGCCGATCCACCGAGCTCCAGGAGAAGAAACTGCTCAAGTGGGGCTCGCCCATATTCCATTACGCTACCTTCGGTGCAATCGCCGGTCACGTGATCGGCATTCTGATCCCCGAGAGCTGGACTCATGCTGTCGGTATTCCCGAGAACTATTACCACTGGTTCTCGGCCGCGGCCGGGACTGCCGCCGCGGTCGGGATCGTCGTCGGGATCGGTTTCCTGGCCTACCGGCGGCTGTTCGTACCCCGGGTGCGGGCCACCACCAGCGCTGTCGACTGGCTGACGCTCATCTTGCTCGCCATCGTCATCGCGCTCGGTATCGCCGAGACCGTGGGTGTCAATCTCCTCGGCTCCGCCTACGATTATCGACAGAGCGTTGCTCTGTGGTTCCGCGGACTGTTCGTGGCCAATCCGGATGTCCGAGCCATCGCCAATGCACCATTGCTCTATCAGGTGCATGCCACCGCAGCGTGGGCGATCCTCATCGTGTGGCCGTTCAGCCGGTTGGTGCATGCATGGAGCTACCCGGTGTGGTATCTGTGGCGACCCTTCGTCGTGTATCGCTCCCGCGTCGCCGCCCATCCAAATGAGCCAGGGACAAGCGGTCGTCGCTGGCGCAGTATCGGCACCCGGTACTGAGCTCTGCGGATGGTGGAGGCCGGAAGGCGAAGCATCGCACGGTGGGTCTCACGGTGAGCGTGCACCCCGACCACGGCGACAGGAGCGGCATGCCCGACTGGACGCGCCCATCCCAGGCGGCTGCATCGAAGTCCGGAAATCGGCGCATGCCCGCCCCCCCGGCAGGCCTGCTGGCGCGCGCCCTTGCCACTCTCGATTCGGGCTACTTCGCATGGGTCATGGCCAGCGGCATCGTTTCCGTGGGAACGGACCTGCTTGGCTTCCGTGTGTTCTCCCAGGTGAGCCTCGGCGTGACCATCTTCGCGTTCCTGCTCCTGGTCGCCGCCTATGCCATCCGGTTCATATCATTCAGCGCGTGGGCTCTCGAGAGCCTGCGCGACCCTACGACGGCGATGGCGTATTTCACCGTGGTGGCCGGCACCGACGTCCTCGCAGTGCGCTTTCTCATGGCCGGTCATACGACAGTTGCTCTTGGGCTCGGCATGGCCGCCGCAATCATCTGGCTGGTATTGACATACGGATTGCCCTGGTCGATCGTCGCCAGGGCACACCGTCCCGTGCTTGCAGAGTTCAACGGCACCTGGCTGGTGTGGGTAGTGGGCACCCAATCCCTTGCGATCATCGCGGCCGGCCTCACCCCCCACGCCCCGTCGGACTGGCTGGCCACCGGCCTGCCGATCGTGGCGATCTGCCTGTGGGGGATCGGGGTGATGCTGTATCTCATTTTGATTGTCATCGTCTTCCTCCGCCTGCTCGTGATCGAAGTCACTCCCGCAGAGATGGGCCCCGCCTACTGGATCGCCATGGGGGCGATGGCCATCAGTATCCGCGCTGCCGCCGGGATCCTCGCGCTGCACGGCGGCCACGCGGCCACGTACGTGGCGGAGCTTCGACCGTTCCTCGTCGGACTTTCGGTTGTGTTCTGGTCGTTCGCCACCTGGTGGATTCCACTCCTAATTCTGTTCGGCATCTGGCGTTACCTGGTCCGGGGGTATTCGCGGGCTTACGAACCTCGCTTGTGGAGCATGGTGTTTCCCGTCGGCATGTACACGGTGGCGTCGTACACGCTGGGGAAGGCTGCCGGCTTCGGGTTCATGGTGTCGGTGGCCAGGGCGTGGGTGTGGGCAGGAATGATCGCCTGGGTGGTCGTCCTTGTACTCATGGTGATCGCGATGGTGCGCGCCCTGGGCCGCCGAGGCGGCTCTAGCGCCTGACGAGCTGAGGGGATCCGAGCTTGGCTTCGATTAAATAGTCTTCTAGTATGAGACTTAACAATTGAGGCGACATGGGTTCATCGTCTGAGTCACTGAGGGCGAAGGGTAGCGATTGCTGCAAGTCCGTCATGGTGACCAGGGTCGCGAGGGGGCCGAAACCGTCAACTCGCGTCCGATGGAAGCGAGCGAGGAGGGTCTCTCGAGCGAGGTCTGTCCGGTTCAGGTACGCGTCTCCTCGGGGATCTGCGAAGGTTGGGGGCAATGCCACCGTTGGGCGTCAGACGTCTATCCGCTCGACGAGGACGGGTTCATCGACGTACACGTGATGGAAGTGCCCTCGGAATTGGCGGAGCAGGCGACATGGCGTGCCTCCGCATGCCCGGTTCGAGCCATCACGGTCATTGGACCACCACTGGACTATTGGATCGAACGCAGACGCACATCTGGTCCGTCCGGCAAGGTGGAGAGGACTGCACCGGTCGCATCACCAGCCGGCGCGGCACTACCGGGCAAGAGGCGGCAGCAATGAGACTGGAAATTACCCGAAGGTCAGATCTCGCCACTCGGGCACTGCTTGCGTTGATATCCAGCGGACTCCGATTGAAGTCGTCAGAGCTGGCCGAGTGGATCGGAGACCAACACGGTGCCGTCGGACGCGACGGCCACGCCACCGGGCCGTCCCCTGAAGGAGAGTTCCGCCTCCGCGCCTGGGGCCGAGCCAGAGAATCGCGGAATGGAGTCGGTCGTGAACGGCGCGCCGGAGAGAATGGTCATCGTCCGATTCCTTCGGTCTTGGGCACGGATCAGGCTGCCGGATCGTAGAACGCGAGACGCTCGTCACGGGCCTGTAGATACAAACGGGCCACCAGCTCCTCAGCACGGTCCACGCACTGCTCTGTCTGCCCTGCGCAGCCCGTGGAGGTGGCCTCGGCCAACGCTGCGGCATCGGATACGAGATGAGCCAGCCCACGGGCAAGCATGCGCTCTTCGTTCGGTGCGAGCGCGACCCAGGCGGTCCGCTCGTCAAGGACGTGAAGAGCCAATTCGTCAAGAAGGTACGACGCTGCTTCTTCGAGACGATGGATGTCGCCGTCTTCGGCGGCAGCCTGCACCTTGCGGGCCAAGGTCAAGAGGGCCTCGTGGCGAAGGGGCATGTACTGGCCATTCGGGGATTGCCGCTCCCAGACACCCCTGTAGGCCAGAGATGAAGGATCTCGCTGCGGATCTACTGGCATCAAACACCTCCTTCGACTCCAGGCTTCTCCAGCCATCCACTAGCAGTATATCTAGTAATGGCTAGAAAAACAAGAGTGACACGGAAAACTGGAGACGATCGTGCATCTGACCGACAGCAAGCTGTATCGAGGGAGCAGGATGAGTTCGTGGCACCACGGTCCTGTCGGAAGAGCAGAGGTCGAATCGTTCGAAGCCGCTGATTGCGTCAAGACCGGAGCCTCCGCGGCTGCGCGCGAGGTGGTGCTCGGCGGCGGCTTCGCCGGGCTGGCCGCCGCCGCAGGTGCCGCTGGATGTGGTCGCGGTCGATCAGCACAACTTCCACACCTTCCAGCCGCTCCTCTACCAGGTGGCAACGGCCGGCTTGGATGCCGCCGACGTCGCCTATCCCATCCGCACCATCCTGCGTCGGTACGCAACCATCCGGTTCCTCCAAGTCCGTACTCTGGCGGTCGATGTCGACAAGCGAATCGTGTACCTGTCCGGCGACACGACCCTTGCCTACGACTACCTCGTCGTCGCCACCGGCGCTACCGGAGCCTCGTTCGGTGTACCGGACGTGAACTGCACCGTCGGGCGGACGGCAGGTCGAGGATAGGCTTGGAAGTGTCGCGCCCCGGGAATCGCTTGTCATTATGGATGTACGTGGAGCATTGGATTCATCGAGGAATCCGGCAGCAATGAACAATGACGCGGGTAGAAGCTTGGGCGTCCATCAGACATGAGGGCCGGATCGGTCTGCCAGTTCGAGATCGAGGTGGCCCACCCTTTCCGACTCGACTTCACTGTCTGGACCCTGCGGCGCCGTCCCCACAACGCCGTGGATGCATGGGACGGCACTCGCTACCGGCGGACGTTGGTGATCGAGGAGGTGCCCGTTGAGGTCACCGTCCATCAAGAGAGCAACGAAAAGGTTGCCCTCCTTGCTGTTGAGGTGCGCCACCGTGGAGCCGGATTGGACGACCATTCCAGGAGCGAGATACGGCAGGTCCTCACGCGCTCGCTCGGGCTCGAGGCGAACCTCAGCGGCTTCTATCAGATGGCCGAGAGTGAACCTTTGCTGGCGACCCTGGCTCACCAGTTCGTGGGTATGCGACCACCGTGCTTCCCAAGTGTGTTTGAGGCGGCAATCAACGCGATCGCCTGCCAACAACTCTCCTTGACCGTGGGGATCCACCTACTCAACCGATTGTCCGAGCAGTTCGGGCCGACTGCTTCTGTTGGGAGTGAAGTGCCACACGGTTTCCCGACACCGGAGCGACTTGCGGGGGAGGACCCCCAGCACCTGCGGAATCTCGGATTCAGCCGATCCAAAGCCCGGGCCATCATCGAGCTCTCCCAGCGAATTGTCGCGGGAGACACCGAACTCCAATCCCTCTGGGATGCCGATGATGGTCAGGCGAAGACGACCCTCCTCGACCTCACCGGGATTGGTCGATGGAGCGCCGAGTACATCCTGTTGCGAGGACTTGGACGGCTCCACGTACTTCCGGGCGACGACATCGGGGCTCGCAACAATCTCCATCGACGGTTCGATTTGTCTGCTTCCGCCGGCTACGAGGAAGTGAAGCAATACTCGAGTCGCTGGTCGCCGTATGGTGGGCTCGTGTACTTCCACTTGCTCCTGGACGCCCTTGCCAACGCAGGAAACGTGAGACCGGAAGCCTGGGATGACACCACCGCCACCGGATGACTTGAATGGTTCGAATGACGCCATTCGGTGCCGCGCGTATCTCGGATCGAACACGGCCCGGCTCGGCTACGAAGCGTATTCGCATTGGGTCCCCGGGGTTGTCGGTCTCGAAGGCCTGCTCCGTCCGGCCCTCGAGGGTCTCGGGCCCGACCGGTTATGGGTCAATCCTGACTGCGGCCTCAAGACTCGTCGCTATGGCCAGGTGCTTCCGGCGCTCGACCGTATGGTGACGGCGGCTCGCCGTCTTCGAGCAGAGGTGGCCTCCGGCGAGATGTCACCCGATGCCGGCGCTGTTCCGGCCAAGACCGCGGGCTACCTCGCCGTAGCCGATGAGATCGGACGGGTTCGCCCACTGGTGGCTCGCCCCCGACCTGGGCCGACTTTGGGAGGTGGCGACGGTGCACGGGGTTCGTCCCGACGGCTCCGACGCCGTAACGCTGTGACTGGAGCTACCCGAGTCGGCGCACTTCGCAGCCGGGCAGTACTACTTGGTGCGCATGCGAATTCGCGGGCCCACCAGAGCGAAGCCCACGACGGACCCTCATATCAGCCCCTCATGATCGGGGACGGCACTAGGTGCTGGAATGGCGTCCACTGAGGCACACCACATGCTCGGCCTGACCGTCCACTACCCACGCCTTGATCCCAGAATTGTGGATCTTCTCGAGAGTTGGCGGATCGGTGACCTCGCATGCCATGCCTTGTGCCATCACGCCCCAACCTGAGCGCCCGTCGGGCTCGTACGAGTCGACCTCGAATGCGACAACGGCTCTTGACATGGCTGCGGAAGCCTGGTTCCCCGGTCAGTGCGGAGGAAGATGTCGCCATAAGTGACGACGAAGTTGACGGGCAGGATGACCGGAAACGCGCTGACCGTGATGGCGATTCGACCTACCGGTACCCCGCTGAATAGCGCCGAGCATTCTGCAGGGTTGAGGATCTCCATGGATGGTGCTGGCAATGCCGCACGCTGTCCGCTTCGCGGCCACCGGACACCAGGGGCCGAAGGTTCCAATTGGGGACCCAACGCACGTGGTGTTGCCCAGATCCTCCGGTGATCCCAGGGTGGCTCACGACGTCCAACGGCCCAGGAGATCAGCGGCGCCCGTGCACAGTTGCTCGATCACCTCGGATGCAGCCCTGACCGCGGTGAGGTCCCCGACACCCTCCCCGGCGTCGATATGGATATAGCCGAAGTCTCCACGCTCCCGGGCCGCAATGAATTCCGACAGCGCGTCGGAGTCTGCAGAGAGCTGGTCCTCGTGTCCTTCCCAACGTTCCCAGAACCCGTTCCGGAGGACCCGCTCGGGATACCGGGCGGGCCACGGGTAGCCGAGCGCCACGTCGAAGACCCGTGTGGTGACCGTGTCGGTGCCCGAAGCGGCCACGAGTGCCGACCGGGCGGCATCGGATGCCAGCGATTCCGGGCAGGCCGCGAACGCCGTGCCCAGCCAGGCGCCGGACGCACCGGCGGCCAGGACCGCGGCGAGCCCCCGGGGCGAGGAGATACCTCCCGCAGCCAGCACCGGGACCGACACCACATTGAGCACGCCTTCGAGGAGCGGGAGCGTGCCGACCAGCGGTTCGCCGTGGCCTCCGCCCTCGGCCCCTCGGGCCACCAGTACCTCGAGACCGGCATCGGCCGCCCGCCGGGCGCTCTCCACGTCTGCGATCTGGGCAGCCGTCGTGATCCCTGCGTCTCGGACCCGCTCCACCCAAGGCCATGCATCCCCGAAGCTCACGGAGATCAGGACCGGAGAGGTGCCGATAGCCACGTCGAGGAGTCGAGGCTCGCCGGCCACTGCCCAGTCGAGCAAGCCGATCCCGAAAGGAAGTCCGGCATCGCGTGGACGGGCGGCCTCCCGTTCCAAGAGCGCCATCGATCCGGCACTTCCAATCCCGACCATTCCGAGCCCGCCCGCACGAGACACGGCGGAGGCCAGCTCACCTCCGGCCACGCCTCCCATCGGGGCGTTCAGGATCGGGGCACCGAGCCGCAGGGCTCGCGACCATGGAGTGGAGAGTTCAGCCATCTGACGCTGCGACCACGTGGTGCGCATGGCGGCGCCGGTGTCCACGTCTCGCCCGACGAGGTGGTTTGTGCCGGTCGGCTCTGCCTGGGACACCGGTCACGAGGGTGACCCTCTCGGACACCCCGGTCGGTGGGGACTCCCATCGGCCACCGACCCGCACTCGGGGCAGATCAACCCGGCCCAGCAGGCCGGATCACCACCTTCGTCGGGGATGCCCCGGCCTCCATCACGTGCGTGACCTCTCGTCGGTCCATCTCGATGCTCACCGACGCCACCGCGCTCACTGCCGACGAGGAAATCGATCGAAAACCGGACCGGACCGAGTGGCTTCACGTGATGTTGGACACTTGGAGGAATCGCTTGTGTGGACGTGGAGTCCAAGGCGACATCGAGGGCTGGATTGCTCGCCATCACAAACTGCAGCCTTCCGTCGCGAATCCGAATCAACCCCCAGGTACTGTTTGCCACACGGTGGGCACGGAGCAGGCCCGCGGGGACGGTCAGCTGATCCCATTCCGGGCTGGATCGGGCCAGACGGAGGCCCTCTGGAAGCTCGGCACGATCGCAGAGAGGGCAATCGAGCGGCGCTCCGATCTTCGCCGCTCGACCCTCGACATGGATGACCCACGGCCGGAGCTGGAATGGCGGTTGGTGCCGTACGTGCTGGTTGTGCCAGCACGACAATTCGGCGACCCAGTCGCTCTCCTCGTCGAGGTGGAACCCCGTGATCGTTTGTTCCACAGGTCCAGAGTAGTGGCACAGGCGCCTGGGAATGCCACTGAACCAGCGCCCACTGATCGTCTTGGATCACAGACCGGAGCTATATATAGTTCTGGCGTACGCTAGAAGAGCACCTCGGGAGGTGCTCGGTGGAAGCAGGCGTGCAACGTGAACCGCGGGTGCCTGGAGATCCGGCCTACCGTTGTCTCTTTGCCATGTGACCGAGGCGGCTCGACTGGCTGGTGTAGCCGAATTCACCGACTTTTGCACACCTCAACCACAACGTCGTGCGCCAGCATCTCGGCATACGCAGAGCCATGGGCCTCGTGGTCGACGAGGTCGAGATCCCCGACCTCTGACCTGCCGTCCAGCGCCCTGCTGCAGCACACGGGGGTTCACATAGAGGCTAGTTCTTCTGGTATAGACTAGAACTCTGACGTGTCCCACTGAGGGGCATCGTGAGGAGACGCATGGACACGAACGCAATTCAACGCGAGGCGCGGGCACTCGGGGATCCGACTCGCTATCGCCTGTTCCGCTACATCGTCGATTCCGACCGACCGGTCGGCGTGGCGGAGCTGACCACGTATGTCGAATTGAACCACAACGCGGTGCGCCAGCATCTCGCCGTGCTGAAGGACGCTGACCTGGTCGTCGAAGAGGTCGAAGCCCGTGACAGTCCGGGTCGTCCACGCCTGCTCTATCGGTTGCACCCTGAGGCGGCCGGGAAGTGGGAGACATCAGGGCCGTATGCGTGGCTCGCCGGATTGCTGGGTGAGGCAGTGAAGCACGACCTGAGCTCCCGTGAGGTGGGCCGTCAAGAAGGTCTGCAACGAGCGAACGAGTGCTCGGGTATCGGCGACTCCGTCGACACCATGGAGCGGGAGCTGATCCGAGGTGGCTTCCGCCCGACCCGGAGCGAGCGAGGTCGCCAAGTCGACTTCGTACTGGCGCGCTGTCCGTTTGAGGAGGTTGCTACCGGCAACCCTGGCACAGTCTGCCAGCTCCACCTCGGTCTCGCCGAGGGGCTCGCCCAAGGCCTCGGCGGATTGACGGTGGACCGCCTTACAGCCAAAGACCCGCACCGCGCAGGATGTCGGCTCGTTCTCAAGCGCGATCCGGTATCGGCGCAGGGGTAAGCCCGAACGGTACCAATATGAGTCCGAGGAGGTAGGACATGAAGCTCGTGGTCTACGGGTCCTTCAACTGTCCCTACAGCCTTCTGGCCAGCAGGCGGGTAGACCGCCTGGTTGAGTTGGGTGTCGCCGGCGTGGAGTGGCGCGCTGTCGTCCACGATCCCGATGTTCCGATACAGGGAGAGCCGGTCGTCGGAGAGCTGGCTGCACTGTTCGATCGGGAGCTCGAAGAGATTCGGGGCCTACTGCGTGGGGGAGAAACGTATGAGGCGTCGTCGCCGACCGTGCAGCCCAACACGGCACTGGCGGTTGCTGGGTTCTCCGCAATGACCGGCGACGGCGCCGATCGACTCCGGGCCCGACTCTTTGACGCGCTCTGGGTGCGGGACCTGGACATCGGTGATGCGATCGTACTGCGTGGGTTGGACTGTCCGGCTCCGGCTCTGACTCCCACCGCGGAGCAATGGCGCAGCGAGTGGCTCGGATTCGATCGGCCAGTGGTGCCCATGTTGGTCTTGACCGACGGCACCGTTTCGCGAGGTCTGGGCGCCTTGAAGCGGCTCGCCGACTTCGCTTTCGGCGGTACCACTACCCAATGACCGCGTCGTTGCCCCCAGGGAGCCCAGAGGCAGGGGAGGACCGGGGAGCGTCGGGCGACAACAAGCCGGGGCCGTCGACGAAGTCGCTCGTCTTCAGCGACATCCAAATGCGCCTCGGGCCGCCATCGATCTGATCCGCTCACGCCGTCGAGGCTCCTGGCCGGGGCAAGGCGTAATGCGCGCTTTGTCGAACCGTCAGTGAGCGACGGCGAATGCCGCGAGGATGACAATGGCGAGAGTCATCAGTGCCATCAGGCCACGGATGCCGTTGGCCAGCAACCGACCTCGACGCAGCGCGCCCTCAGTCGCACTGTCCCCGGGGTTTGTGATCACTTTGCGGCGGAGGGCGGTCATCGCCCGCGCCTGCATCATCCCCACAATTGTCGCGACAACGAGGACACCAGCCAGCACTACGGCGGCATCAATGGTTCTCGACCATGAGGATGGTGGCCAGGAGAGCGCCAGGCCGGCAGCGATGGCGATGAGCAACGACGCGGTGCCGACGATTCCGTACCGGCGGCCGACCGCACGGAAGAATGCCACCTGGGATGACTCGTCGAGGACACCTCGCGCCGCTTTGGCGACGATGGCGAGGCAGGCCATGCCGCCCACCCAGATGGACGCGGAGATCAACTCGACGGCTACCAGCGGTGCACTTGTCGCCAACATCTTGCTTCTCCCTTGTCCGTCATGACATTATTCTAATCGATACTAGAATAAAGGTGAAGAGCGTCCCGGTACCCAGACCGGTCGCGGTAGGAACCGAAAGAGGAGTTGGACACCATGACGATCACTCAGACCGAAGCTTTCGATGCGATGCTCCAGCACCACCGCGCCCTGGACGAGCACGTGGGTGTCCGGATCGCCGCCCTCGTTGGGGCCGTGGAGAGCGGCATCGCCTACGAACCGGCGGTGGCTGCACTGGTCGCCTACCTCGCGGAGGAAGTGCTCCCCCACGCGGTGGCGGAAGAACACAGCATCTACCGTGTCGCCGGGGTCCGTGCCGACCTTGCCGACACGGTGGACAAGATGACTGCCGAGCACCGTGTCCTCACCTCGGCCGCCGAGTCGCTGGCCAATGCGGCAACGGCCCCTGCGGCAGTCGAGCAGGCAATGCAGATCGGTACCCTCTTCACCACTCACGTCAACAAGGAGAACGATCTGCTGCTCCCAGTACTCCTGGAGGATGACGATGTCGACCTGGCACAGCTGTTGGTGCAGATGCACCGACTGACCGAAGAGGCCCAGGAGGCCCCATTCGTCGAGGATGCGTCGTCGCCTGATTCCGAAGCGGTGGTGCTGTCGCTACTGTTGGAGGCGGCGAGTGATCTGGCAAATGCCGGTCACGGCGATCGGGCGTGCAAGCTTGTCGCGTCGGCATGGGCCGCGCTGCGGACCCCCAGACCGGCGCTCGCCGTCAGGACCACCGCAAGCCTGCACCGGCTCGTGAGGCTGGTGACCAGTGAGCCGGTCGCGTTCCACTCGCCGGAGGAGGGCAGTGGCGCTGCCGCGGATCGTGAGCTCGACGTGCGCCATCTGGCGCCTGCACAGCGCCACGAGATGATCTTCGCCGCGTACCACGGACTCGCTCCCGAAACCGGCTACGTGCTCGTCAACGACCACGATCCCAAGCCGCTCCGCTACCAGTTCGAGGCCGAACACGCTGGCGAGTTCACCTGGGACGCGGTCGAGTCCGGACCTGAGGTGTGGCGGGTGCGCATTGGAAGGCCGTCGCCCGACGGTGCAGCCCCTGGTGGATCCAACGTGTCCGAAGGTTCAGGGGAACAGGAGTTGGACGTGCGCGTCCTTCCCCACGGACAGCGCCACGATGTGATCTTCGCCACCTATGGCAACCTTTCGCCCGGGGAAGGATTCGTCCTCGTCAACGATCACGATCCCCAGCCGCTCCGCTACCAGTTCGAGGCCGAGTATTTGGGTGATTTCACCTGGGACTATCTAGAATCCGGACCTGAGATGTGGCGGGTGCGCATCGGAAGGCCACCCGTTCCGGCGGCAGCCTGAGGATGGCAACCTTGCATACGTACGCACGCAAGAGTGCGGCGTGGTACTGCGCGAAGGCATGTACCCGATCATCGGCGCCGACAGGTTGCGCCTGTGCAGTGTAGGGGCCACGTCAGGCCGTAGTCACTGTTCTCGGGCACTTGTGCCGTGCAAAGAGATCAGGGAGCCGTCCGCTCTTCCGCTCTGACGAGGCGGTCGGCGCGCGGGGCAGAAAGCAGTCGAAGCGGTGCCGCAGAGAGGTTCGCGGCAATGCAGAGCCCAGTGGCGATGAACAGGCCCCCTCCAATTGCGATGGCGATCGCAATGGACGCGGCGAAACCCAGGCAGACGGCGGCAACACCTGCGGTGACGAGTCCGTAGACAATGGCGGCCCAACGGTGGTCGTAGAGATCGGCGAACATGAGCGGCGTCCCGTCCGCCTTCTTCGCGACACCGCGCCCGCGAAGCGCTGACCACAGGATGAAAGGAACGACTTTGTGCGCGTGGCCCACCAGGGCAATGAGCAGCCAGCCACTGAACGCCGCCACTGCTGCTGCCACCAATGCGACGCCGACATGATGATGTCGGCCGATGATCATCTCTGCCGCAAGAGCGAGGGCGGCACCGACGACCAACCAGACTGCCGACGTGATCACGAACAGCAAGTGCAGATCGGCTTTACGTCGGCGATACCGGATGTGCATCATCAAGGAGAAGAGGTGCGCACCGAGCCCGACTGCCAGGATCGCCGCCCCGAACCACGCGAGCCAAACCACGCCGAAGAGCAGCCCGGGCGAAAGCAGGAGTACCCCGCTCGGAACTGCCCATACGGCAAGCCACGCCGAACGGCGTCGACCCGGAACATGGGCGAGGAGGAACATCGGCCAGAGCTTCTCCGACACGCTGACGTAGGCGAGTCCCAACCAGGCAAACAGCCCGACGCAGGCGTGGGCCAAGACCACATGCCCGGTGAGGTCGAACCAGTTTCCCTGACGGTCGATGACGTAGACAACCCCGAAACAGGCAGTCACCACAAATCCGGCGATGGCAAAACGCAGGCCTGTTACCGGGGCCCCTTTTCCCTGCACCGACAATGGTGCGGCAATATTGACCACTAACAAGGTGACAGCCAACGCGGCGAATGCCCCTCCGGTCTCGACAACGTGCTCCTGCTGGGTGGCAAAGCCGAATGGCAGCAACCACGCACCAGCCAGCCAGGTCAGGAATGTGGCGCGGGAAAGCCGCACCGAGCGCAACGGCCGTTGGGTGATCACCGGTGTGAACTGATGGATTGCCCCGAGCACTCCCATCGAGAGGGTCGCCAACATGGCGAAATGGGCTGCTGCGACCACCTGGTCGTCGGTGGGGTCCACGACCCCGTAGGCCCGTGACCAGATCAGGGCAGCGCCACACGCCACCAGCCCGAGGGACGCAGCGGCGAGAAAACTCAGCGGCACTGAAGGCGGTGGGATCCCGCTCGGGAGCCCGGCCGGACGTCCCTGCCACGCTCCCGCGCTCGGTGCCGGGGGCACAGCCTCAGAGGCCATGATGGCAACCGTTGGCTAGTTCGGCAGCCATGGCCGCGGCCGCGGCCACCACGGTCATTGTCGGATCGATCAGATTAGGATCGATCTCCGAGCCCATTGTGCGTTCGCCGAACTCTTCGCACACCGCTTGCCACAAGTCCAACGCGTCGCGGCCGTCGATGCCGAGGTCGGCCATGGTGGCGGTGCCCAAGTCGTCCCCGTCGGGCGGATCGAGCAGCACTTGGAGCAACGCCATGACAGTGTCGGCGTCGATGTCTTGGATGATCTGGTGCGTTTCACCGGGCATGTCCATGTTCTCCACGACTGTGATGACCTCTGACACTGATCATGGTATAACTCTAGTAACAAACAGAACAACTACAGCAATCGTGATCGTTTGCCGCAGGAGGATTGTCATGGCCACCATCGACGCCCGTCCGCTCATCGCCGCAGGTGACGAGCCGTTCGACCTGATCATGGCCACGGTGGCGGCCCTCGACGAGCACGAGGAGCTCGTCGTCCTGGCGCCCTTCGAACCAGTTCCGCTCGAAGGCGTCCTCGGCGCACAGGGCTTCTCCTACGAGGCCGTCGAGATTGGCGTCGGCGACTGGCAGGTCACCTTTCGGAGGCAGTCATGAATGCTGGGGACGAGGTGAGAGGGCCGGTCTCGATTGGGATGGACCGGGCAGAGATCCCAGCGAACAGCGCCATCGACGTGGCGTGGAGCGCGCTCCGCTCCGTCTATGACCCTGAACTCTACCTTGACGTGGTGTCCCTGGGCCTGGTCTATGACGTGCGTGAGGAGGACGGGACCATTGTTGTCGAAATGACCCTCACTACGCCTGGGTGTCCGGCTTCGGAGAGCCTTCCGGAGATGGCACGGGCCGCGATCTCCCAGTCCGTCGGGAACCCGACCGCTGTCGACGTGCGCATCGTCTGGGACCCGCCCTGGAGTCCCGCGTTGATAGATGCAGAAGCGGCAGCGGCGCTTGGGTTTCGGGTTCGGTAATGACGGTAATTACAAGGTGCTCTCGAGCCTCAACACCGGGGGCGCATCTATTGTCGGTGCACTGTGACCTGATTGCCTCATCCGAGTGGATCGGGAACCAGTGGGTGTGGTGAAGCGCGACGTCGAAATCGTCCGCGTCTACGACGACCCGGGGCGCCAGCGCAACGAGTATCGAGTGCTCGTCGACCGGCTGTGGCCCCGTGGGCAATCGAAGGGCGCGGTTGATCACAATGAATGGGTCAAGGACGCCACGCCCAGTACCGAGTTGCGGCAGTGGTATGGACACGAACCGAAGCGCTTCTCGGAGTTCGCCCGGCGCTACCGGGCCGAGCTCGCGCTGCCACCGGGGTCGGGGGTCGTATCGCAGCTTCGGGAGACAAGCGAGACACGACGACTCGCCCTCCTCACCGCAACGCGGGACATCGAGCACTCCGGAGCAACCGTCCTGCGCGACGTCATCGTGGGTGCGGATGGAACGTAAGCCATCAGGGAGACGTGCACCCTCGGCTGGCCGTGTGCCGTGGAATGCCCTGGCCTCGGCCAACTGCTGCGACGCCAACATCCCAAGGGAGACCAGATGAGGACAGCTGTTCACGGAATGCCCCGCATCGGACGAGACCGCGCCCTCAAATGGGCGCTCGAAGGCTTCTGGGCCGGAACGGTGTCGGCTGCCGACCTCGACGAGGTGGCGGCATCGATCCGCCGGCACAACTGGCAGAGCATGGTTACCGCCAACGTGGACTTCGTCCCCTCGAACGACTTCTCCCTCTACGACCACGTGCTCGATGCTGCGGTCATGGTGGGTGCCGTCCCGGCCCGGTTCGCCCTTGTTGGAAGGACAAGCGACCGTGAGCGCTACTTCGCCATGGCGAGAGGAGGGGACATCGGCGGGAAGGCGGCCGCTCCTCTCGACCTGACCAAGTGGTTCGACACCAACTACCACCATCTGGTGCCCGAACTCGGCTCCGACGCCGTGTTCACCCCCGATGCGACGAAGGCAATTGGGGAGTTGGCCGAAGCCTCGGGACTCGGCATCCACACCACCCCAGTACTTATCGGTCCACTGACCCTGGTATTGCGGAGCACCCCAGTACACCCAGGTGTTGACATGTTGGGACTGCTCGATCCCCTTGTCGACGTTTACATCGAGGTGTTGTCCCAGCTCCAGCGGGGTGGCGCTACCTGGGTTCGGATCGACGAGCCCGCACTGGTCGAGGAGCGCGACCCCGACGAACTGGCGGCACTGCGACGCGTGTACCGACGGCTCGGCGACCACTCGGATCGGCCGAAGATCGCGCTGTCGACGTACTTCGGTCATGTGGGATCGGCCATGGAAGATGTGAGTGAACTCCCAGTGGAGGCGATAGGCCTCGACTTCTGTCGAGGTAGAGAGAACCTCCACTTGCTGCAGTCCACTGGTGGCGTCGGAGACAAGGTGCTCTTTGCCGGTGTGGCGGACGGTCGAAACATCTGGGCCAACGATCTGCACGCCAGTCTCGATCTGCTCGACCAGCTCACGGACCTCGCCACGGAAGTTGTCGTCTCCACGTCGTGCTCGCTGTTGCACGTACCCCTGGGGTCCGCCGCCGACGAGAACGTCGACGACGAGGTGCGTCCCTGGCTCGCATTTGCCGATGACAAACTGGGCGAGTTGACGCTCCTGGCACGAGGAATCGCCGACGGTCGTGAGGCGATTGCCGATGAGCTCGACGCAAATCGAGCAGTCTTTACCACCCGGCGGAATTCGCCCCGAGTAACAGACGAGGTAATCCGACAGCGTGTCGCGTACTTTGGTGAAGCGGATCCCCACCGGCCCCAGGCATCCCCCGAACGGGCCGCTACCCAGCGGGCAGCATTGGCGCTTCCGGCCTTGCCGACGACCACGATCGGGTCGTTCCCCCAGACGCCCGAACTTCGACGGTCACGGGCTTCGTGGCGCGCCGGACGTGTAGACGATGCTGACTACAACGCGTCGCTCCGCACCGAAATTGATCGTGTGCTGGCTATCCAAGAGGAGATGGGGCTCGATGTCCTCGTCCACGGGGAACCCGAGCGCGACGACATGGTTCGCTACTTCGCCGACCAGCTCACCGGATTCGTGATCCCCGACGGAGGGTGGGTCCAGTCCTACGGGTCGCGATGCGTACGGCCACCAGTGCTCTTCGGCGACGTGGCGCGACGTGGCCCGATGACGGTGGACTGGGCTCGCTACGCCCAGTCGCGTACGTCGAAGCCGGTCAAGGGCATGCTCACCGGACCGATCACCATGCTGCGGTGGTCGTTCGTGCGAGATGACCAGCCTGAGCGCGATACCGCAAGCCAACTGGCACTGGCCATGCGCGACGAACTGGCTGATCTCCAGGCGGCCGGGATCGTCATCATCCAGGTCGATGAACCGGCCTTGCGGGAGGGTCTACCTCTCCGCCTCGATGATCGTCCGGAGTATCTGAGATGGGCCACTCGGGCCTTCCGACTGGTCACCTCCGCGGCGGCCGAGGAAACGCAGGTGCACACCCACATGTGTTACGCGGAGCTGGGGGACATCGTCGACGTGCTGGAAGAGCTGGAAGTAGATGTCCTGTCCTTCGAGGCGGCACGCTCCGACATGGCAGCTGTCGACCTGTTGCAGCGTGCCTCGTACCAAGGTGGGGCAGGGCCCGGCATCTACGATGTGCATTCGCCGCGGGTCCCCGAGATCGCCGCGATCGAGGGCCTGCTCCGCCGGGCCCTCGAGGGTCTCGGGCCAGACCGGTTGTGGGTCAATCCTGACTGCGGCCTCAAGACCCGCCGCTACGACCAGGTCATCCCCGCGCTGGACCACATGGTCGCGGCGGCTCGCAATCTTCGAGCAGAGGTGGCCTTCGGCGAGGTGTCACCCGACGCCGGTGCTGTTCCGGCCAAGAACGCGGCGCCACCTGGCCCATAGCCGACGAGATCGGACGAGGTCACCTAAAGGCGGCTCGCCCCCAACCGGGGCCCACTGTGGGAGGTGGCGACGGTGGCCGGGGTTCGTCCCGACGGCTCCGACGCCGCGACGCCGCGACTGGAGCTACTAGAGCCGGCGCACTTCGCAGCCGGGCAGTACTTACTGGTGCGCGTGCGAGTCGACGCTGCCCCCAAGGGAGTCGAGCAGGCCTATTCGGTCTCGTCGTCGCCATGGCCGCCTTCTTCAGAGATCGAGATCACCGTTCGCGACGTCCCTGCCCGCGTGTCCCCCGTACTCACCCGGCAGGTGGGCGACGGCGATCAACTCCACCTGCACGGACCCTTCGGCGCTCTCACGTGGAACGAAGCCGGCGGAGGCCCGCTCGTGATGATCGGCATGGTTGCTGGCCTGAGAGCGTGGTTTGCCACTGGATGCCTAATGGGGCCCTTGTTCACCGACCTCGTCATCGCCAAGACTGCCTACGACAGTGGTTGCTCAGCTTGCCGAAGGGACCGCGAGGCTGGCCAGATCTACGTCCGGGTCGATCAGCCGAGCGTGGTCGACGGGAAGTCGGGTGCGGATCAGCGCTTCGAGCGCATCGCCGGCGTCCCAGGTATTGGCATTCATGGCGGCGACCACGCGGCTGTCGCGGAGCCAGAAGGCGATGAACTGACGGGTGGCTGGGTCCCCCCGAAAAACCACTTCGTCCCAGACTGGAGCCCAGCCCCGATACTCCATCCCTAGGTCGTACTGGTCGGAGAAGAAGTACGGAACCTTGTCGTAGACGGTCGGTTCCCCGAGCATGTTCATCGCCGCCGTTGGTCCCTGATTGAGGGCGGCTGACCAGTGCTCGAGCCGGACCCGTGTGCCGTATAAGGGGTGGAACGCGTTGGCCACGTCGCCCGCCGCGTAGACGCTCGGAGCGCTGGTGGCGAGGTGTCCGTCGACGGCGATGCCGTTCTCTATGGCAAGGCCCGCGGCCTGGGCGAGTTCGATCCGCGGGGTCACGCCGATTCCCACGACCACCACTTCAGCTGGTAGGACGGTCCCATTGGTCAGACGGACCTCTTCCACGGCTGTTGTGCCTCTGATGGAGTCGATGGCGACCCCGAAGTGCATCTCGACCCCGTGCTCAGCGTGCAGGTCACGGTAGACAGCGCCCACCTCGGGACCGAGGACGCGTTCAAGCGGTACCGAGCCTGGATCGATCATTGTTACCTCGGCGCCGAGTTGTCGGGCCGAGGCGGCCACCTCGGAACCGATCCATCCCGCCCCGATGACCACCACCCGACGCGAGGCAGTCAAGACCTGGCGCAGAGCGTCGGCGTCGACGAGTTGGCGCAGGTAGTGCACTCCGGAGAGCGCGGCACCGGGCGTCGACAGACGTCGGGGGCTGGTTCCGGTGGCCAGGAGGAGTTGGTCATACCGGATGCGCTCGCCTGAGCTCAACATGACCTCTGACCTGTCCGTGTCGAGAGCTGTCACCACCGTCGAGGTTCGCAACTCGATGGCGTTGGCGTCGTAGAAGCCCTCATCGTGGACGGCTGCGGAGTCGAACCCCTTTTCACCGCGCAGATAGTCCTTGGAGAGCGGCGGCCGTTCGTAGGGGCGAACAGCCTCGTCTCCGATCAGTACGATCCGACCGACAAATCCTTCCGTGCGAAGGGTCTCGGCTGCCTTGGCTCCCGCCAGGCTTGCTCCTACGATCACAAATGCCCTGTCCGTTGTCATGTTCTCTCCTGTTCAACCCGGACCACGATGACGGTGACCACCGATGGCCCGGTTCTCGCGCTGTAGCGTTGTCAGCTCTCCATTTCTCACTTCGACCCGCCCAACCCGGCGGACACCGGGGCTCGCCTGTGGCGAACCCCGGTGTCCGGCATCATGCTGGTCCGGTCGAGTTCCCAACTGGTGTCAGCTGCGGCGTGAGTGAAACAGCTGTGGGGTATAGGCAGCCGCCAGCCGAGCGAGGGCCAAGGCGGCAAGCAGCAATCCAAAGTCGCGGAGAGCAATGTCCCAGAAGACGTTGACGTGACCCTGGCCGAGAATGCTCAAAATGACCAGGTTGGTGATGATGCCTCCCAGCCAACCGACCACCACATAGGAGAAAACGCGCGGCAGAAGCAGGACCCCGAGCCCGGCAGCGATCTCAATGACGCCTACCCCTTGCATGAAGTGATGAGGGCTCACGCTGAGGAAATTGGGAAATCCCACCCACAGGTACTTGGGCCAGAACGTCATCCAGTTGAAGAACTTGTCCAGACCCATGAGGATTGGCGCGGCAATGAACGCGGTGCGCAAGATCAGGTAGGCCTGGTACTTAGGGTCCTTCAGCTTTTCGACTTCAACGAAGGGCACATGGCGGGGAATGTCGGACCGAATTACTTTAATTTCCGGCGCAGGCGTGGTTGTCATCAGCTCTCTTCTTTCTCTAAAGTCTATGTAATTCTACTTTAGAACTTTCAGGGTATTGTGTCAACCTAAATATGTTTTAGAATGAGGACATGGAGAACGACGGCCGCCTGCCCGCCCTTGCCGCCTTGAACGAACCGATGCGTCGTCGCTTGTACGACTACGTGGCTGCACAGGAGTCCGCGGTCAGCCGCGACGATGCCTCCGCCGCCCTGGGAATGGCTCGATCCGTGGCGGCCTTTCACCTCGACAAGCTGGCAGGCGTCGGTCTTCTTGAGGTCGAGTACCGCCGCCCACCGGGACGGGGGGGTCCCGGAGCCGGCCGGCCGGCAAAGATGTACAGCCGGGCTGCAGGCGAGATCGCGCTCAGCGTTCCCGAACGTCACTATGATCTCGCAGCCCTCCTCTTGGCCCGGGCCGTCGAGAAGGCAGCCGACGGTTCGGTCGCCGTCATCGACGCTCTCCGGGCCGTCGCCGGAGAGTACGGGCGCACCCTCGGGGCCCGAGTTGACTGGGCGGAGGAGCGGTCATCGTCGTCGATGGAACGGCTGTGCGACCTTCTTGCAGAGCATGGCTATGAACCACGGATGGCGGGCAGCACGATGACCCTCGCCAACTGTCCCTTTCACACCCTGGCCGACGAGCACCGAGAACTGGTCTGTGGCATGAACTACGAAATGATCAAAGGAGTAGTCCAGGCCGCAGGTCTGCCCGACACTTCGGCCAACCTGGATCCGGCACCCGGGCGATGCTGCGTGACCCTCGTGGCGAAGGAAACACCGGACCGAGCATGAGCATGCGGCCGACTCCGATCTGGTGGGAAGACACACTTGATGGCGATCGGCAGCTTCGACCCGCGGCCGAGGCGTTTGCCGCCTCGGAGGAAGAGATGCCTCTTGTCGGGTTCCACGAATGAGTCATTTCACTCGCAAGGACAGCGCTGCCTGAAGCAACGCGGCATGGGTGAGGGCCTGGGGGTAGTTGCCGAGGTGCCGACCGGTTGCCGGATCCATTTCTTCGGCGAAGAGCCCAAGCGGGCTGGCGAGCGCACAGAGCTGGTCGAATAGCTCGTGTGCTTCGGCGGAGCGTCCGGTGACGGCGAGGGCCTGCACCAGCCAGAACGAGCAGGGGAGAAAGGCACCCTCGATGCCCGGAAGGCCGTCTTGACCGGGCGGGTAGCGGTAGACGAGCGGTCCTCCTGCACCGAGTTGCTGCGCGATGGCGTCGATGGTGCCACGCAGGCGTGGCGAGTCGGCAGGTTCGAAGTCGAGCAAGGGGAGCAGGAGCACGGCGGCGTCGAGATCGGTCGAGCCGTAGGAGCCGGTGTAGCTTCCCAGGGCAGAATTGAAGCCTCGGGTGGTGACCTCAGCGGCGATGGCCTCTCTCTGGATCTGCCATCGAGCCAGTTGGCGGACCGGAGTTCGATGGGTGCCGGCAATGCGTAGAGCGCGGTCGAGGGCCAGCCAGGCCATGAGCTTGGAGTGGACGTGGTGGGCGCCATCCCCGCGGATCTCCCAAATACCTGCGTCTGGCTCGGTCCATCGATTCGCGACCTCGTCGGCGAAGCCGCGCATGGCTCGCCACGTCTCCGAGTAGAGGTGTTGCCCGGCTCGAACGAGCAGCCACGCGGCATCGAGGACCCACCCGTACCCGTCGAGCTGGTGCTGGTCGGTAGCGGCGTTGCCGATCCGAACGGGCATGCTTTGCGCATAGCCGGGCCAACCCTCAGCATCGTGCTCGGAGGTGGGTTGGCGCCCGTGGAGGGTGAACAGCACGGGCAGGCGAGGACGGTCGAGACGGCTGGCGCTGAGTAGCCACGCCAGAAACCGGCGAGCCTCATTCAGTTGCCCGCTGCCAAGGAAGGCACCAACACCGATACTGGCATCGCGGGGCCACGCGAAGCGATAGTCCCAATTGCGGATCCCGCCCAGGCATTCGGGCAGCGAGGTGGTGGGCGCGGCGATTGGTGCACCCGACGGCGAATAGGTCAACAAACGCAAGGTGAGCAGACTGCGGACGGCTATGTCTCGGTAGGAGAGTCCGTCGTCGATCTCGCCACACCAGCTTTGCCAGCGCAGTTCGTCAGCTTTGAGCGCAGCCCAGGCAGCATCGGCATCGACATACACGATCGGCTCGCGATCAGCGACCGCGAGGACGACCGTGAGGGGTTCGCCCGGATTGATGGTGACGGTCATCGGTTGGCCGGGCACGAGCCGAACCGGCGGCGAGCAATGCACGGCGATGGCGGTCGCCGCCCAGCTGCACACGAGCATGTTCCCGCGGTGCTGAGCGACTGGCACTCGACGTTGCTCGCCGAGGCGTGGGTCGAAGTTGATGACGGCGTCGATCGGGCTGCCCTCTGCCGTCAGCCGACGCACGAGCAAGGTCGAGGGCAGCAGTGTGCCGGTGACTTCGGCGATCATTCCTTCCGTGAGCGTGAGCCGCCCGCCTGTGGTGCTCCAAGTCGTCTCGAGGCTGGCGGTTTCCGGTCGGTAACGGCGGACGATGACGATCGCTTCCCCCGACGGACCCAGCCCAAAGGTTCCTGCGTCCGGTCCTCCCACGAGACGTCCGAAGACGGGTGGTCCGTCGAACCGAGGCACGCACATCCAGTCGATGGAGCCGTCGGAGGCGACCAAGGCGGCGCAACGGGTATCGCCGATGAGCCCGTAGTCCTCAATGGGTCGATCACCGCGAGTCGATGGGTCGGCGGGCCCTCTTGCCGTCATCATCCCCGGTAACGAATGTAGAGATGACCGCCGACTTCGAAAACGTGCCACAACCCGCCAGCAGCCTGGCTCTCGCGGGTAGTGCGGTGACCCCGGGGCCGACCTCGGCCAATACAGGTATCGTGACCGAGCTCGCGATGTGAGCGCATCGCGGGCACCAGGTCGACGCCGTCGTCACCGGATACGCAGACCTCGGCTACCGCGGCGCTCCGACCTCGACCTGCGGTAACTGCCGGTCTCTGGTCGATCGCAGCGCGACCCGACTCGCCTTCGGTGGGAATCGGCGAACTCCCGTGCGGTCGACAATCGCTGGCAGTCATCGCGACGGATGCCGCTGGTTCCAGTTCCCATTTCCGGCACCAATCTGGTGTGGTGTCGGCAGGGCAGGTGGAGCCGCAGCGTTCGGTTCGCCGAGTGACAGCGCCGACGAGGATCACGTCAGTCGGAGAACCCAGTGTTGTGCACATATTCTTGCTGGCCCAGCCGCCAAGGGTTCGTGATCTTCCGGAGAGGGCAGCGGCGCCGTTGATGTCGGCGGTCATGCTCACGCCCATGGACGTTTGACTGCCGGTTTGGCTGAGTTGAACTTGCCGGAGTTGGGGGAAAGTTGGAGCATCTCAGTGCGCGGTGAGCAGCACGCCTAGCGCGATGCCGTAGGCGAGGTGGGCGGCGATGGCCACAATCGGAGTTTGCGGACCGTAGTTGAGTCCGAGCAGACCGGGTGGTTCAAGAACTGCGGTCGAGGAGGGGCCGGCCCGGTCAGACGCCATACGGGGATGGACCCCGGAGAGCAGCGGTACCAACACGGTGAGGGCTAGAGCGACATGCAGCAGACCGAACAGTCCGCCGAGCCACCACGTGGCGCGATCGAGCAAGGCGAAGGCGGCGGCGTATCCCAATGCGAAGGCTTGCCCGATTGCGAGATGGATGAAGAACCCGGCTACACGCGCCCGGTCTGGGTCTTCGGAGACGATGGTGCCGAGCAGCAACGGCAGATCCAAGCGGGTAAGACCGGCCAGCTGGGCCGCAATCATCACCGCGGTGAGCACGGCGGTCGAAACGAGTCCGAAGAGCGCCCAACCGGCCCAGTCCATGTCAGTGTTTCCCGAGTTGACGGACTTTGGTGCTGAGCGTCTCGAGGACGTGGGCGAACGATTCATGGAAGCTAGCTACACCCTGGTCCTCGAGAGTGAGGCCCACCGCGTCCATATCGACACCGACGAGCTCGAGAGCTTCCAGCATCGCGCCCGCGCCGCTGGCGTTTTGGTCGATTGTCCGGGCAACAGTGCCGTGGTCTTCGAAGGCGGTGATGGAAGTCTCTGGGAGGGTGTTGACCGTGTCAGGGCCGATGAGGCTGTCGACGTATAGCGTGTCGGCGTACGCTTCGTTCTTTGTCGATGTTGACGCCCACAGGGGTCGTTGTGGATGAGCGCCGAGCTCCGCTAGCGCCGTCCACCGATTCCCGGCGAACTGTTCCCGGAACAGCTGATAGGCGAGCTTGGCTTGGGCGACAGCGGCCCGGCCGCGAAGCGCGAGCGCTTCGGGTGTCCCTATGGCTCCGAGGCGCCGATCGACTTCTGAGTCGACTCGGCTCACGAAGAACGAGGCAACGCTGTGCACAGTGCCCAGGTCGTCACCGACCTGGGCGTACTCCTCGAGCCCCGACAAGTAGGCCTCGATCACTTGGCGGTATCGGGGGAGGGAGAAGATCAAGGTGATGTTGATGCTGCGCCCTTCAGCCGTCATGGCCTGAATAGCGGGAATACAATCAACGGTCGCAGGGATCTTCACCAACAGATTGGGTTGGTCGATCCGCGTGTGAAGGTTGCGGGCTGCGGCAATGGTGCCCTCGGTGTCCCGAGCCAATTCGGGTGCCACTTCGATCGACACGAATCCGTCGTTGCCGGCGCTGGCGTCGAAGGTGGGTCGCAGGAGTGCGAGTGCGTCGCAGACGTCGTCGATCACGAGATCCCAGTAGGCATCGATCACCGTTCCGCCGGTGTTGGTGAGCCCCGCGAACTGCTCATCGTAAGCATCGGAGCTTTCGATGGCCTTGGCGAAGATCGTTGGGTTGGCTGTCACGCCGCGGATGCCCTCGTCGATGAAACGCGCCAGCGTGCCATCACGCAGATATGGGCGGGTCAGGTTGTCGAGCCACGGGCTCTGACCCTGGTCGACGTACAGTCGCTGCAGGTTGGTCACAGCAGAGCTTCCGTAACGTGCTTGCCGGGGAATCCGTCGGACTGAAACCTGTTCCAGGCCGGATGATCAGCTGAGGGCTGTGCCGGCTCCAGTCGGCCTCGGCTCACCAGGCTGCACAGGCGATGATTCCATGGCAGCGTCGCTCCGGGAATCGGCATCGCCCGAGGTGCCACGTCGGTGGCGAGTGGTGGATGGTCGTAGCTGAGATCGACTCCGGGGAGGGCGGAGATCGTGTCGGTCACCAGGTCGATGGCGCCTACCGTGGTCGAGGTCGACAGCGAAACATGCTGGTCCCTGGACAAGGGTGCCGAGTGCACCGCGGCAGTGTCGAGGCCGATCTCGCCGGGTGGATGGCCCTCCGACAGAGGCGGGAATTCGTAGGGACCGACCGGCTCCTCGCCAACCAGGACGACCGTGCCGTCGAAGTCCCCGTGCCGGAGGGTCTCGGCGGCTACGGCACCAGCCGAGCTCGCCCACAGGATTGTCAACCTATGCAGCTTGACCATCGCGTCTCTCCTCATCAGTTCCAATGTAGGTACTTGCGGTCGGGCGGCGCAGGCAGTGCTCGCTATCGACCGGCATGAGTGAGTGTGAAGAACTCCTGCCGGGAGCTGGCATTGTCGCGGAGCAAGCCGTGCACAGCCGAGGTGACGGTCCGGCTACCAGTGGCCGAAACGCCCCGCAGCGACATGCACAGATGGTCGGCCTCCAGAACGACCCCGACTCCCTTGGGCTGTAGATGCTCCTGTAGCCAGTCGGCGACCTGCTTGGTCAGGCGCTCCTGTACCTGGAGGTCGCTGGCAAACAACTCGACGACGCGAGCGAGTTTGGAGAGTCCCAATATGCGATCACCGGGTACGTAGCCGACATGCGCAACCCCGTGGAATGGCAAGAGATGGTGCTGGCACAGCGACCGGAACGGGATATCCCGGACTAGAACCAGCTCGTCGTAGCGCTCCTCGTTGGCGAATGTGGTGAGGTCGAAACGCTCGGGGGTGAGTAGCTCGATGAACGAAGCGGCAACCCGCCGGGGGGTGGCGGCAAGATGTTCGTCGGCGGGGTCCCGGCCCAGAGCGATAAGCAGATCCCTGACGGCTCGTTCAGCGGCGGGCGCATCCACCGTCATCTCCGCACCGACGACAGGCAGACGCCCGTCATGGGACATCTCCAGCGGTTGGTCTGCGGGTTCAGCCACCGGCAGTCGCTGGGGGAGGGACGTACCCTGTTTGTCGGTCGGAGCTGGCAATGCGGAATGGGTCGAGCCTGTCAGCGTGCTGGTCACCGGGTTGTCTCCATCTCTAACGGATAATAAAATATACGATAGACGGAAAGCCCCTTTTCGTCAACACTCCTCACTTTTAGAAGGACGGCGCAATGGGTCGGGAGCGCCCCGTGCCCATCGATGTGTCATCGCACTCCGACGAGTTCGATGCACAGGTGACCGGCATCGCTGCATCGGCCGAACCGGAGCGCTGATCCTTGTACTGCTTCGTGGAGTTACAGCCCGATGCCGTCAGCCGCGACGAGGCCGCCTCGGGATCCGCTGTCGCCATCACGTCGCCAAGTTCCATCTCGAAAAGTTGGTCGATGACGGGCTCCTCGAGTGCGAGTTTCGCCGCCCGCCGGGGAGGGGGGAACCGGACGCAGGTTGACCGGCCAAGCTCTTCCGTCGGTCGTCTCGACAGCTGGCCATGAGCCTGGCCGCCCGTCGGTACGAGCGCATCGGGCGTCTTCTCGCCACTGCCGTGACCGACGTCGAACGCGAGGGTAGCCCTGTCGGAGAGGCCCTGGTCTGCGTCGCCAGACTGGTCGGCCAAGACCTCGGCCGGCAGGCCCGCCACGGAGTGGAGCGATGGACAGTCGCCCGGCTCTGCTGGCCGCCGTACTCGAGGTTCTGGATGACTTCGGCTACGAGCGGCGTGAAGTTAGCAAGCTGCCCATTTGACGTCCTTGCCCAGGAGTCCACCGACCTCGTCCGCAGTTTGGACCTCCATCTCATGGAGAGTCTGGTCTACGGCCTCGAATGGTCGGCGCTCAGCACACGACTCGATCCCGGAGTGGATCGGTGCTGCATTCGCCGTTGCACTCCAATATGTGAATCCGTGCCCCTGCCTCTACGGCTCAATGAAGATGCACTCCCCCGGGCACTCCTCGGCAGCCTCGGTGACCGCTTCCTCGAGCTCCGAGGGCACCTGGGCCAGGCCTTCGGCGCCACCGGGGTCGGACTTCACATAGGTGCCCTCTTTGACATAGGCGAGTCCGTCGTCGAGCAACGTGAAGACTGCCGGGGCGATCTCCTCACAGAGCCCATCGCCCGTGCACAAATCCTGATCGATCCAGACCTTCATGGTGAAGTGTTCTCCTTTGGTGGCAATGCGCGACGCCGCTTCATCCGATCAATACAGTCCGAGTTCGAGGCGGGCGACCTCGGTCAACCGGCTCTGGTCCCACGGCGGGTCCCACACCAGTTCGACATCGACTTCGCTGACGCCGGGAACCCCCTGCACCCGAGCGCAGGCGTCATCCTTGAGAACGTCGCCCATGCCGCAACCCGGGGCGGTCATCGACATCTTGATCTCCACCCGGTGACTTCCGTCTGCCAGCAGATGCGCGTCACACGCGTAGATCAACCCAAGATCGACCACGTTGATCGGGATCTCCGGGTCGAAGACCGTCTTCAGCTGTTCGAATACCCGTTCGAGCTCGAAGGGGCCCAATGGCGCAGTCTCCTCCTCGCCCGGTTCGCCGTCGAGCCCCAGTGTGTAGGCATCCTCGGAGGAGATCCGGGCCAGGTGACCACGTTCGGTCTGGACGGTGATGGTGCCACCGAGAGCCTGGGTGACCACCACCCGTTCGCCCGCTTGGAGCGTCACGTTCTGGCCGCTGGGAATCAGCGTGACATCGCAGTCCTGTCCGAGTTCGATCGGTGTGTGTCGCGGTGAGCTCATCGGTGCCTACTTCCTGGTGATCCATGCGTCGTCAACTTCGAGGGCGCTTCGAAGCGCGTGCCATGCGAACGTTGCGTAGTTGATCCGCATCGGGACTTCGACAGTCCGGCGCGGACGGCGAAACGGCCCAGGTGCGCCAAGCCGACCTCGCTGTCGGATCGCTCGGTGATTGTGGCGCGGACGTCCCCGAACAAGGCGAGGGCTTCTGCTTCGCTCCTGCCGGCAGGCTCGGTGGTCATCCGCGAAGCGCAGGAATGGGAGATGGCTCTCCTTGATCCCTCGAAGCCGCTGTCGTTGGTGCGACCGTGGTTGAGCTCGAGATGGACGGTGAACTCGTCGCTCCACGGGTAGCTCACGCCTTCGGTTGTCCGCGTCGCACTCTCGAGTCTCTGGTAGTTGTGGAGAGGGCGAACGTGGTCGCTGATCACCTCCTCGTAGATGTCGCCCAGGCCATTACTCATCGGAGCGTGCCCCTGTCGCGTCATGGTCCGTCAAGAGCTGGTCAGCGACCAGCGTGTCCACGTGGGTACGAAGTGACTCGGAGGGGATCAGATCCAGCACCTCGCGGGCGAACGCATAGGTGAGCAGGGCCCTCGCCGCCTCATGGGGCACTCCTCGCGAGCGCAGGTAGAACAGTGCTTCCTCATCGAGAGCCCCTACGGCTGCGCCGTGGGTGCACTTCACGTCATCGGTGAAGATCTCGAGTCGCGGTCGGGTGTCGATCTCGGCGTGGTCGGAGAGCAGCAGGTTCTTGTTGGTCTGGCTGGCGTCCGTACCCTGAGCACCTGGCCACACAATGATGCGTCCGTTGAACACTCCATGGCCGCGTTCGTCGGCGATGCCCTTGTAGAGCTGTCGGCTGGTGCACCGGGGCGCGGCATGCTCGATCAGAATCGGATTGTCGTGGTGCTGGTCAGCGCATGGCAAGTACAGGCTGTCGATGGCGGCCTCCGCCCCCTCGCCCTCGAGGCGCACTCGTACCTCGTTACGGGCAATCTTCGACCCCAGTGCCACTGATCCCGATGAGAACCGGCTTTCGGGGCCCTGGCGGACGTCGAGCAACGCAAGGTGGAACCCGGTGTCGGGTTCGTCCTGGACCTTGTAGTGCTCGACCTGTGCTCCCTCCTCGAGGACCACCTGGGTCACGGTGTTGGTGCACGTGATGGCGCCCGTGTTCCCGGCATACGTCTCGATGACTGCCACCCGGCTGCCCGGGCCGGCCAGGATCAGGGAATGCGGATTGGAGACGACGGGGGACCCCTGGGCCTCCGAGAGGAACACCAACTCGATGGGTGCGGTGACAAGGGAACCGGCAGGGAGATGGATGAACGCACCATCCTCGAACAGGCAGGTATTGAGCGCAGTGAAGGCGTGGTCGTGCTCGCCGAACGGGTGTGAGAAGAACGGTTCGAGACCCGCGCCTCCTTCAGCCAGAACCGAGGCCAGGTTCGTCACCGTGACACCGTCCGGCACTTCAGTCATCGACGACAGCTCGGGGGCGAAGAAGCCGTTGATGAAGACCAGCCGAGTGCTCTCCGCATCGATGGTCAACGCTTCGATGGTGGACGACGAGATCCGGTGGTCGGCTCCGGCCTCCGCACGCTCGAACGGCACGTCCAACAGCGGCCCGAGTCGCGTGTACCTCCAGTCCTCGTCCTTGAGCGTCGGGAATCCGCGCATCGTCGCCCACTCGGCGGACCGGTGGCGGGCCTGCGTCAGCCAGGCCGGACCGGGGCCACTTGTTGGGAACCTCAGGTGGGAGAGCAGCTCGGCGACAGTCGCCGTGGGCGCGGTTGTTGCTGTGGGCGTGACGGTGGTCACGGCGTTGCTCCCACCGATGCCGACCGGTCCGACGCCACCTCTTGCCCGAGATCTGCGTAGCCGTGCGCTTCGAGTTCGAGCGCCAGGTGCTTGTCACCCGAGCGGACAATCCGACCTCCGGCCATGACATGGACCTGATCGGGGACGATGTAGTCGAGGAGCCGCTGATGATGGGTGATGACGACCAGGGCCCGATCGGGACCTCGGAGCGCGTTCACCCCGCCGGCGACGATCCGGAGGGCATCGATGTCGAGGCCGGAGTCGGTCTCGTCCAAGATGGCGAGCTTCGGCTCGAGAACTGTCATCTGCAGGATCTCGTTGCGCTTCTTCTCACCCCCGGAGAAATCCTCGTTGACCGATCGGCTCATGAAGCTCTCGTCCATCTCGACCAGCTTCATCCGCTCCCGAGCCAAGGCAAGGAATCCCATGACATCGAGTTCACCGAGTCCTCGTTGCCGACGCACCGAATTGAGCGCCGTGCGCAAGAAGTACAGGTTGCCCACTCCGGGAATCTCCACCGGGTGCTGAAAGGCAAGGAAGACACCGGCCGCGGCCCGGTCCTCAGGCGACAGGGCGAGCAGATCTTCGCCCTCGAAGAGGACCGTGCCGGTGATGTCGTAGGCTTCGTGGCCGGCAAGCACGTTGGCGAGGGTGCTTTTTCCCGAGCCGTTCGGGCCCATGATGGCGTGCACTTCGCCTGCTGCAACTTCGAGGTTGACGCCCCGGAGGATCTCGTTTTCGCCGATCTGGGCGTGGAGGTTCTCGATCTGCAGCATCATCCGACGCTTCCTTCCAGACTGACACTCAGGAGCCTTTGGGCCTCCACCGCGAACTCCATGGGCAACTCCTTGAAGACTTCGCGGCAGAAACCGTTTACGATCATGGAAACGGCATCCTCCTCGGAGATCCCCCGCTGGCGGCAGTAGAAGAGCTGGTCCTCGCTGATCTTGGAGGTGGAGGCTTCGTGTTCGACCTGTGCGCTCGGGTGCTTGACCTCGATGTACGGGAAGGTGTGGGCACCACTGTCACTGCCGAGGAGCAACGAATCGCACCGCGTGTGGTTCCTGGCTCCTTCGGCCGAACGCAGTGTCTTCACCAGGCCCCGGTAGGTGTTCTGCCCGTGTCCGGCGGAAATCGCCTTCGAGACGATGGTGCTGTGCGTGTTCTTGCCGATGTGGATCATCTTGGTGCCGGTATCGGCCTGTTGGTGATTGGCGGTGAGGGCAACCGAATAGAACTCCCCGACCGAGTTGTCACCTTGGAGAATGACCCCGGGGTACTTCCAGGTGATGGCCGAGCCCGTCTCGACCTGTGTCCACGAGATCCTGGAGTTCGCACCGGCGCACTTGCCCCGCTTGGTGACAAAGTTGTAGATGCCGCCGCGCCCTTCGGCGTCGCCCGGGTACCAGTTCTGGACAGTGGAGTACTTGATTCGTGCCCCTTCGAGCGCCACGAGCTCGACGACTGCCGCATGGAGCTGGTTGTTGTCGCGCATCGGAGCGGTGCAACCCTCGAGATAGCTCACGTCCGCACCCTCTTCGGCGACGATCAGGGTGCGTTCGAACTGGCCGGTGTCGGCGGCGTTGATGCGGAAGTAGGTGGAGAGCTCCATGGGGCAGTGCACCCCTTTGGGGATGAAGCAGAACGAGCCGTCGGTGAAGACGGCTGAGTTGAGCGTGGCGAAGTAGTTGTCCCGGTAGGGGACCACCGAGCCGAGGTAGGGGCGCACCAGCTCCGGATGGTTCTGCACCGCTTCGGAGAACGAGCAGAAGATGACCCCCACATCGGCCAGCTTCTGCTTGAACGTGGTGGCCACCGATACCGAGTCGACGATGGCGTCCACAGCCACGCCGCTGAGGCGCTCCTGCTCGGCGAGCGAGATCCCGAGTTTGTCGAACATGGTCCGTAGTTCGGGGTCCACCTCGTCGAGGCTCGCCAGTTCCGGCTTCGGCTTGGGGGCGGCGTAGTAGATGATGTCCTGGTAATCGATGGGTCCGTAGTGCACGTTCTGCCAGTGGGGTTCCTCCAGCGTGATCCAGTACCGGTACGCCCGCAGGCGCCACTCGAGGAGCCAGTCCGGCTCGTGCTTCTTGGCCGAGATCAGCCGGATGACGTCCTCGTTCAGGCCCTTGGGCACGACGTCGGTGTCGAGGTCGGTGGAGAATCCGTACTGGTACTGTTGGCTAACGAATTCCCGGACGTCGTCCGACACGCCAGTCATGGCATTGCCTTCCAACCGGGGAACTCCTGAGTGCCGGGGGATGGCGAATGCATCGGCGGACTTGCTCCGCTGTCAGAAACGACGGGTGCCGGACACTGCCGATGCCGCGGCGCTTGGACCGAACTCGGCTGTCCCTTGTCGGCCTCATCCATCGAGCTGTGTCTGGTGGCCACGTGGAAGCTCATCGTTGTCTCCTTGCCCGACCGGCGGCCGTTCCCGCTGGCGGGCCGTTGCCGGTAACCGGAAGTCGTACTGACGCTACTTATACAAGTATAGCCTTGTAAAACTAACGACAGAGCGCCCCGAAGGAGTAGCCTTTTGCCATGGACAGCGTTCCTGTGGACTCAGTCGAACTGTCGCCGGCCCAGCGGCACGTCCTCGTCGCCGTGAAGCGTCGTGGCGAGGCGTCCGCCGACGCGGTGGCGGAGGCCGTGGGGACTACCCCGAGCGCTGTCCGCCAGCATCTCGCTGCGCTCAAGTCCGGCGGGTTCGTGGCCTCGCGTCAAGAACGCGGACGGTCGGGACGGCCGGTCGATCTCTACCACGGCACCGAGTTGGGCGAGTCCCTGTTTGCCGGGCGGTTGGCTGTTGACCTCTCGGTCGAGCTCCTCGGCCACCTCCAGGACGAAGACCCCGAGCTGGTCTCGCGCGTCTTCGAGCGACGTCGTCGACGGCGGGTCGAGCAGTGCCAGGACCAGTTGACAGGCAAGACGCTCGACGAGAAGGTCGCCGGTCTGGACGAGCTCCTCGACAGCGAGGGATACATGGCCGGCGTCGACAAGTTGCCCGGCGACAGCTATCGACTCACGCTCCACAGCTGTGCCATCTGGGCGGTGGCCTCCCGCTTCGGTCCGGCTTGCGCCACCGAGCTCGAATTCATGCAGGAGGTTCTGCCGGAGGCGGAAGTGACCCGGGTTGCTCACAAAGTAGCGGGCGCATATGTCTGCGCGTTCGAGATCCGGCCACGTGGGACCAATCCTCGATCCTCTCATCCACAGGCTCTTCGCGACCTGACATCGACGTGAAGCCTGCCGTGACCTCCTGCGAGTCGAGGTCGTAGTGGACGGAGCGGTACGGGAGCCGATCGCGACATCGACGCGCCCTCGTTGCCATGACGGGGTGGATGGCGAACAAGTTGGCCGCCTCCTGTCATTGCGCTCCGACCGCAGGTAGCGGCGGGTCATGTTCAGTCGTACTTCTCGACCCGGACTTGGTCCGGATCGACGCCAAGTTCGGTCAGCCACCCCTGAACATCCTCGACCATTGCCGGTGGGCCACAGATGTAGGTACGCCTTGGGAACTGTCCCGCCACAGCCTCGGCCACCATGGCCCTGTCGATGCGGCGATGGTGCCTCGCTCGGGGATCGTCCGGATCCCGGGTGAAGGTGTGGACTACCTCCAGCCACGAGTACAGGGCGGCCAGATCAGCCAGGTCACGGTGGTAGAACGCGTAGTCGAAGTTGCTCGACGAGCACACCAGACACATGGGAATGGCGAGATCCGCTACCGCTCCGTAGCGGACCATGCTCATGAGCGGGACGACTCCGCTGCCCGCTCCGATCAACAGGACCGGTCCGCCGTCATCGGCCGTCCAGGTGAAACGCCCGACTGGGCCCCGCACTTCGATCCGGTCGCCTGGGGATAGATCCCGAACCAGACGTGGCGAGATCAGCCCGTCGGAGACTTCGCGCACCCCGAGGTCGATGATCGAGGGGTCCGGTACAGGTGAAGAGGCAATGGAGTAGGCACGCTGAACCGGGCCGGGTCGGCCGGGTACCGGCAGACGCACGTTGTAGTACTGGCCGGGGAGAAAGCCAGTGGACTCCTCGAGTCGAAGCCGAAGGGTCACGGCATCCGGCGCCTCTTCGATGATCTCGGTCACCTGGGCGTTCTCCCAGCGTGCAGGCCTCCGCTTCGGGACGTCGCGGGCCTTCCGGCCGGGCGTCGCCGGGGTGGCAAGAAACCTGGTGTCGATGGCGAGCGAGTGATCCACGATCTAAGTATTTCACTAGTAAAGACTAGAAGAAAGTGATTCCTGGATTCGCCGGGATCGGTCGGAGCTATCGGTGGTGCAATGTTCAGGTGTGATCGTCGTGGGTGGTGCTGACCGTCGGTGCGGGTTTGAGGTACGTGTTATGGCCTGACCCCCCAGGGGTGACGGCGTACGGCGGGGCCCGCAGCAGGAAGCTTGTGAGTTGTGACACCCGGTGAGTCGAGAGGCTCACGCCGGATTCTGAGAGAGCGGGAGGGGGAGGTTCCCTCCCGCTACTCACCCGTGTGCGGGAGAACGGCATGCACGGATTAAAAGGGGGGCCGCTGGGGAAAGCCGGCGACCACATCGGAGATACAGAGATCCACCAAAATGACGACCCGTCGCCGGGACACCGTGAGTCGCCGATGTGCTCAATCGCTCAACCAGCGGCCTACCTCACCCTTCAGCTCGAGTGGTAGAGCAAACCGGATCCAGGACTGGCAGCTGTGGTGGCTGCCTGGGCACTGCCTGCCTCGTCACGAGGGTGGCTCCACCACATCTCGAGCTGGATGTGATCCGGATCGCGAAAGACGAGCGCCGAGCCGACGTCGGTGTCGGCAACCGGTGAGTGCACGACGTCGAGCGAGGCAAAGCGGGCTTGCCATGCGTCGAGGTCGTCGCGTCGTTCGACAGCGAACCCGACGTGATCGAGGCCCGAGCGACGCTCGTCGAATTGCTCGCCGGGGTGCCCCATGTGTTGGTTGAGCCCGATCACCAGGCCGGTCGGCTGGTGGAGGAGGACGATCATGGTCCGTTCCTCGAAGTCGACCCGTCGCGCCTGTCGCAACCCGAGGACCTGTTCGTACCAGCGGGCGCTCTCCTCGATGTCGGAGACCGAAAGGTCGAGGTGCCCGATCCCTGTGAACTGGGGTAGTTCCATGTCACTCAGCCTTTCTCGAGGATGCAGGACGCTCACACGTTTGATGCCGGACATCCCGGTCCCGGTGCCGTGTCCCGATCACTCGGGAGGTCGCTGGTCAAGCTGGGCCTGACCGGCGTCATAGACGAGGCTACCGTTTCCGTCGAGCCGCACCCCTTCGGTGAGCCGGTGCCCCTTCAGCCGCCCGTCGTGGCCCAGGTGAAGGGTCTCTGTGTCGAACAGCATGGTCGTCGCATCGGCGATGAGGCGACGATGGCACCGCCACCAGAGCGTCTCCGCGCACATGACGGCGACGTGCTGGTGCGAGGCTTCATCGAGCAGGTGCGTCAGGGCACCTCGGAAGTAGTCCGTAGCCATGTAGTCGGCGTAGCCTCGGAAGGACGGGTGACGAAGCGCCATGTTCGGGGAGTCTGGCCTGGGTCGGCGGAAACCCCCGAGGTCCTGCTCCCATCGATAGCCGAGGCCGGCGGCGGGCAACCACGACTCGAGCTCGACACGGGCGAACTGAGGGTGCCGGCGGCTGCCCGGGGCGCTGCGCACGTCGACGACGAGCTCGACGCCTGCTCCAGTGAGCAGCTCGGCAAGCTCGTCGCTGCTCATGGTGCCATGCCCGACGGTGAGCAGCCGCGAGCTCTGTCCGGTTTCGCCAGGCGGCTCGCCTCCCTGGCTGCAGGAACGCGGCACCACCGGCCCTGGGGCGTGAACGCCCCACGCAGCCATTCCTCCTACCTCATGAGACGCACCGTGTTCCGTACCATGCCCGGACATCCAAATATCTTTGATTGACTAGAATAACCGTAGTCGTCATCGCGCCGAGCGAGTGCTGGGCCGAGGAGGGATCACATGAAGCTCGTCATGTATGGCTCGTTCAACTGTCACTACAGCTTCTTGGCCAGCCGGCGGGTGGACGGCCCGCGTCGGACTCGGCGTCGTCGGACTGGAGTGGCGTATGGTCGTGAATGACCTCGATGTCCCTTCCGAAGGGCCACCTGTCTCGACAGAGCTGACCGAGCTGTCAGACCGGGAAGCCGTCGGGATCCACGGCCTGCTGGGAGGGCTCGGCGGGTCCTACCCGGCGACACGATCCACAGTGCATCCCGGTACCACGCTCGCCCTCACGAGGTACTCGATGGTCACCGATGTCGACGCGGACCTACTTCGGGCAGCGGTCTTCGACGCCTTATGGGTCAAAGGACTCGACAAAGGCAATGCGAGTGTGCCTGGTGAGTTCGGCTGCCCAACCGCTCCGCCCAGCGCCACCCTGCAGTGGTGGCATAACGAGTGGCTGGGCTTCGACAGGCCGACGGTGCCCACGATGGCCGTCTCTGGGGGTACCGCGCCGATGCGTATCGGCATCTTGGAGCGGCTTGTCGAGCTCGGCGTCCTTGGCGGGGCCGGCCGGCGAGGTCGGCCGTTCGTGTCCGAGGACATCCGGGGGGTCTCGCAGGACCGCCGGCAATGGCCGGCCCGAACGAAGGAGGCATGACGATGCGCATCGACTATCGAAGCGTCTTTCCCGCTGCCGTCACGGCCATGGCAGGACTCGAAGAAGCCGTCCATTCGAGTTCCCTTGATGCGGAGTTGCTTGAGCTGGTGAAGCTGCGGGCATCCCAGCTAAACGGCTGTGGCTACTGCGTGGACATGCACACGAAGGATGCCAACGGCATCGGTGTCGAGGACCAACGGCTCCACCTCGTGGTCGCGTGGAAGGAGGCGCCGGTCTACTCGGCGCGGGAACGCGCCGCGCTCGCCTGGTGCGAAGCGCTCACCCTGCTGCCGAGCTCAGGGGCGCCAGACGACGTCTACGAGCAGGTGACGGACCAGTTCAGCTCCGAAGAGATCGTCGCGCTCACGCTCGCCATCGTCGCCATCAACGGCTGGAACCGCTTTGCGGTCGGCTTGCGTTCGCCAGTCGGAAGCTACGTTCGGCGCGACGAGGTTCGCCCATGATCCCGGGCCGTCCCGACTCGCCAGCGGTGTACGGGCACAGTGGGACAGCCCAGGTTCCCGCAGCCGCACCGTGTTCGTGCTGTGAATGCCGATGCTTTGGGTGGCCGCGATGTCACGAGCTCGGTGGTTGGCGACGTGGATCTGACGAAGGGGACGGACGCGCAGTGGACGTCATTGAGGCTTTTCTCGGATTCAGTGCGCCAGCAGTACGCCGATCGGGACGCTCACTGCGAGTACCAGGAGCGCCGCACGATAGACGAGTGCGACCGATCGGTGGCTCAGGCCGGCCTCTTTCGTGGCCCAGGCGAATAGTCCGAGCGCCACGAGTAAGAGCGCACTGCCTGCGTCGAGCACAACCGTAACCATCGACAGCGTCCCGGCAAGCACCGCCGCATTGCCGAGATTGAACGCGGCAAACTGCCACGTGACAAGGCGCGCTCGCGGTGGGGAGGAGGCGACCAAGGCTTGGCCACCACCGAGCACGATCTGGGCCGAGCCGCACACGAGGACGAGGTAAGCGCTCGCCCACGACAGGTGTGGTGAGGGTGTTACTCCATCGACGGCGGCGGCAAAGCCGCCAGCGAGGACGAACGTGGCGCCTGATGTGACAAAGAGCATCCAGCGCCAGGGCGGCGTCACCGGCGGGGCACCGCGACCGTCATCGGAGTCCGGCTGCGCTGGCGTGGTGAGTGCGCAGGAACGTGCGCGTCAGCACGTAGATCCCCTGCGCACCCGCGACGAAGGGGCGCCGGGGCCTGGCGTCGCCTCTCGTGGCGGAGGAGCGATCTTGTACCATGGCTTGCTCGTTTCATGCGGACATTCGTGAGGAAGTGTTTCCGAGGTGGCCACCTGATGGGGCAAGAACGCCCCGTGGCGGGTGGGGCCGTGAAGCGTCAGGACGGAGCCGGTACAGCAGGAGAGGTCGCCTGTGCCGGCTACGCTGCCCAATCTCTTCGACCACCAGCCTCGCATCTTCGCTCACGGTCAGATGCTGGCAGACCGCGTACTGGTTGAGGAACAAGAGCGCGGTGAGCCGGACGGAATTCTCCGAGCGCCGGGCGTCTTCGGTATGACGGAAGATCTGATGGCGCGTTGGGCCACCGAGAGCCCGGGCTTCCCGCTGGGGTCCGTCGGAGCCGGACCCGCTCGTCCGCTGGTCTCTAGTTCTCGTTGTGTGTCCCATATTCTTATAACGGTGACTAGAGAAGGTAATAGGGCAATGCGCGCCGGGTAACGAGGCCATCGAGGCACCACAGCACTGCCGGGGTAACGGCATGCTGCTCGGTGTGAGCGCTGTGATCGCCGAGCATTTCGAGAGCATCCACCATTCCATGGTGATCGGCACGGGGTCCTTCCCCGGCAGTTCGTCCCCGCACTTCGATCGGCAAGTCTGGGACTCACCGGTGAGGTTCCCTTCGGCGTGCTCAGTCCTGGTGCGGTGGTGTGTGGTAGCGGCACGGCGCTTCGTGTCTTGGCCGCCGGACAAGAGCTGCCGGTCGTCGCCAGACGTGATGCGCCCAGCAGACGCGAGCACTACCGCCATCGGCGGGATTCCCCCTTCGCGTTGCCCGCCCTGGCCATCAGGTGGACGGCCGCCGCGCCACGTGCTCCACGAACCAGGGTCCGCGTGGCGAAGCCGGGAGGAGCCGGTCCGCTCAACGCGCACCCCCGACCACGAGAAGACATGCCTCGGGGCGACCGGGGTTGGACAGCGCGGTCCCTGTAACCACGAGTGTGTGGTCGCTGCGCAGCGCGACACCTACCGGCCAACGCAGACCAGAGAGCCGGAGCATGGTCTGGCTCTCGCCCCAGGCGGCGATGCGGCGCACCGTGCCGTTGCCGTGGTCGGCGATCCAGACGGTGCCGTCTGCTCCGACGGCGATCCCCGTCGGCCATCGCAGCCCGATGTCACGCCCGGTCCCGTACCGTCTCCGCCCGGTGGCTCGCCGACCAGCGTCGTGACGGCGCCATCAGGCTGGATGCGCCGAATGGCGTTGTTACCGGTATCGGCCACGTAGCACGTCCCGTCGGCAACCACATCGAGGGCCGCGGGCCGCCGAAACCGAGCGTCGGGGCCGCGGCCGTCGCCGTAGTCGTAGATGGACCCGGCCACGGTAGTGACGGCCCCGTCGGGAGCGATGCGCCGAATGCGGTGGTTGCCGGTGTCGGCCACATAGCAAGCGCCGTCCGGTGCGAAGGCGACGTCGAGGGGATGGCGGAACAGCGCCTCGGTCCCGGGACCGTCCCGGTACCCAGCAGCCCCGCCGGTGACGACACGAGCCGAACCGCCAGGCGTCACGGCCAAGATCCGATGCCCGCTGGAATCGGCCACATAGAGCGAGCCGTCGGGGGCCAAGGCAAGACCAGCCGGTGCGAGGGGAGCCGCGCCGTGCCCGGCGAAGTGGCGGCTGACCGCGGGTGAGAGGACCGGTGTGGGCGTGCCATCGAAAGCCACGTGCCAGATGGCGCCGGACAGGGAGTCCGAGACCCAGACGGTGTCGTCGATGTCGACCGTGATCCCGCCAGGATGCCCGCGAAACAAGAACATTGCGTCTGCGCAGTCGACCATCGACGGCTCGGAGGCAGCCGCAGAACGCAGCATGGTCGCAGGGCGACTCGATTCGGCAACGCGTGGCATGTCCGTCCTCTCAGTTCCTCGCCCGGTGACTCAGGCAGCGGGGTCGTACGGGGCGACGTGTTCGTCTCGGGCCTGGAGCACGAGGAGGGCCAGCAGCTCCTCAGTGCGTGTCCGGCACAGCTCGGATGTCGACGTGCAACCGGCAGCAGCCTCGGCGGCAAGCTCGGCGGCCAGGGAGAGGAGGCGCTCCTGGCCACGTCCGAGGATGCGGACCAGCGCTGGGGAGAGTGCGCCCATAGTGACGTCCTCGTCGCGCACATGGGTCGCCAGTGCATCGAAGAGGTGCAGCGCTGCCTGCTCCAGGCGTTGCGGATCGTCGTCGTCAGCGGCGGCATGGACCTTGCGCGCCAGAGTCAGCAGGGCCTCATGAGGGAGGTGCACAGCATGCTCGCCTGTCCAGCGCTCTGGACACAGGCAAACCTGGGAGTGACGTGGACCCCGGGCGGGTTGGGATGCATCAGCCATGGCTCAAGCCTCCTCGGCGGCCGTCGCGGCCATCACCCTTGCTGTATGACGGCTCTGCGTGACGTCGGTCCCCGATGGCTCGACCGAACTTGTCGATGAACGCTTCTGCCGTCGACTGCCCGGTGAAGCGGTCCATCGCCAGGTTGCCGAGTGGCGCCCCGATCATTCGAGTGGCAACGGCCGCACGGGTGGGGGGCGCCGCCACGCTGCCGGCTGCAGGCGGCTTCGCGGTCGTGACTGCAGGCCTCATCAGTGCCTCCTCTTCTCGTCTGCCGTAGATGTCTTACCATATATATCTAGTCAACACTAGTAATAACTAGATCCATTTTGCATCCGCAGGCATCGGGAGGCCAACCACGGGTGTGACGTCGGCCCCGTTGGCGGCCAAGGCCTCCCACACTTCGGGAGGGTCCGCGGCCGGTTGGCGGTCGTCCGCTGAGGTCCAGATGCCAATGCGGCCCAGATCCTCGCCACGACCCTACGACGCCTGACGCCTGACGCCTGGTCCCGGAGCCGGCGTCGCGATCGGTGACCGCTGGCGGTCCGGGTCCTCGGGTGAGACAATGCCGACAATGCTCGCTGCGTTCTCCATCACCCCGCTGGGCACCGGCGAGTCTGTCGGCGACCTGGTCGCCGAGACAGTCCGCATCGTACGGGCGAGTGGCCTCCCCAACGAGACCAATGCCATGTTCACCAACGTCGAGGGCGAGTGGGACGAGATCATGGCTGTCATCAAGACATGCGTCGACACGATGGCCCAAGCTGCGCCGCGCGTCTCGGTCGTGGTGAAGCTGGACCACCGTCCGGGCGAACCGAGCGGCCGTCTGGGTCGAAAGGTGGAGTCGGTCGAACGCCGTGTGGCTTCGAGCGTGAACGAGAGCTCCGCCGGAGTTGGGTGAACGATTGAGATCGGGTGCGTCAAGGAGGATCGCGGCGTCGAGCGACTGCGATCGGTAGCGGGCCGCGGTTCCAAACCGCAACCGAGCCGGCGTGCCCAAACCGCCTGATTCGCGACGCGTGAACACGGTGACGCCTACTGCTGTCGGTTCCTCATGGGTCGTCTGGAGCCTAGCGTTCAGTGCGTCCAGATCGACCGTGTAGCCGCCGCCCACCTGCGGGTTGACCGGCGCGAACCAGCGCGTTTCCGGCCACCGTTCGGGTTCAGCGCAACGCGAGCTGTCCTGGGACGACCGGGGCCGGCAGGACTGTTTCACCCATCAGGTACCGGTCGACTGCCGCGGCCGCCGAGCGTCCCTCGGCAATGGCCCAGACGATGAGACTCTGGCCCCGGGCCATGTCGCCGCAGACAAATACCCCATCGACGTTCGTCGCCCAAGACTGATCGGCGGCCACGTTCCCTCGCTCGTCTAGGTCCAAACCGAGGTCAGCAACCACACCGGTCCGCTCGGGTCCAAGAAACCCGAGTCCCAGCAGCACCAGTTGGCAGCTGAGCTCGAACTCCGAGCCAGCCACGGGCATGAATAACGGACGACCCTCGTCATCGGGCACCAGCTGCACCTCTTGCGCGCGAAGGGCCTTGACCGCCCCCCCTCCGTCGTCGAGGAACTCGGCCGTCGAGACGGCAAAGAGTCGTTCGCCGCCCTCTTCGTGAGCCGGATAGATCCGTAAGACCGCCGGCCAGGTCGGCCACGGATCCTTGGGTCCTCGGGAACGGGGTGGCTCGGGCATGATCTCGAGCTGGTGAACCGAGAGCGCACCCTGGCGGTGGACGGTTCCGAGACAGTCGGCCCCGGTGTCACCCCCACCGATGATCACCACGTGCTTACCGGCTGCAGTGATCGTTGGTTCAGTGAGCGAGCCCTCCTGTACCTGATTGGCAGGCCTTAGGTAGTCCATGGCCTGATGGATGCCCCGCAGATGGCGGCCAGGGATGCTGAGGTTCCTTGGGATCGTCGCGCCACCGGCAAGGACCACCGCGTCGTACTCCGCGGTGAGCAATGTCGTCGAAATCGTCGATGCGCCATCGGCGACTGCATTCACTGCTTCGGGTGCGGGATTGCCCACCGAGACACCACAGCGGAACTCGACGCCTTCTTGGGTCAACTGCGTCAGTCGGCGCTCAAGGACGGACTTCTCCATCTTGAACTCGGGGATGCCGTAGCGCAGGAGTCCACCGGGCCTCTCCGCCCGCTCAAAGACCACAACCGAGTGTCCGGCCCGCGCCAGCTGCTGGGCCGCCGCGAGTCCTGAAGGTCCCGAGCCAACGATCGAGACCTGCTTGCCGCTGCGCACCTTCGCGCTCACCGGGGTCACCCAACCTTCCGCCCAAGCCCGTTCGATGATCTCGTACTCGATCTGCTTGATGGTGACCGGAGGGGCATTGATCCCAAGCACGCACGATGTCTCACAGGGGGCTGGGCAGAGCCGGCCGGTGAAGTCGGGGAAGTTATTGGTGGCATGGAGCCGCTCTATCGCTGCAGCCCAGTTGTCCCGATAGACCAAATCGTTCCACTCCGGGATCAGGTTCCCGAGCGGGCATCCCTCGTGGCAGAACGGAATACCGCAATCCATGCAGCGCGCTGCCTGCTGGCGACTGGACTCCACTGGGAACGGCTCATAGACCTCGTTCCAGTCCCGGATCCGGACTCCCACCGAACGGTGCTGCGGAAGCTCTCGACCGAACTTGAGAAACCCCCTTATGTCACCCATTCGACACCTCCATCACTGATCTCCGTTCGGCTGGTCTTCCGTGAGCGCCCGTGACACCAGACAGTTCTCCTTCGCTCTCCCGGCATGAAGTTGAAATTCGTCGGGGCCCACGCCAGGGGCTTCGGCTTCAGGTCGAAGCACGATACGGGTGATACGAAAGCCATCTGGCTCCTTTTCGATGGCTACGCGGGCCGTCGTGTCGATCCCCGGTGGTGGGTGGCCAGCTTCGGACAAGCCGAGCGTCAGTGCCATGTTGAAACAACGGCCTGAGCTGCTCCGAGCAATTCCTCGGGATTCGTTCCTTCTCGATTCTCGAAGCGGGAACCGAACCGAACGAGTACTCCGACTCGAAGACACCGCGGGCTACTGCTATCGAACCGTGCCCTGCATTGATGGGCCCTTCCCAGTGAGCGTGCGCTGTCCGTTCTGGCATCATCCTCCCTCTTATCGCCGCTGCGACATAGCCCGGTTGCGGACACGGTTCACCACTCGTTGCTACCGAGCTCCTGTCTCGGGGACGTCTCCAATCGGCTCGCCAGCCATCGGATGTTAAGCTGTTCTTTTAGTTTATACTAGAGATATGACGTAGTGGGCTCCTCGCCGATGGTCATATCCTCCGGAACGCCGGCACTCTCGTCTCGTCGGCTGGTCAAATGGGGAGTGCCTCGATTTCGTCGGGCCTGTCAAACCGTGGCGTTCACCTGAGGGCCAGGTCGCGCAGCACGAAGGGGAGGATCCCACCGTGACGGTAGTGCTCGCGTTCGCTGGCGGTGTCCAGCCTTGCGACAACCGGCAGCTCCCGGCCGTCAGCTAGGACACGCAGTGCCGTATCGACACCGGCAACCACCGCATCGAGGCCGAGAACGTCGAAGGACTCCTCACCGGAGAGCCCCAGACTGTCGATGGACGCGCCGTCATCGAACTGCAGGGGGAGGACCCCCATGCCGATCAGGTTGGAGCGGTGGATCCGCTCGAAGCCCTCAGCGAGCACAGCGCTCACACCGAGCAGCATGGTCCCCTTGGCGGCCCAGTCCCGCGATGATCCTGAGCCATACTCCTTGCCGGCGAGCACGACGAGCGGGACGCCATCGTCGCGGTAGCGCTGTGCAGCCTCGAAGATGCTGATCTGCTCGCCGCTCGGCAGATGCCGGGTGACGCCTCCCTCGATGCCGGGCACCAAGGCGTTACGCAGCCGGACGTTGGCGAACGTGCCGCGCACCATCACGTCGTGATTGCCTCGTCGGGCGCCGAAGGAGTTGAAGTCACGCCGGGCCACGCCATGGTCGATGAGCCAGCGCCCGGCCGGACCGGTCGGCGGGATCGAGCCAGCAGGTGAGATGTGGTCGGTCGTCACGCTGTCGCCGAGCACGACGATGGCCCGGGCGCCGAGGATGTCAACCACGTCGGGGACCTCTCGCGTGATGCCTTCTAAGAACGGAGGACGCTTCACATAGGTGGAGGTAGCCTGCCACGAGAAACGGGTGCCACTGCCGGCATCGAGCTCCGTCCAGGCTTCGTTGCCGTCGTAGAGCGAGGCGTAGGAGGCTGTGAACTGGTCGCGCCCGAGCGCCTTGGTCACTACCTCGTCGATCTCGGCCGGGCTGGGCCACAATTCAGCGAGAAGCACCGGGTCGCCGTCGGGGGTGGTCCCGAGGGGCTCGGTGGTGAGGTCGATGTCCATGGTGCCAGCCAGGGCGTAGGCCACGACGAGTGGCGGCGAGGCGAGATAGTTCATGAGCACCTCGGGGTGGATCCGGCCCTCGAAGTTGCGGTTCCCCGACAGCACGGCGCACACCGCCAGGTGCCCCTTGCTTACCGCCTCGGGTACGCCAGGCAAGAGCGGGCCGGAATTACCGATACAGGTGGTACAGCCGTAGCCGACCAGGTGGAAGCCGAGCTCGGCGAGCGGCTCGGTCAGCCCGGCGCGTCCCAGGTAGTCGGTGACGACACGCGACCCCGGCGCGAGCGACGTCTTCACCCAGGGCTTGGGCCGAAGTCCTCGCTCGACCGCTCGCTGGGCGAGCAGACCCGCCGCCACCATCACCTGGGGGTTCGAAGTGTTGGTACAGCTCGTGATGGCCGCGATCACCACATGGCCGTCGTCGACGGTCACCTCGCGGCCGGCCACCTCGGTCGGCACCGGGCGCCCGACCCGCGCCAGCTCGCCTCGATCGACACTGTCGTCCGGCGGCGCGGTCTGCAGCAGGGGGTCGGGAGCGCCGGATCCGGTGAGCCCGGCCATCGCCGCTGGGGGGTCGCTCGCCGGAAAGGACTCCGCCGAGGCCTCCTCGGGGCTGTTGCCGGCCATCTCGGGCAGCCCCGTGGCCCCAGCGCTCGGGCTGCCGGGTACCGCCCCGGGCTCGAGGCGCGCCAAGGCGCCACGAAATGCCCGGCGTGCTCCGGACAGGGCGACGCGGTCTTGGGGGCGCGACGGCCCGGCAATGCTGGGCTCGACCGTCGACAGGTCGAGGACGACGGTCTCGGAGAAGGTGGGCCGGTCCCCGCCGGGCTCGTGGAACAGCCCCTGCTCCTTCGCATAACGCTCCACCAGCGCCACGTGCGCCGACGAACGCCCGGTCAGCCGCAGGTAGTCGAGCGTGTGGTCGTCGATGGGGCTGATGGCACACGTCGCCCCGTATTCGGGCGCCATGTTGCCGAGCGTGGCGCGATGCTCGGCCCGAAGCCCAGTCAGCCCGGGCCCGGCGAACTCCACGAACTTGCCGACCACGCCATGGCGCCGCAGCAACTCGGCCATAGTAAGCACGAGGTCAGTGGCGGTCGCCACCGGGGGAAGCTCCCCGGTGAGCTCCACGCCGACCACAGCGGGCATGGGCATGGGCAAGGGCTGGCCGAGCATGGCGGCCTCCGCCTCGATGCCGCCCACGCCCCAGCCGAGCACGCCGAGGCCGTTCACCATCGGGGTGTGCGAGTCGGTGCCGACCAGGGTGTCGGGGAAAGCATCGCCATCTTGGGTGGTGAAGATCACCCGGGCCAGGTACTCGAGGTTCACTTGGTGGCAGATCCCCGTGTCCGGCGGCACCACGGCGAAGCGCTCGAAGGCCTGCTGCGCCCAGCGCAGCAGCTGGTAGCGCTCCACGTTACGCTCGAGCTCGATCATCGCGTTGGCGGCGAAAGCGTCGACAGTGCCGGACACCTCGGCGATCACCGAGTGGTCGATCACCAGCTCGACGGGCACCATGGGGTTGACGAGCGCCGGGTCGCCCCCGAGTTCGACCAGGGCGTCGCGCAGGGCGGCGAGGTCGACGACGGCCGGCACCCCGGTGAAGTCTTGAAGGAGCACCCGCTCGGGAGAGAAAGCCAGCTCGCCGGCCGACGAGGCATCGGATGGCCAACGGGCCAGCGACGCGATCTGCTCGGCGGTCACGTCCCGGCCATCCTCGTGTCGAACCAGATTCTCCAAGAGGATCTTGATCGAGTACGGAAGCCGCGTGATGTCGCCCACGTCCTGCAGGGCGGACAGGCACCGGATCCAGTAGCGGTCGTCCCCCACGGCCAGCGTCCTTCGGCTGCCGAAGCTGTCGAGCGTCATCGCCGTCTCCCGTGGCCGATCGTGCCATTGGGTCCGGACCTTGGTTCTCCCAGGTTCTCTCGCCCGCAGTACTCGTCGTACGCCGGAATCCTAACGGCCCTCAGTTCTGCCCGCCCGTGGGTCACCACCGACTGGGCCCGCGCATCGGTATCTGGTCGGGCGCGACCGGGCTCGGGGTGGCGGTCGGGCCCATCCTCGGCGGCTTCTTGCTCGATTGCTACTGGTGGGGGTTGAGCCCGCCCTCATCAATGTCCCCATCGCCGTTGCCGGCCTACTCAGAAGCCGTCCGGCTGTTTGACACCGTGGCTCGGGACTTGAGGCGCAGGTGGCGGGCTTCCGGGCGACCAGTTGACCAGAGCTGTGGCATTGCGGCGGCGTTGGGGAGTCCGCGACAATTGCCGGCCACACTGAGGGCGCTCATCGTGGGCTGCTCAGCTCCCAAGAACGAGCGCGCCCCGCTCAAGGCTTTCGCTATTGTGGCTAGGAGGAGATGCCGTGCGGACCATCATTCAACTGGGGAGCAGCAACTGTGGATGGTGCTTGAATGCCATGGCGGATCAGTTGCGCGCCCGACCGCTCGTCGGTAATGTGCACCTCAACGCGTCCACGGGATGCCTCGTTGTCGATCATGAGCACGACGATCCAGCGGCGCTCATCGCTGGCATCCAGCACGATTTGCGTGGTTGGGAGTTAGCTGAAAACGGAGAAGCCGTGATGGTCGATCTTGACGTCCACGAAGAGTCACAGTGCCGATGGGCAGGGACGATCACGCGAAGTGACGAGGAGCCGAATTCCGATTCGCCATGAGTTGACTGCAGTGGAGGTTGGGCGTCGATGAGGCCAGACCTACAGCAAGCAGTCCGGATGCCACGACATTTGGGCACCCCGGACCCGAGAGTGGAACAAACCGTGGGAGGGCTACGCGGCCGCCGCCAACTCCTCTTGATCGAGGATCGTGTGGGTGAACCCGGGATACCACCGGTGGAAGTCCTTGGCCAAGTCGTCGTTCAGAACTCGGGTACGTACCTGGAGCAAGAGGTGCGCACCTCGGGGGCTCTAGCGCATCTGTTGTTTCTTCACCATCCTTTTGCTCACGACCTGGTTAACCGCTGACTCCACGAACGAGCTGGAGATGGTCTCGCCCGCTCGGTGGCGTTCCCCATAGTTCGGGGTGGAGGAGGCGTTGGCCCGGATGTAGGTGTCGAACTCGGTGACGGCCTTGAGCAGCTTGGCCTGTTCGGGGGCCGGGTCCTCGACGTCGAGGTCGACCACCAGGTCGTCAACGATCTGCAGCGCTCGAAAGACGTTGCCGTGCCAGAGAAACCACTTGAGGCGTACCAGCTCCTCGCCGACGCTGGCAGCGAGGGCCATCGATTGGGACGACGGAAAGTCTGGGTCCGGTGGTGGAGCACGGAGGCTTTTCGCCATATTGGCCATGACCGTGAGGCGCATGGTGACATGGAACCAGTCGAGAAGATGCTCGGAATTGGGATTGAGGTACAGCGGCAGTTCACGTATGTCCTCGCGACCGTCGGTGACGAAGGTGATCTGCTGGTTCATCTGCATGCCCTGGGCGTTGAGCACTTCGAACAGGCGGCGTTTGGGCTTGGTGTCGTAGGTCTGGACGTATCCGAAGCACTTTGCCGGTCCCTCGGCGGGCATCGACTTGCCGGCGATCACCTCGAACCAGCCGTCTTTGCGGGAGCGCTGTTCGCTGGAGTGGACATAGCCACCATCGAGACCGACCACGAGGGGCAGGTCTGGCCGGGGCAGCTCCCCCCAGACGGAAGGGCAGCCTTCGATGTAGCTGGTCTGCTCCTCTCCCAACTCGTCTTCGATGCGCTGGGCGACACCTTGTACCTGGCGGCGGATAGCGGCGGCGTGCATGGTCCGGCCGAGGGGCAGGACCTCGGCGAGCAACTTGGCCGACAGCCCGTAGGAGACAAGCCTGGCGAACTTGGACTCGAAATAGACGAGCTCTGGCGTGGTCCGTTCCCGAAGCAGTTCGGCCAGCGGACTGAAGGTCCGGGCCTCATGGATTGCACAAGCGCAATGCCACCAGCGGGGTGCTGGCCAGGTTCAGTGTGCCGAACAGACTGCGCACCACGATGTCGCGGGCATCTTTGTGCCGGCGCCCTACGTGTCAGGATTGAGTGAGACGCCCGCTGTAACCGCTCATTGGGTGCCCAGGTAGACATAGGCAGCTCGGTGTCGGTGATCGGGTTGGCAGCACCCCGCCACTGCACTTGCGGGCCAGCCTTTGCCGGGGCCATTCCGTGATCGCCATCGAAGGACTCGGCCAGTTCCAGTGATCACCATGCGGACCATGGACAGGCATTAGGACCACACCATCTCGGTCGCCGCCGGTGGGGGGTAGCATCGCTGCCGGATCAGCGTCCGAGGCCCCGACCCGGGCCTGGCTGGCGGCCTCGGTGTCGTTGATGAGCGGAACGCTCCG
>PKXA01000050.1 GCA_003133325.1 Acidimicrobiaceae bacterium | reverse complement strand
CCTTGGCCCGGTGGAGCCCGATGAACCGCGGGAGCAACCACGATGCGCCGAAGTCGACCGACAGGCCTCGCTTGGAAAAGATCTGCGAGAATCGGGCGGAGTCCGACGCCACCACCAGGTCGCATCCCAGGGCCATGCTCATCCCGGCACCAGCCGCCACCCCGCTTNNGGCCCGCATCTGCACCAGATAGGGATCCCCGGGGCGCCCGGCCACGTCCGTCGCATCGCCCAGATCGGCTCCCGAGCAGAAGGCGTCCCCGGCCCCGGTGAGGACCATCACCCGGTCGTTTCGGTCGGAGGCCACGTCATTGAAGATGTCCAGGAGTTCCCTCCACATCGTCCCGTTGGCGGCGTTCTTTCGAGAGGGCCGGTTCATGGTCACCGTGACCACGCCCTCGTCCCTCTCCACAATGATGGTTTCGAACTCAGTTGCCATGGAGCGCAACCTACGAGATGGCCCGTCGACCACGCCAGCCCGGGCTCAGAAGGCGTCCTCGATAACCTCGACCCGGCCGGCGGTGATCGATACCACGTCGAATCGCAATTCGACGAGATCGCGCCCGGTGGCGGGCGTCAGCTCCGAGAGCCATCGCGACGCCAATCTCCGGATCCGCCGTTGCTTGGGGACGAGCACCGCTTCGGCCCCGGTGCCGAAACGATCGTCGGTGCGGGTCTTGACCTCGCAGAACGCCACGGTTCGCCCGTGACGGACGATCAGATCGACCTCTCCCTCCCGACGGCGCCAGTTGCGCTCGAGGATCTCGTAGCCGTGGTCCTCGTACCAGGCCACCGCCGTGGCCTCTCCCTCGGCGCCGAGCACCTGTCGCCGATTGGGGCCCGGGTTCACAATTCCTTCTCGGGAAGGCGTTCGATATTCACGTCCCGGAAGGTCAGGATCCGGACCGACGGGACAAATCGGGCAGGACGGTACATGTCCCATACCCAGGCGTCGGACAGAGTGACTTCGACGCACGCCGGTGACGATCCGTCGCGGACGGCAACCTCGACCTTGTTGGCCAGGTAGAACCGCCGTTCGGTTTCCACCACGTAGGCGAACATGGGGAGCACCGCCCGGTACTCGTGGACGAGCGCCAGCTCTATCTCCGACTCGTACCGCTCGAGATCCTCTTCGCTCATGATGCGAGGTGCCCGGCTGGGGTCACGACGCTCGGCGCTGGCCCGGCCCGATCAGGGACGGGCGGTCCGCCGCTCCTTGATTTTGGCGGCTTTCCCGTGAAGATCCCGCAGGTAGTACAACTTGGCCCGCCGCACGTCCCCGAGCGATACCACTTCGGTTTTGGCGATGACCGGGGAGTGGACCGGAAAGGTGCGCTCGACGCCGACCCCGAAGCTGACTTTGCGGACGGTGAAGGTTTCGCGGGCGCCGGTTCCCTGGCGACGGATGACCGCCCCCTGAAACACCTGGACGCGCTGACGGGTGCCCTCGACCACTCGCACGTGGACTTTGACGGTGTCTCCGGGACGGAATTCGGGGATGTCATCCCGGAGGCTGTCGCGGTCAATAATGTCGGTAGGGTTCATGGGACGCGTCTTTCCACGGATCGTTCGAGTTCTCCGCTCGCCAGGAACCCGAGGTCAGCGACCCCAACGGTCAACTACCTGACTCGGGCCTCCACCATGAAGACCGGGCACTCCGGCCCCAACGAGGCTCACCAATCGTAGCCGTGATCGCGCAGGAGGCGCACCTCGTCCATCTCGACCAGGAGAGATACCTCATCTGGCGTCAATCCTCCTCTGCCGTCAATCAGGTCGGGGCGTTGCCGGAGGGTACGGGCCAGTGATTGGCCGTGGCGCCACCTGGAGACCCGGCCGTGGTCTCCGGAGCGGAGCACGGGGGGCACCTCCCATCCCCGGAACTCCGCCGGACGGGTGTACTGCGGGTACTCGAGCAGCCCATTCGAGAAGCTCTCGTCGCCGGTGGACTCATCATTGCCGAGCACCCCGGGAAGCAGCCGGGTGACCGCCTCCACCACCACCAGCGCCGCCAATTCGCCGCCGGCCAGCACAAAGTCGCCCGCCGACAGCACGCCATCCGCCAAATGCTCGACGACCCGGTGGTCCACCCCTTCGTAGCGTCCACAAATCAACGAGAAACCCGACGGGAGGCCCGCCAGTTCCGCGGCCACCTGCTGGTCGAACCTCCTTCCCGAGGGGGTGAGGAGGAGGAGGGGACGGGGCATACCGTCCTCAGACCCTTCCACCGCTTCCACCGCTCCGAATACCGGTTGCGGAGCCAGGACCATCCCGGCCCCACCCCCGAAGGGAGCGTCGTCCACCCCGTGGTGGGGATCCGTCGAAGCCGAGCGAATGTCGTGAGCCCGCAGGTCGAGAAGCCCGCCTTTCCGGGCCCGACCCAGAATCGACGCGTCACCGTAGTGCTTGATCACTTCGGGGAAGATGGTGAAGACGTCGATGCGCATGGGAACTGGTCAGATCAGGCCAGGTCGAGAAGTCCGTCGGGCACGTCGACGGTGACCCGGACCCCGGGCTCGAGGCCAACCACGAACCGCAGGGGAATCAGGGCTCCACCGGCCAGCACCAACAGATCACTGGCCGGGTTGGCCTGGACCCCTTCCACCAACCCAAGTTCACAACCGGCGGTGTCCACCGCCTGGGCCCCCACCAGTTCGTGAACCCACAGCTCCTCGGGATCCTCGATTGGGGACGCGAACAGGAGCGTCTCCCGAAGGGCGTCAGCCGCCTCGATGCCGTTGACGCCCTCGAACGTCACGATGAATCGGCCTTGATGCGGCGACGAGCGCACCACCACGTATTCCCGCCCATCATCGGAGCGGAGGGTTGACCCGATGGCGACCCGCTCTTCCCGGTTGGTCGACAGCGATACGATCACATCCCCCCTGAGCCCGTGGGGTTTCACGATCCGCCCGACCTGCAACATCGGACCGGGCTCGGCCGGTCCGCTCAACTCTGGCGCCAAACCGACTCAGTCGTCGGCGATGTCGACGTTGGTCTGCACCCCATCACGAGCACCGGCCGCCGCCACCACCGTGCGGATGGCCTGTACGACCCGACCCCGGCGTCCGATGATGCGGCCCATGTCGTCGGGCGCCACATGGATCTGAAAGCGGACCGAGCCGGTGCGCTCTTCGGTGTTGATCACCACCGCGTCCGGTTCACCGGCGATCGAGTGCACCAAATAGGTCACCACGGCCAACGGCGTGCCGCCAGAGATCCGATTGCCGGCATCGTCATCGTGGCCACCCACCTCGTCGATGGTGTTGACGTCTTCGGCGGAATCGACCGCCACGTCATCGTTCACCTGGCGGCCTTGGCGGTAGCGAATTCGTCCAGGGCACCGGATTGCTTCAGAAGCTTCTCCACCCGCTCGGTGGGCTTGGCCCCCTGCGACAACCACTTCACCGCTTTGGTGTTATCGATCTCGATCACCGCGTCGGGCTCTGCCAACGACTTGCCGCGGGGAGCGTACGTGCCCACGATCTCGATGAACCGACCGTTGCGGGGCGAACGGCTGTCCGCCGCCACCAGCCGGTACGTCGGCTGCTTCTTCTTCCCGATCCGCACGAGGCGGAGCTTGACTGCCACGATTAACTCCTCTGCATTGTGTTGTTAGCGCCCGACAGTCTCCCACCAACCGGGAGGTCGGTGTGCAATCGGGTCCCTGAGGCCCATTCAGCGGACTTTGGGAGTGACCCGACCTCCGCCTTTGCCCTTCTTCCCGCCCTTGGCTCCCCGGGGCTTACCTGACCCCTGGGACGATCCCCCTGCCCCTCCTCCCCCTGCCCCGGCACCGGCAAACGGGCTGGCCGCGCCGAGGGCGTCCGGACGGTCGGCCAGCCCGGCCAGATCCTCCATCGCCTTGGGAGACATCTTCTGACCGCGTCCGAAGAGCCCACCCAGGCCGCCCATGGCCCCAGCCATTCCGCCCTTGCCAAAACCCTTCATCATCTTCTGCATCTCCTTGAACTGCTTGAGGAGAGCATTCACGTCGGCGGTGGCGGTGCCACTGCCATTGGCGATCCGGACCCGACGGGAGCCATCGATGACCGACGGATCAATTCTCTCCACCGCAGTCATCGAGCGAATGATGGCCTCGATCTGTCCGATCTGCCGGTCGTCGACCAGCGACGACGCCTGCTTCAGATCCTTGGGCACCCCCGGGAGCATGGACAACATCCCCGACACCGAGCCCATCTTCTTGACCTGCTGGAGCTGCTCGAGGAAGTCCTCGAGGGAAAACCGTCCCTCCAACATGGCGGCAGCGCCCTTGGAGGCGACGTCCTCGTCCAAGGTTCGCTCCGCCTGCTCGATCAGGGAGAGGACATCCCCCATCCCCAGGATGCGGTCGGCCATCCGGTCGGGGTGGAACTGGTCGAAGTCGTCGAGTTTCTCTCCGGTGGACGCGAAGGCGATAGGCCTGCCCACCACCTCTTTCACCGAGAGGGCGGCTCCGCCCCGAGCGTCACCGTCCAGCTTGGTGAGTATGACGCCGTCGAGGGTCAGGGCCTCGTGAAAGGCAACTGCGGTCGACACCGCATCCTGGCCGGTCATGGCGTCGATGACGAGGAACGTGTAGTCAGGTTTGACCGCGCCTGCGATATGGCGCACCTCGTCCATCAACTCCTCGTCGATGGAGAGGCGCCCGGCCGTGTCTACGATGAGCACATCTCTACCCAGCCGATGGGCTTCCTCCAGACCGGCGGTGGCCACTGCCACCGGATCGGTCGACTCGCTGAACACGGAGATCCCCGCTTGGCCACCGAGCACCCGTAGTTGCTCCACCGCGGCCGGACGCTGCAGGTCGGCTCCGACCAGCAAGGGGTTGCGCCCCTGCTGTTTGAACCACCGGGCCAGCTTGGCCGCCGTGGTCGTCTTACCCGAGCCCTGAAGACCGGCCAGGAGGACAACCGTCGGAGGCTTGCTGGCGTAGGAGATCTTCAGGGTCTCACCGCCCAGAATGGCGGTCAGCTCTTCGTTGACGATCTTGATGACCTGTTGGCCGGGGCTCAAGCTCTGGGACAGCTCGAGACCTACACACCTGGCTCGTACCGCCTGGGTGAATCCTCGGACCACGCCCAGCTCGACGTCGGCTTCGAGGAGGGCGGTGCGGATCTCGCGCAACACCTCGTCGACATCATCAGGACTCAGCCGTCCGCGGCTCCGCAGGCGGCTGAGAATTCCCTCAAATCGGTCGGTCAGGCTGTCGAACATGGGTGCCTTACGCTACCGGACGGAACGGGGGTTTCCGACCGCACCGGGGCTGGCCGGCTCCGGGGCGAACCGACATTGGGCCTGTCCTCGTCCGGAGACCGCACATCGTGGCGATTCGCATTCGCTCGGACGCAGTGGCAATCAGACCGCCGGCACTCTCCAAGGATGGTTCCCTCCGGCGGCAGAACCCCGTTCCAACCTGTCGGTTCGATCCATTGATTCAGAACAGCGCGTCAACGAAGGCGGCGGCGTCGAAGTCGACAAGGTCACCGACTCCTTCGCCCAGACCGACCAGCTTCACCGGCAGACCGAGCTCTCGTTGAATGGCGACCACGATGCCGCCCTTGGCCGTTCCGTCCAACTTGGTGAGCACGACCCCGGACACATCGACCGCATCCGTGAAGACCTTGGCCTGCGCCAATCCGTTCTGCCCGGTCGTGGCATCGAGGACCAGCAGGACCTCGACGACCTGTCCCGGCGGCCGGTCGGCCACCCGCCGGATCTTCTTCAATTCCTCGACCAGATTCACCTTGTTGTGAAGGCGGCCGGCGGTGTCGGCCAACACCACGCCGTGCCCCTTCGACTCCGCCCGCTGCACGGCGTCGAACACCACCGAGGAAGGGTCTCCCCCCTCAGCGCCTCGCACAATGTCGACGTGGGAGCGAGATGCCCACGCCTCCAGCTGTTCGGCGGCGGCAGCCCGGAAGGTGTCGGCGGCAGCCAGCATCACCTTGGTGCCCTGGGCAGACAACCGGCTGGCCACTTTGCCCACCGTGGTGGTCTTTCCTACACCGTTGACTCCGACGAAGAGCCACACATCCACCGAGCGCCCATTGCCGGAATCGTCATCGCCCGACTGCTCCGATCCCGACCTCGGCACCGCCAAACTGGCGTTGGCGGTGGACAAGGTGGCCACCAGGTCGGCTCTCAACGCGTCGATCAGGCCATCGGCGCCGGAGATCTCGCCGGCTTTCACCCGCGACCGGAGGTCGTCGAGCAGAGCATCGGTCGCCCCCACACCCACGTCGGCGCGGATCAGGGCCTCTTCGAGGTCATCCCAGGTCGAAGCATCGATCTTGGCCCTCGCCCGTACTGAGCCCAGGTACCCGGACAGGAGGCCGCGGGCCTTCCCCATCCGTCCGCGATACGTGGCCGGTGCGGCAACCTCGGCCGGTGCGGCGACCTCGGCGACCTCGGCGACCTCGACCGGTGCGGCAACCTCGGCGACCTCGCCGACCGGAGTCGGCGGACCTTTCGGTGGTGCTTCCTCCGGAGTGACAGTGGCACGTTGACGCTTGGGAGCCCGTCTCCTCAGCCGAACGCCCAAAGCCACGCCACCGCCGACGATCACCACCGGCACCGCGACCACCAGTCCGATGATCACGTCCGATGTCGATGTGATCAGCCCCGGATCGATCACTGCTCCGTCCGCCCCACCACTTGGACACCCCCGACATCGCCGACATCCCCACCGACCGCGGCCGGGTCGGCATCCAGGCTCGGTACCCCCGAATCACCTTGGCGACGCGGCACCTTCTGGCTCACTACTTTGGACGAACCACCCGGGGCCATCGTCACCCCGTACAGCGCATCGGCGGCTTCCATGGTGCGCTTTTGATGGCTCACGATGATCAACTGGGCCTCCTCACGAAATTCGTGAACCAAGCCGAGGAACCGATGGAGGTTCACATCGTCGAGCGCCGCCTCGACCTCATCCATCAGGTAGAAGGGCGACGGGCGACTCCGGAAGACCGCGAACAGGAACGCCAGGGCCACCAATGACCGTTCGCCACCCGACAGCAACGAGAGGCGGCGGACGTTGCGACCGGCGGGTCGCACTTCGACCTCGACGCCCGTGTCGAGCAGGTTCTCGGCATCGGTGAGGGACAGCCGACCGGTGCCGCCGGGGAACAGAGTGGTGATCAGGTTGCAGAAGTGCTCGTTCACGTCGGCGAAAGCCGAGGCGAACACATGCATGATCTCGTCATCGAGCGTGCGTATCACGTGGTGCAGCTCGCGCCGAGATGTCCGGACGTCCTCCACTTGGCTCTCGAGGAACTGGTGCCGTTCCGCGAGCGCAGAGAGCTCTTCGAGGGCCAGCGGGTTAACCGGTCCCAACTTGGCCAGCTCCCCCTCGAGCTGGGTCACCCGGGCGCCGGCGTCCACCCCGGCGGGAAGTTCGGGCTCGGTCGCCGCCAGGGCCTCTTCGGGAGCACACCCGAATTCGCGTCGCAGCACATCGATCACCGCTTCGCGTCGGATACCGGACTCGACCAGCTCGAGCTCGATCTTCTGGAGTCGGCTGCGGACAGCCGCCAACTCGTGCTCCGCGGCTGATCGTTGACCACGCAGTGTCTCGAGGCGCGCGCCGCCGGCGCGCACCGCCTCGCGTTGGCGGCGGTGGCGTTCGCGCAACTCGGACAGGGCGCCATCCAACGTGACCTGCGCGGTACCCACGACGGCCAAGAGCCGCTCCACCGCGGTGGCATCGGCCTCGAGGCGCTTCCGTCGTTCGGCCGCCTGCTGGCGTTCATCGGAGTGGCCGGTCAAGCGCCGTTCCACTTCGGCCAGCCGCTCCGCCAACACCCGTCGCCGCTCGTCCAAGCCCGCCCACCGGACATCCCACTCACTGCGCCGGGCCACCGTTTCAGCGATGCGATCATCAATTCGCTGTCGTTCTTCACGGGCGGCACCCACCCCCGCTGCCGCCGTGGCCCGCACCGCCTCGAGTCGGGGTAATTCCTCATCGAGCTCGGCGGCCCTGGCCACGTCCCTGCTCATCCGCTCTTCCAGCTCGGTGGAGCTCTGGCTGATCTCCTCGATCTCGGATGACAGGGCGGCGAGGTCGTTGGCGATCCGGTTGTGCGCCACTCTCGCTGTCTGGTGGGCGCCCTCGTTCCGATCGTCCGACCGCACGGCCTCGGCCGCCGCCGTTCTCGTCGCTTCTACGGCGGCCCGAGCCTCCCGGCGGGCTTCGGCCGCCTTGGCTGCTTCCGTCTGTGCGATGTCAGCTCGAGCCTGGGCCTCGTCGACCACCGCGGCGGTGACCACTCCTCCCCCGGCACGCACCCGCCATCCGGTGGACGAGAACCGGTCCCCTTCGCGGGTGACGACCACCAGGTCGGGTCGGGCCAGGGCCAAGTCAATGGCATCGGTCCATCCCCCATCGGGACAGACCGCATCGACCAGCAGGGTGTCGAGCACGGCGGCGAGACCGGCGATGTTGGGGCGCCCGAGTCGCGGCCTTACGTGCCGACGAATGGATTGGGTGAACGGTGGTCCCTCGTCGTCGATGGCCCGTCGCGAGTCATCCCCACCTTCGGCGGCGCCGGTGAGTGCCAGCACCGCACCTGTGGCCTCTCCCTGGCGCAGACGAGCCAGTGCCGCCCGCGCCGGTCCGCTCCCGGACACCACCACGGCCGCCAGTGATGCGCCGGCGGCGGCCTCAAAGGCATCCTCCCACCCGGCGTCCACCTCCACGAGGTCGAGAAGAAGGCCGACCACTCCGTCGACCCCCTCCAACAGCTCGGCGCCCGCCGCGCCCCGGACCTCGTCCAGCGCCCGCGCCAGCGCATCAGCCCGAGCGGACGAACGGTGATGCTCCTGTTCGGCTTGGCGCAGTGTCTCTTCTGCAACCTCCAGGCGTTGGGTGGCCGACCCATGGGCGGCCTCGGTCTCGGCCACCACGGTCTGAAACCGGTGCCGGGCCTGCTCGGTTTCGGCCAACCGCTCGGCCAACTCGTGGTCTTCTCCCTCGAGCGTGGCAAACCGGCGCCGAGCCGAACCCAGCCGACCGGTGGTCTGCTCCAGGGCCCGACTGTCGCGCTCGAGGCCCCGCTCCAGTGCCCCCCGCTGCCCGCGAGCCACCGTGACCGCCTCATCGGCGTCCCGGAGGCCCGTCTCGTCGCCCCACGAGGCCAGGTGGGCCTCCAGTTCGGCCGCCAGCGCCGTCTCGACCACTGCCATGTCGGCCTGCTCGGGGGCCAACGCCTCGGCTTCGGCGTCGGCTGATTCGAGTTCGCTTCCCAGACGGGCACCTTCCGCCTCCAGCGTGGAGACCACGTCGGCGTCGGCGGCGGCATCGAGGGCCTGGGCCAGCGACCGCTGCCGTTCCCGGAGAACCCCGGTGAACCCTCTCGCCCTCTCCACCAACCCTTCCACCCGACCCAGCGAGGAGGCCAGATCGGCCTCCCGTTGGGCCGACAGCTCGTCGGCGGTCCGGGTGGCGGCGGTGTCGAGCTCATCCAACGACCCGCGCAGGGTCTCCTCGGTGGCTCGCAGCTCCACCCGAAGTCGGTCCCCGTCCCGATGGCGGCCGTCGAGAGTCCCGAGCTCGGTACCGGCCACGTACAGTCCCACCGCCCGCAGCTCGTCGGCCAGATCGGTATGGGAACGGGCGGCCGCGGCCTGGCGTTCGAGGGGTCGGATCTGCCGCTTCACCTCGCGCACCAGGTCGCCGAGCCGCTCGAGGTTTTCTTCGGTCGATGCCAATCGGCGTTCAGAGCGCTCTCGTCGGCGGCGGAATTTGAGAACGCCGGCCGCTTCCTCGATCACCGCCCGCCGGTCCTCGGGCCGGGCATTGAGAACGGCATCGAGCTGACCCTGACTCACGATGACGTGCTGTTGACGCCCGACGCCGGTGTCGGACAGAAGCTCTTGCACGTCGAGAAGACGGCAGGGGGCGCCGTTGATGGCGTACTCGCTGTCGCCGGATCGGAACAAGGTCCGGGTGATGGTGATCTCGGCCAGGTCCGAGGCCAGCTTGCCTGAGCTGTTGTCGATGGTGAGAGCCACCTCGGCCCGGCCCAGGGCAGGGCGGTTGGCCGTGCCCATGAAGATGACGTCCTCCATCTTCGACGACCGCAGGGTGCGGGGGCCTTGGGCCCCGAGCACCCAGGCGACCGCGTCGACCACGTTCGACTTGCCGCTGCCGTTCGGTCCGACAACGACGGTGATCCCCGGCTCGAACTCGAGCACGGCGGGATCAGCGAAGGACTTGAAACCCTTGAGGGACAACGACTTCAGGAACACCGGACGCTCACCCTATCGGCACCTACGCAAGTGCGCGAGCCCGGTCTCAAACCTGGCAGTGTTCGCACAGATAGGTTGCCCGACCACCGGATTTCACCTTGGTGATGGTGGCCCGGCACCGGCGACAGGCCTGGCCGTCGCGTTCATAGGCCTGGTGCTGGCCCTGGTAGTCCCCGACTTCGCCGAAGAGGTCGCGGTACTGCCCATCGGCCAGCGACGACCCCCGGTGCTTGACCGCCTCGGTCAGGACTTCGACCATGGAGCGGTAGAGGCGCCGGACCTCCTGGGAAGACAGCGAGTTCGAAAGCCGGTCATAGCGCAGTCCGGCGGCGAAGAGGATCTCGTCGGCATACATGTTGCCGATCCCGGCCACGAACTCCTGATCCATCATCAGGGCCTTCAACCCCGACTTGTGGGAGCTCAGGAGCACCCAGAACTTCTCCCAGCTCATCACGTCTTCGAGCGGGTCGAATCCCAGATGCGCCAGTTCGGGAACGGCGGGGCCGCCGTCGACAGAGGCGGACGAAACGAACATCTCCCCGAAGGTACGGGGATCGACGAAGCGGAGTTGGCCGCCCTGGGTGAAGGTGATGATGGCGTGGGTGTGGGGAGCCTTGGGCTCTTTGATGCTCTTGGCTCGCTGCAGTTGACCGCTCATACCCAGGTGGATGACCAGGGTTTCGCCGTCGTCCAGCCCGAGGAGCAGATACTTGCCGGATCGGCCGATCGTCTTGATGGTGTGGCCCTCGAGTCGAGCGCGGAAGTGCTTGGCGCTCGGATGGCGCCTCACCGTACGGCCATTACGTACTTCCACATTCTTGATCTTGCGGCCGACGACCTCGCCTTGCAGGTCGCGCCGAATCGTCTCCACCTCGGGAAGTTCAGGCATCCTTTCCTTCCCTTTCATTACACAATGTTCCACAGGCAGCCCGGGCGGCTTCCTGTTCGGCATCCTTCTTCGATTGCCCCTCCCCCGATCCGAGGTGCTGGTCAGCAACGTACACCGTGGCTCGATACCTCCGGGCATGATCGGGGCCCCGAGCGGTCACTTCGTACCTGGGGACCCCCCGACCCAGCCTCACGGTTTCCTCCTGGAGGCGACTCTTGTGATCAGCCTCGCCGGGATCGGCGATAGCGGCCTCGATACGGTCAGCCAGCAGGTCGAGGATGATCCGTTGGACTTCGGCGAAGCCTCCATCGAGGTAGACGGCACCAAGGATCGCCTCGATGGTGTCGGCCAGGATCGACTCCTTTTCGCGCCCCCCCGAAAGATCCTCACCCCGGCCCAGGCGCAATGACGGCCCGACGTCGATCTCAGCACCGATCTCGGCCAATACCCGGGTGTTCACCACTGCCGCCCGCACCTTGGCCAGAATGCCTTCGGCCAGCTCAGGATGGTTGCGAAAGGTGTGGTCGGCCACCACCAGGCCGAGCACGGCATCGCCCAGGAACTCGAGTCGCTCGTTGGACGGCACGCCGCCCTGTTCGGCGCACCAGGACCGGTGGGACAGGGCCTGGTCGATCAAGTCGGGATCGGAGAAGCGATAACCGATCAGGTCGAACGTCTCAGGCTCCCTCGAGCTTGGTGTGCACGTAGTCCACCGCGTCCCTCACGGTCCGTAGGTCCTCGAGGTCCTCATCGTCGATACGGAAGCCCACCGAGCGTTCGCTCAGCTCTTCCTCCAAGCCTTCCACCAGCTCGATCAATGCCAGCGAGTCGGCATTCAGGTCTTCGGCGAAGGAGGAGGACTCGGTGATGGTGGTGGGCTCGATCTCCAAAATGTCCGCGAGCAGATCACGGGTGAGCTCGAATACCTGCTGGCGGTCGAGCGGACCCTTCTCCAGATGGGTCTCTGCGGGCACGGCGACTCCTGAGTTGGGGGGACTGAACCATCCGCCCGGGGGTACCTCTACGGAAAACACCGCTGCCACCAGGGAATATCCTGGAAGTCAGCACCCTCGAACAGACCGGACCGGCGGCAAGCACGGCACGCACATGCTACCGGAAAGCAGCGTGGGCGAGGCGGAGTCAGGGGGCGAGGGCGGCTTCGATCTGGTCGAGGCCGGCCATCAGGGCCAGTCCCCCGGCTTCATCGAGGACCGCATAGGCGGGTAGCACCAGGGCATCGGTCAACGATTCGGCTTTGACCAGGGCATCTTGTTGCCGTTGACCAAGCTCGGGGGCATCGGCTTCTGTCCATCCGAACATGCCGATGTCGTTCGGGCGTTGGAGGAAGTGGGCGGTCTTGGCATCGAGGCCGCAGGCCCGCACGGCCAGGAGATGGGCGCTTCCCCGGAACTCGCGGAGCACCGACACCAACTGCATGGCCCGGCCGGGCAGATCGTCGACCATCGGCTCGGCCCGGAAGCCCGCATACAACGTCAGGCCGACCGGGTCGGCGGCTTGGTTGACGGCATCGGCGGAGGCGCAGAACTCGGCCAGTCCGGCGATCTCGGAGAAACGGGCCCTCCCCAGGTCGGCCGCGCACTCGAAGTAGAGCCGGGCGGCATCCCGGGGAGCCATCCGCTGCTTCGCCGAGTCCCACATCTGGGCCACCACCGTGGGGTTGAAGTACCCGAACGCACTCGCCACCACCCCGGACTCCACGTCTCCAAGGACGCCACCTCTCCCCAGGACGTAGAAGTGGAACAGGTCGAGACCCAAGGCGTCTCCCTTGGCCAGGGTCTCGGGCACGAAGTAGTAGGCGAAACCCAGGTCTCGGATCTTCGGGCAGGCGGCAGCTACCAACTCCTCCGGTGTCATCGGCGAAGCGTAACCGTCACACGCCGACTGTCTTGACCATCCGGTCCAACAGTCGATCCTGCCGTGGGTCGGCGGTGGGTTCCCGTCGCCGTCGACGCCCCTCTCACCACACCTCTACAAAGGCTCAGGCGGGGTCGTGGTGGAGTTCACGGGATCCGAACCACCTGGTGGATTTGTCCGCTGGTCGGCATGCACGCCTGGTACCACCATCGCGGCTTCCGTCAAGCCGGCTCCCGAGCCGAGGGGGCGATTGTGGCGAGTGGCCCACCCAATGGCAAAGGCGCCGCACACGGCCAAAATGAGCCCGGGTCCAAGGGCATACCCGACCTGGTACTCCAACTCGCGCAGCGGTGAAGCTGTCACGAAATACCGGCCGCCGCTGACCAATACCGGCCACGCCATTGGGCCGATGACAAACCAGGCGCCGCACGCAATGGCCAAGAGACCCCCCACTGTGAGACCCAGACGTCGCAGGACTCCGGCGGCGCCGGTCCGCCCCATGAGCGAGAGCGCAAACAGGCAACCGATTACCCCTGGGATCAGCGCCAGTACGGCATGGCTGAGGTTCCAATGCCATTGAGAGGAGCCATCGGCGCTGAAGCCGTATGCGGGACCCAGGTAGGGAATCACCGCTCCCCACGCTGAGATCACCAGGGCAACCACGCCTACTGCGCCCAAACTGATCGATCTGGTCCGCGACGTCACTCCTGCCACTGTGCGGTCAGTGCGACGATGACGATGATCATGGCTACCGCCATCTGCTTGACCCGGGGTTGTTGTCATGATGACTGTCCTCTTTTCGTTGCGAGGGGATCCTGGCGAACCGGTAGGGCAGACGAGGCCAAAGCAGGGAGAACTGGCGTGTGGACAGCTGTCGGTTTGTCCCTGGTGAAGTCGGGGGCCTGACCGAGTGCGAGGCGAGTGGTCGCGAGCGTCTCGGCGACTTGTCCGCTGGCACCTGTGACCGTCAGTCGTCCTCCAAGTGCACGAACGTAGTGGCCCATCCCGATGAGGACGCTCGTACCGATCGGGTCAAGTCGCCTCAGGCCGGCGACATCAAGAACGACATCGTCACACTCCGAGCAGCCAATCTGATCAATCTGCATCTCAAGAGCGGCGATCGACGTCCTGTTCAGCTCTCCGGTTATCGTCAGCACGCAGAGTGATGCCGTGCTGCAGAACTCCACCGTCGGGATCGTCGAGAGGTCCACGTGCGTACAGTCGGTCGCGTCATGTTCGAGCACGTCGGTCATCTGCTGGCCCTCCTCGGGTGTTTTCGGCCTGCACCGCGTAGACGACACCAGTCTCTACCCTCACGGTTCTTGACGTATGGATCTGTACCCGCACGGGTCAGGGGATAAACGCCTCGGCGACCTTGCGGGCAAGCCGATCCGGCCGACGGAGCACCATCCCTTGCCATCGGGCGAAAGCTCACGCCCGAACGATGACCGAGATGCGGAAATCTTCGATGAAGGCCGTGTCCGGGTTTAGATGGTCATGTCCGTACCATCGTCCGATCGGCCCACTCTCCGACGGGCAAGGCAGGTGACACCCTGTCGTACGCTTGGAGCCATGCGCATTCTGATTACCGGAGCGGCCCGGGCCATCGGGGCGGCCACCGCCGCAGAGCTGATCCGATCGGGCCACGAGGTGGTGGCCACCGCCCGCGATGTCACCCTGCTCGACCCGCTCGACGTGAGCCAACGACTCGCCCTCGATGTCACCGACGAGGAGTCCATCCGGTCCGCGCTCAGCCGGGCCGGCGAACTCGATGCCATCGTCAACAACGCGGCGTTGTCGGGCAAGGGCCCGCTGGAGGACTTCCCCCTCGACCGGCTCACGGCAATGTTCGACACCAACACCCTGGGTCCGTTGCGCCTGGTCCAACAGGTGGTTCCTGCCTGGCGCCTCCGCGGGAGCGGCGTCGTCGTGAATGTCAGTTCGATACAGGGTCGGGTCTCCACTCCTTTGGAGGGACCGTATTCGGCGTCCAAGTACGCCCTCGAATCGCTGTCGGAAACGCTCCACTATGAACTCGGGCACTTCGGGATCCGGACAGTGATCATCGAGCCCGGCTATATCGGGACCGGGATGAAAGCGGCTGAGCCTCACACCGGTGACCCGGTCTATGCCGGGCTATGGGAGCAGTGGGACGGCACCGATGCCAAGGTCAACGGACCCCAGGGTCGCCCGGGTCCCGAACTGGTGGCGGTGGCCATCCGGCGCGCCATCGAAGATCCGACCACCCCGTTGCGGGTGCCGGTGGGTGACGACGCAGCCATGGTGCTCGGAGCACGGTCCCAACTCGACGATCCCAGTTTCGAGAAGGCGATGCGCGACGTGCTGGGGATCACCTGGTGATTCAGGTGCGGGCGTTGACCAGGCTTTTGGCCGCCATCTTCAAATAGTCGAGCATCTGGGCCTGGTCGGCCGGGGTCATCCCCGCGGCCAGGACGGCGTCGGTCATGTGGCCGAGCCAGGCGTCGGCTTCGGCGGTTCCGATCACAAAAGGGACGTGCCGCATGCGTAGACGGGGTGCTCCCCGCTGCTCGTTGTAGGTGGACGGGCCTCCCCAGTACTGGCCGAGGAAGAGGGCCAGATGGGCTTTCGACTCGGTGAGGTCCTCGGGATACATGTGACGGAGCCGCGGATCGGTGTCCACCTCGGCGTAGAACCGATCGACCAGGGCCACGAAGAACGCTTCACCTCCCCATCGCTCGTAGGGGTTGGCCTGAGGGCCGTCTGGTCGTCGCACCGGTCGCACGCCCCGACTCTAGGCCGACCTCGGATATCCTCATCCCGGTCGGTCACCGGCTACCGACGGGTCATCAGGAGGTCCACCGTGTTCGAATGGTCAGAAGAGCAGTTGATGGTGAGGGATACGATCCGCCGCTTCATCGAAGCCGAGGTCGTGCCGCACATCGATGAGTTGGAGCACGGAGATCTCCCCCCGTACGACATCATCCGCAAATTGTATGCCACCTTCGGTATGGACCAGATGGCCCGGGGCCGGTTCAAGAGCCAACTCGATCGAAAACGCAACGGCGACGCGGCCGAGTCACCGGTGGAGCGAGCGGAACGCCAGGGCGACGGCGGCGCGGCGGCGATGACCCTCATCCCCATCGTGGAACTGTGCCACTACTGCCCAGGGATCGTGACCGCCATGGGCGTCAGTGTCGGACTGGCGGCCGGCACCATCATGAAGCAGGGGACGCCGGCGCAGATGGAGCGGTGGGGTCTCGATCTGCTCACCATGGACAAGGTGGGGGCCTGGGCCATCACCGAGCCCGACTCGGGATCGGACGCGCTGGGCGGCATGAAGTCGACGGCCCGACGGGACGGCGACGAGTACATCCTGAACGGCAACAAGACGTTCATCACCAACGGTCCCTATGCCGACACCATCGTCTTCTACGCCAAGCTCGATGACGGCTCGGACACACCCATCCGCGACCGCAAGGTCCTGACCTTCGTCCTCGACAGGGGCATGCCCGGACTCGATCAGTCCAAGCCCTTCCGCAAGATGGGACTCCACTCCTCCCCCACCGGCGAGCTCTTCCTGTCCGACGTCAGGGTGGGCAAAGACCACCTTCTGGGTGAGACGGAGGACGAGAAGCAGGGAAGCGGGCGCGACTCGGCCAAGGGCAACTTCGTCACCGAGAGAGCCGGGGTGGCGGCGATGTCGCTCGGCCTCATCGAGGAGTGCCTGAAGCTGTCGGTGGCCTACGCCCGGGACCGCATGCTGTGGGGTCAACGCATCGGCGACCGCCAGCTCATCCAGCTCAAACTGGCCAAGATGGAGATCGCCAGGCTCAACGTCCAGAACCTTGTCTTCCGCCACATCGAGCTGTCGGCGGCGGGAAAGAGCCTGACCCTGGCCGAGGCCTCGGCGATGAAGCTGTATTCGGCCCAGGCCGCCTCCGAGGTGGCCATGGAAGCCGTGCAGCTGTTCGGGGGCAACGGGTACATGGCCGAGTTCCGCGTCGAGCAGCTGGCCCGGGACGCCAAGGTGTTCCAGATCTATGCCGGGACCGACGAGATCCAGGTCACCCATATCGCCAAGGACCTCCTCAACCGCTAGCCCTGCATTCGCCCCACCCGTTCCCGATCGACCGAAAGAGACACCACATGCAAGGCAAGGTAGTTGTCATCACCGGATCCAACAGCGGGATCGGGGAGGCCACGGCCGCGGCATTGGCCACCATGGGTGCGACCATCGTGATGGCCTGTCGCAACCTTCAAAAGGCAGAGGTGGCCGCCACCGCGGTGCGGGCCGCATCGAGATCCGACGATGTCCACGTCGTCTGCCTCGATCTCGCCGACCTCTCGTCCGTCCAGAACTGTGCCTCGGAGGTGTTGTCACGATGGGACCACCTCGACGTGCTGGTGAACAACGCCGGGGGGATCTGGTCGGACCGTCAGGTGACGGCCCAGGGCTTCGAACAGACGTTGGGGGTCAACCACATAGGCCCCTTCTTCCTTACTGCCCTGCTCCTCGATCGCCTGAAGGGGGCAGATGCCGGGCGCATCGTGAACCTGTCGTCGGTGGGCCACCACGTTGCCTTCACCGGCATGAACTGGAACGACCTACAGGGCGAGAAGCGTTACTCCGCCTTTGGTGCCTACTCCCAGTCCAAACTGGCCAACCTGCTCTTCACCTGCGGCCTGGCCAAGCGACTCGCCGATACCCGTGTCACCGCCAATGCCGCCCATCCGGGCTCGGTGCGAAGTGGTTTCGGGATGGATGGCGACATGACCGGCATCGTCGGCCTGGGAAACCGCCTCATCCGCCCATTCGAGATCTCGGCCACGGCCGGGGCGGCCACCTCGGTCTACCTGGCCTCCTCCCCCGAGGTGCAAGGACAGTCCGGCGGATACTACGTGCACTCGAGGCCAGGGCATCCTTCCAAGCAGGGGCGCTCGGACGCCGCAGCTGATCGGCTCTGGGAGGTCACGGAGAACATGATCACCGAAAGCGGCTTCACCCTCCGCTAGCCGCCCTCGGCCGGCGGGTCAGGTCCCTGGAGCTCCCCGGGTCCGACCTCAGTCGCTCGACAGAACGGGGATCTCGCTCACCGCGTCGGCAACCGCCGCCACCAAACCACCCACGGCCAGATCGTGGGCCACCGTGATGGCGTTGACCATGGCCTTCGAGGATGATGACCCATGGCTGATCACACACACCCCGTTCACCCCGAGCAGCATGGCCCCACCGGTGCCCTCCGGCTCGAGCTCCTCGGCCAATGGTGCGATCTCGGGGATCAGTGCCTCCGCCGCCTGCTCGAGCCCGGGACGACCCAGGATTTCGGTGAGCGCGCCGATCAGAAATTTCAGCGAGCCCTCCAACGTCTTGAGCGCCACGTTGCCGGTGAAACCGTCGGTCACGATCACATCGGCGGCGCCACCCAAGAAGTCGCGCCCTTCGACGTTACCGATGAACTCGAAGCCATCTCCCCCGATCCCACTGGCCAACAACGCGTGGGTCTCCTTTTCGAGAGGAGTGCCCTTGGACTTCTCCTCCCCGATGGACAAGAGGGCCACCGTGGGGAGGGCCAACCCGTATCGCTTACGGGCAAAGGCCGCCCCCATTTGGGCGAACTGCACCAACATCTGGGGATTGCACTCGGCGTTGGCACCGGAGTCAAGGAGCACGGTGGGCGGCTTGCCCGTCCCGGGATTGGGAATCGGGGTGGCGATGGCCGGCCGGATCACCCCGGGGAGACGACCCATGCGCAGGAGGGCGGACGCCATGGTGGCGCCGGTGTTCCCCGCCGAGACCATGGCCAGTGCCTTCCCATCGCGCACCGCTTCAGCCGCCCGCACCAGGGACGAGTCCTTCTTCCGCCGCACGCCCTGACCGGGGTCATCGTCCATGCCGATGACCTCGCTGGCAGGCAGCTCGGGAAGGCCGCCGGTGTCACCCATCTCCCCCGGCCGGCCGACCAGCAGCACGGCGATGCCGGACCGCTCGGCCACCTGACGGGCCCCGGCGACGATTTCTGCGGGAGCGTGGTCGCCACCCATGGCATCCACCGCCACCGGAAGGCCGGCGAACGCCTCACCCGTCGGGCGAACGCCCCCACGGGCCACTAGTCGACTTCGATCGCCTGGCGACCCTTGTACCATCCGCAGTTCGGACACACGATATGGGGCAACTTGGCGGTGGTGCACTGCGGGCACACCGAACGGGCCGGCGTCTTCAGCACCCAGTTGGATGCTCGGCGGCTTCGGCTCTTCGACTTGGAGGTCTTCTTCTTGGGGACGGCCATAGGGAGGGCATTCTAGGCCAAACCACCACCCTCACCATCACGCAACGGGCGCAGCACATCCAGGGCCGACCAACGCGGGTCGGCCGGTGGGGCACAGCCGCAGCTCTCGAGATTCAGATTGGCCCCACACTGGGGGCATAACCCCAGGCAGTCCTCGGAACAAAGGGGGGCCAATGGGAGCTCGAGAAGAACTGCATCCCTGGCCAAGGGCTCGAGGTCCAACAGGTCGTCGACCAACACATAGGCGTCCTCGTCCACTTCGGCGGCCGGCCCCGGTTCGCTCCCCGGCCCTTCGATGACGAACCGCTCGTGCACCTCGGCCTCCACCGCGCCGGTGACCATACCCCCACATCGACGGCACTCCCCCCGCCAGGGAGCCGAGACCCGTCCGGTGGCCATGATGCCGCCCGGGTAGGAAGAGAGCGTGACCCGGGCGTCGACCTCGGCGCCGTCGGGGACCACCACACCCACGGTTCCCAAACCTTCGATCACCCCGTGGCGATCCTCGTGGCGGACGGTACCGGCCACCTTGCGGAGGGCGGCAGCGGGGACGATGAATGGCTGCGGGGTGCGCACCTCGGCTGTCCCTTAGGTGAGGTCCTGGTCGAAGAAGCCCTCGGGCTCGTCACCCATCGGCCCCCCGATGCCCAGGTCGACAGATGACGCCAACGACGTGTCTCCCCCTTCGCCGATGTCCACCCGCGGCAGCGGGGCCACCCGCAGTTTTTCGCGGCCGGCCTGCACCGTCTTCATGATCCGGTCGAGGACGATCTCGAAACTGGCCAGTTTCTGGTCGGCATAGTCCTCCGCCTCGTTCCGCAGACGGCGGGCTTCCTCATTGGCGTCGTCGAGGACGCGCTGCGCCACGTGGTTGGCCTGGCGCACGATCTCGGTGCGCTGCACCATTCGTTCGGCTTGGACCCGCACCTCTTCCATCAGCTCGGCCGCCTCCCGATTTCTTTCGGCGATGAACTCGGCACGCTCCTTCAGCAGCCATCGGGCCTCACGAATCTCATCCGGCATCCGGTCGAGGACGGCCTGCAACAGGTCGGCCACCTCTTCACGCGAGATGAGCACCGAGGCCGACAAAGGCATGGCTTTGGCCGTCAGCACCAGGTCCAAGGCTTCCCGGATCAGGGCCGCCGCATCCTGTTCCTCGCCGGCCGCCCGTTGTGCCTCAAGATCCTCGAACAGATCACTCATCAGCGAACTTCTCCTGGAGCCGCAAGGCCACCACTTTGGGAACGAATGCCGTCACATCACCGCCGAAACGGGCCACCTCCCGGAGAAGGCGTGAGGAGATGAACGAATGAGCGGAACTGGTGGGGATGAACAACGTCTCCACTCCCGACAGCTGTTTGTTCATCTGGGCCATCTGCAGCTCGTTCTCGAAGTCGGATACTGCCCGGAGCCCCTTCACGATGGCACTGGCCCCGACGGACTCGGCCACATTGACCACCAAGGTGGACACCGACACGATGCGCACATTGGGCACGTGGGCCAACGACTCCTCGAGCATGGCCTGACGTTCGTCCAGTTCGAACAGGACCTCGCTCTTTTGTGGATTGCGCAGGGCGGCCACCACTACCTCGTCAAACAGCCCGGCGGCTCGCTCGATGACCTCCAGATGTCCATTGTGGACGGGATCGAATGATCCGGGAATCAGCGCAATCCTCACGAGGCACCTTTCTGAGAGACCGGCTCCGGCCGGGCAACTGTGACGATGGTACCGCCATAGCGCTTGGATTTGAGGACTCCCCACCCGTCGACCTCGGGCAACTCGGCTCCCGACTCGAGGATGACCAGTTCGCCGGGCAGTTGGCGTATCAGGGTCTCCCACCCGTTGTAGGCGTAGGGCGGATCACACAAGACGAGGTCGTACCGGGACAGCGTGGTGGCCACCCAGTTGTCGACATCAGCCCGAACGACGGTGGCGTAACCGTCGCGCTCGGCGTCGGCCAGGCCCACCGAAGCCAGATTCCGTCTGATGAGATCGAGGCTGTCAGGGTCCCGGTCCACGAAAGTGACCGATGCCGCGCCGCGCGAGAGGGCTTCGATCCCCAGGGCACCGGTTCCCGAGAACAGGTCGGCGACCTGCAGATCCTCTACCCCTCCCAGGCTGAACAACATGTCGAAGATCGCCTCGCGGGCCCGGTCCGAAGTGGGTCGCACCGACCGGGTGTCGGGGGCCGACAGGCGCCGCCCCCGGAACTCACCCCCGATCACTCGCACCCGAAAAGTCTACAGGCGGTCCCGTCCCGGCTCGGGTCAACTCTTGAAGAGAAAGGCGGCTTCGTCGTCGTCGATGAAAATGCGCAATTCGTCCGCCAGAAGCGGGTGATCGGCCAGCGCCGGATCGGCACCCACGATGTGCTCCGCCGCCTCCCTGGCTTGGGTAACCAGGTTCCGATCGGAAGTCAACCTGGCCAACTTCAGGTCGCTCCTCCCCTTCTGGCGAGCACCCAGGATGGTGCCCTCCCCCCGCAGCTCGAGGTCGACGTCGGCCAGTTCGAATCCGTCGGTCGAGCGCTCCAGGGCCGAGAGCCGGATGTCGGCCTCGGGACTGTCGCTTTCGGAGAGCAGATAGCACCACGACCGGTCGCTCCCCCTCCCGACCCGGCCGCGCAACTGATGGAGCTGGGCGATCCCGAACCGGTCGGCGTCCTCGATGACCATCACCGTGGCCTCGGGAACGTCCACACCTACTTCGATCACCGTGGTCGCCACCAGGACATCGAGCCGCCCGGCGCGGAAATCGGCCATCACCGTCTCCTTGTCCGCGGTTCGCATCTGGCCGTGGAGCACGCCGATCCGGAGACCGGTGAGTTCGGCAGCGGCCAACCGCTGCGCCTCTTCGGTGACCGAGGTGGCCTGCACCCGCTCCGACCCCTCGACCAGCGGGCAGACCACGAAGGCCCGGTGACCGGACGCCACCTCCTGGCGCACCCGGGCCCATGCCACCTCGCCATCGAGTGGGGCCCGGGCCCAGTGGGTATCGACGGCAATGCGTCCCGGCGGGAGCTCGGTGATCACCGTCATGTCGAGATCGCCGAACACCACCATGGCGGCGGTGCGGGGTATCGGAGTGGCCGTCATGACCAGCAGGTCGGGGTCCCGGCCGCTTCCGTCATCCCCTCGTCCCTTGGCCCGCAGGGCCGCCCGCTGCTCGACCCCGAAGCGGTGCTGCTCGTCGATCACGATGGCGCCGAGCGCCTTGAAGCGGACGTCGTCGGTCAGCAGCGCGTGCGTGCCAACGACCACGTCAACCGAACCGTTTCGCAGGCCGTCGAGCACCAACTGACGTTCCCTCGACTTCACGCGCCCCGTCAGGAGCTGGATCGAGAGCGGGCGCTCTCCCCCGAGGACCGACGGGTCGCTCTTGGTGAGTCCTTGAAGGTCGCTGCGAAGCGACGCGAGGTGCTGCTCGGCGAGCACTTCGGTGGGCGCCAGCAGTGCGCCCTGGCGTCCCCCGTCGATGGCGGCGAGCAGCGCCGTCAGCGCGACGATAGTCTTTCCCGATCCGACGTCGCCTTGCAACAGGCGGTGCATCGGCAGCGCGGAGGTCATGTCACGGGCGATCTCTTCGAGCACGCGACGCTGGGCGCCGGTGAGCGCGAAGCGGTGGCCGGCGAGGAACCGGCGCACGAGCGAAGACGACGGCGAGCTCAACGAGCCGGGCTCGACGTCGAGGTCGTCGAGCGCGAAGGGATGGCGGATTCCCGCCGAGCTCTCCTCCAGTCGCCTTCGTCGAAGGGCCAGCAGCAACTGCAGGCGCAGGAACTCGTCGAACGCCAATCGCCGACGGGCCGGAGCGACATCCTCGATTTCGTTCGGCAGATGTATCCCCCAGTAGGACTGGGTTCGCTCAACGAGCCCGAGTTCGTCACGCACCGACTTCGGCAACGGGTCGAGCAGCGGCCCGGCGCGGCGAAGCGATTCGTCGATGAACCCGCCGATCTCCCAGCTGGTGAGGCCCGCCTTCCCCGACGCCGGATAGATCGGCACGACCCGTCCGATGCGAGAGACGTCGCGTTCCTCCCCCGAGGGGCCGACGATCACGTCGACCACGGGGTTGGTCATCTGGCGTTGCCCCATGTACTCGGTGACCTTCGCGAAGAACAGCGCCTGAACACCCGCCGCCAGCTGACGCTCTCGCCATGCCTGGTTGAAGAACACCACCTTGATGGATCCGCCGTCGTCGCTGACCGTGACCTCGACCATGACCTTGCCCTGCTTCGTGCGACGGCTCGAGACCTTCCTCACCTCGCCGAAGACCGCGGCCTCCTCACCAACGGTGAGGTCGGAAAGGTCGACCCGCTTGGTGCGGTCGATGAACCGGCGTGGGTAGATGGTCAGCAGATCGAAGACACTCTCGATGCCGAGTGACGTCAGCGCCGCGGTGCGCTTCTCGCCCACGTGGCGCAGTTGGCTCACCGGGACGTCGCCCAGCTGACGTAGTCGGCGAGGTCCCGATTCACTCACTCGATGCCGAAGTAATAGGGATAGAGCGGTTGGCCGCCGTGGTGGACCTCCACGCTGAGCTCCGGGTACTCGTCGGCGACGAACTCGGTGATCCGTCGCGTGTTCGCCGGAGTCGAACCGTCACCCTCGATGATCGTGAGGAGCTCGTGCTCGGGCCGTATCAACTGGCTGAGCAACTGGTTGCTCGCGACGGCGATCGAATCGGCGATGGAGCGCACGCCCTTCGTCCCGAGGCCGATCCAGTCGCCGGCGTGGACCTCGCCGGCGTCGGTCGTGGTGTCGCGTACCGCCTGGGTGACTTCACCGGCGACAACGTTGCCCGCCGAGGCGCCCATGGCCTTGGCGTTCTGCTGCGCCGTGGCGTCGGGGTCGTAGGCCAGCAGCGCCGCGAAGCCCTCGACGATCGAATTGGTCGGCACGACCGTCACGGTCTGATCGACGAGCCCGTCGACCTGCTCGGCGACCGGGCGGATGTTCTTGTTGTTGGGCAGTATGACGACCTGGCTCGATCCGGTCGCCTTCACCGCCTCGACGAGATCGGCCGTCGAGGGGTTCATGGACTGGCCGCCCTTCACGAGGGCTCGAACGCCGAGCGTGTGAAAGATTCGCCCTACGCCTTCTCCAACCACCACCGCCACCACCGAGGTTGCGGGCGCGGGTTCGCTTGCGAAGTCGGGTTCGGGCTCGGCGGTCGCCTCACGCACCCAGCGTTCCTCGATGACCTGCTCGGTGAGGTCGGTGATGCGAATCTCGCGAGGGCGGCCCGCGTCCAGGGCGGCTTCGATGGAGGCGCCGATGTCGTCGGTGTGGATGTGGCAGTTGTACAGGCCGTCACCACCCACTATGACGATCGAGTCGCCGAGACCCGACCACACCTCTCGAAAGGCGTGCATCTTGGAGTCATCGGCGTCGAGGAGGTACATGACCTCGTATCGCAGGTCGGCGATGTCGCCTTCGCCGTGGGTCGGCGGCTGCTCGTGCACGTGCACGACGATCGAATCGAGGGGCGGCGCCTCGGGCAGCGGATCGTTCGCGACGACGTGGCAGAGGGCGTCGAACCACAGCAGCAGACCGGCGCCACCCGAATCGACGACCCCGGCCTGCTTCAGGACCGCGAGCTGCTCAGGCGTGTAGGCGAGCGCCACTTTCGCGCGCTTGCGCGCCGCCCTCGCCAGGGAGCTGAGCGACGTCGTGTCGCTTCTCGCGCCTTCGGCCCCGGCACGAGCGATGGAGAGAATCGTCCCCTCAACCGGGCGAACGACGGCCTGGCGGGCGAGGTTGTCCGCGTGCTCGAACGACTCGGCCAACAGCTCGGCACCGACCTCGCCGTCCTTGGGGAACTTCTCGACGAGCCCGCGCAGCAGCTGGGACAGGATGACGCCCGAGTTGCCCCGCGCCCCCATCAGGGATCCGTGGGAAATAGCCCGGCTGACCAACTCCATGGGGGCGTCAACGTCGAGGGCATCGAGCTCGGCGATGACCGATTGCATCGTCAGGGTCATGTTCGTGCCGGTGTCGCCGTCGGGCACGGGATAGACATTGAGGCGGTTGATGACCTCCTTGTGCGAGCGCAGGAGCTCGCCAAACGTGCATATTGCGGCCCGTAGTTGGCCGGCGGACAGCGTTGTCGTAGAGGTCATTGGTAGCGATGCTACAATGGTCATTCGGTTTATACCGGCGACCGCGAGAAGCGGGGCTGGGACAAAGGAGAAAGTTCATCATGGCATCAGTCTGCGAAATCTGCGGCAAGAAGCCGTCGTTCGGCATGAACGTCTC
>PKXA01000072.1 GCA_003133325.1 Acidimicrobiaceae bacterium | reverse complement strand
GCCACCAGCCAGTAGCCGTTCCCCGACGAGGTGGGAGCCATCCCCACCACCGGCCGATTGAGGGCCAGCGATCCGGTGGAACCGTGGAAGCCGGCGTCCCCGAAGGCGAAGATGCCGCCGTCGGAGGCCACCAGCCAGTAGCCCTTGCCGTCTCGGGTATCGGCCATGCCCACGATTGGCCTCGATAGGCGAGTACCGCCCATGGAGCCGTAGAGACCGGCGTCGCCGAAGGCAAAGACGCCGCCGTCGGAGGCCACCAGNNCACCAGCCAGTAGCCGTTCCCGTCGGGGGTGTCGGTGATCGCCACCGCGGCACCACCACCACCTGATCCTGGCCCGGTGGAGGCGGGCAGGCTCACGGTGGCGATGTGCATCTGCCGAGCGCCGCCGCACGAGTACGAGGTGCAGCCGGACGTCCACCCAGCAAAGACCATCCACCAGCTGCCGTCGGGGCCGGAGAAGAGTGAACCCGCTCCGGGCCCCGCCACCGAGCCGTATGAAGCCAGAATGGGGCCGGACTGAGGTTGGGTACACGGACCCGCGGGTCCCGAGCACGCCGCGTAGCCCTCCGCGTAGGTGGAGGAGTCCCAGACGCCACCCGAGAAGATGAGCACGTACGAACCACCGGCGAAGACCATGTCGGGATTTTCGATGGTGGTCTCCCACGGGTGGTTGACGGTGTCCTCGGCCAGAATTTGCGACGGGTTGGCCGGGATGGTCGAGCCATCGGCGGAGAGAGGGGCAGACCAGAGATACGCCGGTTGGCTCGATGAGCCATCGTTGGACTTCCACTGCAGCCACAGGGCCCCGGTGGCAGGGTCGACGAACGGCGACGGGTCGACCGATCCACCGAGGGCGGTCTGACAGGTGACGGGCCCACTCGAGGTGTCGGAGTACGGGCCCTGGGGAGAGGGCGAGATGGCCACGGAGAGGCAGTAGTGCTCGAGGGCCGGGTCGAAGGCGTCGTAGTAGAGCAGCCACCGCCCGGCCCACTGCACCACCCCCGGCGACGTCTGGGTATCGGTCTGTTCCCAGCTCGGAGGGGAGGGGAGGGCGGTGGACCCGTAGCTCTGACCGGTCAGTGTTCGCCACCCCACCGTGGGGTCGCCGGAGGTGTCGATGAGGACCCCGAGATGATTTCCCCAGGCGGTGCCCGTCGTGAAGGCGTAGTAGGTGGTGCCGACCCGCACGACATCAGGATCGGGCGCGTCGAGGCCGAACGCAACACCGGGAGACGGTGTGACGACCGGGGTTCCGACATGGGCGATGGGCGCGGTGTGCGGGCCACCTACCGCGGACGCCGGGTGGGACAGTTGGCCCATCGCCAGCATCGTGGTGGCGGCGAGAGCAAGTGTGGCGATTCCGTACCGCTTGGTCGGACGGCTCATCTCGAACTCCCCGTTGTCTGGATCTGATGCCGGCGTGCCTGAAGGCGGAGCCCATGGTTGCGGCAAGACGATTCTGCCCCGGATCGTGCCGGGTGTGCCGCGGTCGTGGGTATCGGTCATCGGGCGATTTGGGTCCCGCGGTGACGCCGGCGGTGAGGTGGGAGAGTATGGAGAGGAACCGAGGGGTCGACTCGTCGGTTCTGAGGAGGAGTGTCATGGAAGTGGTAACCGACCTTGTGCTCATCACCATGGCCGTCGGGGTCCTGGCCCTCGTCACCTTCACAGGAGTCGTGACCTGGCGGATGATCCGAAGAGTGCGGAAATGGCGGGCACGCCTTTTGCTGGTCATGCCTCAGGGGATGCCGAAGCCGGGTCCCGAAATGCTGGCGTCCGCGTGGTCCCACGCCTACCGGACATCGCTGGGGGCGGGTGCTCTGCTGAGTCGGGGAAGCCGTCGGGAGGCGATGTGGATGCGCCGAGACCTTTGGTCACATGTCGGAGCCGCCGATGCCGTGGTCAAAGCCGCGGACGGGACGGGCACACCGGTCGGTCAGCTTCCCCAATTGATGGGGCACCTTTGCGACCAGGCCCAACGCCACGACCACGTGTTGGCGTTGGCAGCCAAGGGTGTACGGATCATCGATCCGATCGAAGCGCAAGCGGAAACCGTTCGAATTACTGATCAGGCGGACCGGGTGTCAGCTGCGGTGATGGGTGCGGTCCGGGCCGACGCCACCATCGATGCCGATCGGTTGGCGACCGCGCTCGACCATGAAACCCGGGCCGTATCTCATGGAGCATCCCATGCCCGCTCACTCATGCCGTAGGGGCTTCCGCGAGTAGCTCGCCACCACCGTCAGGCAGACGGCCACGACGCCGGCCAGACACAACAACAGCACAGTGAAACTGGTGAAACGCGAAAGCTCGGCAAGGGCGATGGGAAAGGCGAAGCCGACGTAGGCCAACCCATAGAACACCGCATCCAACCCAGCCAGCTCATCGGGATTGGCGATTCGCTGGACCTCCAGGAGTCCGGCCACCAGGCAGAAACCGTATCCGGCGCCCAGGACGGCGCCCGCGGCCACCACCACCAGTGGGCTGTCGAGGCCGGCGGCCCACGCGGCGATGAGCATTCCGACCGCCACCAGAGTGAGGCCGGCCACAGCCCCCCGGGAGCTGTCGAGACGATCGAGGCGACGGGCCACGGGCTGGACCAGGATGCCGACTCCGAGGGTGAGAACGGCGATCAGCCCGGCAAAGGCGATGCCGAAGCCCCGAGTCCGGTCGCTCACGATGGAGGGGAGGACGGCGAACGAGACGGAAGCGGACCCGAATACCCATGGCGCCAGTGGGGTGACGATGGAGAGAAACCTGGGGTGACCAGCGGCAGGCACCCGCATGCGGGCCGCCAGGCTCGGGCCCAGGCCGGCAGCGTGATGCACGGTTTCGGGGACCCGCCACAACCCGGGGAGGACCAGGGCCATGACGGCCAGGTGGGGAACATAGGAGACGACCAATGGAAGCGGACCCCACTCGGCGATGAGGCCGGCCACCAACGGCCCGAGTCCGAAGCCGGCGGACAGTGCGATGGCAGCTCGTCTTGCTCCGGACTGCTCACCCGCGGTGAGGTCGTACGGCGGGACCGACAGCTCCTTGACCCAGGCGGTGCCGGCCGCCATGACCCCTCCGCTGGCGGTGCCGGCCAAAAAACGGCCCAGGAACAGTAACGGAGTCGAGTGTGCACCGACCATGAGCACCAAGGTGGCCACGACCGACATCACTGCGGCCGGGCGCACCACCCGTCGCCGTCCCCACCGGTCTGACGCCGGCCCACCCAGGATAAGAGCCGGAACCAGGCCGAGGGCGTAGATCCCGAACAACGCCTCGTTGACGCTGATGGTCAACCCGCGCTTCTGGTGGTAGGCGATGAGCAGGGAGGCAAACTGGTTGGCACCCCAGCCCACCCCGAACATCACCGCGGCTATGGCCAACCATCTGCGGCGGGTGTCCTTCACGTTCTGTCCACCGTTAGGGTGGTCTCGATCAACTACACACGGTCCCGGCCGCGGGCCGTGCGCCATCCACCAGGTAGGCGCTCAGGTGTTGTTGCATGCAACTGTTGGTGGCCCCGGTGAGCAGCCAGGTGTGCCCCCATCCCTGCCAGGTCAGTTGGCTGGCGACCGGGAAGATCGCCGTCAAGTGCTTCGCCCCGATCAGCGGGGTGTTCGGATCTCCGGTATTGCCCACCACCAGGATCGGCGGGGTGCCGGTGGGGTGCACGTCCTCGACCGGCTGGCGGGCGGGCGGCCAGGCCACACAACCCCCGAGGGCATAGGTGGCGGCGTATCCACCGATCAGGGGATTGGCGGCCGCCAGCTGCCGGGCCAGGGTGCCGGCGGCAACCGGACCGGGATGGAGCCTGGCGTCGTTGCAGGTGATGGCCCACTGGGAGTCGACCAGCGATGCACCGTCTATGTCGGTGACGAACTCGAGAGCGAGTTGCCGCAGGGGTGCCCCGTTCCCGCCGTGGGCCGCAACCAGAGCTTGGAGGTAGGAGGAGGTGAAGGCGGGCACGCTCAGCGTCAACAGCGTGGCGGTATCGAGGTCGCCCACGGTGACCGCCGAGTTGTTGTCACCGGTTCCGGCCACGGGCCCCGGTTGGCCGGGCAGGGTGCGATCGACCGCTTCGAAGAACCCGCGTGGGTCGGGTCCGAGTGGGCATGGAGCCTCCCCGCCGCAGGTAGCCAGAAGATGATCGAGCGACCGCTCGGCGGAAGGAGCTTGTTCTGCCGCCTGTTGAGCCAGGGTGGCATTCACATCGACAGCTCCGTCGAGGACCATCGAGCGGATCCGGTGCGGGAAGAGATTGGCGTAGACGGTTCCCAACTCCGTCCCGTACGAAAGACCGTAGAAGCTGATGGTCGACTCGCCCAGCGCCATCCTGATCCGGTCCATGTCCCGGGCGGTGTTGGTGGTATCGATAAAGGGGACCAGTTGGGGCGAGAGGGTCTGACAGGCCTTGGCCATGGTGGTGAACACTGCCGAACCGGGAAGCGGCTGTTGGGGCAGCGATGGCACCGGCAGCTGGCTGGTCACCGTGGACGGTGATGTCCCGCAATCAAGTGGATCGCTGGCCCCGGTACCCCGTGGGTCGAAGCTGACGATGTCGAATCGTTGGCGAACCACTGTCGGGAACGAGGCGAGTACCACCGGCAGGATCTGGATGCCACTCTCCCCCGGCCCACCCGGGTTGAACACCAGGGTGCCGATCCGCATGGCCGGATCCAGCGCTGGCGCCCGGGACACTGCCACTCCCAGTGTCGCCCGGTCGGGGTGGGAATAGTCGATCGGCACACTGACCGAGCCGCACTGAAGTCCAGCGTTGCCCGCGCACGCCGACCAGGCGATCGGGGTGGGCGACGTGGCCACCGGAAGCGGAGGTGAAGATGTGGTGGGAGAGGTGGTGGGAACGGAACCACTACACGCGGTGGTCACCATGATCAGCAGAGTCATTCCCAGCCCGATGACCCACCCACCGACCTGGCGCCCAGATTTCATCGGGCCGACCGTAGCCGCGCCCTTGGCCGCTCGTTCTCGAATCGGGCATTCGGGGTCAGTCCGGCGGTGGGATTCTTCCTCGACTGGGCACACCCGGGCCGGCGAGCATCTGGTCCACGGTGGCGCACCGACGTGAGGTGAGGAAGAATCTTTCCGACCGTGTGGAGGGGCAGGGCGAGCGTCCGATGAGGGATAGGTGAGGGCGTCCGGGTGCCGCCTTCGAACGGCCCGTCCTCCACTGAGTCACCGACGACCCCACTGGTAGGGTCTGGCGTCGTCAGCGCCATTCGGGCGCGTGGACGCCGAGACGTTCTGCCCCGGCACTGGAGCACGATGGCACCACCCCGGAAATCCCTCGACTTCGATCCCATCGAAGAGGCACGCCGCCAGTGGAGTGAACGCGGATGGGAGGCGGCTGCGCCGGGGATGGCCGCGGTGACCTCGGTCATGCGGGCGCATCAGATCTTTCTGGCCCGGGTCGACTCGGCGCTCCGGCCCTTCGACCTCACCTTTGCCCGCTACGAGCTGTTGATGTTGTTGAGTTTCAGCCGCACCGGAGCGTTGCCTCTCAGCCGGGTCGGTGCCCGATTACAAGTGCATCCGGCGAGCGTCACCAATGCCGTCGATCGGCTCGAGGCACAACGGTTGGTCACCCGGATTCCACACCCCACTGACCGGCGCACCACCTTGGCCCAGATTCTCCCGGAAGGACGACGGTTGGTCGGGTTGGCCACCACCGCGCTCAACGATCAGGTGTTCACCGAAGCCGGTCTCAGTGACGAAGAGGCGGACCAACTGTTCTCGTTGGTCCGGACGCTCCGTGTCGATCAGGGTGACTTCAACCCCTGATCGCGGTTCATAGTCGGGCCAGCACTGCCGACAATCTCTCGATGGCGCCGGAGGTACGGGCTCCCCACCAGAACAGATCCTTGCCGTCCAGAAAAGTGGTGGGTCCGACCGAAGCGAGCTCGGGGAGCTGTCGCCGGCTGAATGGGTACGGCTCACTCGGGGCCAGCACTACGTCGGGGCGCCGAGCAATGACGTCATCGAGGTCGACCGCCGGATAGGGTCTGTCCTCATCGCCGAAGACAGAGATGACGCCGAGGTGGGCCAAGAGGGAAGCGCCGTAGGTCGGCATGCCCAATGCCATCCAGGGTCGCCTCCAAATGGGTATGAATGCGGTGAGCCGAGCAGGTTTCGGACCCGACAGGCTGGTCGGTTCCCACTGCGCCCCGACCAAACGGGACAATCCCTCCATGGCCGGGTTGACGTCTTCGAGGGATCGGATGTGCAAGACGTGGACCGTCATGCCTCGTTCCACCAACGCATCGTGGTCCTCACGACGGTTCTCTTCCTCGTCCACCACCACCACGTCCGGGTGGAACTCGACAATGCTGTCGATGTCGGGGTCCTTGGTCCCTCCCACGTGGGGGATGTCGGGTTGTTCGCAGAATCGGGTGCAGGCTAGAGGTATGCAACCCCAGCTGATGAGGGTTTCGGTGGCTGAAGGGACCAGGCTGATGACGTTCACCGGCGTTGCGCTTCGATGTGGGCACGGTAGCAGTGAAGGCCGGTGCCGGACCCGGTTCAGTGGTCGGACCAGTCGGGAATGCTCGTCGGTGGGATGATGTTGGAACGTTGATGAGCGCGGTCAGCTTTTCATCTGGTCACCACCAGACCGGGAGTTCCGGTACAACTTCGGCTCGGGTCGGTGTAGCCCGGGCAATCGGAGTTGCCAGCGTGATCGCGTACAACTGGTGGGTGGCGGTGCCCTTCGTCCCCGGGCTGATGACCTCTTCCAACGAGTTCTTCTCTGACCTCGAAGTCGCGGGCCGCCGGGACGCCGATCTCATGCAACACGCTGACCTCCTGGCCGGGTCTCTCCTTATCGTTGCTCTGTTGTTGAGAGGTGCCGGCGGGCGGGATGGTGCCCGTCGGGAGTGGAAATGGTTGGTGGCATTCGCGGTCGCCGGTACCGTCGGCGGCCGGTTCCCGTATGCGTGTTCCGAGGGTCTCAGTGCCACCTGCCGGAATCTCGAATGGCACCTGCAGCTACCCTTGCACCACTACGTCCACGTGATCTCGGGGATCAGCGAGTTCGTGTTTCTGACGGTGGCGGTGATCCTGGCTGTACGCCGGACCCAGGGTGAGACAACCCGTGAGGCGCGTGTCTTCCGCATCATCCTCAAAGGCCTGATTGTCGGGTACCCCGTTCTCGGCTTGGCCTACCTCAGTGATCGGATGGGCGCGTTCATCGAGCCGGTGTTCTTCGTGCTCTTCTCCGCCATGATCATCGAGGAACTCTTCCAACCGGCGGCAAAAGAGTCGTCTCTTGTCCAGCAGGGGCCACCTCCGGCGGAGATCAACGAAAGTCCACCCACTGCATCTCCGGTCGGGGGCAAAAGGGTGCGAATCACCGGAAGCGTTCGACAGTAGCCAACGCCTGATCGGGCAACATCACGGGACGAGGGGATCAGGTCAATCCCACCTGGGCATCGAAACGCTAAGCCCGATCGGACGCCATCGATCTGTTGTCGTCGCCGAGTGGACAGCTTGTCAGTTGACCTTCGCATGTGACGTCACGAAGTCGAGATCCCCGCCAGCCAGCGTCCGCCAGATTCCGTCATCGGTGGTGGCCACCGTGGTGACCACCGTGGGACATTCCGCCACCGGCGGGTCCTTTCCGCCATCGAATGGTCCACCGATACCGCTTCCGATCAAGCCGGCGACCCGATCGTTGGGGAGCTTCACCACGAGCCGGTCATGGGAGAGCATGGCGAAGATCGAGCCTCGGCCTGTGATCGCAGGACTTTGACGTTCGCCCTGGGGCCTCTTCAACTCCAGTCTTGACGGGAACACAAGGCGTGCCATCGACTTCCACGAGGGCGAGAAGATAGACGAGGTGGCGTTGAAGACTCTCGTTCGGGCCGCCGTGACCCTGAACAAGTCCAAAGCCTAGAGTTGATCCACGGAATCAAACAGCTTCCGTGGGATCCTGCAAGACGTCACCGTCTTGGTTCCCCCCTGTCGTCTCGCACTGGGCAGCCCGTGCAGACCGCACTACCGAGAAGCTCCGCCGGGCCGCCACGGCCTGCGGAACCTCCAGCACTATCGGCTACGGCTGTTGCTCCACCTCAGGCGTGCAATGGAGCACTCGGACCACTGCTCGAATCAGGGGCCGTCACCCGGCTGAAGTCGGCCACCACCACCCCGGCCAGGGCGCCGATAGATCCGGTCGATCCGGTCGGGAACGGGTCGTCCCGTCCTGGAGTCTGCGTGTCGTCCACCGAGGTCCTCCCCGTCCTGCCCTGTCGCGCGAGGGCCACCGACGCTACCCCGCGGCCCGGGCCACGACGGGGCCGGGGGACTAGCGGGGGTAGAGCTCGATCACCCCGGCGATGTCGGCCTCCTCCAGGCCCTGCTCGACGGCGGTCCGGTAGCGGTCGCGCACCGCCTCGGCCAGTGGGAGCCCGAGGTCGAGCGAGCCGGCCAGGTCGAGGAGGAGCCCCATGTCCTTGGCCCCCAACGGGGTGGGGAACCACCCGGCGGGGTCGCGGGAGACCACCGCCTCCAGCCGGTTGGAGAGGGCCGGGGCGACCAGCGGGGCGGCCCCGAGGAACGTCGAGAGGAACTCGTCGTCGAGCCCGGCGGCCTGGCCCGTCGCCACCACTTCGGCCAGGGTGGCGATGCCGGCCAGCAGCAGAAAGTTGCCCATCAGTTTGACCACGGTGGCCCGGCCGGGGTCGTCGCCGCAGCGGACGGTCTTCCCGGTGACCGCCGACCACACCGGTTCGAGGCGGTCGAGGAGGGAGGCCGGGCCCCCGAGGAGCATCGTGGACTGGCCGGAGGTCACCGCCGAGGGGGCCCCCAGGATCGGGGCGGCGACGAACCGCCGGTCATAGAGGGCGGCCAGCCGGCGACTGGTCTTCGGGGAGACGGTGCTGCAGTCGACCACCGCGGCATGTGGCCCGACCCCGCCGAGGACGGAGTCACCGGGGGAGAGGACCTCCAGCACCGCGGCATCGTCGGTGAGCGACGTGACGACCACCTCGGCACCGCCCGCGGCCTCGGTCGGCGAGGCGACCTCGGTCGCCCCCCGCTCCACCAGGTCGGGCGCCCGTCCCGGCGTCCGGTTCCAGATCCGCACCTCGTGTGACCCGTCGAGGAGCCGACCGGCCAGCGCCCGGCCCATGTGACCCATTCCCAGCACCGCGATGTCCATGGTTCCGACACTACCCATCCGGATCGGTTGGCCGCGGGTGGCCGACGCCGCCGTGCGGCCTGGCTCAGGCGGTCAGGTCGACCGGCACGGGTCGTACCAGGGCTGCTCACCGTCGAGGTCGTAGAGCGTGACGGCCAGGGTGTCCTGGTCGGCCTTGGAGGCCGTGTTGGGCGGCACCCCGACCAGGCCCGGCAGCCCGGCGTCCTGGGCGGCCAGGTCCCAGGTCGACTGGCTGAACTGGAAGGCGCCCATGTACTGGCCGTCCGGCGACACGGCCCCGTAGTTGCCGCCCGACTCGGCCTGGACGACGCACTGGAGGAAGGGGGGGAGCGGCGGGTCCAATGTCGCCCCGCCGCCGCCGCCGGCCGGTGCGGCGGCGGAGGTGCTGGTGGGCGCGGCCGCCTGGGTGCCGGCCGGGGCGGTGCCCCCGGTGGACGGGGAGGACTTCTGGGCGGCCACTGCCCTCCGGGCGGCCTGCACCTCCGAGGCCTTGACCGCCGCTGCCGCCGCTGCCGCCTGGGCTGCCTGCTGCTGGGCCACAGCCGAGGCCAGCTGGCCCTTCACCTGGGCCTGCTCGGAGGCCAGCTGGGACTGGGTGGTGTCGGCCTGGCTGAGGTACCCGGCCTGCTCCGCCTGCTCCGCCCGGTCGGCCGCCTGCTGCTGCTGGAGCACGGCCTCCTGTTGCTGGAGGTGCTGGCGCGAGGTGTGGAGCTCGTCGATGGCGGTGGTCACGTTGCCCGAGGCGATTGACTCGTACTCGCTCCGGGCCAGGTCGGCGCCGCCCCCACCGGTGAAGACCTGCTCCTCGACCCCCGTGGTGACCGATCCGGCGTTCATATAGTCGCGGAGCGCCTGGGTGCGGACCCGGCCGGTGTCGAGGTCGATCCGCTGCTGGTCGGCGTTCATCTGCTGCTGGGTCTGCCCGACGGCGGCGGCGTCCTTGGCCACCTGGGCGGCGGCCACCGAGTACTGCTGCTGGAAGCTGCCGACCTGGAGCTGCTCGCGGACCAGGGTCTGGGCGATCTGGGCGGCCTGGGCCTGCAGGTCGGAGATCTGGTCGGCGCCCGCCGGGGCGGCCGTCACCCCGGCCACCGCCGGGACGGCGGTGAGCAGCAGTGCGATGGCTGCGGGGAGGAGCAGGGTCGATCGGAGCCGCCGGGGGATCCACGCTCCAGTGTCGGACCCCGCGACGGGGTCACACCGGGTGTGGGACACGATGGGGGAAGAAATTACCGGCCTCCGACGGGAGACACTAACCGACCGTCCGATCAGGACGTCCCGTCCCGGAGGTCGCCGATGCCCAGTGAGCCCCCCTCGCCGGCCTCTTCGCCGTGCTCCGCCTCGTGCTCGAGTTCGAGGATCGAGTCCTCGGTGAAGAGGTAGGTGCGCAGGTGGCGGTCGAGGGCCGGGTCCCGGCGCCGGAGCCACTCGAGGAGCATGGCGGCGTGCTCCTTCTCCTCGTCCCGGTTGTGGGCGAGCAGGCCCGACAGCTCCTCGTCGGTGGCGGCGTTGACCCGCTGGTCGTACCAGTCGACCGCCTCGAGCTCCTCCATCAGCGAGACGATCGCCCGGTGCCGGTCGATCACCTCGGGGGTCAGGCTGTCCTCGGGCTCGTGCAGGCCGGCGCTCTGTGCCATGGTCGGTCTCCTCGTGCGGTTCGGTGGATGGTGACGGGCGGGGGTCGGGTCGGGCGACGGGACGGTCGGCCGTCCGTCGGTCCGATCCAGTATAGGGGGTGGCCCTGTCCGAGCTCCGGGGACGGCAGTTCGACCTGGGCCTGGCCCGGGTGTCCTTCCCCGAGGGCAGCGGGGGGCGGGGCCTTCCCCCGGGCCTCCAGCGGCTGGTCGACGACCGCCTGGCCGCGGCCGGGACTTTGACGTGGTCCTGGAGCCTCGGACTCCCAGTGCCGACGAGCCAAACCCACCGCGCCCCGACTCCCCGGGGAGTGTGACCCCGGAGGCACCGACGAACTTGCTGACCAACGTGGCGAAACGGTCGTCCTGTTCCATGAACACATTGGAGTGGCTCGGCTGGCCGGACGTAAGAGTCCCTTGCGAGCGTCGGTGAGGTTGGTGATGTCCGGTCTCCCTGGAGCCCCTCCGATCGGTTTTGTTGCTCCCCACCAGGGAATATGCAACTGGGGCCCGCTCCGCGAGGGTGGTCGATTGTGAAATGTCGGCACTTCGGCCCAGGATGCGCCTAGGGTAGTGCCATCGTCGACCCATTCACGCGGGCTGACGGAGGTTGGGCTTCAAAATGGATCCCCGCGTTTAAGTGCGTGAAGTCAGCTCAAGGAGTGACAGTTATGCCAGTAGGTGCAGTCAAATGGTTCAACGCCGAAAAGGGCTTTGGTTTCATCACGCCCGACGGCGGCGGGGATGATCTCTTCGTCCACCAATCCGAAATCCAGATGGAAGGCTTCCGCGACCTCGCAGAAGGCCAGCGTGTGGAGTTCGAGACGAAGCAGGGCCAAAAGGGCCTGCAGGCAAGCCAGGTCCGCAAGATCTGAATTGACGATCACCGGGTGCCGACCCGACGACCTCGCCGGATCCCGGTACGTAGTCGTCGGGTCGACACCCCGGTGGCGTGCTCGCCGCTGAACCCAATGGTTCGGGCGGCATTTTTTTCTAGTTCCCTTCGGCTGTCCCAAAGGTGGACTGCGCCATGTCACGCGCTCCGCCTCCAGGCGTCGAGCCGTCGACCAGGATGAAGGCGTCACCCATGACGCTGGCGCTTGTCTACGAACCTGAACGTTCCGGGCAACATCTGGGCCACCGGTCGAAGCGAGATGTCCAGTTGGGAGACGGTCCAGTTGTCGCGGGTCGACGCAGCGAATTGAAGGCGGTGATCGGCACCACGTCGAACGCCGCCGGCACGCCCATGACTGAGGTCCGGGCATACAGGGCACTGAAGCTGTCTTTGAAGCCGAACAGGCGCACCTCAATGCAGATCAGCAGGCCGGCGATCGTCCCGGCCACGGATACCGCACCGGCCCGGTAGAGCAGGCTGATCGAAAATCCAGGCGAGGGCAGCAAGGACCGCGGGCCTTGGCTGGTCCCCGCGGTGGCGGATCCGACGTTCGGGCCGCTTGCGCCCGAGGTACCTGGCATGCCAGGTCTGCGGAGAGGTGCCGGGGTCCGCATGGCCCGGTCGGCGCTATGCCGACCGGGCCATGCCCGACCGAGGTCGGGTTAGAGCCCGCAGGCGTTTCGGGAGCTCCAGGGCTGCCAGCCGTATTGGTTGTACAGCTTCAGCGCCAGGGCGTCCTGGGTGGCGGGCGACGCCTCATAGGGCCAGCCGCTGTACCCATACGAGTGCCAGGTGACCGAGATGATCCCATAGGCCCCGGAAGGAGCTGATGGGTCGTTGTACCGATCACCTGATTCGCGGACGCGGATGCAGGCCCAGTCCCCGGTAGCGGTGCTGGTTGCATCCGACACCGGGGCGACCGGGGCCGCTACCGGAACCGCTACCGGAACCGCGGCTACCGGGGCCGGGGCAGGAACCGCGACTACCGCCGGCGCTGGTGTGGCCACCACCGGAGTGGTGGTAGCCGTATTGGCAGCCGCCACAAGTCCCGTATCCAGCGAGAGCAATGCTCCCAGGCCAGTGATGGTGGCGGGACGGCCTTTCGACGTGTTCGACGAGGTGAACGCCACCAACTGGGTTGCATTCGTGATCGACGACGTAGATGTCGAGGATTTGATGGGTGCGGTCGCGGCGGCCTGTGAGGTAACAGGCCGGACCAGGACAGCAGTACTGATGGCAATGATTGATGCGACGGTGAAAACCGCCACGAGTGCAATGCGGGTCCGCATGGCACCTCCCTTCGTAGGGCGCGCGATGGCGCCTTCCTCTGCTCGGTGTTGGCGGGCTCCGGCCATTGCATTCGGTCCCCGGACGGCGAGCGGGAAGGCATCGTTCGTCCTGGCTTTACGCCGTAGGGTGTGCGGCCGGTTGGTCTACGCCCGGGATTGCTTCGTGGTTTCGTCCTTGTTCGTCATCGGTCTTGGCACGCCGACGGGTGGCCACGGGCCACACGCTCTCCAACGTGGCCGCACTGATCTATCCGGAGTTCGGACGGATCTGTCGCTGCCACCATGCGTGATTCACTACTCACGATTGGTGGGGTCCTCCTCGGATTCGGGACGACCCGGCAAATTGGCGCTAACTAAAGTATACATATTGTTTGCTCCTGGTCATATCATGGCCATTGAGCTGGACTTATGGTGCTGTCATGACCATTGGAATCGGTCACGGAACGTGGGACCGCCGAGGTGGCGGGCGGAACGGGCTCACGTCGTCCCAACGCCACCGCGGCCGGGCCGCTTCACCTCGACGGCCGGGAGGAGCGGGGCCAGGGTCCCGGCCCGGATGCATCCGGCCCACACCCCCATCCCGTAGGCCACATCATCGGCCACCGACGCCAGCGACCACCTGACCAGATCGAGGTCGGGGCGACGTCGCCACCATTCGACCGCCGCGGGGACCATGGACAGAGCCACTGCCGCTCGTCGCATCCGACGTCCCCCCACGGCACCCAGCACCAGGGCGGGGCCGGCCACGACGGTGGCCGCCCGGCCGAGACCGAAGAGCGACCATCCGGTCGCCTGCACGCTCCACTGCATCGCCAGGGTCGGGGGGACACCGAGTGGCCATACCCGTCGGGCCATGGCTCCGCCGTACAGTGCCGTGACTGCCACTGCGATCCGGGGACGACCGCTCAGCAGGGCGACGGCGGCCAGCGTTGGCCACGGTCGTAGCTCCGCCGGGGCCAGTCGTCCGGGGTGACGCCGGGAAAGGGGACCGGCAGAGGTTCCGTAGCAGAAGCGCTTCCGGAGCAACCCTCCCCACGATGTCGGCCCGTGATGCTCGATCTCAACGGATGGCAGGTATCTCACCTGCCATCCGTTGTCGACCAGGGACCACACCAGGTCCACGTCTTCCCCGAACCGGAGGTCCACGTCGAACCCTTCGGCCCATGCCTGGCGCCGCACCACCAGGGCGGCGGTGGGGACGTACCTGACCAGCCGGTCCGGGCCCACCTCGCTGGCCTCGGGCCCCATGTCGAGAGGAGAATGATGGCGGTTGAAGCGTTCCCGGGCCGAGCGGGAAGATCCGTTCGGCCGGATTCGGGGAGCCACCGCCCCCACGACCGGGTCGTCGAACATCTGTACCAGAGGGGCAAGCCAACCCGGCCCGGCGACGCAATCACTGTCGAGGAACGCCACCAACGGCGTTTCCACCAGGCCGATACCATCATTCCGGGCGGCAGCCGGGCCACCGTTCACCGCGCGGGTCACCAGGCGGGCTCCATGCCGGCGGCAGACCTCGGCCACCGACTCCGGATCCTCTGACCCGTCATCGACGACCACGACCGGAGTTGCCCGGTCCAACGAGGCGAGGCACCGGTCGACCTGCTCACTCCGGTCGTGGACCGGGATCACCACGGTCACGTCGCGGATATCCGCCAGGCTTGGCGGTGGGGGCACGGGATGAGCCATGCCGGCTTCGACCAGACGCCGACCGAGCATGCGTTCGGCGTCGGTCGAGGAGTTGCCGCCGGTGAGGGCGGCTACCGCCGCCGGACCACGGGCGGTGAGCCTGAGGATCCGCCCGGGACGGCCGCCGACCAATACGGTTCCTCCGGCGAAACTCCGGACCGATCTATCGAGAACCAGGCGGAATCCCGGGGGCAGGGCGCTCCGTGGAGGTGGAGCTGTCAAAGAGACAGTCCACCGTCCACGGGGATGACGGTGCCGGTGATGCCCCCGGTTTCGGGACCCGCCAACCACACAAGGGTGGCCGCCACCTCTTCTGGGGCCAGGAGCCGTTCCACCGGGACCTGAGCCGCAAACGCCTGAGCACCCTCCAAGCCGTAGAGCCGGGCGCTTTCGTCGAGGATGGCGGTTGCGGTGGAGCCCGGGCTCACCCCTACGGCTGTCACGCCCGTCGCCCGAAGGTCCACGGCGAGGCCTCTGATCAGTCCGGCCACCCCCGCCTTGGCCGCGCTGTAGGCGGCCAGTCCCGGGAGCCCGCGGGTGGCAGCCGCCGAGATCACAGCGATGAAGCGTCCCTCCCTCGGCATCGGACGCCGGAGAAGGGCGGGTATTCCCACTCGGGCCGCAGTCAGTGGACCGCCGAGGTCGACCTCCATGACGGCCCGCAGTTGTGCCTCGGGCATCTCCCACAGCGGCACTCCGCCGGCGATGACGCCGGCCGCGGCAATGACGGCATCGAGCCCACCGAAGAGTTCCTCGGCCCGTGATACCGCCCCGCCCAGCGCCTCGGGGTCAGTGGCATCGGCCACGTGGGCGACCACCCCTTCCCCTCCCGCCGAGTCCACCACGGCGTGGAGCTCATCGGCAGTCCCGAGCGGGTAGGGGAGCCGGGGATCGTCCGAGGCCAGGTCGACGGCGACCACCGACCACCCAGAGGCGGCCAGCCCACGTACGGTGGCAGCCCCGATGCCACGGGCGGCCCCGGTGACAAGCGCGACCCGGCTCACAGTTGCACCCTGGTGACTTCGGATGAATCCACGAACCCGACGAGATCGTCGACGGCGGCCGTGAGGAGCCGCTTCCCCTCGTCCGGGCTGGCCGTGGTGGGGTCCCCGAGGACGCCGCTGGGGCTCACCGAAGCCACCCCGCCGGCACGGAGTTCGGGAAGGATCGAGGCGAGGGTCCGGGTGTCACCCGGTGCGGCTGATTCGAGGCGGACGCGATCGGGGGCGATGGCCAGCATCAGCGAGGTCTCGGTATGGCCGGCATGGGCGTCACCTTGCCACCGGGGACTCCACGTCCGCACGTTCCGGCCCTCGGAACCCAGGAGGGCCATGGCCCGCTCCACAGGTTCGGAGTTCCCTCCATGGGTGGAGACCACAACCACGGCGGCGAACGTCGCGCTGGCCGAACGCACCAACTCCACCAGCACCAGCTCGGTGGCGGCTTGGCCGATGGAGAGGGTCCCGGGGAATCCAGCGTGCTCGCCGCACGATCCGTAGGGGATCGCCGGAGCGATGACGGCGTGGGGGAGCCGGATCCCGATGGCCGGATGAGAGACGATGGCCATGGCAATGTCGGTGTCGGTGGTGACCGGGAGGTGAGGTCCGTGCTGCTCGGTGGATCCCACTGGGACCAGCAGCACTGCTCCCCGGTCGGTGATGCCGGCGACGTCGGGCCACGTCAGCTGGGCCAGGGAGGTCACCGCGTCCCCTCGGTGGCCGCCTCTTCACCAACCGGTTCAGTATCGAGGTAGCCGTGGCGGATGAGGAATGCCAACAAGGCGTCAGCGGCACCGGCGGCGTCGATGGGCCCGACGACCGTGGGCGGGTCATGGGCCACCAGTGCTCCGGTGAGGGCCAGCAGTCGCAACCGGGGGTCGTCACCATCGGGGGCCGGTACCACCCGGGTGCGGGGCCGGAAGGGACGCCCCGGTCCCACCACAACCTCGGCCGGCCCGCCGGGATGCGTACCTCGGGTGGTGCCGGGCCCACCGGCCGCGGTCACCTGGGGGATCTCGGTGCGTTGGGCCGCCAGGGTGGCGGTCAACGAGGCTCGACGGAGCCGGACGCCGGCGCCTTCCACCGAGCACACCGCCGGGCACGGGACATGAAGGCGTTCTCGCCACCCCCCATCCAATCGGCGTTCGGCCACCACCATCGATTCCTGGTCGGTGGTGGTGATGGCCACCAGGCCCAGGGCTTGGGCCGCACCGAGCTCATGGGCCAAAAACGCCGGCAACGCCCCGGTGCCGCGGTCGGAGGATCGGTCCCCGCACACCACCAATGACGGTCGACCGAACGGGGCCAGGGCGGCCACGATCATCCCGGCCATGGCCCGTTCATCCGATCCCAGGTCGTCCATGTAGGCCTGATCCGAGGATGGACTGCCGACAGCGATGCGAAGCACGGTGGCTCCGAGGGCTCGGGCATCCCGGAGGACGGCATCGGCAGAGGGTGGGGCGGCGGTGATCACCACCACGTGGCCGGACCAGGCCTCGGCGATGCGGAAGGAGTACTCCAAGGCGGCGGCGTCAGGCGGCGACAACCCGGTGCTCCATGGCTCCCGGACAACGGTTCCCGACAATGGTTCGATCTGGGGGCGGAGATCGGTGATCCGGATGCAGGCGACCACCATGGGCCCGGGCCGGATGTCATCCATGGGGCTCATCCATGATGGAAGACGACGCCCAGGCCGCCGTCGGGATAGGTCCAGGTGATGGCGCCCTCGTGATTGCACACCATGTAACAGGTCCCACACTCGAAGCACTCCTCGTAGTTGAAGAGGATGCCTCCCTCCGACGTGGGTGCGAACAGGTTGGCCGGACAGGCGGTCACGCAGGCCTTGGTGGTGCACGACCGGCACACATCGGAGTCGACGGTGATGTGGGCTCGCTCGCCCACCCTGAACTCGACAGTGGACATCCGGTCCTCGAAGGAGATGCCCCGCCATGTTCCCCCCGGCACCTCGTGGCCCGATCCGGGAACTCCACCCGCGGCGCTCATCCGAAGACTCTCAGGGCCCGCACGGTGTCGGCTGCCAGTTGTCGGAGTTTGACACCGTGTTTGGCCGCGACCGACCGGGTCAGCCGCACGCCTCCCGGTTTCGGCACCGGGTTGGTCACGGTGAACATCCCGTCGACCAGGTCGCAGATGAGGCCCGGGTAGCGCTGCTGTATCCGCTCGGAGAGCACGAGCGCCGGGGCCTTGCGAAACCGTTTGTGGTCGGCCAGCACAAATTGACCTTCCAGATCGGAGCGATAGGAGGCCAGTCCTTTCGCCGAGCAGTCTCCGGCGGCGATGGCCCGGTCGACCGCCCGCCCGGCGGCAAGTCCGGAGCCGATGGCGAAATTGACGCCTTCCAGCCAGAGCCCGGCCGCCAGTGTCATGGCGGCGGCATCGCCGGCCACCAACATCCCGTCGGTGACCATGGTGGGCATGGTGTCGTAGCCCCCCTCGGGGATCAGGTGGGCGGCGTACTCGCGCAAGGTGGCTCCCCGCAGGTAGGGAGCGACGGAGGGATGGTTTTTGAGGTCGGCGATCAGTTCCTCGGGCCGGACCTTGGCCTCGGCCAGGTGAGGCAACGAGAGCACGACCCCGAGGCTCACGGTGTCCGAGTTGGTGTAGAGGAACCCGCCCCCGGGAATGCCCCGGGTGCAACCCAACATCTCGATATCGACGCCTTCGTCCCTACGCAGCCCGAACCGCTCGTCGATGACGTGTCCGGGCAGGTCCAGGACCTCTTTCACCCCGAGGGTGTGGTGCGAGGCCTCGGCCGGCGCCATCAGCCCGGCTTCCTTGGCCAGAAGCGAATTGACTCCGTCACACGCCACCACCACGTTGGCCCGCAGTTCACCCTGGTCCCGATCGGTGCGAACCCCGACGATACGCCCATGACCGTCCCGCAACAGGCCGGTGGCGACCGTGGAGGTGACCAGTTGGGCGCCGGCCTCGACAGCCTTGGTGGCCAGCCAGTTGTCGAAGCGGGACCGAACCGTGGTCATCCCGTTGTAGGGCGCCTCGCCCCACGCCGCCGACCGGTAGTCGACGGCCAGCGACTGGGTGCCGGTCATCATCATGGTGGACCGCCGGACCACCCAGCGTTCCACGGGGACCTCGTTCCACCACCCGGGAACCACCTCGTCGAGGACCCGTCCGTAGACCACCCCGCCGTAGACGTTCTTGGAGCCGGGAAACGGCCCGCGCTCGACCAGGACGACCGATCGCCCGGCCCGGGCCAGGGCCAATGCCGTCGCCGAGCCCGCCGGCCCGGCACCCACGACCACCGCATCGAAGGCAGGGGTGTCGGACGAGACGCCGGGGGTGGGAACCACGTCGGCCTTACCCATGGCCACCCTCGATGTCGCCCGGGCCGTGGCCGGTCAGGACGCCGGTGGGAATCACGACGTTCAACCGGCGGGCCAACTCGATCAACAGCCCGCGTCCGTCGGTGATGAGACCCAGATCGGCCATGGCGGTCATCGGGCACGATGGATCGGTGTTCACACTCACCACGTGACGGGGTGCCCCGAGCCCACCTACGTGCTGGGTGGCACCGGATACGCCCAAGGCGATGTAGAGGTCGGGGTCGACGGTGACACCGGTGGTTCCGATCTGACGTTCGTACCCGATCCACCCGGCGTCGGTGACAACCCGGGTGGCCCCGGCCGACGCCCCCAGCGCGGCGGAGACCTGCACCAGCAGGTCGAAGGTGGCCCGGGCCCGATCGTCGGATGTGCCCGCGGCCAGACCCGCCCCTCCTCCCAGCACCCGCACCGCGTCGGCCAGGTCCATGGTGGCGGGGTCAGGTTCCAAGATCTCGACAACCTGGGGGTCGAGAGGTCCGCTCCCGGGACCACCCCCGGGGGAGGGGCCGGAAAGGGTCACCGGCTCCGGCTCCCAGGGTGATGGTTGTCGCCGCGGCACCACCGAGCGGCTGCCGGGAACCAGGGTGGCCACCGCCGGGCCGTCCACCGTTACCGGCACCAGGATCCGGTCGTCGAGGCGGGACACCTCGGCATCCACACCTCCGGTGTGCTCGTTGGTGCCGCTGGGTCCGTCCGGTCCGGGGCCCGGCCGGAAGGAGACGGACACGGCATGGGCAATGAAGGGACGGTCGAGGATCGCCGCCACCCGGGGAGCAAGATCGCGTCCGTCCGGCGACGAGGGCATCACCACCAACGGCACGCCGTGGAGGAGTGGGGCCAGGGCGGCCGCCAGTGCTCCCGGCTGCAAGCCGGGACCTGTCTCGCAGAACCACGCCCGTTCCGCGGCCGCCAGCGACCGGGCCGCCTCGTCGGTGCCCGAGCCGACCACCACCACCAGCCCCCCGGCTTCCGCTACCGCTTCGTCGCCTCCGACCGGCAATCGCCCACCCCGGGCCACCACCACCGCAACCGGTCGTCCGGCATCGAGCCCCCTCACAGTGCCACCGCCACCCGGTGGCCCTCGATCACCGCGGCGTGGGCGCGCCGGGGGGCCAGGCAGTCCCCGATGCGGTAGACGTCGAAGGGGGAGTGGCGCAGGGCCGACCACAGAACGTCATCAGGTTGCTGTTGGACGGAGCAGACCACCCAGTCGCAGTGGCGTTGCTGGTCGGTGCCGGTGGGGTGGTGTTGCAGCGATAGGTCCACACCACCGGGATGCGGGCCTTCCTCGATGGGACCGGCTCCCATCGGGACCAGATCCACACTCTGGGTGATCCCCTTGGCGTGGGCTTTCACGTTCCAGGTCTCCATGTCGAGGGTGATTCCCAGATCTTGGCCGACGACCATGCCGTTGGTGACGATCTCCACCCGGCAGCCCCGGTCGGCCAGCAACTCGGCCGTCGACGTGGCCTGATGGAATCCGAGTTCGTCGACCACCACCACGTCGCCTTCGGGAGATACCCGGCCCTCGAGCACGTCGCGGATGTCGACCACCCGGCGGTGGTCCCTGGCCCACCACGGGCGGGACGGGCGGGCGCCGGTGGCCACGATCACCGCGTCGGGTTGTTCGGCTCGGATCGAGTCGGCATCAGCTTCGGTGCCGGTGCGGATTTCGACACCGGCCCGGCGGGCATGCACGATGAGGTTGCGGGCGATATCGAGGAACTCGGCCCGGCTGGGGACGGTGGCCGCCACCAGAACCTGTCCACCCAGGCGGTCGTGACGTTCGAACAGGGTCACCCGGTGCCCGCGCTCGGCAGCGGTCACCGCCGCCTGGAGACCGCCCGGGCCCCCGCCCACCACCACCACCACCTTGGACCGTTTCTGCGGGACGGGCAGGGGGATGGACTCACGTCCGGTCCGGGGATTCTCGATGCATCCGAGCCACCGGTTGAGACCCATCCGGCCGACACACTCCTGATTGCACGACAGGCAGGTCCGGATGTCGGTGGCGTGACCGGAGCGGGCCTTGGCGGCGAAGTCGGCGTCGGCGATCTGGCCTCTGACCACCCCGACCAGATCGCACTGCCCCGCGTCGAGGGCCCGGTCCGCCTGCAGCGGGTCCTTGAAGCGCCCGACACCCACCACCGGCACGCCCACTGCCTCGCGTATGGCACTGGGAATGTACATGGCGTACCCCGGAGGCACCTGCATGCTGGCCTCGATCATGTAGAGCGTGGCGGTGGCCACCCCGATCGAGGTGTTGATGTAGTCGACCTGACCGGTGGCATCAACCATCTTGGCCACCTCGACCGCGTCGTGAATGCCGGTTCCCCCCTCGATGAGCTCGTCTCCACAGATGCGGACACCGAGGGCCTGGTGGGTGCCGATCGCCTCGCGCACCGCGTCGACGATCTCGAGCAATAGCCGTGCCCGGTTCTCCAACGGGCCCCCGTACCGGTCGGTACGGCGGTTGGTGGCAGGGGAGAGGAAGCCCCTGACGATGGAGGAGTGGGAGCACTGCAGTTCGATTCCATCGAAGCCCCCGGCGATGCAGCGTGCGGCCACGGTGGCGTAGCCGGCCACGATCTCGTGGATCTCGTGGAGCTCGACCGCCTTGGGCACCTCGCGGAACAACGGGTCAGGTACCGGGCTAGGGGCCCATACCGGCAGGCGGCTGTACATGCTCGATGCCTGCCCACCATTGTGGTTGATCTGGGCGAAGATGGGAACGTCGTGGGCATGTACCGCGTCGGTGATGCGCCGGTACCCCGGGACCACCGCCGGGTTGAAACCGTGGATGAGCTTCTCGTACGGCCAGTCGGTGACGTGGGTGGAATGTTCCTCGGTGATGATCAGACCGCTCCCCCCGGCCGCCCGGGCGGCGTAGTAGGCGGCGTGTTGCTCGGTGGGCAGCCCGTCGGCGGCGTAGTTGGTGAGGTGGGCCGAGAACACGATCCGGTTGCGGACCGTGACCGGCCCGAGACGCAGGGGCGTGAAGAGATGGCGGTACTGGCTGCCGCCGGTCATCGGATCACCTGGCGTTCTCTTTTCCGACGTGGGCGCCGCTTCCGATCTCCAGTGCTCGCCGGCGCCCTTCCAGTATCGCTTCGAGCACGGTGCGGGGCGCCACGCAGTCCCCGGCCCGCGGCGTCCCCGGCCGCTCCAGGTACAACGCTTCCTCCGGCAGTCGATGGTTGCAGTCGACGATGACGGCGCAGTCGATCTCCCGACGCTCCCCGGTCCAGACGTCGTCGAGCTGGGCCCGGCCACCCTTCGCCCCTCGGAGGATGGACCGGAGCTCGCGTTTCACCCCGGCGCGTTGTAACCGGGTATTGGCATCGGCCAGGTCTCCGGTGAGCGCCAGCTGGGTGCCGACGATCTGATCGGAGGTGACGATCGCCACCTCGCGCCCCTCGCCCGCCAGCCATTCGGCCGCGCCGACGGCGACAGGTCCGCCCACCGGATCGTGGACCACCACCCGGCCGACCGGGAGCCGGTCCGGGCCTCCCGCCAGCAACCAGGCCACATCGACCACGGTGATGGTTTCGTCGACGGGAATCTCGAACGGCAACGGCCTGGAGCCGGTGGCGATGACCACCGCGGTGCCCTGTTCAGCGGCGCCGTCGAGATCAGAGGAGGTGAGCTCGGTGCCGAGGTCCACCTTCACCCCCGATACCCGGCACTCGCCGGCCAGCCACTCGGCCAGGTCGGCCATCCGCTCGCGGCCCGGGCCCACCGCCGCAGTTCGTGCCGCTCCGCCCAGCTGCCGGTCCCGTTCAACCAACCGCACCCGGTGGCCCCGACCGGCCAGCACCCGGGCGCACTCGAGGCCGGCCACTCCACCCCCCACCACCAGAACATCGACGCCTACCGGGTCAGTGCCCCAGGTATCCGGGTCGGTGGTCTCGTGGCCACTACGCGGCTCACCCACACAGCTCACGATGGGATTGCGGTTGTCGCGCACGCGACAGGCCTGATTGCAGAGAATGCAGGGGCGAATCCTTTGCGCCGCCCCGTTGCGGAACAGGGTGACGAGCCGCGGGTCGGCGATCTGGGCCCGGGTCATCTCCACCAGGTCGGCGGTGCCGTCGTCCAGCGCGGCTTGGGCCACCCCGGGGTCGATCACGCTTCCCTGCAGCACCACCGGCACCCGGCCCTCCGCTGACCCACGCATGCGCCGGCACAGGTCGGCATTGAAGGTGGCCGGGGTATGGCCGGCGGGACGATAGGCGGACGCGGAGAACGGGCCACCCCGAACCACCACCACCAGGTCCACCTGGTCGGCCAGAGCCGCAACGTGATCGGCGGCGTGGTCGGGAGTGACCCCCGCCCACGGGGCCAGCTCATCGCAGCACAGCCGGACCGACACCAGGTGATCGTCGCCGATCGCATGGCGCACCGCGGCCACCACCTCGACCGTCAGCCGCAACCTGTCGGTCCCGTAGCCGTCGTCCCGCAGGTTGGTCAGGCCCGAATGGAACTGGCGCAGCAACGAGAAGGGACCGATGTCGATCTCCACACCGTCGAGACCCGAGGCGGCGGCCAATCGGGCGGCGTGGGCGAATCCGGCCACCAGCTGGTCGATCTCGTCCTGCTCCATCTCCATGGGCATCTCGCGGTTGATGGCATCGGCCACCGACGAGGGCGCCCACATCACCGATTGGGAGTACGCGCTGGATCCCTGTCCGCCGGCGTGGCCCAGTCCGGCGATCACCAGGGTCCCGTGCGGGTGACAGGCGGCAGCAGTGGCCGCCCACCCGGGCCCGCACTCGGTGGCCAGCGGCGCACGTTCATAGGGCCAGTCCGACGGGTGCACCGAGGCCGTCTCGGTCACGATGATGCCGCTGCCCCCCGCCGCCCTGGCCTGGTAGTAGGCCACGTGACGATGGCTGATGGCACGGTCATCGCCCAAATTGGTCTCGTGGGGACCGAAGATCACCCTCGAAGAGGCGGTTCTTCCGGCCACGGTGATGGCGTCGACCAGGCTGGCCACCTGTCAGCGCGGGTGGCTGTGGGGGTCGAAGGCGGCGAGGGGATTCTCGTCGCAGGCCCGATCAGCACGGCGGGGGAGGAGGGCCACCGCCACCGGAGTGGCCGACGGACCCGACTGGCCCGGGCCGCCCGGGGCGGTGCGTGGTGACGTGCGTGAGTGGTCGGGCGATGGCTGAGGCAGCACGGTGTCACCCACCGCGGCCAGCAACGCCTCTCCGTTGCCGAGCACACACTCGGGGTCGGGCCCGTCGAGGGGAAGCCCTGTGAAGAACTTGGCCGCCATGCACCCGCCCCGGCAGGCGTCGTAGCTTCCGCAAGACAGACACGCTCCTCCGGTATCGGGCCGGCGGAGGTCGGTGAAGAGGTCGGAGGACTTCCAGACACGGTCGAAACCACCAGGGGACCGCACGTTCCCGGCCAGAAACTCGTCATGAATGGCGAAGGGGCAGGCGTAGACATCGCCGACCGGGTCGACCAGGCAGACCACCCGACCAGCGCCACACAGGTTGAGCCCGGGGAGCGGTTCGCCGTAGCCGGCCAGATGGAAGAAGGAGTCACCGGTCAGTACCTGCTCACCGTGGGCCAGCAGCCATGCATACAGTGTCCGCTGTTGGTCGGCAGTCGGATGGAGCTCGTCCCACACGTCGGCCCCGCGCCCCGAGGGGCGTAGCCGGGTGAGCCGGAGTTGGGCTTGGTACTTGTCGGCGAGTGCCTTGAAGGCGTCGAGTTGGGAGACGTTCTGGCGGGTGACCACCACTGAGAGTTTGAATCCGACGAAGCCGGCCTCGGCCATCCGCTCCATGGCCCGGATGGCGGTGTCGAAGGAACCGACGCCCCGTATCGCGTCGTTGACGTCGGAGGTGGCGCCGTCGAGGGAGATCTGCACGTCCACGTAGTCGCTCGATGCCAGTCGATCGGCCACCTCGGGGGTGATTCTCGATCCATTGGTGGAGAACTTCACCCCGACGTGGTGGTCGGTCGCATAGTCGACCAACTCCCAGAAGTCGCCACGGATGGTGGGCTCGCCGCCTCCGATGTTGACGTAGAAGATCTGCATCCGCTCGAACTCATCGATGAGGGCCTTGCACTCGGCGGTGGACAGCTCCCTCGGATCGCGGCGTCCCGAGCTCGAGAGGCAGTGCACGCATGCCAAGTTGCAGGCGTAGGTGAGCTCCCAGGTCAGGCAGATGGGGGCATCGAGGCCCAGTTGGAAGTGGTCGACCAATCGCCCGGTGGTCGGGCGCTCTGTGGTCGGGCGCTCGGTGGTGACCAGGGTCATGGCGATCTCCGTTCGCAGATCATGCCGGACTCGGCCAGCGTGGTCAGGGCCCGTTCGTAGTCGGGAAGATCATCGGACGCCACTCCCGCCGCCGTGCAGGCATCTCGACCGGTGGGTTGGGTGGCCAGGGACGACACCACCGCCAACAGGGTGGGGCTTTTCAAGAAGGAGAGCCGTCGGGTACCGAAGTGGTACGCCAGTGCGCCGAACGTCTCCGGTCTGAGAGACACCTGCGGGTGCAGCGCCCAGGGAAGGGAGGAGTCGAAAGACGTGGTCCCAGCCGGGACGGTGGGTGGCATCAGCAGTGCAGGGCCGTGGCGGGTATCGGCGTCGTGGGGCTTAGTAGACGCCGCACATGCCGTCGATCGACACGTCCTCGACCAGCAGCTCTGCATCGACGAATTGATCGTCGTCGGTGCGTTCCTCGGCCAACGTGACGGTGGTGGGCACCGACGAATCGCGGTTACCGGTAGTAGGACCAGTCATGGGAACCTCCCGAATTCGACCGGCACGGGCCGGCAGGTTGACGATGTATTGACTTTATAGCACTCAATGCCAGAATGGAAGCCTATGGCCGATGTGGACACGGGCGGGACCGAGGGGGTCGGGCCGCCCGCGGCCCGCCCTTCCGCCGATGTGGCCCGCGGCCGCCGGCCCAGCACCACCCGAGAGCACATCGCCCGCCAAGCCCTCGACCTCTTCGACCACCGCGGGTTCGAAGCCACCACCGTCGACGAGATCGCCTCGGCCGTGGGGATCAGCCGGCGCACGTTCTTCCGCTACTACGACTCCAAACGCGACGTGGTGTGGGGGGAGTTCGACGCCGAAATGGTTCGGCTCCGGGACCAGCTGATGGGTGCTCCCCGCGACGAGCCGATGATGGACGTGCTGCGGAGGGCGGTGGTGGCGACCAATCGATTCGGGGCCGGGGAGCTCGATGAGTTGCGGATCCGGATGGGCCTCATCAGCACGGTCCCGGCCCTGGTGGCGCACTCCGCGGTGAGGTACGCCGAGTGGTGCGACGTGGTGGCCGACTTCGTGGCTCGCCGGGTCGGAGGATCTCCGGAGGGCCTCGGGCCACAGACGGCGGCTCGGGCCGCCCTGGGTGCGGCGATGGCGGCCTTTGCCTGTTGGGCCCGCCACGACAGCGATGACCTGACCGGCGAGGTTGACCGGGCGTTCCGGCTGTTGGCTACCGGTTTCGACGAGAACCGGCTCGAACTGTGGGTCGCCGGTGGCCCACAGTCATCGTCATCCCGGGCCTGACTCGACGCGAGGGCTGGGTTGGCGCGAAACTGGCGGCGAACTGACGACGTCAGAGCCGCAAAAAGGGGAGGACCACTCACATGAAGACCCGCGCAGCAGTCTGTACAGGGCTCCACGAACCTTGGAAAGTCGAAGAGATCGAAGTCGACGCCCCTGGTCCGCACGAGGTGCGGGTCCAGATGGCGTATGCGGGTATGTGTCACTCCGATGAGCACCTGCGCACCGGCGACATGGCGCCTCCGCCGGAGATAATCTCGGTGTTCGGGGTCGACTCCCTCTACCCGATCGTCGGCGGCCACGAGGGTGCGGGCATCGTCTCCGAGGTCGGGCCTGGCGTCGAGACGTTGGCCGAGGGCGACCACGTGGCCATGTCATTCATCCCCTCGTGCGGGCGTTGCCACTGGTGCGCGTCGGGCCGCCAGTACCTCTGCGATCTGGGGATGACGATTCTGGCCGGTCCGATGATGAGCGACGGCCAGTGGCGTCACCACCTCGATGGTCAGAAGCTGAACCGGATGACCCAGCTGGGGACGTTCACCGATTCGCTGCTGGCCAACGAGAACTCGCTGGTCAAGATCGATCCGGGGGTGTCGATGAAGGCCGCCGCCCTGATCAGCTGCGGACTGGCCACCGGATTCGGCTCGGTCGTCGACCGTGCTGCCGTGAAGCCGGGAGAGACGGTGGTCGTCATCGGCTGTGGCGGTGTCGGCTCCGGCGCGCTCCAAGGGGCGAAGATCGGCGGGGCGCGTTACATCGTCGCCGTCGACCCGCTGCCCTTCAAGGTGGAGAAGGCCAAGCAGATCGGCGCGACCCATGGCGCGGCTTCCATCCTCGAAGCCGCCATGATGCTCCCCGAGCTCACCGAGGGACGCATGGCCGACGTGGTCATTCTCACCCCCGGGGTCCTCACCGGTGATCTGGTCGGGCCCGCCGTGCAGTTAGCCAGCAAGGACGGCCGGGTGGTGGCGACGGCCATCGCTCCGATCACCCAGGAAGAGGTAACGCTCAATCTGTTCAACCTGGCAATGTTCAATCAGGCCCTGCTCGGAACGGTCTTCGGCTCGTGCAGCCCGCGGGTGCAGATCCCGAATCTTCTCCGTCTGTACCAGGCCGGCCTGCTCGAGGTGGACAAGTTGATCACCCAGGAATACACGCTCGATCAGGTACAGAACGGCTATGACGACCTGGCGGCCGGAGTCAATGTCCGCGGCGTGGTGAAGTTCGATATCTGAGACAAGGCTGGGCGGGATCTGATCCAGATCGGTCCGACGCCCATCGAATTCAATGCGACCGCCCGGGTGCGTATGGCATCCGGGCGGTGCCGCGCCCGAGGGCGGACTGAGGGGCCATCGGTTGAGGACAGCAGGGGACTGGCGGCGCTACCCTCTTGGAAATGCGCCGGGGGATCGCTTGCGTGGTTGTGATCTGCAGTGTTCTCTGGCTGGGGGGGTGTGGGTCCTCAGAGTCTTCGGGCACGTCAGGGGCGCCGGGGACATCGGGCACGAAGCCCAACAGGTGGTCTCAGCCGTTGCTCGTCAAGACGGCCGATGGTTTGGTCAGCGGGGTGAGCACGGCGACAACTCGGCAGTTCCTGGGCATCCCCTTCGCCCAGCCGCCGGTGGGCGTACTCCGATGGCAAGCCCCGCAGCCGCCAACGCCATGGTCGTCGACTCTCGACGCCGACAAGGCCAGCGCCGAGTGTCCGCAGATCACCCCGGTGGTCGATGTCCTGACCGGCAACGAGGACTGCCTCTATCTCAACGTGTTCGCCCCCAAGGCGGTACCGGCAACACCTCGTCCGGTGATGGTGTGGATCTACGGCGGAGGTTTCACCGTGGGCAGTTCCACTGACGACAGCCCGGCGAACTTTGCCGCCAATGACAACACGGTCACCGTCAGCTTCAACTACCGGCTCGGGCCTCTCGGGTTCTTGGCATTGCCGGCACTGGCCCAGCAGGACCCCCACCATTCCACCGGTGACCTCGGGTTGCTCGACCAGCAGGCGGCGCTGCGATGGGTACAGGCCAATATCGCCGGGTTCGGCGGCGATCCGCACAACGTGACCATCTTTGGGGAGTCGGCCGGCGGCATCAGTGTCTGCGCGCAGCTCCTTTCGCCGAGGTCGGCGGGCCTGTTCCAAAAAGGGATCACCGAAAGTGGCCCTTGCACACTTCCCACCATGGCCCTCAATGCGGCGGAAACCCAGGGAGCCGCGCTGGCATCGAAGTTGGGGTGCACCTCTGGCCCGGACCTGTTGGACTGCATGCGGTCGAAACCGGCTCGACAGGTCGCCTTGGCCATGCCGCCGGATCCGTCATTTCTCTTCGGTTCTGGTGCCACCTGGGACCCGGTCAGCGACGGGGTTACCCTGCCCATCGATCCGGGTGCCGCCTTGAGCAGTGGCCACTTCCACCATGTCCCGATGATTGTCGGGGCCAATCGGGATGAAGGCCGACTGTTTGTCGACCTCCACTACAACCTGATGGGCAACAACCTCACCGATGCCCAGTGGGTCCCTGCGGTCGATACCTACTTCGGTTCCACGGTGGGGGCGAAGGTGCAACAGGAGTATCCACTCTCCGCCTACCCGGATGCCGGTGCGGCATTCGGCCAGGCCATCGGCGATGCCGTGCTGGCCTGCCCGGCAGTGGCGAGTGCCGGGGTGCTCTCGAAGTACGTCCCGGTCTACGAGTACGAGTACGACCAGACCCCCAACCCGTTTGTGTTGCCAGCGCCGGGGATCGACCTCGGTGCGTTCCACTCCAGTGAGCTTCCCTACGTCTTTGACGGGCCGGTCGAATCGAGTGGGGGAATCGCCTTCACTCCGGCGCAACAGAAGCTGGCCACAACCATCAGTGGCGCCTGGGCCCGCTTCGCCGCTACCGGCAATCCGGCCGGAGGGGGACTGGTATGGCCGGAGTTGTCGAAGCTGGGTGGGCAGTACGTGTCGTTGAATACTCCGATTTCGGTGAAGACGAACATGTTGGCGTCGCGTTGCCGGTTCTGGGCCACGTCGGGTTTCTCCGTCGCCAAGACGACGAGATGAATTCGCCCGGGAAGCGGTTTCCGAGTCGACAGGTTGGCCGGCGTTAGTGTGGCCCCTCTGGGCGGCACACCCCAAGGACGCCAAAAAGGAGGCATCGATGGCCAGAGGCCAGAGGCGGAAGAATCTGGTTCCGGCCGCCATGACGCCATGACGCCATGACCTTCGCGGTGGCCATGGCGTCCATCGATCGGACCCTCGTGTCCATTGCCGCGCCCCCCCACGTCCCGGACCGGAGCGTGAGCCGCAGAATAGGAGTGTGATGATGGCGTTCGATCTGAACGCGGTGCTGGGGGGTTATCGAGGTGACAGCTTCGACCTGCATTCCCGGTTTCTGAACCCGCAACTCGTCAAGGTCCTCCGCACCATTGGCTTCGATCGTCATTATGTGCGGGGGGAGGGGTCGTATCTCATCGACGACAAGGGCGACCGTTATCTCGATTTCCTGTCGGGATTCGGCGTCTACGCACTGGGCCGGAGCCACCCGGTCATCAAGGACGCCCTCCATCAGGCGCTGGATGCAGATCTCCCAAATCTGGTGCAACTCGACTGCGCTGTCCTGCCGGGATTGCTGGCCGAGGCCCTGGTGGGCAGGGCCCACCCCGGGATCGAGCGGGTGACCTTTTGCAACTCGGGTGCCGAAGCGACCGAGACCGCCATCAAGTTCGCCAGGTGTGCGACCGGTCGAGGCCGGATCCTCTACTGCGACCATGCCTTTCATGGGCTCACCAACGGTGCGCTCTCGCTCAATGGGGGCAGTGAATTCCGGAATGGGTTCGAGCCACTCCTACCCAAGTGTGACCGGATCCCATTCGGAGACCTCGATGCCTTGGCCCGTGAGTTGGAGCGAGGAGACGTTGCCGCGTTTGTAGTGGAGCCGATTCAGGGAAAGGGTGTCTACATGGCTCCCGACGGGTACTGGCCCGAAGTGCAGGCCCTGTGCCGCAAGCACGGTGCCTTGCTTGCTATCGACGAGGTCCAGACCGGGCTGGGTCGTACGGGCCGGTTCTTCTGTCATGAGCATTGGGATCTGCAGCCCGACATCATCACCATCTCCAAAGCGTTGTCGGGCGGATATATCCCGGTGGGTGCGGTGCTCACCTCAGCCAAGACCTTCGATGCCGTCTACGACTCGATGGACCGGGCGGTGGTGCATTCATCGACATTCTCGAGGAACCAGCTGGCCATGGTGGCCGGGTTGGCCACGCTGGGTGTCATCGATGACGAGGACATCGTGGAACGCACCCGTCTCAACGGTGATCGCTTCGTGGAGGCGCTGGCACCCTTGGTCGAGAAGTACGAGGTGCTCCACGAGGTGCGAGGCAAGGGCCTGATGATCGGGTTGGAGTTCGTTGCCCCCAGCAGGCGAGGCCCCCGCACCCGGTTCCGCATGATGGAACTGGCCCGAAAGGGCCTGTTCTCACAGTTGATCGTGGTCCCCCTGTTTCACCGGCACCGCATCCTCACCCAGGTGGCGGCGGACAACGTGAACATCATCAAGCTGCTCCCACCCCTCATCATCGGAGAGGCAGAGATCGAACTGTTCGTGGCCGCACTCGACGATGTCCTGAGCGACGCCGAACGGAGCTCGGGATTACTGGTGGAGGTGGGCAAGACCATGACCATGAACACCCTGCGACGGCGCAAGCCGGCGAGCCACCGGTGATGGACCCGGATACCTATGCTTTGGAGCCGGGTGAGCGGGTGGTGGTCACCGGCGCCGCCGGATTCATCGGCGCGGCGGTGACCCGGGAGCTGCTGGCCCGACACACACAGGTGGTGGCCCTGGTGGAGCCGGACGGGGATACCCGCAACCTCGACGACCTGGCGGTGGAGCGGGTCACTGTCGACCTCCGTGACGCCGATGGGGTGGCCAAGGCGATCGACGGGGCCCGGACCGTCTTCCATCTGGCTGCGCTCTACCGGTTTTGGGCAACCGATCCTCACTCCTTTTACGACGTGAATGTGATCGGCACCCGCAACGTGCTCACTGCGGCCAGGGAATCGGCGGTCGGACGGGTCGTCTATACGTCGACGGTGGGTACGCTCGGTCTTCGCGGTGCCACCGCAGGAGCCCCGGTGGACGAGACCTCCTTCGCCCATATCGATCATCTGTTCGGCCTGTACAAGCAGTCGAAATACGTAGCCGAACATGAGGTGCTGCGGGCCGGGGCCGAAGGCCTACCGGTGATACTCGTCCAGCCCACCACCCCGGTCGGCCCCGGTGATCGCGGCCCCACGCCGACGGGCAGAACTGTCCTCGAGTTCCTCAACGGGCGCATTCCTGGTTTCGTCGACACCACCCTGAATATCGTCGACGTGGATGACGTCGCCCACGGCCACCTCTTGGCGGCCGAACGAGGATCGATCGGCCGGAGCTACATCCTCGGGGGCGAGAACCTCTCGCTCCAACAGATCCTGGCTTCGCTGGCGGAGACCACCGGCCTCCCGGCTCCGACCCGACGGTTTCCGAACTCTCTGGCCCTGGGGGCCGCGTGGGTCTCCGATGTGGTCGAGGGACGTCTTCTCCGCCGGGAGCCGTCGATTCCACTCGAGGCGGCCCGGATGTCCACCACTCACATGTCCTTCGACGACGCTCGTGCCCGTCGCGAGCTGGGGTATGGGTCGCGGCCGGCCGGCGAGGCCCTGGCCCGGGCGGCACGGTGGTTCGCCGACGCCGGGTACATTCGACCTGACCGGTTGGACCATTTTGAGTGGAGGACGTAGATGCGTATTGTGATCGGCTCCGACCATGCTGGTTTTGTCCTGAAGGGCTTGGTGATCCAACGCCTGCAGATCGAAGGTCACGACGTGACCGACGTCGGGACCGAGTCCGAGGTCTCGGTGGACTATCCGCCTATCTGTGCTGACGTCGCCCGCCGTGTGGTGCGAGGTGAAGGGGCGCTTGGCATCATCATCGGGGGAAGCGGCCAGGGTGAGGCCATGGCTGCCAATAAGGTCCATGGTGCGCGAGCGGCCCTCTGCCACGATGAGTACACCTCGCGCCTGGCCCGACGCCACAACGATGCCAATGTGTTGTCGCTCGGTGCCCGGGTGGTTGCCACCGAGTTGGCACTCGACATCATCGAGGTCTTTCTCAAAACGGGATTCGCTGGTGGTCGCCACATGGCCCGAGTCGAGGAGTTGGCGGTCATCGAAACCGAAGAGGATCGTGGTATCGGGGGCCACGAGGGTGAAGGAGCCCCGCGGCCGCCCACCGCATGAACCGGGCTCCCGAGGTGACCAGGTATCGGGCCGACGCCGTCCTCCCCTGCGATGGCACCGGCCACGTGTTCCGGCCTGGCGAGGTGGAGATCTCGGGGGATTCGGTCACCTATGTGGGATTCCCGCGTGACGGTGGCCACGGTGTCCCCCACGCCTCTTCCACCCACGGAGCTGCCCCGGCCGGCGACGTCGAGGAGGTGCGGCTCTCGGGGCTCCTGCTCCCCGGTTTCGTCAACGTCCACTGCCACTCGCCGATGACCCTCTTCCGCGGGTCGGGTGAGAACCTGCCCTTGCTCCGCTGGCTCCGCGAAGTGCTGTGGCCGCGAGAGGCCCGGTTGACCTCCGATGATGTGTTCTGGGGCATGACCCTGGCTTCGGCTGAACTCTTGCAACTGGGGGTGACCACCAGCTGCGAGATGTATTTCCATGAGGACGCCGTGGCTGATGCAGTGCTGGCCGCCGGTTCCCGGGTCGTCATCACGCCGGCGGCATTGTCCCTGGCCCGGCCCGAGGACGCGGCGGCCGCCGGCGATGCCTGGTGGGCGGAACGCCTCGAGGAAGTCTCCGACTTCCATGCCCGCCGCCACGGCGAGAGCGGTCGCATCGAGGTCGGATTCGGGCCTCATGCCGCCTATACGGTTCCCCTTGGGGTACTGGCGGATATTGCCGAGGTGGCCCAAGGGCTCGACGCCATTTTCCATATTCACGTGGCCGAGACCGAGGGTGAGGTGGAGAGCTATGCCGCTGAGCACGGGCGGTCGGTGCCGGAGGCATTGGCTGATGTCGGCGCCCTCGATGGACGGGTCATCGCCGCCCACAGCATTTGGCTATCGGATACCGACATCGCCCTCTACCGCCTCCACGATGTGGCCGTTGCTCACTGCCCGCAGAGCAATGCCAAGCTGGCCTCGGGGGTTGCCCCGCTTTCCCGCTTGTTGGCAGAGGGGATTCGGGTCGGACTGGGGACCGACGGCCCGGCATCCAACAACAACCTTGACCTATGGGAAGAGATGCGCTTCGCCGCCCTGGTGGCCCGAATCCACGAGCGTGATGCGGCGGCCATTCCGGCCGCGACCGCCCTCGACCTGGCCACACGCGGGGGTGGGGCAGTCCTCGGCCGCTCGGATCTGGGCACCCTGGCCGCCGGGTCGAAGGCCGACATGGTGCTGGTCGACATGGAGGACCCGGCCTTCGGTCCGATTCATGAGGATGCCCACGTGGTGGAGCACGTGGTGTGGTCGGCGTCGAGCCGCCTGGTGACCGATGTGTGGGTGGCGGGACGACAGGTCGTCACCGGTGGCCGCTGCCTGACAGTTGACGTGGGTGAGGCCCGCCGTCAGGTCGAGGACCGGTCCCGCCGCCTGCTGGCCGGCTGAGATTGGCTGCGAGTCCCGTCGGGTCGGGCTCTCGAAGGTCGGGCCCAGGGTGGTTCAGGTCAGTTGGCGATCGGCGAAATGACCGGCCGCATTGGCGAACCGGAAGATGAGGAGTCGGAGTATCACCCACACGGCAGCCCCGGTCCCGGGCAGTTTGGGCGTGAAGCTGACCGACCAGGTGATGGTGGTACCTCCACTCTCGGGTGAGAGGTCGACATCGGCTCGATAATCGCGGACCGGAAATCCGCTGAGTATGGCGTAGCTGAGATGGGTGGGTGGCTCCCATGCCAGCACTTCTTCCCGTGAGCCGACGCCGAAGGCGGTAAACCGCCGGACCGCCCCCACCCCATCAGGAGCCGGAATGCCTTGGCGCTCGAGGTCACTGCGGGTCAGGAAGGACCACTCCTTCCATCGCCCGGCTTCCCCGACAAGGGACCAGACGTCTTCCATTGGAGCCCGTGAATGGGATACCTGAGTGAACGACCATCGCCCCCCGTTGTCGTGACTTCCGCCAGATGCCCCGCCGGTGTGTCGGTTCGCCATCGGGCCTACCGGTTCCCGACTCAGCCTTCGACGTGAGTCTTGAGTGCCGCCAGGGACTGCTGGTAGATGGAGGTCATGACCTCGGCCATCTCATCGGGGGTGGCGTCGACGTCCCATGTCACATGAGAGGTCTCTCCGGTCGGGGTGACGGTGATGACGCCCTGGTGGCTCTCCACCGGGGCGCCGTTGGTGATGGAGTAGGTCAGGACTCGTGCGGCATCGTCCTTGGACACCAACCTTTCGGTGATCTCCATTCCCATGGTGACCAGGATTCTGTCCTCGCCCTCGACCCGACAGGATTCGACACCGGGCATCCAGTCGCCGATGCCGCCGAAGTCACCGATCACCGCCCACACTTTGTCGGCTGACCCGTCGATGTCGATTGTTGCGTTTCCATGTCCCACGGTTTCCCCCTGAATGCTTGACGTTCCACTGGTCCGGATAGTGCCGCTGATGCTAGCGGCGCCGCGTCAAGTAGTCCGAATCGATGGGTCACGAGGACGCAGAGAGGACGCAGGGACTAGGTTGCTCCCCATGAGCGGCCCGGTCAGCTACCGCACAGCTTCTCTGGCCGGCGCGCTGGTGTTGCTGGCTGTGGGAGTATCCGCCTGCAGCTCGTCATCGGCGACGAAGCCGAAGGCGCGGGCCAACCAGTACTACGTGTCGCTGGGTGATTCGTATGCGGCTGGGTATCAGCCGACAGGCGCGAATGTGGGCCAGACTGTGGGCCACACCACCACCAACGGCTTCGCCTACCAACTGCCCAAGCTGGCCACTTCCCGCGGCTACAAACTCACCCTGGTGAATTTTGGATGCGCTGCTGCCACCACCACCTCGATTCTGCACGCGTTGGGGTGTTGGGGGGGCCTGGGACCGGGTGCGCCGACCTATGGCGGCCAGTCGCAAGCCACCGCTGCTGACCAGTTCCTCTCCCAGCACCAAGGGAGGATCGGCCTGGTCACTGTCTCGATCGGCATAAACGACGTCACCAATTGCACCTCCAGTTCTGATCTGATCAGCTGCGTGGCAGCTGGCGTTGGGACCATCAAGACGAATCTCGCCGTGCTGCTGCCGGCACTGCGAGCTGCCGCCGGCCCCGCGGTGCCGATCATCGGGATCACCTACCCCGACGTCATCCTGGGCGACTACCTGGCAACGAACACTGCCACCAAGAGCCTGGCGCCACTGTCGGTGAACGCGTTCCAGTCCCTGATCAACCCGGCCCTTCAGCAGCAGTATCAGGCCATCGGCGCCACCTTTGTCGACGTGACTTCCGCCACCGGCGCCTACACGCCGTTCACCCAGACCACCAGCCTCTCTGGGTACGGCACCGTTCCGATCGCGGTGGCTCGTGTCTGCGAGCTGACCTTTTTCTGTCAGTACGGTGACATCCACCCCCGTACTGTCGGATACACGGAAATCGCCACGCTCATTGCCGCGGCCCTTCCGAAGCGGTGACCCACGAGGCAGGCACCGAGGGGGAGATGACGACGCAACCGGAAACGGCTGACACCGGAGGAGCGGACGAACCCGATGCCGCCCTCTTCATCCCGGACGGCGACAGCTTTCTCCCCACCGATCTGGCTAGGGGACCGTGGACGCCAAATGCGCTCCACGGCGGCCCGGTGGCGGCGTTGGTAGCCCGCGCCATCGAGCGATGCTCACCCGAGGGTGGGCAACAATTGGTTCGCCTGACCCTCGAATTGCTCCGCCCGATACCCTCGTCCCGGCTCAACGTCACTGCCTTTCTGGTCAGGCCGGGGCGGAAGGTCCAGTTGGTGGATGCGGTAGTGGAATCGGGCGGGGTCGAGATGGCGTGGGCCCGGGCTCTGCGCATCCGGGTGGGTCCCGACGATCACCGGGCGTTGCCGACCGTTCCCGAGGATGATGCTCCACCTCCCCCCGAGGAGGGAGTCACTTCCCCACATATGACCGACGGCTATCGGGCCTTTCACAACCAAGGTGTCGAGGTCCGCTTTGTCAAGGGACGGTTCAACAGCCTGGGGCCGGCCACGGCATGGTTCAGGTTGCGGTGCCCGGTGGTGGCAGGCGAAGACCCTTCGCCGTGGCAACGGGCGGCGGCGGTTGGCGACTTCGGCAACGGGATCTCCGCCGAGCTCGACTTCGCCTCGAATATTTTCATCAATCCTGATGTCTCGGTGTCTTTGTACCGTCCGCCGGTGGGCGAGTGGATCTGTCTCGACGGGCGTACCCGCTTCGGCACTCCGGGAATCGGCAATGCGGAATCGGTGATGTGGGATCGCCAGGGGCGGATCGGCCGAGCCATGCAGTGCCTACTCGTCGAGCCCATCACGTGACCGGTGGCGTTGGATGCGACTCATGATTACCGTGTTTTCCGCAACACAATGACACGCAATGGGTGATCCGAGACGCCATGGGTGAGGCGTTCAGCCGACTGGGACGCACCTTCGCCAAGTGGTGGGTGATCCTCGAGGGACAGATCACTGAGCTCGTCGATTGGTTCGACGAGGTTCAGCAGCGTCGTACGGCCACAGCTGTCCCCGCCGCGGTTGTCCGGAAGTTCTCCGATGACCAGGGTGGTCGACTGGCCGGGCAGATCTCTTACGCGTCGTTCATGGCCGTGTTCCCCATGCTGATCGTCCTGTTGACTGGGCTGGGGGTGGTGCTGCACGGCGATCCACATCTACAGGAAGACATCGTGAATTCGGCGCTCAGGCAGTTCCCTGTGGTCGGATCCGACATCTCGATGAACGTGCACCAACTGTCGGCTGGCGGCACCCTCGGGCTCTACCTCGGCCTGATCTGGCTGATGTACGGCGTACTGCGTCTGAGCCGGAGTGCACAGGTGATGATGGCGAGGGTCTGGGATATCGAGAGAGATGATCTCCCCAGCTTTTGGCTCTGGCTGCCTCGTGCCGCCGGTTTTCTGCTCGTGATCGGGGTCGGATTCATCGGGGCGGGAGCACTGGCCGGGTTGGGAGCCTTCGGTGGTTTCGGCGGGTACTCGGTGTGGATCGGATCGCTCGCATCCTTTGCCGTCAATATCGCCATGTACTGGTGCGCATATCGGATTCTTGTGCACCTCCCCCCAAAGCACCGGGTCCTGTGGCCGGGTGCACTCTTTGCCGGTTCCATTTGGACGGCATTGCAGTTTGCCGGCGCCCAACTGGTTGCCCATCAGCTGAAACACCTCTCGAATCTCTACGGCACGTTCGCCACCGTGCTCGGTCTCATCTGGTGGCTGGCGCTCGGAGCCACCATCTCTGTCTATGGGGCAGAGCTCAACTCGGTGGTGAGTCGGAACCTCTGGCCGCGATCCCTTCACCGGGTCCGCGGTGATGGCCAAGCGGAAGAACCGGTTGGCACCGTAGGAAAATCAGTGTGATACCCAGGCGTCGGCCTTGGTGGTCAACCTCACCACAGAACTGGGAAGTTTGCCGGCCACGATGTCGGCCAAGGTGACCACCTCGAGCACCGAGCGCAGGCTCGACCTCACCGCCACCCAGACGTCTTGCAGATGGGCGGCGGCTCCTTCGTAATTGGTGGCTTCGGGACGTAGTCCTCGGACCTCGGCCAACGGGCCGTCGAGAGGCCGGATGATGTCGGCCACCGTTATCTCCTTGGCCGCCCGGGCCAGGCGGTATCCACCTTCGGCTCCGCGTTGGCTACGGAGGAGCCCGGCCCTCCGCAGGTCGTTGAGGATGCTCTCGAGAAATTTTGGGGGCAGGCCTTGGGACGAGGCCAACGCCTCTGCGGTCACCGGGCGATCGCCGGCATCGGCCACTGCGCACATGGCCCGAACGGCATAGTCGACCTTGGCAGAGATATACACATCCAGGAGTCTGCCATGGGCGTAGGTCCCCAAGCCCTAGTCGTACCCCTCACCGTGGGCGATGGCCGGCTCGGTGTCCGCCTCGGACGCTCCCTCACCTTGCCCGTCCCGGGTCTGCCACGGACGGGTCTGGACCAGCCAGACGCAGGCGGCGGCGAGGAGCACGGCACACAGAATCCATCCCAGCGTGGTGGTGCTGACCCCCACATACTTGAGACCCGATGCCAATATGACGAAGGTGATCACCGGCCGGATGTAGCGGTCCGGGGCCCTCGAGGACAGGAACGACCCGATCACCACGGCGGGGACACTACCGATGACCAGGGAAGTGGTCACCGGTAGTTCCACATGACCGAAGACAAGGGCTCCGAGTGCGGCGGCGAGGGTCAGGGGGACGGCCTGGGTGAGATCGGTGCCCACCAGTTGTTTGGCACCCAGCATCGGGTAGAGAAACAGCAGGAAGACAATCATCAACGAGCCTGAGCCCACCGAGGTGATACCGACGATGATTCCTCCGACCATTCCGATGATCACCGAGGGCACCGGCCGGATCGTGAGGTGATGGACCACGGCCTTTCCAACCTTGCCGGACCGGCGGTCGAGGGCGTACCGCAGGATCATGGCGACTGCCCCCAACAGCAATGCGGCCCCCAGGGCTGTCTGGATACTCTTCTCCGCCGAAGGGCTGCGGCCCATGAGGTGCAGGAGGTATGCCCCGAGGAAAGCCATTGGCACCGAGCCCAGCACCATCCAGCCCACCAGCGCGAGGTTCACTGTTCCGTTACGCAGATGCACAGCGGCACCGAAGGGCCGCATGAGCACCGCTGCCACCAGGTCGCTCGAGATAGCGGTAGAGGGCCTGATCCCGAAGAGCAGGATGAGCATGGGGGTCATCAGGGCCCCACCACCGGCCCCGGTCATCCCGACCAAAAACCCGACGACCGCGCTGCCGAGGACAAGAAAGGGATCAATATGCACTGTTGCCTCGGGCCGTGGTCACGTCAGACCTTGTATCTACTAAACCTAGTAATCAACCAGGGCAAGTAATATAAACACCCGGTGACCCGGGGGTCAACCTTTGGCCGGGTGGTCGACCAGGCGGTGGCGTTGGACCGGCCACTCGTCGGCCAACATCGAGAATGTGGCGGTATTCCGTACTGTGCCGTCGGCGGCCGGGCGTTCCGCCCGCAGTATCCCGTCCAACTTGCAACCCAGCCGCTCGATGGCTTGGCGGGAACGGGTGTTCCGTTCATCGGTCTCGAATCTCACCGCCCACACACCCCACGTTTCGAAAGCATGGGTCAGCATCAACAGTTTTGCCTCGGTATTGATCGGCGTCCGCTGTGCCGATGATGCCAGCCAGGTGGCACCGATGCTGACGGCGTCGGGCCGGCCGTGACGCTGGTTGGCTTTGGCCGGTCCGGTCGACCAGTCCCACGGGGCCATGTCGTAGAAGCGGGTGGCTCCCACGACGCGGCCGGTCTGGATGTCTCGGGTGACGAACGGATAGTGCTGGCCCAAGCCACGACCCTCGATTGGCCGCGTCACGTAGACGGCCATCGTTTTCGGCGTGGACGGCACGTGGGTGAATGCGAACGTCGATCGGTCACCGGCGGCAGCCGCCATCAGTTCGCCGACGTGGTCCATCCCCATGGGCTCGAGATGGACGTAGCGGCCTGACAGCGAGAAGAGCTCGAGCATGTCCCATTATCGCCGACGGATCCCGTCGCCCCGCTGGCAGCCGACGTGACGCACATGATGGAAAGGTCTTACGAACGGGTTTGGCTCGGACCAAAGACGGGGACCTCGGCACATCACTTCCATTCCACCTCGCGGCGAAAGCAACTCCTTCGCCGGGCAACATGGCACTCAGGTTGTCGGTGACGTCCCGAACGCAGTAACTGGAACCGATGCCAATTCGCCGGGAGGTGGAGCGATTGGACCACCGGGAGACTCTGGAGACCCAAAGTTCCCGTTACTCCGACACGGTCCAATCATGAAGTTGATCGAACTCCGACCCAGTCGCCCGGGCAGAACCCGGGTGGTGGGGTCGGGTGGTGGGGCCGGGTGCCTAGTTGAGCAGCCTATTTGAGCAGCCGGGACAGCCGGCGATCGGCCAACCGTCGGCCCCCTGTCTGGCAGGTGGGGCAGTACTGCATTGACTTGGTGGCAAACGACACCTGGCGAATTGTGTCTCCGCAGACCGGGCACGCCTCCCCGGTCCGCCCGTGGACCTGCATGGACCGTTTCTTGTCCACTTTCAACTCGGCGGCACCGAGGCCTTCGGATCGGACCACCCCCTCTCGCAGTATGCCGACAAGGGCATGGTGCAGGCTGAGGATTTCGGCCCCGTCGAGCTTCGCCGCCAACTTGTACGGCGACAGGCCGGCGGCGTGTAGGGCCTCGTCGGAGTAGGCATTGCCTACCCCGGCGATCAGCGATTGGGTGGTGAGGGCTGTCTTGATGGTGGCCGACGTACCGCCGAGCAATCTGGCCAGTTCGGACGGAGTGAACGTCGAACTCATCGGGTCGATCCCGAGGCCGGAGATACCGTCGACATGGTCGGGTGAGTCCACCACCCACAGGGCCAGGTGTTTTTCCGTGCCCATCTCGGTCATATCGAATCCGGACCCGTTGTCGAGCCCTACCCGTAGCGCCAGCGGCGAGTTGGCCGGGCGGGCGATGGTGGCCGGCACCTTGTCATACCAACGAATCCATCCGGCGCGAGCCAGGTGGGCCACCAGCCACACACCGTCGAGATCGAAGCAGACGTACTTGCCCCGACGACTGCATCCCGCCGAGACCCGCCCGATCAGCTGATCGAGGGACGGGGACACTGTTTTCAGCGCTGAAAAGGACGCCAGCTCACATCGGCGTATCGGCTGACCGGCCATCCTCTCTGCCAGGAGAGTTGTAAGGGCTTCTACCTCGGGAAGCTCGGGCACAGGTCCATTGTGGACTCTGAGCGCCCGTAGTATCTGGTCCTCACCCGCGCCCGCCCAACCCGAGAGGGAGTCCCAGTTGTTCCGCCCGGTTCCCACCGACGCTGATTTCACCGCCATCGAGGCCGAAGAGCTGGCCCGATGGAAGAAGCACCGCGTCTTCGAACGCTCAGTGGAATTGCGGGAAGGGGCCGAGCCCTGGGTGTTCTACGAGGGGCCGCCGACCGCTAATGGGCGTCCCGGGCTCCATCACGTCTGGGCCCGGGCCTACAAGGACCTGTTCTGCCGCTACCGGACTATGCGCGGGTTTGCCGTTCCCCGGAAGGCCGGCTGGGACACGCACGGGCTTCCGGTCGAGGTCGAAGTGGAAAAACAGCTGGGCATCACGGCCAAACGCCAGATTGAAGAAGAGATCGGGATCGCCGAGTTCACCCGGCTTTGCCGCCAGTCGGTCCGCAACTACGTCGATGAATGGAAGACCCTCACCGGGCGCGTCGGGTATTGGCTCGACTTCGACGATGCCTACTGGACCTTCTCTTCCGGCTACGTGGAGTCGGTGTGGTGGAACCTCAAGAACATCTGGGATCAGGGCCTGCTCTACGAGGACATCAAGGTGGTGCCCTACTGCCCGCGATGTGGGACCGCCCTCAGCAGTCACGAGCTGGGCCAACCCGATGTCTACCGGGACGTGGTGGACGAGTCGGCCTACGTGCGGTTCCCTCTGACCGACGATGGCGATACCGCCGAGGCACTGCGCGGCTCGCTCGGACTGTCCACCCTCACCGGCCTGTCGCTGGTGGCATGGACCACCACCCCCTGGACGTTGCTCTCCAACACCGGCGCTGCGGTGGGACCCGAGCTCGACTACGCGGTGGTGGGCGATTCGATCGTGGCGGCGGAATTGGTCGAGAAGGTATTCGGAGAAGGAGTGAGCGCCGACCGCCGGATCACCGGGCGAGACCTGGTCGGCCTCCGGTATGCGCGCCCATTCGATGATCTCGACGTACCGCCCGGAGATGACGGAGACGGGTGGCGAGTGGTGCCCGGGGATTTCGTGGAGGCGGACGAGGGAACCGGGATCGTCCATCTGGCCCCCGCTTTCGGCGAGATTGACAGGCAAGTAGGCCGTCAGGAGGGTCTGCCCACCATCAACCCGGTGGGCCCGGACGGCACCTTCACCTCAGAGGTGCCATGGCTCCGAGCCCAGCCGGTGCGGGCCACCAACCCTGCGGTGAACGACCGCCTCGAGGCTGCCGGACTCCTTGTCCGACGGGAGTCGTACCAGCACTCATACCCCCATTGCTGGCGCTGCGGCACCGCCCTCATCTACTGGGGAAAGCCCAGTTGGTATATCCGGACATCTGCCCGCAAGGCGGAGATGGTGGCCGAAAATCAGACCATCGGCTGGCATCCTGAGCACATCCGTGACGGACGGATGGGGGAGTGGTTGTCCAACAACGTGGACTGGGCCCTGTCGCGAGATCGCTTCTGGGGCACCCCACTCCCGATCTGGCGGTGTGACAACGGGCACTTCCGGTGTGTCGGTTCCCTGTCCGACCTGTCTCAGCTGGTCGGCCGGGATGTGAGGGACGTGGATCCTCACCGCCCGGCCATCGACGAGGTGGTCTTTTCGTGTCCCGACTGTGCCGGCGACACCGAGAGGCCTTCATCGGAGATGAGGAGGGTGGAGGCGGTGATCGATGCCTGGTTCGACTCGGGCTCGATGCCATCGGGTCAATGGGGCTATCCGGTGGCTCAAGGATCGGACCAGCACTTCGTCTACCCGGCCGACTTCATCTGCGAGGCCATCGACCAGACCCGCGGCTGGTTCTACTCGCTCTTGGCTGTCAACACGCTGGTGCGGGGCTCCACGCCGTACAAGAACGTGCTGTGCCTCGGTCATATCGTGGATGCTGACGGACGGAAGATGTCCAAATCCGTCGGCAACGTCATCGATCCCTGGGAGATCCTCGATACCCGGGGTGCCGACCCCCTCCGATGGTGGATGTTCTCGCAGGGCTCCCCGTGGACGCCGACGCGGGTGAGCTTCGAAGTGATCGATACCGCCATGAGGGACTCCCTGCTCACCCTGTGGAATACCTGGTCGTTCTTCACTACTTATGCCTCCCTCAATGATTTCGACCCCGCCGATCCGGCCATTCCCCGGCCCGAGGACCGCTCGGTCCTCGATCGGTGGATGCTGTCGCGTCTCTATGCCACGGTGGCGGCGGTGACTGCCTCGCTGGATGGCTACGAGCCGTTCCCGGCCGCCAGCGCCATCGCCGAGCTGATCGACGACGTCTCCAACTGGTACGTGCGCCGTAGCCGCCGACGCTTTTGGCGGACCGATCCGGGTGCCGACCCGGCCGACTCGCTCGGGGCCCAGGCCACCCTCTACGAGACGTTGGTGACCGTGGCTCGTCTGCTCGCCCCGATGTGCCCGTTCTTGGCGGATCGAATGTGGTGTGACCTCACCCTGGCGCCCGAAGCGGATTCGGTCCACTTGGCCGACTGGCCCCAACAACAGCCTGACGCCGTCGACGACGGCCTCGAAGCCGGCATGGGCCTGGCCCGCCGGCTGTCATCCCTCGGCCGGGCGGCCCGGTCGGAGGCGGAGATGAAAGTGCGTCAGCCTCTGGCCCGAGCCCTGGTTTACTTGCCGCCCAACAGCCCGTCATTGCCGGCCGGGATCGTCGAGGACGAACTGAATGTCGATGTGGTGGAGTCCATCGGCGAGTTGGGTGATGTGCTGGCCTACGAGCTGGTACCCAACTTCAAACTGCTGGGCCCGCGTCTCGGATCGCGGGTGCAGCAACTGCGTGCGGCCATGGCCTCCGTGGATGGGGCGGCCGCCGCCGCGGATCTGGCCGATGGCCGGCCAGTGGTGGTGACGATGGACGACGGCTCCGTGGAGTTGAGCGGAGACGAGGTGGAGTTGCGGGTTCGGGCCCAGTCTGGCTTCGCAGTGTCGCGGGACGGGGCCGAGGTGGTGGCGCTCGACCTCACGCTCAATGATGGTCTCCGCCGCCGGGGGTTGGCCCGCGAGGTGATCCGGCACGTTCAGGATCTGCGGAAGGCCTCAGGCTTGGAGGTGTCGGATTGGATCCATCTCCATCTGGTCGGCCTCGACGACCTGATTCCACTGTTCGACCTGGTCGGCCGCGAGGTGTTGGCCCGCTCAGTGGTCACCAGGCCACCGGATGAGTTCAGCGCGGGTGGCCATGTCGGGCAGGGAACTCCTTTCGAGTTCGACGACGGCGGCACCTTGCGGCAGGCCATGATCTGGATCATCAAGGTTTGACTGCTCCCCGGAAAGCTTCGACCATGGGTGCGGTTCCCGGCCAGGCCGAGCGGTTCGTTGTGGCCATCGACCTCGGAACCGGGGGTCCGAAGGTGGCGGTGGTATCGACCACCGGCCGGATCGTGTCCCACGGTTTCGCTTCGGTCCCGCTGCATCTCCTCGACGGCGGGGGCGCCGAACAGGATCCGGCCGATTGGTGGTCGGCAATCTGTTCGGCCGCCCACGATGCACTGGCCGAGGCGGCACTACCGCCTGGCAAGTTCATCGGGGTGGGGTGTACGGCGCAATGGTCGGGCACCGTGGCCGTCGGAGCCGATGGAACGCCGTTGATGCGGGCGATCATCTGGATGGACTCCCGGGGCAACAAGGCGATCCGCGCCACAGCCGCGGGTCGGGTGAATGTTCTCGGGTACGACCCACGCAAGATTCTTCGATGGGTACGAGTCACCGGTGGCGCGCCCGGTCTCTCGGGCAAGGATCCGGTGGCGCACATTCTGTTCATCCGTGACGAGTTCCCCGAGATCTACGGGGACACGACCACCTTCCTCGAGCCAGTCGACTACCTCAACCTCAAACTGACCGGTCGGGCCTGTGCATCGTTCGACTCGATCGCAGCCCACTGGGTCACCGATAACCGGAACATCGACCGGGTGACCTACGACCCTCGTTTGTTGTCCATTACCGGGCTAGATCGCGCCAAGTTGCCCGAACTGGTGGCGCCGGGGAGCATCATGGGATCGCTGACTGCCGAGGCGGCGGCCGACCTCGGCCTACCGGCTGGGTTGCCGGTAGCCGTGGGCACCGGGGATGTGCACTCGGCGGTCTTCGGCGCCGGATCGGTGACCGATTTTTCTGCTCACCTCTACGTCGGGACGTCGTCGTGGATCTCGGCCCACGTTCCCTTCAAGAAGACTTCCATCACCAACAACGTGGCCTCTATCCCGGCCGCCCTGGCCGGGAAATACATTATCGTGGACGAGCACGAGACGGCCGGTGCCTGCCTCACGTTTCTGCGGGACAACCTTGGCTTCGCCGACGACTTCGGAACCCTCAACGACATGGTGGACTCGGTGGAACCGGGGAGTGGGCGGGTGCTGTTCACACCATGGCTCAACGGGGAGCGGACGCCGGTGGACGATCACACCATCCGAGGAGGTTTTCACAATCTTTCGCTGTCGACATCTCGGTCCCAGATGGTCCGGGCCGTGTACGAGGGCGTGGCCTTCAACTCGAAGTGGTTACTGCAGGCGGTAGAGCGATTCGCCGGATGCACCTTCGATTCGATGGCCTTCATCGGTGGCGGGGCGAATTCCGAACAGTGGTGTCAGATTCATGCGGATGTGCTGGGTCGGGAGATCCGCCAGATTGCCGATCCGGTATTGGCCAACGTGCGAGGAGCTGCCCTGCTCACGTTGATGGCCCTGGGGAGGGTGACCGTCGATGAGATCCCGGGCATGGTGGAGGTGCGCCGAATCTTCACACCTGATCCGGCGGTGGGCCCCATCTACGACCACCTGTACGCGGAGTTCGTCGCCCTCTACAACCAGACGAAAGGGATTCACAAACGCCTGAACAGGTTCTGACTCACGTGACCGACCTATGCCACCTCCCGTGGCCAGCGATGGTGGCCTGCGCACCGTATGGTCAGCGGGGACCGGTCGGTTGCAGGAACTCGAGTCGATTGCCGAACGGGTCCGTGGCATAGAACCGTCGGAATCCGGGGAATTCGCTGTCCCAGGTCACCGGCTGACCCGCCGAGGTGATACGGCGGACGATCTCCTCGATGTCTTCGACCAGGATGGCGGGGTGACCCTTCTTGGCCGGCCGGAACCGGTCCTCAACGCCGAGATGTAGCTCGAGACCGCCGCTGATGAACCATGCCCCACCCCGAGCGGCCAGCACCGGGGGTTTGGGGATCTCCCTCATTCCGAGCACGTCGACGAAGAACTCGCGGGCAGCCGGCTCCCCGCCCACCGGCATGGCCAGCTGCATGTGATGAAGGCCTGCGTACATCACCCCAGCATGGCAGTGGTCAGCGGGCGAAACCAAGTCACAGACAGGCCGGGAAGCGACTCGACCCAGTGGCCGATGGCAGCTGTTGGAGCACGGCGACGTGCTCGTCGAAGGTCGCCACGATATCCATCGGGTCCGGTGAGGACAGAGAAGCCGTCAACAGCTCGGTAATGTTCGGCGTGCAGCGAACGAAGTACCAACGATGGACGTACGCATGACACTTCACAAAGTAGTGGTGGAGCAAGCGTTACGCCGAAGGTGTGTTCTCCGCCCTCCGGCGGCCCGGCACCACCTGCACCACTGCAGGTCGCACATCGTCCGGAGGCATTGGCGCTCCAACTGTAAAGTCACTATTCCAGCGGAACGAAGGTGTCCAACCATGCAGATCGCCATTGGATTGTTTCCGGCTTCACCGCACTCGACGCCATCGGTCCCTATCAGGTATTCACCCAACTGCCCGACGCCCAGGTCGTCCTCTGTGCGGCGAAAGCAGGCGAGGTCGCCGATGACAACGGCTTGCTCCGTTTGGCCGTATCCCATACGTTCGATGAGGTCGACTCGCCCGACATCATCGTGGTGCCCGGCGGTTTCATCACCCGCAAGCTCGCTCGGGACGGCGACGCAATCGTCGACTGGGTGGCAGCGGTGCATCCACACACCACCTTCACCACGTCGGTGTGCACCGGCGCGTTGCTGCTGGGCGCCGCCGGCCTGCTCGACGGTCTCGATGCCACCACTCACTGGTTCGCGTTTGACGAGTTGGCCAAGTATGGAGCCACGCCAACCGAACAGCGGGTCGTGCACCGGGGGAGGGTGTGGACGGCGGCTGGCGTCTCCGCCGGCATCGACCTGGCACTGTCCGTGGTGGCCGAAACCCACGGAGCCGACATCGCCCAGGCCATTCAACTCGGAATCGAATACGACCCTCAGCCGCCCTTCGACGCCGGTGCTCCCTCCAAGGCGCCACCCGACATTTTGGAGTTTGTCCGTTCCGTTTCCGCGACAAAAGAAGCAGAGGCACTCGGATCGTCCGTGTGAACTGATGATTTGCCTGGTGATTCGGATCCGACCGCCACAGTGAACGATCCAGGTTGACGTGGGCTGATCGAGTTACCGGTTCTCAGTCCGCTTTGGGAGCTGTCCGCTTGGGGAGGACTCGGTTGGCGGCGCTCACCACCGCGCCGAGTGAGGCGTCGAGGATGCTCGAGTCCATGCCTACGCCCCACCAGGTCGAGCCATCAGGGCCCTCTGCCTCCACGTAGGCCACGGCTGATGCCTCGCTTCCCGAAGTGAGTGCGTGCTCCCGATAGTCCCTCACTTCGAACTCGATGCCCAACTCCTTGCGGAGGCCACTGACCAGGGCATCGATCGGTCCGTTTCCCTCGCCGAGCACCGTATGAGGGCGGCCGTCGACCAGCAGTTGCGCGGTGACAGTTGTTCGTTTTCCTCCGGTGGAGACTTCGCTCCCGATCAGTCGAACGCCGGCGTCATCGGGAAGATAGGTTCGGGAGAAGACGTCCCACATTTCGCCAGGTTGGATCACGGTGCCGCTGGATTCGGTGACCGCCTGCACCTCCTTGGAGAATTCGACCTGTAGGTTGCGGGGCAGATCGAGACCGTGCTCGGCGTCCATGACGTAGGCGACCCCTCCCTTGCCCGACTGGCTGTTCACCTGAATGATCGCCTCGTAGGTTCGTCCGGTGTGTTTCGGGTCGATGGGCAGGTACGGGACCTCCCATTGTTCGTAGGCGACGCCGATGGCGGCGAACCCCTTCTTGATGGCGTCTTGATGGGATCCCGAGAACGCCGTGTAGACCAGGTCCCCGGCGTAAGGGTGCCGAGGGTGAACGGGCATACGGGTGGCGTACTCGGCCACCCGTCGCACCTTCTCGATGTCACCGAAGTCGAGGGCCGGATCGATGCCCTGGGAAAAGAGATTCATGGCCAGGGTGACCACATCGACGTTTCCGGTGCGCTCACCGTTTCCGAAGAGCGTGCCCTCCACCCGGTCGGCGCCGGCCAGGACCGCCAACTCCGCGGCGGCAACCGCGGTGCCCCGGTCGTTGTGGGGATGCACACTGAGGATCACGGAGTCGCGGTCTTTGATGGTGCGGCTGAACCACTCGATGACGTCGGCGTAGACATTGGGTGTGTACATCTCCACGGTGGCCGGAAGGTTGAGAATGATCGGGCGCTCCGGGGTCGGCTCGATCACATCCATCACCGCTTCGCAGATCTCGATGGAGAACTCGGGCTCGGTTCCGGTGAAGCTCTCCGGTGAGTACTCGTAACGGATCTCGGTCCCCGGGACCGTCGATTCGAACTTCCGGCAAAGTCGGGCAGCATTGACGGCGATGTCGATGATCCCGGCACGGTCGAGGCCGAAGACCACCCTCCGTTGCAACTCCGATGTGGAGTTGTAGAAGTGGACGATGGCCCGGGGTGCGCCGTTCAACGACTCGAAGGTCCGTTCAATCAGTTCATCGCGGCATTGGACGAGTACTTGGATGTGTACGTCGTCTGGGATCAGGCCTTCATCGATGATCTGGCGCTGGAAGTCGTAGTCGGTATGGGAAGCGGAGGGGAATCCCACCTCGATCTCCTTGAATCCGATGCCGACCAATGCATTGAAAAGCTTCAACTTCCGCTCGGAGTTCATCGGATCGACCAACGCCTGATTCCCGTCACGCAGATCGACGCTGGCCCATCGCGGAGCCTTGGTGAACTGGCCATCGGGCCAGGTGCGATCGGTCAACTGCAGGGGAAGGTGAGGCCGGTACAGACCGAACGGCATGGGGGACACGTCGCAAGGAAGCTCGAGACGATGCCCGGCATGGTCGATGGTCCCGGTGGATTGCGTGTCTGGCTGATCAGTACTCATCGTTGCTCCCTTGCGTCTTCCTGTGCTCCGTGACCCGGTATTTCCGAAATCCGTGGTTGGTGGTGCGCTGCCTGCGATGACCCATCAAAAAACCCCCTGGCCTTTTCGGCTCAGGAGGTTGTGGGCGAACGCGATGGGGCGCTCGCCGTTACGTAAGAAGGAGGTCCGAGGTCGGTGATCGGTACATGATGCTATCCATGCTGCCAGGACGGATCGGTTTCGTCAAGGCATCTTCCGGTGTCGGCCCGTCGGCCAGGAGCTCGAGTTCCCTCAGATGCGTTCGAAGTTCCGGGCCAACTCCCAGTCGGTGACCACTCTGTTGGCCTTCGCCCACTCTTGGCGTGCGGTATTGAGGAGGTGGTGATGAACCGTGGGGCCAAAGGCTTCCTCGGCCACCTCGCTGTCGGCCAATCCATCGATGGCTTCGGCCAGGGTCGAAGGGAGCCGGGGTACCTCGGCGGAACTGTAGGCATTCCCTTCGAATGCCGGCTCCAACTCGAGCTCATGCTCGATGCCCCACAATCCCCCGGCGATAGATGCAGCCAGCGCGAAGTATGGATTGACGTCGGCACCCGGCATCCGGCACTCGATCCTCCTCCCACTCCCGGCGCCGACCGCCCGGAACCCGCAGGTGCGATTGTCCTCTCCCCAAACGATGGCGGTTGGTGCCCACGATCCAGGGACGTACCGTCGGTAGGAGTTGACATAAGGCGCGAAGCACCACGCCAACTGGGCGGCACTGTAGAGCTGCCCAGCGAGGAACTGTTGTCCGATTACGGAGAATCCCGACAGGGATGCGCCGCCGCCTGTCGGTGCCATCAGCGGGGCTCCTGAAGACGCATCCCACAGGCTGGTGTGGATGTGGCACGACGAACCGGCCTGTTCCATGGACCACTTGGCCATGAAAGTTGCAGCCCTGCCGTGCTGGGTGGCGATCTCCTTGACGCCATGCTTGAACACGAGGTGGCGATCGGCGACTTCGAGGGCGCCGCCGTAGGTGATATTGATCTCGTGCTGACCGGTGCCGGCCTCCCCCTTGGAAGACTCGACGGGGATGCCGGCACCGAGCATCTGGTTGCGGATCTCGCCGATGATGTACTCGACGCGGGACGTCTGCAGAAGTTGGTAGTCCTCGATGGTGTCGGCGTGAGGTGTGATTCCGAGCCAGTGCTTGGCGGCTGCCTCGGCGAATGTATCGAGGAAAAGATAGAACTCGAGTTCGGTGGCGCACTTGATTTCGAGCCCGTGTTCCGCGGCTCGCTCGAGTTGTCGTTGCAGCATGCGACGCGGGGACACGTCAACCGGCTCACCCTCCATGGTGAATAGATCACAGAGCACCAGAGCGTTCCCCGAAAGCCAGGGGATCGGCCGGACGGTCTTCGGGTCGATCACCGCGTGGAGGTCGCCATATCCGCTGTCCCAGTTGGTGAACTGGTAACCGGGGAGGGGTTCCATGTCGACGTCGACAGCCAATAGGTAGTCACAGACCTCGATCCCATGGTCGATGACGTGATCGAGGAAGAACGAACCCGTGACCCGCTTCCCGACCGGACGACCCTGCAAATCGGGGAAGGCCACCAGCACCGTGTGGATGTCGCCCGATTGAATCTGGCGGGGAAGGGTTTCGAGGGTGAGCACCCCAGAACTCTGACCCAGGCTGAACCGCTCGTCCAGCGCTTGCCTGCTGAGGCGCCCCTGGCGACCTCGGACGCTGACCCGGAGCCACCTCGAAACGGCAGACTAGCGTCATGATGATGCTAGTCTGCATCATGATGCTAAGCTGCATCAATGAGGACAACTGTGAACATTGACGAGCACCTCCTCGCCGAAGCCAAGGCGATGGCGGCTCGTGGGCACCGTTCTCTCGGTGACATCATCGACGACGCATTGCGAAGTCTCTTCGTCGAACGCACCGAGCACACCCCTCTGACCCAAAGAGTGGTGTTGCCGGTCGGCGGCGGATCCGGTCTGCAGCCCGGCATCGATCTCGAGGACAAGGAGTCGTTGGCCGAGGCACTCGGCGACAACCTCCCGTTCCATGCTGCTGGCTGACGTCAATGTCTTTGTCTCTGTCCAACGTTGCGAGAGTGATGGGCACGATGCGTATCGCCGGTGGCTCGAGGAACGCCTGGGTGGTCCCGAACCGTTTGGGGTGAGCGAACTCGTGCTCAGCTCCTTTGTTCGCATCGTCACCAATCACCGCGTCTACAAGGTTCCCACCACGCTCAATGAGGCGATTGAGTTCTGTGAGGCGGTGCTGGCGGCGCCGGCCGCCCTGCCTGTCCGTTCGGGACCGCGACATTGGGCACTGTTCTCCGAACTCTGTCGAGCTGCCGGGGCCCGGGGCAACTTGGTGCCGGATGCATACCTGGCGGCTTTGGCGATCGAGCATGGTGCCACGCTCGTTATCTCCGACAGGGGATTTCTGAGGTATCCGGGGCTCCGGGTGATCGATCCGCTGGACGGATGAAGGTCTACAGGTCTTGGGCTACTCCGGCGTCACATAGGCGGCGGTGATGCCACCATCGACCACAAGTGCGGACCCGGTGATGAACGAGGCATCATCGGAGGACAGAAAGAGAGCGGCCTTGGCGATCTCCTCGGGTCGACCGAAACGGCCTATCGGGATGTGGACCAGACGGCGTTGGCGTCGCTCGGGATCGGCGAGAAGCCCAGCCAGGAGCTGGGTCTCGATTGGGCCCGGACAGAGCGAGTTGGCCCTGATTCCCTTGCGGGCGTATTCCACCGCCAACTCCCGTGTCATGGCCAGCACGCCCCCCTTCGACGCGGTGTAGGCGATCTGGGCGGTGGCCGCACCCATGAGGGCGACGAAGGAGGCGACATTCACGATGGAGCCACCTCCGGAGTCGAGCATGGCGGGCACCGCGGCCCGGCAACCGAGCCACACCCCCTTCAGGTTGACCTCCATCACTCTCTGCCATGTTTCGGGAGGGGTGTCGAGGATGCCACCGTCGTCATCGGGGAAGATCCCGGCGTTATTGAACAACACGTGGAGGCCGCCGTAGGTATCGACGGCCGTCTGCACCATGGCGTCCACCTGTGCCTCATCGGACACGTCGACGGTGACCGCGGTGGCGGCACCACCGGCGGCGACGATTTCCGTCGTCACCGACTCGGCGTCGGCCACCACCACGTCGGCCACCACCACCTTGGCTCCCTCGGCGGCAAAGAGAATCGCCGTTACCCGGCCGATGCCGCTCCCGGCTCCGGTGATCACTGCCACTTTGCCGTCGAGCCGACCCATCGATTTCTCCGTCGCCTTCAGGGAATGTGTTCGGCCCGCACCCTACTGGGACATCGCCCGGAGTGGGATACTGGTTCATGCCGTCGACGAGGCCGGCTCCTCTCATCGGAGTCACCATGTACCGCCGGGTCGCCTGGTGGGGGGCATCGGAGCGCGACGCGGCCCATATCCCCGGTGCCTCTATAGCCCTGGTGGCGGTGGCGGTGGCGGCCGGCGGACAGCCCGTCCTCATGCCTCCGTTCGATGTGGGCAGCCAGGGGTTCACGGCTGGCATCGAGGCCTTCGTCGGGGCGATAGACGGCCTGATGCTCGTCGGTGGAGGAGATGTCAATGCCGAACGGCATGGGCAACCACTCGATCAGCGCGCCGGCCACGCCCCGGGGCATTGGGGCCAATGCTGATCACCACCGAGCCCGGTTCAATTGTGCACCGAGTGCTCGGCGAACGGACCGACGTTCTCTGTTCCCACCACCAGGCCATCGGGTCGCTTGGAGCTGACTTGTCGGTCACTGCACGGAATCACGACGGCGTCATCGAAGCGATCGAGCTCCCCGGACATAGATTCGTGGTCGGAGTGCAGTTGCACCCCGAAGAGTCCGGCGACGGCCGGCTCATTGAGGGATTGATCGAATCCACACGGACCGGGGAGCCGGCATGAGTGACGAATTGTCCGTGGTCAACCCGGCCACTGAGGCAGCGATTGCAACGATTCCGATGGCCAGCATCGACGAGACGGACGCTGCCGTGGCCCGAGCCAAAGCCGCCGGTCCCGCCTGGCGGGCGGTCACCCCGACCGACCGTGCCCGCCTGCTGCGCCGATTTGCCGGCCACGTAGAGGATCACGCCGAGGAGCTGGCACAACTCGAGACGGCCAACGTAGGAAAGCCGATTGCCGATAGCCGGGATGAGGTCGGCATGGTCGCCGAAGTGCTCCACTTCTACGCCGGTGCGGTGGACAAGCACCGGGGCGCGACTGTTCCCGTGGCGGGTGGCGTGGATATGACCTTTCACGAGCCTTTGGGGGTGGTTGGTGCCATCGTCCCCTGGAACTTTCCCATCGCCATTACGTCCTGGAAGGTCGGCCCCGCCCTTGCTACCGGCAACACCATCGTGGTGAAGCCGGCCGAGCTGACCCCGTTGTCTGCCCTGCGGCTGGCTGAGTTGGCTCTCGATGCCGGCATCCCCGAAGGAGCGTTCGAGGTGGTGGTGGGTACCGGTCCCACCGTCGGGGCGCGCCTGTCCGAACATCCCGATGTGGCCAAAGTGGCGTTCACCGGATCCACCGCCGTCGGTCGGGAGGTCATGCGTCGAGCGGCAGGGACCATCAAGCGGGTGACTCTCGAGTTGGGGGGTAAGTCCGCCAATATCGTGTTTGCCGACGCCGACCTCGAACGGGCCGCAGCCGCGGCTCCGGGGAGCGCCTTCGGCAATGCCGGCCAGGACTGTTGTGCCCGGAGTCGCATTCTGGTGGAGCGGTCGGTGTTCGACCGATTCGTCGCTCTCTTCGTCGACGCAGTGGATGCTTGGCGGGTCGGCGATCCCACTCACCCCGACACCCAGATGGGGCCGTTGGCATCGGCCCGGCATCGCCTGGTGGTTACTGGGTTCCTGGCGCCCGGCATGGGAGACCCTGGCGGAGGGGTGGTCGAAGCCTTGGCGACGGGAAGTGTTCCCGATGGTCCCGGATTCTGGTTTCCACCCACGGTGGTTGCACCGGCGGAATCGGATTGGCGCCTGGCTCGTGAAGAGATCTTCGGACCGGTAGTAGCGGTGATCCCTTTTGAGGACGAGGCCGATGCGGTTCGGCTGGCCAACGACACTCCCTATGGATTGGCCGGATCCATCTGGACCGGTGACGGGGCCAAGGCCCTGCGGATGGCCCGCGCCGTCGACGTCGGGAACCTCTCGGTGAACTCCAACGGTTCGGTTCGGGTGCAGACAGGCTTTGGCGGCATGAAGCAGTCAGGAATCGGCCGGGAATTGGGTCTGGAGGCTTTGGATGCCTACAGCGACGTCAAGAATGTCTTCATTGCCACCTCTTGATCTGTCTGATCGACAGGGCCGGTGCAGACAGGGCCGGTGCAGTCAGGGCCGGGCAATGCCGGATGTTGCGCCCTCCCCTCCCACCCCGTCTTCGACCACGTTCTCGAAACGGGACATCTCTTGGGTCGTGTCGTCCTCCAGCCAATTGCCCAGGAGTAGGTCGAAGAACCATCGCTACGGACGTTTGAACATCATTGTCGCCACGATCAGCGATGACCGAACCCGGGATGGGATAGAACGTCGGTTTGGAAGAGGGCCCGGCAAACGGCAATGACCTCGGACGCACAATCACCTCATGCGAAAGGGCAACGGATGCAACTCGGTGGTCCTCGCCTTTGGTGGACCATGCATGGGTCGGGATCCCGTCCTACCGAAAGGATGGAATGAGCCGAGCCATGACCAGCTTCGTTTCAAATCCGATTTCCCGAGAGTTCTCGGGCAACACCAACGGTGCCTAATGAATGATCCGGAGAATGTCAGAGGGACCGGTTCCGGACTGGTTGCGGTCGTAACCGGCGCCAGTCGCGGACTGGGCGCCGGATTGGCGAAAGCGTTCGCGGACACCGGCCTTCGGCTCGGCCTCTGTGCCCGTACGGTGCCGGCCGCGCCCGATGGAGCTGACGCAGTGACCGCCTCGGTGGACGTGACTGACGCCCGGGCTCTTGATCGGTTCGCTGATGAGGTGGTCGAACGGTTCGGTCGGGTCGATCTGTGGGTCAACAACGCCGGCGTGCTCGGCCCGATCGGCCCCCTGATTGACGCAGATCCCGGGGCTCTCCGTCGTCACATCGACATCAACGTCACCGGCGTGCTCCTCGGTTGCCGAGCTTTTGCCCGGGTTGTCCGTGCTCAATCAGGAGGAGGAGTTCTTGTCAATATCTCCTCGGGGGCAGCCACGAAGATCTATGAAGGCTGGGCCGCCTACTGCGCCTCGAAAGCGGCGGTCGACATGATGACCGCGGTCGTTGCCACCGAGGAGCGCACACATGGCCTACGGGCTTATGCACTCGCTCCGGGTGTGGTGGACACCGATATGCAGGCACAGATCCGAGCAACCCCAGCCGCCTCGTTTCCGTCGGTGGCCCGATTCATCAAACTGGACGAAGAACAAGCCTTCAACTCACCCGGCCGGGTTGCGAGTTTCATCCTCGACCTCGTCGAGGGCAGGCGTGAGGTCAGCGACGGAGTGCGGATCCGAGTTCCGGACCAGCCGCATCACGGCTGATCCGGACTCTCACATGACGTCAGTAGGGAAAGCCGCCCGAGCCGCCCGAGCCGCCCGAGTTACCAGTGCTACCCGAGCTACCAGTGCTCGATGAACCGAGGCTGCTCTGGCTGCGGTCGCCACCTGAGCGCAGTCCCGAGACAAGTGAGGTGAGCTCACCGGAGGGGATGGCGAACCCGATGTTCTGTGCCGATGATCCGTTGCTCGAACCGGCGGCCGCGGTGTTCATGCCGATGACCTGACCCGACGAGTTCAGCAGTGCCCCCCCGGAGTTGCCCGGATTGATGGCGGCGTCGGTCTGCAGCATGCCGGTGAGCGTCTCGGTGGAACTCCCAGTGCTGTCGCCGGCTGTGATCTGACGGTTGAGCGCGGAGATGATCCCTGACGTGACCGAGGCACTATCACCGAGGGCCAGTGCGTTCCCGATAGCCACAACCGAGTCTCCGACCTGGACCTGGCTCGAGTTGCCGAAGGTCACCGCCGGTAATCCACTTTGGTTGGTGATCTGCAGGAGGGCCACGTCTTTGTCGGGGTCGGTTCCAACCAGTGTGGCCGGAAGCTGCTTCGTCGAACCGTTGAGCGCCACGGTGATGGTGGTGGCACCGTCGATGACGTGGTTGTTGGTCAGCACCTCTCCGGACGACGTGATGATCATGCCGGTTCCCTCGTCTTCCGATTGGCTGCCATCGGTGGCGGTGATGGCCACGATGGACGGCGACACCGACTTCACGATCTGAGAGACGCTCGACGAAGTCGTGCTCCCGGCAACTTTGATCGCTGGGGCAGCTGTAGTTACGGCCGCCGGGGAAGGCGTCGAGTGGACATTGGCTACTTCCACCGCTCCGGCACCGGCAACCCCGCCGACCAGGACGGCGACCGCGGTGATTGCAGCAACGCCTCTCCGGCGTTTGTTGGCCTTCGGCGCGGTCTCGGGGCTCGGCCAGGGGGCAGGGGCAGCAGGCGCGCCGGCGGAGGGGGGCCATCCTCCGGGCGGTGACCATCCTCCACCGTTGACAGGCGGTGCTCCGACAGGAGGCACCTCGGAGATGGCTCCACCGGGAAGTTGATTCGGGTTGTAGGTCATGCGGCAAGTCTCTGCCCGACACCTAAGGAAACAGTATGGAAGACATATGAGGCACAGTAGAATCCTCGAAATTGAGCCCTGTATTCGACGGGACGGTCCGGGAAGGTAACGTCGCAGGTATGTCAGATCGTTCGCGCAAGATTGTGAAACCAGCGGCTGCTGTCGGGGTGCTCGCCACCATAGCGAGCGTGTGGTGGTTTGCCCTCAGGCCTCGGCGGAAGATCAAACTCGACAAGTAAGGCTCCGGCGGGGCCGACGTCGCGCCCAGGGAAACCGAAGGTCAACTCATCATGGCGGGTATGGCTTCCCCGATCGGCACCCGGACAACGGCGTGAGCCATGGGATCGAACTCTGTCTCCTCGGCGTTGACAATCACGATGGCGGCACCGTGATGATGGGCAATGGGGACGAGACTGGCGGCCGGAAACACCGCCAGGGAGGATCCGATGGCCAGCAGCAGATCGCATTCGGAAGCCGCTCGGGTGGCTCTCCGCAGGTCCCCGGCCACAAGGTCCTGGCCGAAGCTGATGGTGGCGGACTTGAGGATTCCTCCGCAACGACGACAGGGCGGGTCCTCTTCACCGGCACGCACCCGGTCGAGCGTTGCCTCCATGGGGGAACGATGGTCGCACGTCATGCACATCACCTGGTGCATAGTGCCGTGGATTTCGACGATAAGAGACGGATCGGTTCCGGCGGCTTGATGGAGCCCGTCGATATTCTGGGTTACCAGGGTGTGGAGCTTTCCGGAAGCAGCCAGCGCGGCGAGGGCGATATGGGCAGCGTTGGGACGGGCGGCCCATGCTGGTGAGTTGAGTCGACTGCGCCACGCTCGCCTGCGGAGGTCTGTGTCGGCCAAATAGCTGGCCAATGTGGCCACCTTTTCCGCTTCGGGGTTCTTCGTCCACACTCCGTTCGGGCCCCGGAAGTCGGGGATACCGGAGTCGGTGGAGATACCGGCACCGGTCAGCACTACCACCGAGCCGGCCTCGGCCAGCAAACTTCGGGCGACGCCGAGACCGGTGACACCACCGGGGTCGCGGCCGGGTTCCACTGAACTCATCGGATCAGCTTGGCACGACGCCCGACTCAATCCTCGCTGCCGGTTCCCGGCCGGCAGCGGCCGACGCCCGGTAGCCTCGACCGATGGCCCTGGCCTCTCTTCGCCCTCTGCGATCACGCAACTTCGCCCTTTTGTGGTCGTCGGCGCTCGTATCCAACGTCGGGACCTGGATGCAGACTGTCGCCCTCGGGGTGCTGGTCTACGCCCGAAGTGGTCACCAAGCCGGTTGGACCGGCCTGGTAGCCGCGGCTGCCTTCATCCCGATGGGCCTGCTCGCCCCGGTGGGCGGGGCACTGGCTGACCGGTTGGACCGTCGCCGGTGGTTGATCGTGACCACCTTGGGCGAGATGGCTTTCGCCACGGTGCTCACGGTGTTGGTGGCCACCGGGCACGATCAACCGGGGATAGTGGTCATCGTGGCCTTCTTCGGTGGGGCAGCCGGGGCCGTCGGGTTTCCGGCCTACCAGGCGATGCTTCCGGATCTGGTACCGAAAGAAGACCTCCTCGGCGCTATTTCGCTGTCATCGGCCCAGTTCAACCTGGGACGGGTGGTGGGGCCGGCGGTGGCGGGCCTCACCCTCATCCATCACGACTACACCCTGACATTCGCCGTCAATGCTGCATCGTTTGCCGCGGTGGTGATGGCCCTGAGCCTGATCCGTCTGCCCAAGCCGGCACCAGTCGCCGGGGATCAAGGAATGTACCGCCGGATCGCCGAGGGCGCCCGTACGGCCATGAGCGAGCCAGGATGTCGCAGCGCCATCATCCTCATCTCGGTCGTGGCCCTCCTGGCTTCGCCATTCATCGCCCTGGTGCCGGTGATGTCGGCGGCCCTCGGTCATGGATCGGGGGGAACTGCGCTATTGGTAACCGCCCAGGGCGTCGGTGCCGTGATCGGAGCCCTGGTACTGCCCACCCTGGCCGAGCAGTTGGGTCGTCGGAGGTTGGTGCGAGGAGCGTTGTTCTTGTTGCCGCTCCTGCTCATCAACTACGGGTTGTCGCCGACTTTGTGGTGGTCGCTGGTGACGTTCGTGCTGGTGGGTGCCGGCTACATCGCGGTGCTGGCCGGGTTGAATACGGTGGTCCAACTGCGTGCCCCGACCGCTTCAAGGGGTCGGGTGATCGGGTTCTACATGATGGCCTTGGGCATCATCTATCCGATCGGCGCCGTGCTCCAGGGGTTGATCGCCGACAGAACCGGGATTCGGCCGGTCACCGTCGGAGGAGCGATGATCCTTCTGGTCGTCCTCGGCCTGTTGGCGACCTTTCGGCCCCATCTGCTGAGGGCACTCGACGACGCCCAGGAGATCGTCCCGACCGTGGAGCTTCCATGACCGGTGAATCGAAGATGGGATCGACCGGCCTGACCACTGTGGAGGTTCTGACGCCCGCCGACGCCGAAGCCGCGCAGGCTCGGGCGGCCGGCTATCTGGCAGCGGCCGGTCTCTGCGTCGGCGACCGGGTCGTCTTCTGTCTCCCGTCCTCATCGGCACTGCTGTGCGCGGTGCTGGGGTCGCTACGGACGGGAGTGATTCCCGTACTGCTCAATGCCACCCTCCTCGACGATGAGCGGGACCAGCTGATCGCCGACGCCAAACCCAAATTGGTGGTGACTGACAGCGCCGCACTGGAGGCACTCGACACGGGAACCCCCGTTGGGTTGGCTCGCTATCCGCGAGGCCGACCCATGCACTACACATCGGGTACCACCGGCTGTTCCAAAGGCGTGTGGTCGGGAGTGTGGGACGAGTCCACCGCTGCCGATGCCTTCGCCGACGAGGCCGACCTGTGGTCATTCGGGCCCGATGACGTCCACTTGGTGTGCTCACCGATGTATCACTCGGTGTCGGTCAGGTTCGCGGCCGGGACGCTGCTGCGGGGAGGGACCTGCGTCATCCTCGGACGGTTTGAGGCCACTGCCGCACTCGCCGCCCTGACGGGCAGCGCGGGTGTGATCCCCAGCACCACCTTCATGGCGCCCTCGGCCCTGGCCCGACTCTTGGCCCTCGGCGCCGATCTCCCGAAACGGTTCGACGTCCTGCGCCTGCTGGTCCACGCCGGATCCGCATGCCCGCCGACGTTGAAGCGTGCCGCCCTCGAGCGGGTCGATAACGGAGTGCTGTGGGAGTTCTACGGATCCACCGAGGGGCAGTTCACCTCGTGTTCGCCCGATGAGTGGGCAGTCCACCCCGGCAGCGTGGGTAGGGCGCGTCCGGGGCGAACCATCACCGTCGATGACGACGGCACCGTGTGGTGCCGGCCTCCCGACTTTGCCCGCTTCGAATATTGGGGAGACAAGGACAAGACCGCTTCGGCGTGGCGGGACGGTGCGTTCACGGTCAGGGACCTTGGACGCCTCGACTCCGATGGCTATCTCTATCTCGACGGTCGACGAGACGATCTGATCATCAGCGGTGGAGTCAACGTCTATCCGGCCGAGGTGGAGAATGTCCTGTGCGAGGTGGCTGGGGTGGCTGCCTTGGCGGTGTTCGGTCTTCCCGACGAGACCTGGGGGCAGCGCGTGTGCGCGGCAGTGGTTCCCGATGCCACCGTTGAGAGTACCGATCCCGAGAGGCTGATCGGCGCTCTCGAGGCTCACGCCACCGCCAGGATGGCCGGGTACAGGCGGCCGAAGCAATACTTCATCGTCGAGGAACTGCCTACCACCGCTACCGGGAAAGTGCAGCGACGACAGGTTGCCGCCCAGGTCGGTATCCCGCCGGCGCGCCGATGAGGGAGAATCGCTCCATGAGTCCCACCGACGCAGGACCACCACTGGCCTCGATCAACCCCGCCACCGGCGAACTCCTTCAGTCCTTCGAACCCTTCGATGCCGACGAAGTGGAGGCCCGTCTGGCCATTGCGGCCCGGGCAGCATCCGAGTGGGCCACCAGCAGCTTCGTGGAGCGGGCTCGGTTGCTGATCACCGTGGCCGAACTCCTCGAAGGTGAGCTCCCCGATATCGCCCATGTGGTGACGACCGAGATGGGAAAGCCGTTCGCTCAGGCCAAGGGCGAGGCAGCCAAATGCGCCAGTGCCTTCCGGTGGTTCGCTGAGCATGGCCAGAGTTTTCTCACCGATGAGGAGGTGCCGGTCGATGCCTCCCTGGGACTGGTGACCTATCAGCCACTCGGACCGGTGCTCGCCATCATGCCGTGGAACTTTCCTCTGTGGCAGGTGGTGAGGTTTGCCGCCCCAGCCCTCATGGCCGGCAATGTCGGGTTGTTGAAGCACGCTCCAAATGTGTGTCGGACCGCTCTGCTGATCGAGGATCTGTTTCGCCGGGCCGGAGCGCTACCCGGCATCTTCCAGACCCTGTTGATCGGGACTGATCAGGTGCCGGGGATCATCGCTGACGCTCGAGTCAAGGCTGTCACCTTGACCGGCAGCGTCGGTGCCGGTCGGGCGGTGGCGGCTCAGGCCGGGGCGGCCATCAAAAAGGTCGTCCTCGAACTCGGGGGCAGCGACCCGTTCATCGTGCTCCCGTCGGCCGATATCGATCGTGCCGTCCCGGTGGGAGTGCAGGCCCGTATGCAGAACACCGGGCAATCGTGTATCGCCGCCAAGCGCTTCATCGTGCACGACGAGGTGGCCGACGCCTTCATCGACGCCTTTGTCGCCGGGGTGGCGGCCCTGTCGGTGGGGGACCCCTTCGATCCGGCCACCGAGGTCGGGCCCCTGGTGACGTCAGCCGCCCGGGACAACATCGAAGCCCTGGTGGAGGACGCTCGCTCCCATGGGGCGTCGATTCTCTGCGGTGGCGAACGGATCGTGGGCCCGGGAGGATCCGATAAGGCGGGCTACTACTACCTGCCGACGGTGATCGCAGACATCACGTCTGAGATGAGGGTGGCAACCGAAGAGGTGTTCGGCCCGGTGGCACTCCTGTTTCGGGTGTCGAGCGCAGACGAGGCACTTTCGGTGGCCAACGGCACCGACTTCGGCCTCGGATCGAGTGTATGGACCGGCGACCCTGATGAACAACAGCAGTTTGTCCAGGGGCTCGAGGCCGGCCAGGTCTTCGTGAACGGCATGGTGGCATCGATACCTGGGTTGCCGTTTGGCGGGATCAAGACCTCAGGGATCGGCCGGGAGCTGTCAGTTCATGGGATCCGCGAATTCTGCAACATAAAGTCGGTATGGGTGGCCTGACTCGTCACTGTGTCGACGTCTCCACGTGGTTGACCACCGGTGCCGCCACCCACGTCCCCGACGCCGAGGTCCATGTGCGCCCGCCGAACGTAACCGTGGTGAGATGGAAGCTGTAGGCATTGGCCACCGCCCACGCGGCGACCTGCCATCCTCGTTGGGTGCTTGCCGGGGTGCCGAACGGGTCCGGGCCCAATTGTGCGGATGCCGCTTGGGTGAGCGCCGCATGCGTCGGAGCCGCGCCTCCGAAGCTACTGAGAAGGCATGTAAGCCCAGTCGGGACCTCTCCCGTGGATGCTTCCGCCAGGGCGTGGGCTTCGGGTGACCACTGGGCATAGGCGTCGGGGGTGGCGCTGAGCTGGACACGTTGGGCGGCATCGGTCACCGGCAGCGACTCCCATCCCGGGATCCGGGCGAGATGGTCGTAGAAGGCCCCCGCGGCATAGGAGGGGTCCATGATCTGGGTTGTGGTGCCCCAACCCTCGGAGGGGCGCTGTTGGAAGAGGCCGACCGAGTCGCGATCGCCATAGGGGAGGTTCTGCAGTTGGGTCTCCTGCAGGGACGTGGCGAGAGCGACGGTGGCGGCGTGGTCGGGTAGCCCCTTGTGCAGACCGACGGCGGTGATGAGAGCCGCGTTTTGGGCTTGGATGGGGGTGATCAGATACGGGCCACCGCCCGAACTCCCTCCGAACTTGCACGTCGAGGCCACTACGGCAGGAGACCCGAGCAGCCCGATGAGGGTCACCACTCCTGCCACCACAACCACCAACGTCACCGAGATGGAGACCACCCATCGGCGCCGCCTGTGGAATCTCCGGCGCGAATGTCGATTCATGGTCGGCACTGGTCAGTTGCTCCAATCGATGGCCAGACGCGGTGAGCGGGCGAACATGAAGTTTCCCATCTCGTCGGGGGTGAGAAAGGTCGGGCGCCCAGATGCCCAGGTGCAGGGGCATCCAGGTGCAGGGGCATCGTCCCGTATCGGTCAGACTGGAGGCATGCGTGCTTACCTCGACCATGCGGCAACCACGCCCATGCGACCAGAGGCTGTCGAGGCCATGTTGCCGTATCTGAGCGGTACCGAGATGTTCGGGAACCCCTCGGGTAGCCATCGCGAGTCCCGGAGGGCACGATTGGCCGTGGATGACGCCCGGGAGGAGATCGCTGATCTACTCGGTGCTGACCTCGGAGAAGTGGTGTTCACCGGAAGCGGGACCGAAGCCGACAACTTGGCCATCACCGGTGCGCTCAGAGTTCAGAGACCGTCTCTCGACGGCCGATCGGGTGTCATCGTCTGCTCGGCGATGGAGCATCACGCCGTCCTCAATACCTGTCGGGCCGCGGTCGAACAGGGTGGCATCGAATTGCGTGAAGTACAGACCGACCGGTCGGGGATCGTGGATCTCGCCTCGTTCGCCGAGGCATGCACGTCCGAGGTTCGACTGGTCTCGGTGATGGCTGTCAATAATGAGATCGGTACCGTTCAGCCTCTCGACGAAGTCTCCCGTCTGGTGCGCGCGCAGGCTCCGGGCGCGGTGTTGCACACCGACGCCATCCAGGCAGCGGCGTGGCTCGACATGACACCGATCACCGCCGCTGTCGATCTGTTGGCGCTGAGTGCGCACAAGTTCGGCGGTCCCAAAGGGGTGGGGGTATTGGTGGTCCGCAATGGCATCCCGATCGACGCGGTGATCTATGGTGGCGGGCAGGAGCGCGAACGGCGGAGCGGGACCCACAACGTCGCCGGCATAGTTGCCATGGCCGCTGCCCTCTCTGCCACCGTGGACGAGCGTTCAGATGCCGCGGCCCGGGTCACCGCGCTTCGGGACCGGCTGGTCGACGGTCTGATGGCCTCGGTGGAAGGAGCCGAAGAGACCGGAGATCGGTCCCGCAAGGTGCCCGGAAACGCCCATCTGCGCTTTGCCGGGATAGAGAGCGAGGCAATGGTGGTGCTCCTCGACGAGGCAGGGGTCGCCGCGTCGGCGGGAGCGGCGTGCTCGAGCGGTGCGGTCGATGCCAGCCACGTCCTGCTGTCAATGGGACTGGATTCGGCGGCGGCGCGCAGTGGGGTCCGCTTTTCGCTGGGCACAACATCCACCGACACCGAGGTTGATCATGTTCTGGCCGTTGTCCCGGGAGTGGTCGCCCGCCTGCGAAACTAGAGCCGTGCGAGTTCTTGTTGCCATGTCGGGAGGGGTCGACTCCTCGGTAGCCGCCGCCCTGCTGGTGGAGGAGTTCGGTCACGACCAGGTGGTCGGCGCCACCTTGAAGTTGTGGGGTGGGTCGTCCGACTCAGGGTGTTGTTCAGTGGCCGATGTGGAGGACGCCCGACGGGTGGCCGACCAACTTGGCGTGGTCCACCATGTGTTCAACTTCACAGCTGAGTTCGAGGAGCGGGTGGTGGCCCCTTACGTAGATGGTCATGCCATCGGTCGAACCCCGAACCCGTGCATCGAGTGCAACCGGTACCTCAAGTTCGATCGACTATTCGACCGTGCCGGGTCGTTGGGGTTCGACGCGATTGCCACCGGACATCATGCCCGGCGAATGACCACCGAGGAAGGGCGGTACCGTCTGATCAGGGGAGCCGACCCCCTCAAGGACCAGTCGTATGTCCTGGCCATGCTCGGACAGGACCAGTTGGCCCGGTCGCTGTTCCCGGTGGGGAGGCTGACCAAGGCTCAGGTCCGCGAAGAGGCGATCCGCCTGGGTCTCCGTACCGCCATGAAGCCCGACAGCCAAGACGTTTGTTTCATCCGCTCGGACGAGGGTCGTGAAGGCTTTTTGGGAGACAGGCTTCCGCTCCACGATGGCCGACTGGTCGACGATGCCACCGGGGAGGATCTCGGCCCAGTGGAAGCGGTGGAGTTGGTGACGGTGGGCCAGCGGCGGGGGATGGGCCACGGGGACGACGGTCGACGACGCTACGTGACAGCCGTCGACGTCCCGGCTCGCCGGGTTCGGATCGGCACCCCCGAGGCGGCCAACGCCTCCGGCGTGGATCTGCACACGGTGACCTGGGTGGATGACGACCTGACCCAATCCGCTGGGCCGGGGGAGTGCGCGGCAATTGCCCAGTGCAGCGCGCATGGGCGTCCGGTGGCCTGCACGGTCCGCCTGGACGGGAACGGCAGGTTGGCGGTGACATTTGCCACCGCACAACGCCGGATCGCTCCGGGTCAGACGGTCGCTCTCTACGACCCTGCCAACCCCGACGCAGTGATCGGTTCAGGTATTGCCGCGTGACCGGCCCTCCCAGTGGGATTGATCCGGCCACCCGGGCTGAACAGCTTCGGGAGCAGATCGAGTACCACAACGACAGATATCACCACCTCGATGCTCCCGAGATTCCCGACGCCGAGTATGACGCGCTCGTGCGCGAACTCCGAGCCATCGAATCCGATCACCCTGATCTGCGAGTACCCGATTCTCCTACCGGTACGGTAGGTGCCCCGTCGTCCACGCTCTTTTCCCCGGTTGCCCACCGGGTGCCAATGATGAGCCTCGACAATGCGTTCAACCCGGGGGAACTGGAAGCGTGGGCGGACCGCTTGGCCAAACACATTCCCGCCGACACTGCCTTCGTGTGCGAGTTGAAGATCGACGGGGTGGCCATGTCTCTCACCTACGACAACGGCCGGTACGTGCAGGCCGCCACCCGGGGAGACGGGCGGTTGGGTGAGGATGTCACCGCCAACGTCGCTACCATCGCCGATATCCCCGACTCTCTCGATTCGTCGGTGGAGGCCCCAGCGGTAATAGAGGTCCGAGGGGAGGTATACATGCCCATCGCCGCCTTCGAGGAGTTGAACCGGCGCCAGGCCGAGACCGAGGGAAAGCTCTTCGTGAATCCGCGAAACTCTGCGGCCGGGTCTCTGCGGCAGAAGGATGCCTCCGTCACGGCCACCCGGGCGTTGTCATTCTGGGCCTACCAGGTCGGTGACCTTCAGCCCCAGACTGATTCACCGGAGTCGACGCTCCCCGAGGAGTTGGTTTCGTCCCACGCCTCCACGCTGGCATGGTTGGGCCGAGCTGGGTTTCCCGTCAATCCCGAGCACCGGGTCGTGCATGGCCTCAGCGAGGCGCTTGCCTTCTGTCGACACTGGGAGGAGCACCGCCATGACCTCGGCTATGAGGTCGACGGAGTAGTGGTGAAGGTCGATGACCTGTCGCTGCAACGGCAACTCGGTGCCACCTCCCGCGCCCCCCGATGGGCGATCGCCTACAAGTTTCCCCCCGAGGAACGGATCACCCGGCTGCGGGCGATCGAGGTGTCGATCGGACGCACCGGCAAGGCCACTCCGTTCGCCGTCCTCGAGCCGGTCTTCGTAGGCGGATCGACAGTGTCTTTGGCCACCCTGCACAACGAGGATCAGGTACGGGCGAAGGACGTGCGTCCAGGTGGGGACGTCATCGTGCGCAAGGCCGGTGACGTCATTCCCGAGGTGGTCGGGCCGGCTCTCGTCGGAGCCCAGGGCAAGCTAGGTCGACCACCGAAGTGGACGTTCCCGCTCGTATGTCCAAGATGTGGCGCTCCGTTGGTACGGCTTGAGGGCGAGAGCGACACGTTCTGCACCAATCTCGATTGCCCAGGACAGCGGGTGCAGCGCATCTCCCACTTCGGTTCCCGGTCCGCCATGGATATCGAAGGGCTGGGAGAGCAGCGGGTAGAGCTGTTCGTCGGCCGTGGGTTGCTCACTGATGTGGCCGATCTCTACTCGTTCACCCCGGACACGTTCGCCGGGATGGAGGGATTCGGGGCACTCTCAATTGGCAATCTGTTGGGCGCCATCGAGGCTTCTCGTTCCCGTCCACTTCACCGGCTTCTGATCGGTCTGGGTATCCGTCATCTGGGCCAAGTTGGTTCGCTGGCTCTGGCACGGGCATTCGGAACCCTGGATGGAATTGTGTCGGCCGGCGAACCGGCACTGGCCGCGGTAGACGGTGTGGGCGCGATCATCGCCGCCAGTGTGGCCGAATGGTTCGCCTCGGATGTCAACCGGGGAGTGGTGGACCGGTTGCGACGCGCTGGGCTGAACGTCGAAGAGCCTGGCAGCGGAGGAGGAGTCGTCGGCGGCGCTGATGGCGTCCCGTCTGCGGATCAGACCCTGGTCGGAAAGTCAGTTGTGGTGACCGGGGCCCTGGAGGGCCTGACCCGGGAGGAGGCGGAGGAGGCCATCCTGGCTCGGGGTGGAAAGTCACCCGGCAGTGTGTCGAAAAGGACGTTCGCAGTGGTGCTGGGAGAATCCCCCGGGGCTTCGAAGGTGACAAAGGCCGAGCAACTCGGCATTCCGGTGGTGAACGGAGTGGAACAGTTCATAGCCCTACTCGAGACGGGAGAGCTTCCATCGAAAGGATGAGTTGAGTCGAACGCCATTCGGTCGTCCGGTGATGAGGCGTACCCGACGTGGCCCCGATCAACACCTGACGATGGGCTCGGGTTCTTCTTGTTGGCTTCAAGGAAATGAGCGGGGGACGGGGGGCGGGGGTGGGGGATCGCAACGGGCTCCGTTGGTCAGCGGATCGAACCCGAGCTGTGGTTCGGGGCGATCGGGAACGGGGAAGTGAGTAGACGCCGATCGGAAACGGTACCGCCCGACCGCCCCCGGCTCTATCCGACCTGGGCCGGAGGCTTCCTCCGCTGAAGCCAGCCACGTGGCCAGATCGGCGTAAAGGGTGCGCACCGCCGAGATGAACCAGTGGACTGAGATCCGGTGGAAGGTGCCTGCGTGAGCCCACAGATGAGCTTCTCGGCACCCACACGACAGGTCGTCGCGCGGCTACAGGTAGGCTAAAGAGAGTGTTTCACACCCTTGGACTGGCAATGCGCACCGTCGCGCCGGACACCGTCCCACCCGGTCGCTTCGTCGAGTTGCCTGGCCGCGGCACCACCTTCGCAGTGGACGTGGCCGGACCCCCCGGGGCGCCGACGTTGCTCCTTCTGCACGGCCTGGCGGTGACCGGGTACCTCAACTGGTTCCCGGCCTTCGCCGCCCTGGCCCAGGACTTCCGCGTTATCAGCATGGATCTCCGCGGTCATGGGCGAGGCATCCCGATGAGCGGCCGATTCCGGCTGGAGGACTGCGCAGACGACGCTGCCGCCTTGGCCGACGTGCTGGGCGTCGAGCAGGTCGTTGCCGTCGGATACTCGCTGGGCGGACCGGTGGCGCAGCTGATGTGGCGACGCCACCCGGACCGGGTGGCCGGGATGGTGCTGTGCGCCACCAGCCGCAACTTCGGGGGAACCCCGCACGAACGCGCCTTCTACTCCTCGCTGATTGCCGGCATCTACGGGATCCGGGCCGCCCGCTTTCTGCCCGGCCCGTTCCACCACCCGGCCGCCGTGCCCACGTCCCGGCAAATCGAGGAAGAGGTCGAACGTGGTCGCATCGCTCCCTGGGCCATCGCCGAGCTGCGCCAGGTGAGCCCCCACGTCTTGCTCCAGGCCATGCACGCCATGGGTCATTTCACGTCGCACACCTGGATCGGAGAAATCGATGTCCCGACCGCGGTCGTGGTGACCACCAAGGATCGTTTCGTCGCACCCGACCGCCAGCTCAACCTGGCCCGGTCCATCCCCGGGGCCACCATCCATCCCGCCCGCGCCAGTCACGCCGCCTGCGTGCTCGGCTCCGATCGGTTTGTGCCGAGCCTGGTCGACGCGTGCCGGTCGGTCGCCTCGCGAATCGATGCTGCCGGGGGACGGGCTTGGCCTGCGGCGTCGCCGAGTCCCTGAAATCATCCCTTCTGGGCACACGAGTCTCGCTCTGGCAGTTGCTTGGCGCATCCTCACAGGGAACTCGTCGGTCGACCACCGACGGGCAGCGGCTTCAGGAAGCGTCCGGCGCCCAAGAACGACTCCATGGTGCTGACCAGCGCGCACCGGACCACGTCGTTGGAGGTTATGACCTCCAGGCAGCATGACCAACGAGGCGCCGGGAATGCGTCGGGCCGGCAACGTGCTGTTCGCCGGAGGCACCACGCGGTCATGGGCCCCGCAGACGACCGCACCACCACAGTCCGGACCCGACGACGGCAGCGGGACGTCGAATTCCCAGTCGACTGGCCGAGTCGGTGCCCGCCGGTGCCCGTGGCGCCCGTGGCGCCAGTGGCGCCAGTGGCATCCGTGGTTCTTCCCCCCCTTTTGACCCCGACGCTTGGCTCCTCTGCCGGTTGACCCTTCGAGAATGGAGCGGCTTGACACTTGCAAGCCGCCGGCCGTCCTCCAAGAGCTTCTCCAACTTGGCAATGCGAGCGTCGCGGGTCGTCAGCACCTCGGTCATCTCGCCCACCCGGCTTCGAGACGAACAACGACTCTCTGCTAGCTCTGCTGGCTGGCGAACGCTGCCGCGTCTCTACTCGGAGAGGGGTCGTGAGTCGGAATTCCCAACGGCACGCACCGTTCCCTGCCAACGGGAGGACCCCGCTATCCAAGTACCTTACGCTGGGTAATCGGAGTCAGTAGTCATGCTTGGGTCAACGTCCCAATCAAGGTCTGTTGAACCAACTTTCCTTGCGATTACGGAAGATCCGAGAAAGGCAGGTTGCAGGTCGAGTCCTGCGGTGGCCGGAGTGAGGAAGTCCGCAACGACTGAGGCCCGTTCGCCCATCGCCACATCGACGATTTCGAAACCCGTAGCTTCATTGAAGAGCGTACGCCAGGTGTAACTGGAAAAACGCCAAAAATCCCATGGCGCATCATGGACGGGCCATGTCTGGTGCGTTCCAACGAACATGAGGCCGCCGATCTTCAAAATGGAATTCATCTCGACTACCGCCTTCCAGGGCATGGCGAGATGTTCAATTGTGGAAAGCGAAAAGATGGCATCGACGCTCGAGTTGGGAAAGTAGTCGCTGATCTTGTGAGCATCTCCAACAAGATCGACGTTGGGACCATCACGCACATCAAAACCGGTGTACGTCGCATCTTTTGGCAACCATCCGACATGCACGTTCCCGGATCGGGCCCGAGACCCGACTTCCACAATCGTGGGGGCGCCGAGTGATCTCACCATTTCATGAAACTGAAGGTACAACTGATTAAAGGGATCCGCCCCTAAATTTCTGTTGAGGTTCTCGGCAAGAGCCACTGGCCCGCGACTCATGCGAAACACCAAGCTGGCCTGTCTGGCGTCATCAGCGTTTGGAACTGCGACTCTGAGCGAGAATCGACACCTCTTCGCCCTGGCGCCATGGTGGGTCGCAATGTCAGGACTTGTCAGGCCATAGCCGCGTGCTTTGATCAATTTGCCACCCGGCAACTGGACGGATATCGACCTCACGCGGTAGCGAGGGTGAAACGCCCAGCCGTCCACATAAAGGTGACCGCGGAAATGCGACAGGTGATCGACGGACCAAACGAGCGATTCCGAATTCATCGATCCCGACTTCTGTGCCGGGTCCTTCAGAGATCGGCGGATCAAAGAAAAAACATCCCGCTGGAGGCGACTGATCGTCGGACCGAGGCGACTCGAACCGGTCTGTCGATTTCTCATGAAGGCAAAGTGTACTTGGATAGCCGGATCCACCATCTGGCGGAGCCTTGAGCACACCGTCGGAAATTCCGACGCGCGATCCCTCTCCGAGCAGTGAAGCGTCTTCCCTGACCGCCTTGCAGGTTGTTCTGGTCCCGCCAGAATCCCAGGTGGGTGGTCTGACACGAGGCATTGGCCATCGCGATGCCGGTATCGCCGAGTTGGAGACGTTGCTGGAGGACAGTCGCCGGTCGGGGAAGATCCACGGCGGCATCGAAGCCGCGCCTGGTTGTACAGAGGCACACGCGGAGCACGGGCGGCTCTGGCAGTCAGGTGCACCGATATGTGACGGAGGGATAGCGCGACATCTTCACCATGCCGTTGCTCGCGGCGTCCCGGGCGCTCGACGACTGGCTTGCCTACGCCAGCCGGTCCCGCCTGGGCCCCCTTCGTGAAGCTGGCCCGGACGATCCGGCACCACCGACCTTCCATCGAGGCCACCCTCGAATGGAAACAGACGAATGGGTTCGCGGAGTCGAACAACGCGGCCATCGGCTGAATCCGGTCTGCCGGCCGGGGGTTCCACGACCCCGAGAGATTCATCGCCATGATCATGCTGGCCCGGACGATCCGGCACTACTCCTCAACTGCCCTGGGCGGTGGCCCCATGACCCATGAAGCGGTAGAAGACCCGGATTTCCATCATGGCTTTGTGAGAGCGAGGATCATCCCCTTTGTCCCGGCCGAACCCGTACCGGGACACGGGAATGCCCTGGTGAGCGCCACCCTCCACCGCCGATGCCCCGCCGATAGGTACCCTGGGGGCAACGATGCCGAGCATTACGGACTCCATCGGGCGGGTCCTCGGCGACCGCTACCGACTTGTCACCGCCTTGGGTACCGGCGCGTCTGCGCACGTGTATCTCGCCGATGATGTCTCCCTTCACCGGAGGGTGGCCATCAAGGTGCTCCACCCCGCCCTGGCCGGCGATTCTTCCTTTCTGAAGAGATTCAGGGCTGAGGCGAGGGCGGTGGCCGCACTGAACCACCCGAACATTCTTCAGGTCTATGACTGGGGCGAAGAGGGCGGTGAACCGTATCTGGTATTGGAATACCTGGCCGGAGGCAGCCTCCGCCAGGTCTACGACTCCGGCGCTCTGCTCACCCCCGAGCAGGCTGTCCACATCGGTATCGAAGCCGCCGCCGGCCTCGACTACGCCCACCGCCGCGGCCTGGTGCACCGGGACATCAAACCCGCCAATCTTCTCTTCGATGCCGAACGGAGATTGAGGATCGCCGATTTCGGCTTGGCCCGTGCCCTGGCGGAGGCGGCGTGGACCGAGCCGGTCGGAGCCATCTTGGGGACGGCCCGTTATGCCGCTCCCGAGCAAGTGGAGGGGTGGACTCTCGACGGGAAAGCCGATATCTACTCCCTCGCCCTGGTGCTCTACGAGGGAGTGACCGGAAAGGCGCCGTTCGCCGGCGATACGACCATCGCCACTTTGATGGCCCGGGTGGGAACCCTGCTGCCTGAGCACGAAGCGCTCGGGCCCCTCAACGGAGTGTTGGTGTGGGCAGCTGCCCCTGAACCCGAAGAGCGCTACGACGCCGCCGCACTGACGCTGCGACTGCAAGCCCTGGCCATCGCGCTGCCCGAACCCGAGCCGTTGGCACTGGCTGAAGCGATTCCGGTGAGCGACCAAAGAGACGTCGAACCCGCCCCGGTCCATAGGGGCGGCGCGGATCGAACTGACGCCACTGAACTGGGTGTATCGATGCCTCTCCTTCCTCGGAAGGGATCGGACGAGACGCCCACCGAAGGACCTCCAACCGACCCCCCTACGACCAAAGTGACGAGTGGCACTCGAGTCAAGCGTCGGTGGCTGTGGGTTACCGGCCTCATCGTGTTGGTGGCGGCGTTGATCGCTGCCGGAGTCGTGTTCGCAGCCCAGCAACAGATTTTCACGCCCAGTCACCTCGTGCCTTCTCTGGTGGGGCACACGCTTCCAGCGGCGGTCAAGACCAGTTCTGCTGATCATTTCAAGGTGCATCAGAGCGGTGGGCAGTACAGCATCAGCATGACTTCCGGCCTCATCCTCAGTCAGCAACCAGTGGCCAAGGCCGGAAGTCACCCGGCCATGGCCAAGCAAGGGTCGACCATCAACGTGATCGTCTCGCGAGGGCCGCCTCCGGTGACAATTCCCACCAACCTGAGCCAGTATTCCAACTGTGCCGACGCCACCCAGGCTCTCAAGGCCGTCAATTTGGTAGGTGTCTGCCCCGACAGTGCCGCCCAGTACAGCTCGTCAGTACCGGCCGGTGGGATCCTTGGTTCCAACCCGGCGACCAGTGCCATCTATGGATCGACGGTGACCATCATCACCTCAAAGGGCCATGCGCCGGTTGCCGTGCCTTCGGTGACCGGTACCGGCTCCTCCTATGCCGCCGCCGCCGCCGCCCTGACCGCGGCCGGATTCGTCCCGGCTCAAAGCAGCGCGTACAGCTCCTCGATCCCCTCCGGTCAGGTCATCGGGACGTCGCCGGACCCCTCTGCCGGACCGGCGGCATTCGGGTCGACGGTGACGGTGAGCGTCTCCCTCGGGCCGCAACCGGTGAAGGTTCCGAACCTGACCGGCGACTCGGTTCCAGAAGCAACGGCGGCGCTCCAGAAAGTGGGTCTGACACTCGGCAACGTCTATGGACCGGCGAAGGGCAGCGTGTTCCACACCACCCCTGATACGGGGACCAGCGTTCCCCCCGGCACTTCAGTGACGATCTACACACTGTGATGACCGCACCCGAGCCCACCCCGGAGTGCGAGCTGTGTGAAGCCGCCAAGATCACCGAGTGGTTCTACGAGGACGACACGTGCTGGGTGGCCGACTGCGAAGCGTGCGACGTTCCCATGGTGGTCTGGAAGTTCCATGGCAACGCACCTCCGGAGTCGGATGTGGAGCACATGCTGGCCCGACTGGGGTCTGTGGCCGACGACCGGTTGGGCTTGGATGGGTGGTCGTTCGACCGGGTGATGCGTCAGATCCCCGACCACTTCCATGCCCATGCCCGCGATCCCAACTGGTGGTTTCGCCGGTTCGGCCGCAAGTGACCCGGTCGTCGGCCAATCTGGGACCCGCCAACCGGTGATCAAGTATCTCGGTTCCAAACGGCGCCTGGTACCCGCCCTCACCGAGATGGCCGTGGCCTCGGGGGCGGTGACCGCTCTCGATCTGTTCACCGGCACCACCCGGGTGGCGCAGGCCTTGAAACGGCTGGGGATCCACACCACCGCAGTGGACAGCTCTCGTGCCGCTCATGTGCTGGCCCAATGTTATGTGGCCACTGATCCGAATCAGACTCCGTCATTTCTCTCCGAGGTGTCCGATGCAGTGGCATTCCTCAACGGGTTGGAGGGGTGTCCCGGGTATGTGACGGAAACGTTTTGCGAATCGGCCAGGTTTTTCCGACCGGAGAACGGCGCCCGCATCGATGCCATCCGCGATGCCATCGATGCCGGTTATTCCGGGACACCGCTGTGGCCGGTGCTGATGACCAGTCTGCTCGAAGCGGCCGACCGGGTGGATTCGACTACCGGGGTGCAGATGGCCTACCTCAAGCAGTGGGCGTCTCGGGCGCATCGTCCCTTGGAGTTACGGATACCTGAACTGGTGTCGGGTCCGGGCCGGGCGGTGCAGGGTGACGCGTGTGAGTTGGTCACCGACACCAAGACCCCCGACAGTCTCACCCCTGTTGACCTTGCCTATCTCGACCCGCCGTACAACCAACATCGGTACGAGTCGAACTATCACGTATGGGAAACGCTGGTGGCATGGGACGCTCCGACCCACTACGGCATCGCCTGCAAGCGTGAGGACCTGCGGTTGCCAACCGGGCGGAGTCCGTTCAATAGCCGGCGGACCATGCCGGAAGCGCTGGCGGGAGTGATCGCCGCAGTCCGAGCCGACACCGTGATCCTTTCCTACAACAACGAGTCGTGGCTGTCCCTCGATGAGCTCGTTGAGATGTGTGCGTCTCGAGGGCATGTGGAGGTGGTGGCATTCGATTCGGCTCGCTACGTGGGCGCGAGAATCGGCATCCACAACCAGAAGGGGCGGAAGGTGGGAACCGTGTCCCATGTCCGAAATACCGAATACGTCCTCATCGCCGGGGAGCGTGGCCGAGTCAGACGGATGGCGCAGGCTGTGACAGGAGCTGGCTTGGGTATCGCGGTGGAAAGACCCGAACGGGCCGGAATCCGCAAGGGGACTATCCCGGTTTGACCATCGCATGAGGCTCCTGCCAACGTGGGCCCACCATCGGTGGGCAACGGGTTCTCGGTGGCGTGGTCAATGACACGAGGTTGGCAAAACAGGAGAGTCGGGACATGGGGGCATTGGACGGGCGAATCGCCATCATCACGGGAGCCGGTCGCGGTATCGGTCGGGAGCACGCACTACTTTTCGCCGCTGAAGGAGCGAAAGTCGTAGTCAACGACTTTGGTGGCGCGCCTGACGGCTCGGGAGGTGATCGGTCGACAGCCCAACTAGTGGTGGACGAGATTGTTGCTGGCGGAGGCGAAGCCGTTGCCAATGCCGAGGACATCACCGATTGGGATGGCGGGAAGCGGTTGATAGATACCGCCGTCGAGACCTTTGGGAACTTGCATGTACTGGTGAACAACGCGGGGATTCTTCGCGACCGGGTGTTGGTCAACATGTCCGAGGAAGAATGGGACACGGTCATCGACGTCCACCTCAAAGGGCATTTCGTCCCGCTCCGCCACGCCGCCGCCTACTGGCGCCAGCAGACCAAGGATGGAGTCGAGGTGAAGGCCTCGATCATCAACACCTCGTCGACATCGGGCCTGCTGGGGAATCCCGGTCAGGCCAACTATGGCGCAGCCAAAGCCGGCATCGCCGCCCTCACCATCATCGCCGCCGAGGAGCTTTCCCGGTACGGGATCCGGGTCAACGCCATCTCTCCGGCTGCCCGCACCCGTCTGACCGAACAGACGCCCGGCCTCTCGGAGATCGTGCAGGCTCCGACCGATGCCTCTGTGTTTGATATCTGGGACCCGGGCAACGTGTCGCCCCTGGTTGCCTATCTGGCCGCCGAGGGTACTCCCACCACCGGGAAGGTCTACCTCGTCCACGGTGGTCAGATTCGCCTCTTCCAACCATGGACGATGACCAAGACTCTCAACAAGGACGACCGTTGGACAGTTGCCCAGCTCCAGGCGGAGATGCCCCGGCTCGGTGGCTGAATGGTGACACCGGTCGACAGAGGTGGTCTGGCCGGGAGAGATCACGGGTTCGACTCCTCGGAGGTGATCGAGGCTGAGGCGATGCTCAGCGGCACCGGAGCCGGCGCTGAAGGGGGGATCGTCGTTCCGTGGCCCCTTCTCTTCCGCCACCGGATGCATCGAAGGGTCCGCTCCTCGGATCGGTACCAGTGGTGGGTCCTTTGGACCGTGCTGGCCGGGCTGCTCTCGGTGAACATCACCTTCACCGTGTTTGTGGTGGCGCTTCCCCAGGTCGCCCACCAGCTCCACACCTCGGTCTCCACCCTCACCTGGACGTCGACCGGACCTTTGTTGGCGTTCGGGGTGGCGGCCCCGGTTCTCGGCAAACTGGGGGATATCGGTGGTTATCGGCGCCTCTACCTCTGGGGCCTGCTCGGAGCCGCGGTCTGTGTGGTGTTGACGGCCACCGCTCCCACTGCGGGGGTGCTGATCGGCGCCAGGTTGCTGGACGGGATAGAGGGCGCCGCCACCGGAGCTGCGTCGATGGCTCTGGTGCTCCAGGTCTTCTCCCACGAAGATCGGGTCAAGGCCTTGGGATGGTGGGCACTGGTGGGAGCAGGCGGGCCGGTCATCGGGGTGACAGTTGGCGCACCCATCATCCAGTACTTCGGCTGGCGCGCCCTCTTTTGGGGCGAGTTGCCGTTGATGGCGGTTGCGGCGGTGCTCGCCGTGGTTGTGCTGCCGGGCCGAATCCACTCATCCGAAGGGGGCCTCGAGATGCACTCCAACGGTGGGGCGCCGTTGGCCGAACTGCGAAACCGCCCGTGGCGTCATCTCGACTGGACGGGATCGTTCACCCTGGCCGCCTCGGTGACATTGGGTTTGATGGCCCTCAACTTGGCACCGGCGCGGGGTTTCGGTTCGCCCGTCATCTTGAGCATCTTGGGAGCCTCGATCATCACCGGCATCTGGTTCGTGTTGCAGGAACAGCGGGCCGACCATCCGCTGATTCCGCTGCGCTACTTCCGGTTGCGGAACTTCACATTCCCTCTGGTGGCCAAGGCCTTGGCCAACTTCGCCTATATGGGTGGGTTCTTTCTGTTCCCATTGTTGATGGAAGGTATCTATGGCTATAGCGAAACGCGGGCCGGCTTGGTGTCCACGGCAAGACCACTCCTGTTTTCGCTCATTGCTCCCATTGCTGGATATACAGCCGTGGTGATCGGTGAACGGATCTCCACCGTGGTGGGGGCGGCCACGCTGGCCGGTTCAATGGTGGTCTTCACCCAACTCGGAGTACATCCGTCGTTGGTCATCATCATGATCGCCCTGGCCCTTTCGGGTGCGGGCATCGGCATTCTCACACCGTCGACATCCTCGCTGGCCTCCAACGAGGTGAAGGCGGATGAGCTCGGAGTCATGAGTGCAGCCCAACAGTTGATCACCCAGATCGGGGTGGTGGCCGGCATACAGGTCATGGTCACGGTGCAGGCGTCAGCCCACGGGGGGGTGGGTACCCTCCATTCCTTCCACCGCGCCTATCTGGTGGGAGTGGTGGCGGCGGTGGCCGCGGCCGGGTGTGGCATGTTCATGAAGAACACCCCGCGCCCCAGCCGAGGGATCACCGCGGTTGAGTCGCCGTCCGGCTGAACTACTCGGTCATCGCTTTGATCCGAGCCGCCACTTGTTCAGTTGTCGGGTCGGCACCGCTCGTCTGCATGACCATGAGCTTGGCGATGTCGCCTTCGACCCTGATCTTGCCGGACATGAATGCCTGCATGCCCGCCTGGGGATTTCCCTCGATGAGGATGGCCTTGGCAATTTCGTAATCGAGCGTCACCTTGAGGTCCGCCGGGTCGATATGGTCCATGTCGAGCTCGAGTTGGCCCGACGTGGTGTCCATATGGGCGTTGACCGTACCCTCTCCGAAGGGAACCGCGGTGATCACCAGATTCATCCTTACCGAGTGGGGAATGGGCTCACCCTTGCCGTGGAATTCGGCCCGGATACTCCGAGCCTCGATGAGCCATTCGTCGCTGAGAAAGAGATGTGCGGCCATGGGTACGTTGCTCCTTGCCTATCAATACGTGGTCTCTCGTGCCAGGCAACCATAGCGCCGCGGCGATTGAGGAACCCGTGGCCGCCCGGGCGCCGTCGGTATCACCGATAGCATGCCGGACCATGACTGCCTCGATCATGTCAGGTGCCGAACCGTGGTCGTCCGAAGGCGGATCCCATGGCGCGCTCGTCCTCCACGGGTTCACCGGCAACCCGCAGTCGATGCGACCGCTGGCCTTGGCGTTGGGGAAGGCGGGATTCACCGTCGATCTGCCGCTGCTGCCCGGACATGGCACCGCCGTCGAGGACCTGGTGCCGACTCGGTGGGAGGACTGGTCGGGAGCAGCGGAAGCCGCCTATCTGGCGTTGGCGGCCCGGTGTGAAAAGGTGATCGTGACCGGCCTGTCCATGGGGGGGACCCTCAGCTGCTGGTTGGCCGCCCGCCACCCGGAGATCGCCGGTATCGCCGTCGTCAATCCGTTGGTCGACCCCCCGCCGGAGGAGCTCCGGGCGGTCATCCGTGATCTGTTGGCGGCCGGCACCGAACTGGTGGACGGGATCGGCTCGGACATCGCCAAAGAAGGCCCGGTGGAGCTGGCGTATGCCACCTCGCCTTTGGCTGCCGCCCTCTCCCTGTTCGAAGCGGTTGACACCGTGGAGCCTCTGTTGGGGGAGATCCGTTGCCCCACCCTGCTGATCAGCAGCCGGGTCGACCATGTGGTGGCGGTTGAATCCGGCGATGTCCTCGAACGCGGGGTGGGTGGCCCGATCGAGAGGATCTATCTCGAACGCAGCTATCACGTTGCCACCCTCGATTGGGACGCACCGGTGATCGAAGAGCGGGTGGTGGCCTTTGCCGTCGAGGTCCTGGGCGGGCCGGGCGTGGCGCGGGCGTCCTGATGGTGGACACCCCTCGGCTGACTCGCGAGGACGTGGCTCATGTCGCAGGTCTGGCCCGACTCCACCTCAGCGACGAAGAACTCGACCTGTTCACCGGGCAACTGGCGGTGGTTCTCGACCATGCCGCCGACGTGGCGCTGCTCGACCTCGCCGACGTGCCCCCCACCGCCCATGCCATGGCGGTGATCAATGTGCTGAGGCCTGATATCCCCGGCCAGACCGTCGATCGCGAGGAGGTCCTCGCTGCCGCTCCCTCCGTCGAGGACCATCGGTTCCGTGTGCCGCGCATTCTCGGCGAGGCCCCGTGACGCCTCCCCGGTCGGCGCTCGGCCTGGCTGCCGCCATACGCAATGGGGAAGCCAGCGCGGTCGAGGTCCTCGACGACTATCTGGCTGCCATCGACGCCCACGATGGCGAGATCCACGCGTTCAATCTGGTTACCCGGGATGCCGCTCGTGCGCAGGCGACCATCGTCGACCAACTGGTGGCGTCGGGGGGGGACCCTGGCCTGTTGGCCGGGGTGCCGGTGGCGCTGAAGGACAACCTGTGCACCCGAGGGGTGCCGACCACCTGTTCGTCCCGGATCCTCGACGGCTGGCGCCCCCCGTATGACGCCACGGTGGTGACCCGGTTGGGTGAGGCCGGTGCAGTCATGGTGGGCAAGACCAATATGGACGAGTTCGCCATGGGTTCGTCCACCGAGAACTCCGCCTTCGGCCCGACCCGGAACCCCCACGACACCAGTCGCGTTCCAGGGGGCTCCTCGGGGGGCTCCGCCGCCGCGGTGGCAGTGGGATTCGCGCCGGTGGCGCTCGGTACGGACACCGGTGGATCCATTCGTCAACCGGCCGCCCTGTGTGGGGTGGTGGGAATGAAGCCCACCTACGGCACGGTGTCCCGCTACGGGTTGGTTGCATTCGCCAGCTCTTTGGACCAGATAGGGCCGTTGACCACCACCGTGGCCGACGCCGCGTTGGTGTTCGACGTGATCGGTGGCCACGATCCCGCAGACTCCACGTGTCTCGACCGACCGGCCCCTCGGGTCCTGTCGGCACTGGACGAGGGCATCCAAGGGATGACCGTCGGCGTGTTGACCGAGTTCCTCGAGGGTGCCGACGCCGACGTGGTCGCCCGTACCCGCCAGGCCGCCGAAGCATGCGCGGCGGCTGGCGCACGCCTCGAGGAGATATCGGTACCCGAGGTCCGGCTCGGACTGTCCGCCTACTATCTGATCGCTCCGGCGGAGGCGTCGTCCAACCTGGCGCGCTACGACGGAGTTCGCTTCGGTCTGCGGGTGGACGCCGAGGACACCATGGCAATGAACACCGCCACCCGCTCCGCCGGTTTCGGTGCCGAAGTCAAGCGCCGCATCATGCTCGGGACCTACGCACTGTCCGCCGGGTACATGGACGCCTACTACAGCCAGGCGCTCCGGGTGCGAACCAAGATCATCGAGGGATTCGAACGTGCGTATCGCAGATGTGATGTGTTGCTGGGTCCCACCACCCCATCGACGGCGTTTCCCATCGGAGCCAAGGTCGGGGACCCGATGACCATGTACCTCTCGGATGTGTGCACCATTCCGAGCAATCTGGCCGGGCACCCGGCCATCAGCATCCCATTCGGGAGAGGGGATGACGGACTCCCGGTCGGGGTGCAACTGCTTGCCCCCGCGTTGGCCGAAAGCACACTGCTTCGGGCGGCGGCCGTCATCGAAGCGGCTGCCGTCATCGAAGCGGCGGCCTCGACGGGGGGAGGCCGAACGTGACCGACGGTTGGGTGATGGTGATCGGGCTCGAGGTCCACTGCGAGCTGAAGACGACCACCAAGTTGTTCTGTGGATGTCCCAACATGTTCGGGAACGAGCCCAATACCAATGTGTGCCCGGTATGTCTCGGTCTCCCCGGCTCACTTCCCGTGCTCAACCAGAAGGCGGTGGAGATGGCCATGGCCATCGGCACCGCCCTCAACTGTGAGATTCGTCCGTCCACCTTCCACCGGAAGAACTACTTCTACCCGGATCAGGCCAAGGACTATCAGATCAGCCAATATGACGAACCGATCAACGTCGATGGCTGGCTCGAGTTACCTGACGGTTTTCGGGTCGGGATCGAACGGGCGCATATGGAGGAAGACACCGGAAAGACCACCCACGCCGGAGTTACCGGACGTATTCATGGCGCCGATTATTCGTTGGTCGATTACAACCGTTCCGGAGTCCCGCTGGTGGAGATCGTCAGTTGTCCGGACCTCCGCACCTCGGCGCAGGCCCGGGCGTATGTCACCGAGTTGCGGTCGGTGCTGGTGGCGACGGGGGCGTCGGACGGGAAGATGGAAGAGGGATCGATGCGGGTCGACGCCAATGTCTCGGTGCGCCGGTCGGCCGACGACCCGTTCGGGACCCGGTGCGAAATCAAGAACCTGAACTCGGTGCGGTCGGTGGGCCGGGCCATCGACTACGAGGCCGGGCGACAGATTGCCCTGATCGAATCGGGGGAGCAGATCATGCAACAGACTCGGCATTGGGATGAGGATGCCAGCCGAACGGTGATGCTGCGCTCGAAGGAGGATGCGTACGACTATCGGTACTTTCTCGAGCCGGATTTGGTGCCGTTGGTTCCCGACTCCGATTGGAAGGAGGCAGTGGCTGACGCCCTGGGGATGATGCCGGCCCAACGCCGCGCTCGCTTGGCCGATCTGCTCAGGGATGCCGGGAACGTCACCGATGCCCGGACCGAACAGGTAGCGACGGTGGTCGACCTCGGCTTGGACGATCTGGTGGTCGAGGCCATTGCCGGTGGCATCCCGACGGCACTGGCGTTGGCTCGGACCGCCAACGAGGCGGCCGCCGACCCGGAGGCCGCCCGCCAACTCGACCCCGGGTCCTTTGTGACCCTGTTGTCGATGGAGGCCGCCGGTACGCTCAGTTCCACCCAGGCCAAGACCGTGCTGGCCGAACTGTTGGCTGCGGGCGGTGGTGACCCGTCGGCCATCGCCCGGGAAAAGGGGTTCGAGGCCATGTCCGACAACTTGTTGTCGGTCACCGTGGCCCACGCGATCGAAGGCAATCCTGACGAGTGGGCCCGCTACTGTGCGGGGGAGGACAAACTGGCCCAGGTGTTCATCGGACAGGTGATGAAGTCGACCCGTGGCCAGGCCAACGGCAAGGCCGTGGTGGCCGAGCTGCAGCGCCTACGGGGCTGACCGAGGGTCAGATGGCCATTCCGACGATGGGTTTGTTGAGCGGAAGCCCACCGGCGGACCCGAAGAACCCAGCGTCACCGAAGCTGAAGATCCCCCCGTCGGAGGCCACCAGCCAATAGCCCCCTCCATCGGGAGCTGCCTCAATGAGGACGATCGGGCTATTGAGCGGGACGCCGCCGGCCGAACCGTGGTAGCCGGCGTCGCCGAAGGAGAAGATCCCGCCATCGGACGCCGCCAGCCAATAGCCGCGCCCATCGGGAGTTGGCGCCATCCCCACGATCGGTCTGTTGAGCGGGGCGCCACCGGCCGACCCGTGGTAGCCGGCATCGCCGAAGGCGAA